>NZ_NRRG01000048.1 GCF_016583575.1 Thiocystis violacea
AAGGTTGACTTCGAGACGTCTACACCAACCCAACAGGTTTCAGAATGCATGCTCATCCCTCCCTATACCCCGCCTTGCAGAATCGGGCTTTACGCCCTGGCAACTGTTCGGGTTGTTGAGGAAAACCCCGCATCGACCCAAGCTCTCCCACGATCTCGAAATCAGAGGGGTTACGGTCTGAGACGGGTAAAACAAACCTACAACCGGACAAAACTAACTTACAAGGGGTTGTCCTTGCCGGGCGCGCGCGGCTGGCTCGGGCGCGCGCCCGGCATCGCCACCACGTTGTTCGGCCTGGGCGGCGCGAGCCTGGCCAGCCGCTCCAGGGCGTCCGCCGTCCAGCGCTGGGTCTCGGGCTGATAGTCCAGATCGCAGCACTGGAGCGGCAGGATCCGCCGCGCGCCCAGGTCGTCGAGTCGACGATCGAACTCGACCGCCGTCCGGCAGAAATGCTCGTAGCTCGAATCCCCCAGCCCCAGGACCGCTTAGCTCAGATGTTCCAGAGGCGGGGCGCCGGGATCCTGGATGAAGGCGTGCAAGGCATAGGCGCTTTCGGGCGGCTCGCCCTCGCCGTGGGTGCTGACGACGAAGAGCGCCAGATGTTCCTTGGTCAGCTTGCGCGGGCTGAAATCGCTCATCGAGAGCACCCGGACATCCAGTCCCTGGCCGAGCGCCCGCTCGCCGAGCCGCTCCGCGACCGCCTTGGCGTTACCGGTCTGGGAGCCATGGAGGATGCTGATGGTCGTGACCGGCCTTGGCTCGGCCTCCGCTGGCGCGCCCGACCCGCTCAACCCCGCCAGATAGCCGCTGACCCAGGCGATCTGGGTGGGCGACAGATCCTTCAGCGCGATCTGGAGGGCGCGCAGTTGGCGGTCGTCGATTGGACTGGTCAAGGCGTTCAGATGTGTCAGCGCCATCGCTCGAAATCCCCTGGCAGGTGTCGCGCGCCGCGGTGGACGCTTAGGGGGCGGTTCGCCCCCTTCGAGCCAGAGTCTAGGCAGAGGCCATGGACGACATAAAATGATGATTCATGAATCGTTATCGCGAGGAATGATATGGAGCTGCGCCAACTGCGCTCCCTGGTCACCCTGGTCGAGACCCGCTTCAATGTGAGCCGCACGGCGGAGCGGCTGCATCTGGTGCAGTCGGCCGTGACCCAGCATCTCAAGCAACTGGAAACGGAAGTCGGCGCGCACCTGTTCGTGCGTCATGGCAAACGCCTGGTCGGGCTGACCGAGGTGGGCGAGCAGGTCGCGCGCTACGCTGGCGAGGCGCTACGCCAGACCGGCAATATCCTCGCGGTCGGACGCGACCACAGCGATGAGGCACGGGGCGTGTTGCGTCTTGGCGCGACCCACACCCAGGCGCGCTATGTCCTGCCGCCGGTGATCCGGCGGTTCGCCGCCGCCTATCCGGAGGTGGAATTGCAGATCCATCAGGGCACGCCGGGGCAACTGGTGGAACTGGCCCTGCGCGACCAGGTGGATCTGGCGATCTGCACCGAGGCGCTGGGCGATGAGGCGGGTCTCCAGACCATCCCCTGCTACCGCTGGAATCGGGGATTGATCGCGCCGCGACCGCACCCCCTGCTCGATGTGGAACCCCTGACGCTGGCCGCCCTGTGCGAGCACCCGATCATCACCTATGTCTTCGGGTTCACCGGGCGGGGCGGCTTCAGCGACGCCTTCGCCAAGGCCGGACTGCGGCCGAGGGTGGTCTTGAGCGCGGCCGACACCGACGTGATCAAGACCTATGTGCGCGAGGGGCTCGGTGTCGGCATCATCGCCGCGCTGGCCTATCAGCCCGAGGAGGACGCCGATCTCGGTCTGCGCGATCTCAGCGCGCTCTTTCCCTGGGAGACGACCAAGATCGCCTATGCGCGCGACAAGCATCTGCGCAAATACCATCGCATCTTCATCGACCTCTTCAAGGCCGAGACCTCCGTGTCGCCGGGGTAAGGCGATTTCCGGGAACGTCCGGACCCGACCGAAGACCGAAGGCTCCGGAATGGACAGGATTAACAGGATTTTTCAAGATTTACAGGATTTAAAACAGAGCTTTCCGATCACCTGTCAGTTTCCCGAAACCAACCGGAACAGAGGCTACGGACCAGCGTAGCCAGGCCATCCTGGCCTGGTTGTCCAGGGCTGGAAGCCCTGACTACGTGAACCGATAGGTGGTGAGACAGCACTTTATAAATCCTGTCAATCCTGCGAAATCCTGTTAATCCTGTCTATGACGAGTACGAGATTTCCCGGAAATCACCGCCGGGAGCCCCCTACCCGTCTCGACCCGGAGCCTCGGCCTTGACCTGGGACGCCGCCCCGGACGCGCTCCGCCGCGCCAGGAGCCGGTGCGATCCCTGGATGAGATCGTCGACGAAGGTGTAGACGACCGGAATCACGAGCAGACTGAGGAAGGTCGAGGTGATGAGTCCGCCGATCACCACGATCGCCATGGGGGCACGGAAGCTGGGGTCGGTGCCGATCCCGAGCGCGATCGGGAGCATGCCCGCGCCCATGGCCAGGGTGGTCATGATGATGGGCCGGGCGCGCTTGCGACTGGCGTCCAGCAGGGCGTGCCAGCGGTCCAGACCGTGGTCGCGGCGGGCGAGGATCACGTAATCGATCAGCAGGATGGAGTTCTTGGTGGCGATGCCCATCAGCATGATGAGCCCGATCATCGAGGGCATCGAGAGCGCGGTGCCGGTGAGATAGAGGGCCAGGAAGGCGCCGGGGATCGAGAGCACCAGGGCCATGAGGATGGTCGCGGGCTGGATGAAGTCGCGGAAGAGCAGGACCAGCACCCCGTAGATGCAGAGCACCCCGGTCAGCATGGCGAGACCGAAGCTGGCGAACAGCTCGCCCATCACCTCGGCGTCGCCGACGGTCGTCTGGAACACGCCCGGCGGCAACTCGCGCAGACTCGGCAGGGCCAGTGCCTGTTTCTCGACCTCGCCGAGCGGTTGCTGATTCAGCTCGATCTCGAGGTTGACGTTACGCAGCCGGTCATAGCGGTCGATCTCGGCCGGACCGCTGTCGATGGCGAGCGAGGCGACGCTGCCGATCATCACGGATCCCTGGCTTCCGGGGACGCCGAGACGGGCCAGCAGCGCGAGATCCCGGCGCGCCTCGGGCGGCAGCTTGACGACGATGGGTACCTGCCGCTCGGGCAGATTGAGCTTGGGCAGGGATTGGTCGTAGTCCCCGGTGGTGGCGATCCGAAGCGTCTCGGCGATCGCGGCGGAGGTGACCCCAAGGTCCGCCGCGCGGGCGAAGTCCGGTCGCACCACCAGCTCCGGGCGCACCAGGCTGGCGGTATTGGTGACGTTGCCGATCCCTGGGATGGTGCGCAGCTCGCGCTCCACGAGGCGAGCGTGCGCGGCCAGTGCCTCGCCGTTCTCGCTCGCCAGCACCAGGACATACTTCTCATTCGCCCCGGCCAGCCCGACGTTGATGCGTGCCCCTGGGATCAAGGTCAGGACCTCGCGCAGTTCACGCTCCACCTGCTGCTTGGAGGTTCCCTTGCGCGCGGCGCGCGGGGTGAGCCGGATGGTCAGCGTGGCCCGGTTGACCTCGCTCGATTGTGGCAGGAAGGGATCGCCGCCGGCCGAGCCGCCGCCCACCGTGGTGTAGACGAGCCGCACCTCGGGATGGCGTTGCACCAGGCTACGCGCCTGCTCGGCGACCGTCAGGGTCTGTTCCAGTGTGCTGCCGGGCGGCAGCGAGAGATTGACCTGGGTCTGGGAGGTATCGTCCGGTGGGATGAAGCCGGTCGGCAGCAGGGGCACCAGGGCGAAGGAGCCGATGAAGAAAGCGGCCGCCGCCAGGCTGGTGAGCCAGCGGTGACGCACGCAGACCCCCGTCAGACGCACCACCCAATCCAGCCAGCGCGGCCGGTCCTGATCGTGGCGGGGCGGGCGCAGCAGATAGGCGGCCATCATGGGGGTTAGCAGCCGCGCCACCACCAGCGAGAAGAGCACCGCGATCGCGGCGGTCCAGCCGAACTGGACGAAGAACTTGCCCGCGACCCCGCCCATGAAGGCCGTGGGCAGAAAGACGGCGATCAGGGTGAAGGTGGTCGCGATGACGGCCAGGCCGATCTCGTCGGCCGCTTCCATGGCCGCCTGGTAGGGCGTCTTGCCCATGCGCAGGTGACGCATGATGTTCTCGATCTCGACGATGGCGTCGTCCACCAGGATGCCCACCACCAGCGAGAGCGAGAGCAGCGTCACCACGTTGAGGCTGAAATCGAGCAGGTACATGACGGCGAAGGTGGGCAGGATCGACAACGGCAAGGCCGTGGCCGAGATGAGCGTGGCCCGCCAGTCGCGCAGGAAGATCCAGACCACCAGCACCGCGAGCAGCGCCCCCTCCAGCAGCAGGGCCATGGAGCCCTCGAAGTTCTCCACCACCGGGTCGACGAAGTTGAAGGACTCGGTGATCTCGATGTCCGGGTGCTCGGACTGAAGCTCGCGCAGCTCGGCGCGGATCCCCTCGGCGACCTCGATCTCTCCCGCCCCACGGCTGCGCACCACCTCGAACCCGACCACCGGGCGTCCGTCGAGCAGGGCCGCGGAACGCCGCTCCGCCACCGTATCCGTGACGCTGGCCACCTGACCCAGGCGGATGCGGCGCCCGTCGGACAGGGAGATATCCATCTCGGCCAGCTCGGCGGCGGATTGAACCGTGCCCAGGGTGCGCACCGAGTGCTCGGCGCCGCCCAGATCGGCCCGACCGCCGGAGGCTTCCTGCTGAAACTGGCGCAACTGCCGCGAGATGTCCGCCGCCGTCGCCCCCAGGGCCAGCAGCCGGTCCGGATCCAGTTCCACCCGCACCTCGCGATCCACCCCGCCGACCCGCGACACCGCCCCCACCCCAGGCACGCCGAGCAGGCGCCGGGCGAGGGTGTTGTCGACCAGCCAGGACAGGGCCTCCTCGTCCATCCGCGGCGAGGCGACCGTGTAGGTCAGGATGGGCATGCCCGACAGATCGACCTTGGCGATGATGGGATCCTCCAGGTCGCCCGGCAGGTCCGAGCGGATGCGCGAGACGGCGTCGCGCACGTCGTCCACGGCCTCCTGTGTCGTCTTTTCCAGACGGAACTCGGCCGTGACCGTGACGTTGCCGTCCAGCACCTTGGTATAGATGTGCTTGAGATCCTGAATGCTGGCGATGGAACTCTCGATCTTGCGGGCGACCTCGGTCTCCAACTGGGCCGGAGCGGCACCGGGCAGGGAGGCGATGACCCGCACGCTCGGCAGGTCGATGTCCATGAACTGCTGGATCTTCATGCCCATGAAGGCCAGCGTGCCCATGAAGCCGAGCAGCGCGAACAGTAGGATCGCCGGGGTGGGATTGCGGATGGACCAAGAGGAGACGTTCATCGGGGCTCGCGAGAATGGAGGGCGTGGCGGCGGGTGAGGCGGATACCGGCCGCGCGCGGCGGCCAGTCGGGGCCATCGCTATCTGGGCGATGCCGGCTCGGCGGGGGGCAGGATCGGCGGCGGCGCCTCCACCACGCGAACCCGATCGCCATCCGTGAGGAAGCCGGTTCCGGAGGCCACCACCCGGGCCGTCGGATCCAGACCGCCGACGATCTCCACGCGGTCGCCGAGACGCCGATCCACCTGGACCTTGACCCGCGTCACGCGATCATCGGCCCCGATCCGCAGCACGTAGGCGAAGCCGTCGCGCAGCAGCAGCGCGCTCTGGGGCAGCGTCAGGGCCTCGGAGCGTCCCAGATCCAGCTCCCCGCGCACGAACATCCCGGCGCGCAAGGCCGTGCCGGTCGCCTCCAGGGGAAGATCCACATAGACCAGTCCGGTGAGGGTGCGCGGGTCCACCGTTGGGGCCACCTGGCGGATACGGCCGCTGAAGCGGCCCCCATCCGGGGTGATGACGCTGGCCTCCCCGCCGATCGCGAGCCGGCTCAGCTCGGTCGCCGGCACCTCGGCCCGCCACTCCAGCCGACCGCCGCGGATGAGCCGCAGCAGATCCTGCCCCGGCTGGGCCAGGGAGCCCATGCTCACCAGACGGGCCGAGATCACCCCGTCATCCGGGGCGAGCACCCGGGTCTGGGTCAGTCGCAACTCCTCGGTCCGCACCTTGGCCCTGGCGGCGACCAGACGGGCGAGCGCGGTCTGCTCGGAGGTGAGGTACTGCGATGCCTGCTGCGCGCTCATGGCCGCCGTGCCCTTGACCTGACGCGCCCGGTCACCGTCGTCGCGCGCCTGGGCGAGCATCGCCTCGGCCTCGGCGACGGAGGCCCGGGCCTGATCCAGCTCCGCTGCTACCGTGTCGCTATCGATGCGGATCAACAGTTGGCCCTCGCGGACGCGGTCGCCGACGTCCACCAGCACCTCGGTGACCCGATAGCCCCCGATCTCGGCGCCGATCACGGCCTCCTGCCAGGCCGCGATGGTGCCGGTGGCGGCCAGCAGGCGCGGCCATTCGTGCGTCTCCGGCGCGGCCAGGGTGACGGTCAGTGCCGGTCTGGCGGCCCCGGCCGGCGACTCGGCCGCCCCTTGAGCGCCGATACCGAGCAGAGGGATCGCCACGACCAGAGCGAGCCCCAGGCGGCGGTGCCGCGAGGCGGAGCGAGAATCGGCGGTCATGGGGGAGGCTCCTCGAAAGACGGACGCGATGCAAACGACCCAAGGGAGCATCGTTCGGTGTCGCACCCTGATCCGGCATTTTAGGCGATTTCCGGGAAAGTCCCTACCCGACCGAAGGCTCCGGAATGGGACAGGATTAACAGGATTCCTCAAGATTGACAGGATTAAAAACAGAGATTTATAAACCCTGACAACTGACGATCCTGTCCATGACGGGGTGAATCGCGGGGATAATATTTCTCGGAAATCGCCTTATGTGGCCTCGGCGCTCCCCGCCTCGCGCGCCGCGTCGAGGAGACGGCGCGCGGTGGTCGCGAGTTCGCGATCGAGCGCGGCGAAGGCGTCCCAATCGCCCTCGGGGATTTCCTCGCCCATGCGGCTCAGACGGCGGAAGATGGGTTCCTCCTCCAGGATCTCGGGGGGAATGCCGGCCTCGAGCAGACGCTCGGCCTGTTCGATGAAGCCGCCGATCAGACGCATCATCACCGCCTGGCGTTCCGGGGTGGCGTAGCGGTCGTTCTCGGAAAAGGCCATCTGGCGCAGGAATCCCTGGTTGATGAGTTGCGCGCAGAGCAGGACCAGACGCTGGCGCGGCGGCATGGCGTCGCGGCCGATGATGCGGGCCATGCGCTCCAGATGGGCTTCTTCCTCCAAGAGGGTCAGGAAGCGGCGGCGCAGTTCCTGCCAGCGGGTGCAGCCGGTGGTATGCCACCAGCGGGCGAGCTGACCGACGACCAGGCTGTAGGACTGCAGGGGATGGATAGCCGGGTAGAAACGGGCCTGGGCGCGCTTGGCGTCGAGCCCCCAGAGACAGCCGACATAGCGCTTGGTGTGCGTGGTCACGGGCTCGGAGAAATCGCCGGAGGGCGGACTGACCGCGCCCAGCACCGTGACCGAGCCGATGTCGCCGCCCAATGTGCGCACCCGCGCCGCCCGTTCGTAGAAATCGGCCAGCCGGCTGCTCAGATAGGCCGGATAACCCGCCTCCCCCGGCAACTCGCCCAGCCGCCCCGAGACCTCGCGCAGCGCCTCGGCCCAGCGGCTGGTGGAGTCGGCCATCAGGGTGACGTTGAGACCCTGGTCGCGGAAATACTCGGCGACCGTGATCCCGGTATAGATACTCGCCTCGCGCGCCGAGACCGGCATGTTGGATGTATTGGCGATGACCAGGGTCCGTTCCATCAGCGGACGGCCGGTGCGCGGATCCTCAATCTCGGTGAACTCGGCCAGGAGTCCGGCCATCTCGTTGCCGCGCTCGCCGCAGCCGACATAGATGATGACATCCGCGTCGCACCACTTGGCGACCGTCTCCAGCAGAACCGTCTTGCCGGTTCCGAATCCGCCCGGAATGGCGCCGGTACCGCCGCGCGCGATCGGAAAGAGACAGTCGATCAGACGCTGCCCGGTGATCATGGGTTCGTCGGAGGGCAGGCGCTTGAGCACCGGTCGAGGGAGTCGCACCGGCCACTCATGGCTCATGCCGACCGCCGTCAGCGTGCCATCCGCGCCCCGGATGCGGCACAGGGTCTCGTCGTCCAGATAGTCGCCCGGACCCAGGATCTCGACCACCTCGCCGGCTGGATGTCCCGGAGGCACCAGACAGCGTTGGGCGAAACCCGTTCCGTTGGACAGGGCGCCGATCGGGAAACCGGGCGCGATCCGCTCGCCGACGCGCACGCTGGGGGTGAAGCGGAAACGGCTGGCCGCTTCCTCGCGAATTCCGGGCTTGACGTAGGGATCGCGCGGATCGCCGATCGGCCGGAGCAGGCCGTCGAAGATGCGCGAGAGGATGGCCGGACCGAGCCGGATGGACAGCAGACGCCCGGATCCGAACACCTCGACGCCCGGTCGCAATCCGCTGGTGTCCTCGTAGAGTTGCACGGTGATCTCGTCGCGCGCGAGACGGATGACCTCTCCGAGCAGACGCCGCTCGCCCACGGTCACCGACTCGCGCAACCGAAAGGGTCCGTCCGGGCGGGCACGCAGCACCGGACCACTGATCCAGGTCGTGATCGCGCGGGTCATGGGGCCGCCTCCATGGGCTCGTCGGCGCGGACCATGAGGGCCAGCAATCGGGCTTCCAGTCGGGGACGATCGCGCAGGAGTCCGTCGAGGCTGATGTCCAGCGAGGCCCCGGCGACCTCGATCACCAGACCGGCGCGCAGCGCGCCGTCGGCCAGGAAGCGTGGCGGACGCCCCGTCTCCCCGGTCAGTCGCGACGCCAGCTCCATCCGCTCCGATGATGCCCAGTCCGGCGGATGACGAATCGTCCAGACCCCCGGCGGCAAGGAGCGCTCGGCCTGGAGCCGGGCGAACCGGATCCAGTGACGGCGCGACTCCGGCTCCCGCCAGCGGGCGACGAGTGCCTCGCGCAGCCAGGGCCAGGCCAACTCCAGGAGACGCGCATTGGCCCGTTCGACGCCGGCCCTGGCGCGTGTCTCGCGTTCGGCCCGAACCGCATGGACACGCTCGCGCGCATTGGCCCTTTCGGCGACGACCCGCGCGTGCAGACGCGCCCGCGCCTGGCGATAGGCCAGCGACAGCAAACGGCCGGCCTCGGCGCGGGCGGCCTCGAGCAGCGTCTGGCACTCGCCCTCCTGGTAGTCGCTCACCAGCTTCAGCAGCGCCCGTTCGCGTTCCTCCTGATTCATTCGGCGAGCCCCAACTGTCGCCGCAGGGAAGAGACCAGATCGGGCACCGGATAGCGCCGGCGCGCGTCCGGGATCACCAGCACCAGCGGCCATCCCTGGCGCTGGACCTCGCGCAGGCGTGCTGGCGGGAGGCTCTCCGCGACCTCCGCGGTCATGAGAATCAGCTCGACCCGGGGCTCGCCCGAAGGCCCGGCACGGCTCGCCAGCCGCTCGAACAGGGCCGGCATCTCCTGGGGTCGCGGCTGCTGGACCCAGACGCCGGCGAGTCGGAAACCGGCTCCGGTCAAGGCGTCGCCGAGGAAGGCGCACAGGGCCATGGCGCCCGTCCTCAGTTCAGCCGATTGAGGATGAGGATGGAGACGATCAGTCCATAGATGGCGATCCCCTCCGCGAGCCCGACCAGGATGATCACTCGACCGAACAGTTCCGGCTTCTCGGCCAGCGCGCCGACCGCCGCCGTTCCGACCCGGCCCACCGCGTAGGCGGCCGCCAGCGAGCCGAGTCCCGTGACCAGAGCGGCGGAGAAATAGCCCCAGCGCAGCACGCCCGGATCCAGGGCCGAGCGCGCGAGGTCGCTCGTCTCGGACGCCAGCACGGCGGGCGACCAGATCAGCAGACTGCTGATTCCGGCCAGAAGCGCGACCCCAAGGACCATCAACCCGACCAACAACAACTGACGATTCATATTTCCCCCTCATTGTCCCTGGACACGGTTAGGCGATTTCCGGGAAACCCTGTATTCGCTCGCGGCTTGTCGTTCGCTCGGCGATGGGCGGCTGTCCGGTGCGCCGGTCGAAGTCACCAGCCAGCCGGCATCCGCCGCCCCCACCGCGGTTGGCCCGGCGGTTCGCCGAACTGGCGCTTGAAGGCGGCGTTGAAATTAGGCACTACAGGAGGCGCTTACAGGAGTCAATCATAAGACCGGCGACTCTCGCTTGACGAATCGAGAACAAGAACCGAAAGGGCGGCCAGGAGGCATCGGCAAGGGGCGAAACACCCAACCATCGCGGGTTGCCCCAAAGGGTAATTGCGCCCGTTCCCGGAGCGGTTAGTCTATGCCCGCCCTACCGGCACAAGGTCGCTAGGTCGATTCAACTTTCCCGGAATCCATCGCATGAAAAACCAACATCTTGCCGCCACCACGCTGGCCTTCGACACACGCTGGTTGTTCCTGCTGTGCCCTTTGCTCATCCCCGTGCTCGGGACCGCCGCCCCCGAGTCCCCACGCCTGATGGCCGCGCACACCCAGGTGGTTCGACTCCCGAGCGGCGACCTGGCCGACGTCCATGCCCCGATCGTCTCGCCCCGACTCAATCGCTACTTCGAGGACGCCTTCCCCCTGGTGATCCTGCTCCAGGGAGCCAGGGTCGACAAATCCAGATACGCCCAGTTCGGACAGCGACTCGCGGCACGCGGCTATGTGGTCGTGATCCCGAACCACGAACAAGTCATCCCAGGCTTTGGCCTGGCCTTGTTCACCGAGGTCGGCGTGGTGAGCCATGTCCTGGATCGGATGCGTCTCGCGGATGAAGACCCCAGTTCCAGACTGTTCCAAATCGTCGACACCGAACGTCTGGGGCTCGTGGGCCATTCCTTCGGTGGCGGTATCGCCATCAATGCGGCCGCGGGTATCTGCGAGCGACCCTTTGCCTGCCAGGACAGCTTCGAGCGTCCAGACGCCCTCAAGGCCATCGTGGTCTATGGCGGCAATCGCCCCGACTTCGAGGGCGATACCTCCGGCGTGGCCGTGGCGCTGCTCCAAGGGACGCTCGACGGCGTGGCCGACCCCGAAAAGGCCGAGCAGACACTCCCCCTCCTGCAGCCACCCCACGCCCTGATCCACGTCACGGGCGCCAATCACTACGGGATCTGCAACGAGGACGATCCCGAGGCCGACGCCAGTACCCCGACGCTGGACCAGCAACGCGGTCTGGATCAGATCGTGGGTTGGACCAGTCTGTGGCTAGAGTCGCATCTGACGCCCTCGCCAGGCCAACACTGAGCCTCGTGGTTCAGGCGGAGCCTGTCGGTCACGACGCTTGCGGGTGGGGATCCCGGACCTTGGGTGATTTCCGGGAAACCTCGTATTCCGGAGCTTTCGGTCGGGTACGGACTTTCCCTGAAATCGCCTTGGAGTCCGTACGCCCTGACGGCACCAGGACGCAAATCTCCAATCGTTTGACGAATCGAGCACGAATCCGAAGGGACTAACCCGTCCCCTGAACCACGGAGGTAGGCATCGGCAGGGGACGAAACACCCGACCATTGCCGTGCAGGAAACGATTGAAAAACTCGAACAGCACCAGCCGCGTGGTCTGAATGGACACGACCAGTCCCTCAAGCGCGATCACCAGCAGATTGCCCAGGATCATGATGACCAGCCAGGCCCAGGGCGGCGCCGTGTCCGCCACGGCGCTGATCGCCGCCGAGAGACTGGCGTGGGCCAGGGCGAAGGCGCCGACGCGGGCGAAGGAGATGGTATTGACGAAGAGCTGCAGACCCGATTCGGCCAGATGTCCGATCGCGGCCAGGGTGCCCAGCAGGTCGCGATGGACCAGAAAGGCGCCGGTCAGATACCAGAGGAGCCCCAGGATCGGCAACCAGGCCGGACCATCGGCGACGAACCAAGGGATCAGACCCAGATAGAGCACCAGGAATCCCAGATCCTGCATCAGCCAGTGCCGGAGATCGCCACGCCAGCGCGCGCCCACTCCGGCGAGCATCTGGCCCAGGCTCAGCAGACCCACGGCGACCAGCAGCGGAACCAGCAGGATGCCGATCGGGTCGTGCAGGGGACTAACCCAGAGCGCCGGCAGGATGTCCTCGCGTGCGAAGAGGCTGCCCTGAAGCAGGCCGAACAGCATCGCCGATGCGCCACCCCAGACCAGCAGGCCGGCCAGGGGCAGACGTGGACGCAGCCAGAGACCGAGGCCCAACAGCACCGCCCCCTGCCCCAGGTCGCCGAACATATAGCCGAACAGCAAGGGCACCAGGATGGCCAGCAGCGGGGTCGGATCCACTTCATCGGAACCCGGCACCCCGAGGGCGCGCGCGAAGATCTCGAAGGGGCGCATCCAGGGCGGATTCCAAAGCACCTGGGGCACGCGCTTGCCGCGCGGCGGCGGGGCCAGGCGCAGGAGGGCGCGCGCTCGGGTCCGGTCCAGTGTCGCGTTCAGGCTCGTGCCACCCAGATCATGGGTCCAGCCGGTGATCCAGACCAGATTCGCGCTGGCCGGCTCCAGACAGCCCACATGGCGCACGAACCAGCTCAGGGTAGAGACCTTGCCGAGCGAGACGCCGAGATCATATTCGTCGAAAAGCGTATCCAGCTCCGCCTGGAGATGAACCACGCGGGTGGCTAGAAAGGTCCGGCGGGCGCGGATCCGGCCCAGTGAGTCGCGCGCGTCGCCCTTCAGCCAGGCCGGCCGCTCGATGAGACGGCCCTTGACCGACTGGACCAGCCGCTTGGCCTCGTCGAGACGCTCGCGCGGTCCGAGGATCATGACGCAGCGCTCCTTCTCCCAGGGAATCTGGCGCAACAGCATGGCGTCCGGCAGTGGCCACCGAGCCTCCAGCGGGAGCACGGCGCAGAAGGTTCCGAGGATGGGACCGCTGCGCGCGACGGCGCCAAAATCCAACTCAGTGTCGATCAGCGTTTCGATCACCTGGGCCAGCCATTTGAGCCTGAGCAATTCCTCCTCGCAGGATTGCAGCAGGTCGATCAGCGGATCGGCCTCGACACGCCAGGCCGCGATCCGCGCCATGGCACGCTCCAGGACCGCCTCGGGTGGCTCGATCAGGACCGAATGACGCCAGATTCCGCGCTCCCAGTAACGGCCGTAGCGGGGATAGAGCGACTCATGGACGGCGAGCGGCTCGGCTAGATGGGCGAGCGGGAAATCCGCCTCGCGCCGGTCGTGCCGCTCGATCTCGATCGCCCCGGTACGCGCCAACTCGGCCAGGATCCGCACGCTCTCGGCCCGCGGACAGAGGATCTCGAACCAGCGCGTGGAAAGGGGACGGAACATCAGCCGGTCGGCTCCTGACCGAAGAGCGCCCGACGGATCAACTCGCCGCGCAGCCGCTCAAGATCCAGGAACACCAGACCCAGATAGGCGAAGACGGCGACGGCCGTCAGCGGCTGGCGACGGAAACCCAGACGCAGCCGCTCGCGCAGGGCGCGACGCCGGTCCCAGGCGGTCTCGGGGCTGGCCGCGCGGAAGGCGGCGAGATGTTGCCCGACCAGCGCGATCAAGGCGTCCAGGTGGTCGCGGGACTCCTGTCCAGTGGACGGCCAGCGGGCAATCCAACCCGCCAACCAGCGCCCGCCGATCCCCTCCCCGTCCTGCGCGACCTCGCCACCGATCGATGCCAGGAATCGATCGAGGACATCCATCGGCTGGGAAGCCTTCCGGTCCCGATCCCCCCGTCGCTCCCCGAACCGACCATCCGGGCCGGCGACATCGCCGCCGGGAAAGGCGCCGGCCGCGTAGTCACCGAGCCAATCCGGCCGGGGTTCGCCGCGCGCCAGGTGCTCGATCAGCGGAAGCCAGGGCAACCAGGCCAGCCAGAGCACCGCCGCGCGCCAGGGCTCCGGAACCCAATCCGCGACCTGCTCGATCCGTTCCCCGGCCAGCCCGCGCAATCCCCGCTCCAGATCAGGCACCTGGCTGTGCGCCGAGAAGCCCTTGATCCAGGGTCCGAGCACCCCGCCGCGGGCCTCTTCAAGAAAAGCCGAGAGTGTGCGGGCCGCCGCCAGGCGTTCCCAATCCGCCTCGCTGGGCAATTGGGCCAGACGCGCCTGCATCCGCGCCTGAGCGTAGCCGAACCCGACACCATCGATCACGATCCGTCCCCCCCGGTGCCGGAATCCGCGCCCGGCGCGGTCAGGCCGATGATCTCGTCCGCGAGGGCGGCGACCGCGCGCTCCAGGCGCGCGAGCGCGCGCCCGTCCGGGTCGCCGCCGGCCTCGGCGGTACGCGGCAGCGAGCCAAGCGCCCGCTCGACGCTGGCATCCGCCAGCCGATGCGCCTTCAGAAGGCGCGCATCGGTCCGCTCCCCGATACGACGCGCGCGTTCCTCGGCCGTCTTGATCAGACTGGCGGCTTCAAGACGGCAGGCGTCGATCCGCTCGCGAGCCCTAGCCTCCGCCTCCAGAACCCGATTGAAGGCCAGATCGCCGGGCGCCGTGCCGTTGGACTCGTTGCTGGTCATGGGCTCCACATCCACGGGATGGATTCAAAATGATGGTAGAACCCAGGCCCGTTTGTTCAACTGACCTGGCGCAAGCGCCCTGGGGATGCCGGGCACCTTTTCGCGAGACATCCCCAGCGCGGTATCGGTCGGTCATGCGATCGGTATAAACTGACGCGCTTGGCGCGCCCGCCCCAACCTCGATGGAGGCGCGGGCGCGCCCCAGATACCCTTCCCCAACCCCGATCGCGTTCGGGGAGACAGGGGAGACGCGAGGCGCCGACGGCGCGATTTTCACGGTAACGGCTATGGATGACACCCTCAAACGATTGCTCGACGCCGAGATGCGCGCCGAACGGCTGGCCAAGCAGGCCGAGGAGGAGCAGGACAGCACCATCCAGCACGCCATGGACGACGCCAAGGTGGAGAACGATCGCTTCACCGCCCGCATCCCGGACCTGCACCGGGCCTTCATCGCCAAGGCGGAGGAACGCGCCGAGCAGAACATCGCCGAGCTGCGCCGCCGTTACGACGAGCGTCACATCCAGTTGCGCGACCAGGCCGAGCAGCGCGAGGACGAGGCCCTGGAGGCCGCGTTCCAGATCCTGATCGGTCCCGAGCGTTGAGCGATGCGACTCGCCTTCCACCGTCAGTGCGCCGTGACCCGCCATGAGTAGCGCCGATCAAGCCTATCTGAATACCCGCGTGTCCATGATGTCGCTGCGCCTGCTGGCGCCCGAGGCGATCGGACCGATCGCGCGGATGCCGCTCCCGGCCCTCGCCGAGCGCTTCGGCCTCGGCGCGCTGCTCGACGAGCCGTCCTCGATCACCACCCGTCGGCGCGTCCTTGAGCAAGGCTTGACCCAGGTTCTCCTGGCGGAAATGCAGCTGCTGATGCGCCCCATGAGCGCGGCCCATCGACAACTGGTCCTGGCCTGGGGACGCAAGTTCGCGCTCTACAACCTCAAGACGCTGCTTCGCGGCAAGCTGTACGCGCTCGACCAGAAGGAGATCCGCGAGCATCTGTTCGATCTGCCCGACTTCATGCGTCTGCCCAGCGAGTTGTTCCGGGCCGAGAACGTGCTGGAACTCCTGCGACAACTGGAGGCCGGCCCCTACCGCCAGATCGCCCGTCAGGCCCGCGAGGTCTACGAGCAGCAGCGCGAGCCCTTCGCCCTGGAGGCGGCGGTCGATCAGCGCTACTACGCCGAGATCGTCCACCAGATCATGGGCTTCGACGTCAACCACCTGGATTCGCTGCGCCGTCTTCTGGGCGCGGAGCTGGACCGCGTGGCACTGCTCTGGCTCCTGCGTTTCCGGTTCTCCTATCATCTCTCGCCCTCCGAAACCTACTATCGACTGGTTCCCTCGATGCGTTTGCTGACGCGCGAACGGTTGCTGAATCTCGTCAATCTGGAGAGTCTCCGGCAGGTCATCGACGCCCTGCCGGAGCCGCTGAACGCCCTCCTGGCCAAGTGCGAGACCATCGCCGAGGTGCAGCCGCACCTCGTCAGCCACACCCAGGGCGAGCTGCGCTGGATCCTGCATCAGAGTCAGTCCGCCGTGGCGCGCGCCCTGGCCTATCTGATGCTGCGCGAGTCCGATCTGATGCTCCTGTTCGCGGTGGCGCAGGGCCGGCTGTTGCAGTTCCCGGAGCGGACCATCGAGGTCGCCCTGGACCTGATCGAGGCGCACCCGGCCAGAGCGGACGCGCGGGCGGCATGAGCGGGACGCATGAGGCGCCGGCTTCCACATTTCACGCCCAGCGAGTGATACCGCGATGCTAAGGTCCGTGCCGATGAAACACGTCCGCCTGCTGGTTCTCACCGAGAACCTGCCCCAGGCGTCCCTGGCCCTGGCCGAGACCGAGAGCTTTCACCCGGACACCCGAGCACCCGAGGAAATCCGGCTCGACGCCATGCCCGGCCGCGACTATCGCGAGATCTTCAACCAGGCCCAATCGCGCCTGGCCAAGATCACGCGACTCATCCCGGTCGATGGGGAGCCCCGGATCGACGAGGTCCGGGTGGTCGAGTTCGCGGAGCTGGGCGCCCTGAACGACTGGCTCGGCGAGTTGTGGGGGGAGGTCTCCAGCTACGAGGAGGATTTCCGCCGTCTCGACGACAGCGAGCGGCTGACCAAGGAACAGCAGGCGTCGCTGGCCAATTTCGCCCATCTGAACATCGATCTCGGGCTGCTTCGCGGCAAGACCCGCTTCCTGAATTTCCACGTCGGCCTGGTCCCGCGCGAGAATCTGCGCCAACTGGAGGACGCCGCCCGACTGGCCGATTATCTTCTGCATGTCTACATGCACGAGGGCGAGAACGCCCATGTCGTGGTCGTGGGTCCGACCGGCGATCAGGAGGCCCAGATCGCCTCGGTGCTCGCCGCCGCCGGCTTCCAGAACCTCCCGATTCCACAGGGACTCGATCGCGAGCCCGAGGCGCTGTACCGCGATCTCGCCGAGCAGCGTCTGTCGATCGAGGAGCAGCGCCAGTCCCTCCAGGAGACCCTGGAGCGCTGGGGCCAGCCCTTCCATGAGCGTCTGCTGAACGCCCGCAAGACCCTGATGCTGGCCGAGCCGCTGGTCGCCCTTGACCCCTCGCTGCACAGCGCCGGGCATCTCGCCCATCTGGTCGGCTGGGTTCCCGCGCGCGCCGTGGCGGCCCTGGACCAGCGTCTGCGCGAGTCCTTGAACCTGCCATTCGACCTGCTGGTACGCGACCCGCGACCCGATGAGCGCCGCCTGGTGCCCACGGTGCCGGTGAAAAGCCGCTGGCTCACCCCCTTCGCCATGCTCGTCCATCAGTACGGCATCCCCTCCTATGGCGAGGTCGATCCGACCCCACTGTTCGCGGTCACCTTCCTGCTGATGTTCGGGATGATGTTCGGCGACCTGGGTCATGGCGGCGTGATCGCGCTGGCCGCCTGGCTGGCCAGGGACAAGCTGCCCAAGTTCTATCTGTTCGGCGTCTTCGCGGGGATTTCCTCGATGGGCTTCGGGCTGCTGTTCGGCAGTCTCTTCGGCTACGAGGAGATCCTGCCCGCGCTCTGGATGTCGCCGCTGCACGATCCGATCCTCATGCTCAAGGTCGCGCTGGGCTGGGGCATCGCCTTCATCGTCATCGCCTGTCTGCTCGGCATCTACAACCGGCTCGCGATCGGCGATCGGGTGGGCGCGGTCTTCGAGCGCCACGGACTGGTCAATCTGCTCTTCTACCTGGCCTTCCTCTGGGGTGGCTATGGTCTGGCGACGTCCGGGGGCTTCGGCGCCCTGCCCGCCGCGCTGGCGGTCGGCTCGCTGCTCGCGCTCGCCGCCTTCCAATGGCGTCACCTGAGCGCGCCCACCGGGGAAAAGATCCTGGTGGTCGTGATCGAGACGCTCGACACCGTCATCGTCTATCTCTCGAACACCCTGTCCTTCCTGCGCGTCGCCGCCTTCAGCCTGAACCACGTCGCCCTGGCGCTGGCCGTCTTCACCCTGGCCGACATGATGGGCGCCTTCGGGCATCTGGTCACCATCCTGCTCGGCAATGTCTTCATCCTCGTGCTGGAGGGCGGAATCGTCATGATTCAGGTGATGCGGCTGCAATACTACGAAGGCTTCTCGCGCTATTTTTCCGGCGACGGACATCAATTCCTGCCCTTGCGCCTGCGTCGAGGATCGGCGTCCTCCTGACGTCGGCGCGGCTGTCCGGGCAACGACAACACATCAACCCCAAGGAGCATTCCATGTACTGGCTCGTCGCACTCATGTCCCTGGCCATTGTCGGCCTGATCGTCTCCGGCATCCTGCTGGAGATCCGCCCCACCCTCGCCACGCGGATCCGCCCCTGGTACAAGCCGGCGATGGGCACCCAACTGGTCGTCTTCGTCGGCGCCCAGTTCGGGCTTCTCCTGCTCGGGATCTCGGACGTCATGGCGGCGGTCGAACCCGCGGCCAGCGGGGCGATCGAGATGTCGACCGGCATGGGCCTGGCCATCCTCGGCGTCGGCATCCCCACCGGACTCTCGACCATCGGCGCCGGCATCGCCGTGGGTCCGATCGGCGCCGCCTCGCTGGCCGCCGTGATGGAGCGCCCCGAGGCGCTGGGCCGCACCCTGATCTTTCTCGGCCTGGCCGAGGGTATCGCCATCTACGGTCTGGTCATGAGTATCCTGTTGCTCAACCGACTCGGCTGAACGCCCACGATGGAGACCCCAAGCGAACAGGGCCATCCGACCCGCCTGCTGTTCCTCGGCGAGGAAAGTCTGGCGGACGGTTTTCGGCTGATCGGCTTCGAGACCCATCCGAACCCGGCGCCCGAGGAGGTGGACCGGATTCTGCGAAACCTCCAGCGTAATCAGGAGCGGGCGCTCGTGATCGTGGATGACGCGGTGATGGGCGCGGATATTCCCAACCTGAAGCGTGTGCGGCGCGAGGGTGGACGCATCCTGGTCATCGCGGTGCCCCGGTTGAGCGAATCTCCGGTGCTCGCGAGCGAGGTCGCGGACCGACTGGCCACCCTGTTCGGACAGGCCACCCTTCGATCCGACCAGCCCGAGGAGCGGCAGCGAACGTGAATCAAGTAGACGAACTGGAGCGGGCCATTCTGGCCAGGGCCGAGCGACTGGCGACGCAGTACCGTGAGCGTGCCGGCCGCAGCCGCGACAACATCCTGCGCGAGGCGGCCGAGCGGCTGCGACTGCGCGAGGCACGCGAGGAAGGCATCGCCAAGTCGCTCGGCGAACGGACCTTCCGTCAGCGGGTCCAGGCCAGCGAGCTCAAGATGCAGACCCATCTCGATCGGGTGCGCTGGAATCTGGTGCAGGACGTGGAGCGCCACCTCACCGAGCGCATGCGCGCCTTCGTGGCGGACGAGCGGGCCTATGACGCCTGGCTCGACGGACTCATCCTGTCCGCGGCCGAGCTGATCGAGTCGCCGCATCTGCGCGTCGAGGCCAACGCCTCGGATCAACGGCGGCTGCACGCGCGCTGGGATCGCCTGAGCGATGAGATGCCCGACGGCAAGGCGGCCACCCTGGCCCCGCCCGCCGCCGCGATCGACACCCTCGGCGGGGTGCTGATCACGAGCAACGATCGGCTGATCCGTATCGACCACACCTTCGAGGGACGACTCGCGCGTCTGCGACCCCGGATCCAGCAGGCCATCCTGGAGCGCCTGCTACCGGGCGGATTCGAGACCGGCAACCTCTTTACCGGATGAAACCATGAGCGAAGCAAACAGAACCGGCGTCATCCGCGACATCAATGGCCCCATCGTCACCGTCGACCTGCCCGGCGCCCGAAGCGGGGAACAGGTCAAGATCGGCGACCTCGGACTCTTCGGCGAGGTCATCTCGCTGCGCGGTCAACGCGCGGTGGTCCAGACTTACGAACCGACCGACGGCGTCCGGCCGGGCGAACCCGTCGTGGGACTGGGCTGGCCGCTGTCCGTGGAGCTTGGCCCCGGACTCCTCGGCGGCATCTTCGACGGCGTGCAGCGGCCACTGTCGAAAATTGCCCTGGAATCGGGCGATTACATCCGTCGCGGCATCCAGGTCGCGGCGCTCGACCGCGCCAAGCAGTGGGAGTTCACACCCAACAAGACGCTTGAGCCGGGCGCCCGCGTCGGCGTCGGGACCGTGCTCGGCACGGTTCAGGAGACCCTGACCATCGAGCATCGGATCCTGGCGCCGCCGGGCATCGAGGGTGAGTTGCAGGAGATCGCGCCG
Source organism: Thiocystis violacea (assembly GCF_016583575.1). Classification (GTDB taxonomy): domain Bacteria; phylum Pseudomonadota; class Gammaproteobacteria; order Chromatiales; family Chromatiaceae; genus Thiocystis; species Thiocystis violacea. Next base: position 20,176 of record NZ_NRRG01000048.1, read on the forward strand.
GCCGGCGATTACGACATCGAATCCACCATCGCCCGCGTGCGCGACCATAAGGGCGTGAGTCATCGTCTCGGCATGTATCACCGCTGGCCGGTGCGCAAGCCGCGCCCCTACCTGCGGCGCGACGACGGCGTCCTGCCGCTGATCACCGGTCAGCGCGTCATCGACACCTTCTTCCCCCAGATCAAGGGCGGCAAGGGCGCGGTCCCTGGCCCCTTCGGTGCCGGCAAGACCGTGGTCCAGCAACAGATCGCGCGCTGGTCGAACGCCGACATCGTCATCTACGTGGGTTGCGGCGAGCGCGGCAACGAGCTGGTCGACGTGCTCGAAACCTTCCCGCAACTCGACGACCCCTACTCCGGGCGCAAGCTCATGGAGCGCACCCTGCTGGTCGCCAACACCTCCAACATGCCGGTGGTGGCGCGCGAGGCGTCGATCTATGTCGGCATCACCATGGCCGAGTACTACCGCGACATGGGCTACGACGTGGTCATGCTCGCCGACTCCACCAGCCGCTGGGCCGAGGCCCTGCGCGAGGTCTCCGGGCGGCTCGGCCAGATGCCGGTCGAGGAAGGCTACCCCGCCTATCTCGCCTCCCGTCTCGCCGCCGTCTACGAGCGCGCCGGCCGGGTCGAGACCTTCGACTCAGGCTCCGGCTCCGTGACCCTCATCGGCGCCGTATCGCCCCCTGGCGGCGACTTTTCCGAACCCGTCACCAGTCACACCAAGGACATCATCGAAACCTTCTGGGCCTTGTCGAAGGAACTGGCCGACGCCCGACACTATCCCTCGATCGACTGGGTCACCAGTTTCTCGGGGCACGTCCACACCGCCGCCGAATGGTGGCACAAGGAAGTCGACCCGGACTGGTCCAAGCGCCGCGCCGCCGCGCTCGCCCTCCTCTCCCGCGACGCCGAACTCTCGCGCATCGTCAACCTGGTCGGCCCCGAAGCCCTCTCCGACGCCCAGCGCTGGGAGCTGGAAGGCGCCTCGCTGGTCAAGGAAGGCGTCCTCCAGCAAAGCGCGCTCGACGAGATCGACACCTTCTGCTCCCCCGCGAAGCAATACGCCCTGCTCGATCTCGCCATCACCATCTACAAACGCGGCGAAGCTCTCATCAAACTCGGCGTACCCGTCACCGAACTGCAACGCCTCCCCCTGCTCGCCAAGATGCGACGCATCAAGTCCATGTATTCCAGCGAGCAACTCGACCAGTTCCAGGCGTTTCGCAAGGAGGTTGACCAAGCGATGGAAGCCATTCGGATCGACTACGCCAAACAGGGAGAGCTGGCGCGGGAGTCTTAGGGCGTGTCATCCATTGTCTTCATAGTGGGATCGTCCTCCTGGCCACCGCTCCAAGGCTCGGATCGACGCGCGCGACGTTGATGTCGCGCGGCATCCTCTTAGGGGCGAATTCATTCGCCCCTACAACCCGGCATTCGGCTCCAGGAATAGAAGGATCCTTGGTCTCCGCGTTCGTTCCTCACAACGAGAATTGATGACACACCCTGTCTGTTCTTAATTCTGTCCAATTCCAGAGTTTTCGGTCGGGTAAGGACTTTCCCGGAAATCGCCTGAAACCTCCGGCCATTCCTGGAGCGTATCGATGAAGCTCCGCTCCTCGCCATCGAGCACCAGAGAGGTCAGACAGCCGGTCGCGAAGGCGCCGGTGTCGATTCCGATTCGATTGGTTCGGATATCCGGCTCGTCCTGGATGTGATGACCATGAACGACGAACAGCGGATAAAGCTTCGTATAGCGCAGAAAATCCTCCCTGATCCACAAGAGATCATCGAGACTCTGGGCCTCGATCGGCACATCCGGCCGAATCCCGGCATGGACGAACAGATAATCACCGAATCGGCGATGGATCTCCAGCCGTTCGAGGAACAGAAGATGAGTCTCGGGCATCGCCATGGACAGCTCGCGCGCCATTCGCTTCAGCGCTCCAGGCGCCCCGGATGAGGTCGCGCCGACGCCATAGGAACCCAGGGTCGCGAGCCCACCATAGGTCAGCCAGTTCGAGAACGACTCCGGGTTCCGCATGAAACCCAGTAACGCCTGTTCGTGGTTCCCCAACAGATGGAAGGAATCGAATCCGACGAGCGGTCGCATGCAAAGCTGCTCCAGCACCTCGCGGCTTTCGGATCCTCGATCGACATAATCCCCCAGGTAGATGACGACCCAGCGCTTTCCAGGATGGCGCTCGGCATCGGCGCGAATCCGATCCTGAAGGAGACGCAGAAGATCGCAACGGCCATGGATGTCCCCAATGGCATAGATGCGCATCCCGTCCGGTGTGCATGGAGGGGGTGAGTCGGCGGAGAAAGCCGCGCGACGTCGCTTCAGGAAACCTAGCATGGGGTCGTCCGCTCCAATCGATGACTCATTCGCTCGAATCGCTCGATCGATGACACCTGGCCAGCATCGCCCACTCCTCGCGACCGCCCTTGTTATTGAGGTGGTTGAGCAGGCTCAGGACAACCTGCTTGCCGAAGCGCCGACCGATCTCGTCCATCAGGATCGTCTCGGTCTCCTCGAACGAGCGGCCATCGCGAAAGGCCCTGGGACTCAAGAGGGCGACGAACGAATTGGCGAGCGCCACCGCCTGCGCGGACGGCAGGATCGCCTCCCCCTCCAGCCCATTCGGACGGCCGCTGCCATCGACCCATTCGTTGATTTGAGACAGGGTCTGGAGCACCGGACCATCGAACTCGATGTCCTTGAGCAGATTGGGTCCGTCGTCCAGGGCTTCACGCACCAGGCGCGCCTCCGGCTCGGTCAGGCTCCCCTGCTTGGTCAGCAGGGATCTTGGAACGCGGATCTTGCCGATATTGACCAGGCGGGCCGCCTGTTCGGTCGTCTCGATCAGAACCGGGTCGAGCCCCATGTCCTCGGCGATCCGCCGCGCGACCAGCGCCACATACCTCGATTGATGCACCGAATCCGGATCGCGCTCGTCCACCAGTCCCACCAGCGTCTCGATCAGTTGGCGCGTGTTGTGTTCGCGTCGGGCGCGTTCGCGAGCCAGATCGGTCAGATCCTCGATCGACGTCAACACGGTGCGCGAGCGATCCGCCGGCGCCTCGAGCGGGCCGTGGTGAGAGCGCCAGATCCGTTCCTGGCCGGCATCGTCGCGGAAACGCGAAATCTCGACCCTGGCCACCCCGGTATTCAGGACATCCCGGTTGATCGCGTTGTAAACCAGACCCTTATCATGCCCCAGCACGCTAACCAGCGAACGACCCGCCAACTCCTCCCTGGGAATACCGCTGACCTCGGCGGTACGCCGGTTCGCGAACGTGAGTCTGTCCGAGGCATCGGTGATCAGAATGGGGTGCGGCTGACTGTCGGTCACGATCCTCAGGAAATGCGACAGGGCCTCGAAGCGCTCGGACGAGCGGCGATACTCACGCGCCGCCTCCTCCGCCCGCAGCGAGGTCGCGTAACGCCAGACCGCGACCAGCATCGCCGCGAACAGCCCCACCAGGGCCGTCATCCCAATCACCAGGGCCGCGCGCCGGGCATCGCTCGCGGCGAGCGCCTCGGCGCGGGCGATACGATGCACCAGCACCCAGGGGGTTCCATCGACGCGGCGGCTCACCGCGAATGACTCACCGGCCGAATAATCCCGCCCCTCATGGAAGCGGCCGGGATCGTTCAAGGCGGCCACGTCGATCAGTCCCTCCGTGTTGACCGCCAGTCGCTTCGCCAAGGGCGCGCTCCCATCAAGCAGGGGCGACAGATACTCGATCATGTTGCCCGATCGGCGGATCAGATAGGCTTCGGCCGTCCTCGCCGTGGCGCCGGGTTGCTTGAGCGCGGCGAAAAACCGCGTATCGACCGGTCGCAGACCCAGAACGCACGCGATCAGGCTGGAGGACGGTTCCTCGTCCCGCTGCCCCAGGACCGGGACAACGAACCCCAGGGTCGGCTGTTGGCTCGCCCCAGGGTGGAGATCCAGGAATCCGCGCTCGGTCGGCGGCGTTTCACGCAGAAACCCCGCCAAACGCCCCTGCAAGGGCGGCAGGCCGCTCGTGGCGACGATCAGCCCACCCTCGGTATCGACCAGCGCCAGCCCAGCGATACCGAGCGGCTTCACATTGGCCGGTACCCTGGCCGTCTCGGCGTCCGTGAGAAATCCCGAACGTTCCGCCGTGACCGTCAGCAGGGTGCGCAGATATTCGATCCGCGCCGGATCCTCCTCGAACGGCTCTCCCGCCCCGCTCATGGAAATCACGGAGGTATAAAGCTGAAGCGATTGATTCCGCGCCAAACCGGAAAGCACATCGTATTGAGCCCGCAACCAGTCGCCCAGGGCCTCTGTGCGACTGTCGGCCACGATGTTCATCTGTGTTTGCAGAATCTGGAGATCGCGCCCTTTCTCGGCCTCCGAGAACCGGAAGATACCGTAGAATCCCAGGCACAAAATGAGTGCAAGCCCCGCGATCGCGATCTGGATCTGTCTATTCAAGATTTCCGACTCCCTGAGTCCACGGGTGAGTGCTAGGTCATCCGGACGGCTACCAAGCCCCTCGCGGCGCTATCATATCAACCCACGCGGCCTTACCCGCTGACCACGACTCGTCCGCGACCGAGCCAGGCGCCAGTTCCTAGCATCGCCCGATTAGAGCATCCATCGCAATCGCCATTCATGCCTGCCGAATTTGCCAAGCGCTTCCGCCACCGGCTCCTGCCGGCTCTCGCCGTGGCGCTCCTGGTCGCCTGGCCAATGATCGCCGGACCGGCCGACGCCAGCGCCGGGACTTGGCGGACATTCGGACAGACGGGCAAGCTCTTCACGAACTTCAAGCCCATCCCCCAGTGGAGCACTCTCCTGAAACGCTATCAGGAGGAGGAAGAGCGCAACACCGGATGCCGCGCGGGCAAGCGCGGAAACTGCCCGTACACTGAATGGCGGGCCATGATCGAACGACTCCAGGGCCAGGACCGACGCACGCAAGTCGATGAAATCAATCGTTTCGCCAACAACTGGCGCTATGTCACCGACCCCATCAACTGGGGGGTCGAGGACTACTGGTCGACACCCGGCGAGTTTTTCGCCAAGGCCGGGGACTGCGAGGATTACGCCATCGTCAAATTCATGAGCCTGCGGGCGCTGGGTTTTCGCAACGACGAGGTCAGACTGGTCGCCGTCATGGATCTGAATCTGGATGTCGGGCATGCCGTCGCCCTCGTGAACCTCGGCGGACGAATCCTGCTGCTGGACAACCAAATCAAAAAAGTCATCGACGCCGACTCGGTGCGGCACTACAAGCCCGTGTTCTCGGCGAACGAGAACGCCTGGTGGCTATACAAGTGAGGCTCGCGGCGCTCTTGCGCCAATGCCCTGTGGGCGAGCGGATCGGCGGTCTCGATGACTCCGGGTGAGGGCATCCAAAAAAGACCCGACGGCATCGGCAATACCTGTCTGGCAACGCCTGTGTAGTGTGTATAATCCCGCTTGTAAAGTACCGAATCACGCTTGGCTTTGGGCATTCGAACTAGACCAGGGAGTTACGAACAATGAATACACGATCGATCGCAGCATCACTAGCCATGGCCTTGCTGGTCGCGATGCCGACCTTCGTCCAGGCCGTCGGGAACGGGGCGACCACCTCCACACTTACGCAAGTTCAGATCAAGCAGGCCGCCGATAAGGGAACCCTGGAACAGCTCTTGGCCGAATCGCTCGGCGAGAACCCGACCCAGGAACAGTTGACGGCCCTATCGGCGCTCTTGGAGGCACTTGCCGAGTCCGACCCGGCCGTCGCCGCGAAGGCCGCGATGGCCCTCGCCTCCGCCGCCTCGGATCTTGCCGCCGCTCATCCTGAAACCGCCATTGCGCTGGCGAACATCGCTCAAGACACCATCGGCATTCCCGCCGTGACCGCCGCGGCCCCCGAGAGCGTCGGCGCCGCGCTGGTCGCGCTGACCGAAGCGGTCACGCTGGCGTCGCGCTCCGCCGAAGCCAAGGGGATTACCCTAGCCGGCCTCCAGGGACTGCGGGATGAGATCGCCGACCTGGCCGCGGATCCGCTCGTCACCTCGGCGACCCCGGATATCGGTCAGCGGATCACGGAGTCGGCCAGTCTCGCGAACGCACAAGCGGATCTTGCCGGTTTCGCCACCGCCGCTGGCGGGGATACCGGCGCTGGCGGGGATGCCGGGGGCGTCCCATCGGCGACGGCCGGGGACAGCCCCGGCGGAAGTAATTTCACCTCCTTCACTTCCAGCAGTGGCGGTGGCGGCGGCACTCCAACCGACACCACCACCGACGCCAGCCCGACAACCTTGTAGCCGGTTACCCATGCCCGAGCCTTCCCTGGCTACAGGGGCCAGTACATCGGGGTTATCCTCAACGAGCCACTTTCGGTCACTCTAACCGAAAGTGGCTCGCCGGCAGGTCAGAAGACACTTGACTAGACGAGTTGGCGATTCTCGGTTTGCCCCCTTGCCATTGGCGATGGATTTCCGGAAATCGCGCTGGACACCTTACTCATAAGTACGCGATGCCTTGCCAATACCTGGCAATCAAATCGTTCGCACAGCTAATTAGGAGATTTTTCTCGTGAATCCATGGATCCTGTCGTGCGCGATCGCGGCGCCTTTCTGCTGGAGCGGTTCGGCCCTGGCTCAAGACCCCATGTCCAATCGGAGCGCTGGCGAGAAAGAGGCCATCGACTACTCCAAGCGTGTTTCCCAGCGCGGAATCGAAACCTACGACAGGATGACGACCCGGCTGGGGAGTTGGATTCTTACCCCAGGACTCGAGATCGAGGGGGTCTACCAAAGCAACGTCTATGCAACCGAAACCGATGAAGAAAGCGATTTCATCACCATCCTCAAGCCTCGCGTTCAACTGAGTTCGGATTGGTCCGTCCACAAGGTCAACCTGGAACTCGGAGCCGATATCGGATTTTACGCGGATTTCACGGACGAGAATTTCGAGGATTATCATTTCTCCAACGACAATCGGTTCGAGATCGTTCGCGGTACCAACCTGATCACGGATTTCCTCTACCGCAGCGCCCATGAAGCCCGCAGTTCTCCCGATAATCTGTCCTCGACCGTCGAGCCCCTCACCTATGAGCTCCTCACCGGAACGCTCGGACTGGAGCGGGATCTAGCCAAGCTCGGGCTGCGTGTCGATGTGAAGGCATCGAGCCTCGCCTACGACGACAGCCGATCCATCACCGGCCGAACCATCGACAACTCTTTTCGCGACTATACGACTATCGATGGCGGTATCCGACTGTCCTATAAGCCCATTCCCAAGACCGAAGCCTATTTGAGCAGCCGCCTGCTAGAGACCAGCTACGACGACTCGACTTCCAATGGTGGACCCGACCGTGACAGTTGGGGATACGAATTCAAACTCGGGGCCAAGAAAAGCCTGGATGAGCTCTGGTCCATCGATGCCTACCTGGGTTACGCGCCCAGTTTCTTCGATGATGATTCACTGGAAGACGTCACCGGCGGACGCGCCCTCATCATTGGGAGCAGCGTGCTTTGGAGCCCGACAGCACTGACATCCGTCGTCGGCGATCTGAGGAGAGCCACCTATCAAACCACCGAGTCGGGGGCTTCCGCCGTTGTCAATACCTCGCTCTCGATGCGGGTCGAACACAAGCTCACGCAATCGCTGCTGCTCGACGGCTCGCTCGGATACAGCTACGCCGATTATTACGGATCGTCCAGGGAAGATGACAACTACAACATTGGTTTCGGCGTGCAATATTACATGACGCGGCTGGTCAGTGTGCGGACCGCCTATGAATACAATGAACGCGATAGTTCGCAGGACGGTTCCAGCTACAAGGACAACGTGGCTTCCCTGCAGCTTCGGCTGAACTATTGATGAATCCCGGCCTCGCCGATCGAAACGGACATCGACCGGCAAGTTCCAGCAACTATCGGAAACACAGATGCGGTTAATCGTTTCACTCTTGGCCTTCCTCTTCATCGCGACTTCCGCGCTTCCGCGGACGGCTTCGGCCGATAGCGAAGGGTATAAATTGGGACCAGGCGATAAAATCCGGGTCACCGTTTTTGGCGAGCCTTATCTCTCCGGCGAATTCAACGTCAACGCTAATGGAACCGTGTCGCTACCCTTGATCGAGCCAGTTCCGGTAGCTGGAATAACACTTTCGGAGACCGAGGGGCTTATCAAACAGAAGCTGGCCGCCGGCTTCATGGAGGATCCAAAGGTCAGCGTCGACATCCTCAGCTATCGTCCCTTCTTCATCATGGGAGAGGTCAGCAATCCCGGCAGCTTCCCTTACATGGCCGACATGACCGTCCTGCATGCCGTCGCGGTCGCCGGAGGCTTCACACCGCGCGCCGCGAAGAAAAAGATCTTCATTCAGCGCGGCACTCAGTCGGCGATACCGGCGCAAAACAACACGGTCGTGCAGCCGGGCGATATCATTACCGTCGAGGAGCGTTTTTTCTAATTTTTCAACGCTTCATGGCCATTTAAGCCCTTCGTAGTGGACCCTCCGGCCATCACCTCGCGACCGTTTCGGGTCGCATGCGCGGGAAGAGGAGAACGTCGCGGATGGAGGCGGAGTCGGTGAAGAGCATCGCTAGTACAGCAGCGCCGAAGTCTTGCTAATGGCGGGTGGGTTAAGCGAAGCGAATCCACCGGCAAGCCGTTACAGAGACTTGAGCGCCGTTGTACTCGCTGCTCTTTGGTGGGGTGATGGGTTTCGCTGTGCTCTGCCCATCCTACGGTTTGGAGCGCTTCCCATCGTTCCGACCACTTGGCATCGAGCCGTTTCCGGGATCGCCGAGCGCCACTCGGCGATCCCATGATGATCAATTCGGTTCGAGATGCCGAAGATTGTCCCTCGGCGTTACCGATGACCGAAACGATGACCAAGGCCGATATTTCGATAATGGAGTGAAGTAGACTTGAATGACGGCGCCCCACCCTTACCAATCCTCTATCCGGCCGGCCAGCAACGGATTTCCCAATACCAACCCCCCGTCGCCGACGATGAGGCGGACCTCATCGATATCAAGGAACTGCTGAGAACACTCTGGCGGCGTCGCGGCGTCATCATAGGCTCGGTGCTCTTCCTCACCAGTCTGGCCCTGCTGTTTACGCTCCAGCTCACACCCCGCTATACGGCCTCGGCCCTCCTCACCCTGCAAACCCGCAGCGAGGCCGTCGTCGATATCCAAGCGGTCATGTCCGGGCTGAGCGCCGATTCGAGCGTCATCCGGACCGAACTGGACGTCATTTCCTCGCGCAGACTGGTGGGGAAACTGGTCGACAAACTCAAACTGACCCAGGATCCGGAGTTCAATCCCGCGCTGCGCGAGGAAAACCCGCTCGCGCTCTCGCTCGATCCCAGGACCTATCTCTCCCAGGAATGGCTGATCGCGCTTGGCCTGGCCACGGAAGACGAGGAGATTCTGACCGAGGAAGAGCGCGCGGCCCTGGAACAGGCCGCCGTCGTGGACAACGTCACCGAGACGCTGACCGTCTCCAACCCCAAGCTTTCCTATACGATCCAGATCTCATTCGAATCCGAAAATGGAAAGAAGGCCGCGCGGCTCGCCAACACGCTCGCCGAGCTCTATCTCACCGACCAGCTCGAGGCGAAATTCGAGGCGACCCAGCGCGCCACCGATTGGCTGAGTGAGCGCATCGGAGACCTCAAGGGCCGGGTGGTCACGGCGGATAGCGCCGTGCAGGCGTTCCGCGAGCGGCATGCCATCGTCCAGTCCGGCAACCAGGGCACCGTCGGCGAGCAGCAACTCGCCGAGCTGAACGTCCAGCTCATCACCGCGCGCACCGATCTGGCCGAGGCGGAGGCGCGCTACAACCAGGTCAAGGCGCTCGCGGATCGCCGCGGCAATGCCGCCTCATTGGGCGAGGTGCTGAAATCTCCCTTGATTCAGAAACTCGGCGAACAAGAGGCGGAAGTGCGACGCAAGCAGGCCGAGATCGCGAAACGTTACGGCCCGCGCCATCCCGACACACTCAGCATCAATTCGGAGCTGGCGGATATCCGAGGCAAGATCGCCGAGGAGGTCAACAAGGTCATGGAGAGCGTGGGAAGCGACGTTCGGGTCGCGCGGGCGCGCGTCACGACCCTGGCCCAAAGCCTCGAGGGTCTGAAATCCGAGACTCAGGAAGTCGACAAGGCGCGCGTCCAACTCCGTGAACTGGAGCGCGAAGCCGAATCCGGGCGTGTGCTCCTGGAAACCTTCCTGTCCCGCTTCAAGGAGACCTCGAACCAGGAAAACCTCCAGCAAGCGGACGTTCGCATCATCTCCAACGCCGAGACCCCCGCCGAGGCCTCCTTTCCAAAGAAAAAGCTCATTCTGGCGGTCGCCTTGGTGTTATCGCTCATGGTCGGCCTCGGACTCGCCTTCCTCCTGGAGGCCCTGGACCACGGCTACCGGGCGCTCGAGCACATTCAGCGCGCGCACAAGCTCGCCGGCCTCGGGATGGTGCCAAAGCTGACCAGCCTCAAACTGCGCGGATCCAAACCCTTCGACTATGCCCTCAAGAAACCGACCTCGGCCTATTCGGAGTCCTTGAGGTCGGTCTACACCTCGCTCATGTTCGGACATCCGGGGGACAGCAAACCCCGATCGATTCTGGTGACCTCCTCGCTGCCGGGCGAGGGCAAGACCACCTTTTGCCTGAGCCTCGCCAGACTCCTGGCCAGGGCGGGCAATCAGCGGATCCTCCTGATCGAATGCGACCTGCGGCGAGCCAATGTCGGCAAGGCCATCGTCGAGCCCGATCATTCGTCGCCTCCGCTGGCCCGATACCTGGCGCGCGACACGCCAGCCTGGGAAGACTGTCTGGTCACGGACAAGCCGTCCGGACTGGACATGATCCTGGCCGGCGGAAAATCGGACAACCCCCAGACACTGCTCCAATCGGAGCGGATGCGCACCCTGCTCAGCGAGGCGTCCGAACGCTACGATCTCATCCTGCTGGACGCGCCACCCCTGCTCGCGGTCTCGGACGCCATCATTCTGAGCCACCTCGCCGACGTCACCCTCTTTGTCGTCAAGTGGGAGTCGACCGCCAGGGAAGCGGTCGCCAACGCGCTCGATCTCCTGCGCAAGGCCGGAGCCCCATTGAGTGGCGTCGTACTGACACAGGTCGACGTCAAGAAACACGCCTATTACGGATACGGCGATTACGCCTCCTACTATGGCCGCTATGGCGATTATTACGCGAACTGAAGCAACCGCCCGGAGGGACGCCGGTTCCAGGATCTGGACGACCAGGGATAGCGTCCTGGCCCTGACCCTAACCTTGATCGCGCTCCTGCTCGCCTGGTCGGCGGGGCGAGGACTGCTCAAGGAACTGGTCCGCGTTCCCCCCAACCGTTATTTCGAGATGCACGACGAGCGCTTGCGGAGCGAGGCGGACGAGGGCCGAGCGCTCCGCAAGGCGCTGGAGCTATACGCCCACATGCCAGGCTGGACGCGCGGACCGACCGAACTCAGACGGCTGGGTTTTCTCTCGCTCCAGCAGGCCCAGGGTGACAAACGCGAGGGTCGCGCGGATGCGTCGACGCTCGCCGATGACAGCGAATCCGCCTTGAAGGTCAGCGCGCGGAGCGAGCCCCTTCATCCCCTGACCTGGGCCTATCTGGCGGATCTCGAACTCGGAATTCGCGACAACCCGACACAAGCCTTTCGATACCTCAAGACCTCCTACGAGGTCGCGCCCATCGCGGCCGACATCCGGCTCTACCGACTGCGACTGGCCCTGCGATGCCGAACCCTCTGGGATCTGGATTTCTTCCGGATGATGCGCGAAGACATCCAGGCGCTCTTTTCCGAGGCCGGCTCGAATATGAACAGAAAACCCTTCGTTCAAGCCATTCGACCCTATCCACCGCTGGTCGCCTTCGTCGAAACCCTGTTGAAGGACGACGCAAGCGCGCTTGAAACCTATCGCAAGGCACTCAAGGCGAAATGACGACGAACACCCCGACCAGTGCCGCGACGGGAGAGCGCTCCGCGCCCATGCGCGGCCCCTCCTTCTGGATCCTGGTATTCATTCTCGTATTCAGCCCGCTGCCGCTGGCCAGCGTGGGACCAGTCTGGTCCCATCTCTACAGCCTGTTGGTCGCGACCGGACTGATCGCCTACCTCTGGCAACGCTGGCACCAAGGTCGCGCCCTGCCCGGCCTCGCCTGGCCAATGTCGAGCGCGGGCGGACTCATCGGCCTGGTGGCCCTCTGGGGGTATCTACAGGCGGTTCCGGGGTTGTTCGCGACCTGGGCGCATCCGCTCTGGGTGGCGACGGCCGCGAGTCTGCAAGAGCCAGGGCTCCTGGGCACGCTCTCCCTGGCTCCGGATCGCTCCGTCTTCGTCGCCACCAACCTGCTCACCTATCTCGGATTCGGCCTGCTGCTGCTGTGGCATACCCGACGGCAGCGCAATACCGAACTCCTGCTCAAGATTTTTCTCGGCACCCAGGCGGCCTGCGCCATCTATGGTCTCACCATCTATTTTTCCGGTTTCGAGACCATTCTCTGGTTTGATAAGACCTCCTATCGCGGCGTTCTCACCAGCACCTTCGTCAACCGCAACAGCTATGCCACCTACGCCGGCCTGGGCATCCTGACGGCCCTGGTCCTGGTGCTGCGCTTCCTACGTCACACCCTATCCACCGAAAAGAGCGATCGGACCAAGGCGCGGGAATTCCTGGAATCCCTGACCTCCAGCGGCTGGCTGCCGCCCATGATTCTGCTGCTGTGCTTCTCGGCGGTGCTCCTGACGCAATCGCGGATGGGCCTGACCGCCGTTCTCGTCGCCGCGACCGTCCTCCTGATCGGCTGGACGACCCGACTGCGGGCCGGGCAAGCCCGCACCCTGGGCACGATCCTCGTGGCCCTATTACTGACGCTGCTCGTGGTGAACTTCGTGCTGAGCGGCGGCCTCACCATGGACCGCTTTACCCGGCTGTTCGAGAATGGCGATTTACGTTTCCTGGCCTATCCACTGATGCTCGACGCCATCGCCGAGCGCCCTTGGACGGGCTACGGCCTCGGCGCCTTCGAGAGCGCCTTCCGACTTGTCAGCGACGAGACCATCACGGCCCATTTCGACCGAGGCCACAGCGACTATCTGGAACTGATCATGGATGTCGGCTGGCCGGCCGCCATGGCCGTCTTTCTCGCCTTTCTGCTCCTGCTTCTGGTCGCCTGGCGCCTGAGCCGTCGTCGAAGCGAGTTCGAATTCGCCCTGCTGTCATTCGCCGCGACGGTGCAGATCGGCATCCATTCCGCCGTCGATTTCAGCATGCAGATACCGGCGGTCGTGTTTGCCTATCTGCTCCTGGCGCTGGCCGGTATCGGAACCTTCAGCCATACACGCCGGGATGCGACGATCAGTCCCGAAAGCCAGGTAGCCGCCTTTAGCCGATCCTGACGCTGGTCAGCGGAAACCGCTCGTTGAGCGCCCGCTGAAGCGCGAGCTTGGCCCGTGTCTCGCCGTGGACCAGGATGACCTCGCGAGGCTTGACGCGCATGCGCCCGATGAAGTTGATCAGATCCTTCTGGTCGGCATGGGCCGAGTAGCCACCGAGGCTATGCACGGCGGCGCGGATGTCATAACGCTGGCCGTCGAGGTCGACATAGCCCCCGCGTGGGCCGTACTGCTGAATCGCACGGCCCGGCGTGCCGGCGGCCTGATAGCCGACGAAGAGGATGTCGTGCCGCGGATCGCCCAGCATCGCCTTGAGATAATTGACGATGCGCCCGCCCGAACACATACCGCTGGCGGCGATGACGATGACCGGTCGAGCGCTGCGCGCGAGGTAATCGACCGTGCGCAGATGGGTCGCGTGGTCGTCGATGGTCAACATCTGCTCGAAATCGAGCGGATGACGGCCGGCGCCGAGCCGGCGTCGCGCCTCGCCATCCCAATGGGCGCGCAGTCGGGCGTAGCCGGCGGTGAAATCGGCCGCGAGCGGCGAGTCGAGGATGATCTCGACCTCCTCCCAGGTACGCCCGGCGGCGAGACGGCGCTGGCGATGCTGGTGGATGATGGTCTCCAGCTCATAGAGCAATTCCTGGGTGCGACCGATGCTGAAGGCCGGAATCAGCAGCGCCCCGCCATTGCCGAAGGCATGCTCGACGATGGCTCGCAACCGCTGTCGGCGATCGCGCCGGTCCTCGTGTTCGCGGTCGCCATAGGTGCTTTCCAGCACCACCAGATCCGCGGCATAAGGCGACTTGGGCGCGGGCAGCAGCGGCGTGTAGGGCGCGCCCAGGTCGCCGGAGAACAGGACGCGGGTGCGCGTCGCGCCCTGGCGCAGCTCGCATTGCACGTAGGCGGAGCCGAGGATGTGGCCCGCGGGCTGCAAGCGCACGCGCAGACCGGGATCGCCCTCGACCACGGAATGCCAGCGACCATAGGGGAGCGCCACCAGGCGCGAGCGCAGCAGACCCAGCACGCCCTCGATGAGCTTGGTATCGCGCGTGACGCCGACCTTCAGGGCATCCTCCAGCACCAGCGGCAGCAACTCCGCCGACGCCTCGCTACAGAGGATCGGACCGCGAAAGCCGGCCGCCAGCAGATAGGGCAGGCGTCCAACGTGGTCGATGTGTACATGCGTGAGGATGAGCGCCCGCACCGGTTCGACCGGAAACTCGATCTGGAGCCGGTCGCGGCCGGCCCCGTCGGCGGAGGTCTCCGCGCCCTGGAAGAGCCCGCAGTCGATCAGGACGGATTGGCCGTCGCCGAGCCGCAGTTCATGGCAGGAGCCGGTCACGCCATCGACGGCACCGTGGTGGATGATGAGATCGCTGGACATCGGTAGGGATCGCTCCTCATGGTCGCAAGATGGAGCGATTGTAATACACGATTCGGCTAGACATTCTGGAATCGCTCCCGCGCTCCCCTATCCAGGCCACCCGCCGCCGCCACAGCGGTAGGATGGGCAGAGCGCCGCGATGCCCATCCTGTACGCTCCGAGGCTCAAGTCGAGTAGGGTACGCATCGCGTACCGAATCCTCCTCTTCCAGGCTTTGCCTGGCGCAATACGCGAGGCATGCTTACGGGACTGGTTTTCCCTATGCTATTGTTTGCAATGACCCGATGAGCCCCTGAGAGGAAGTCCATGAGTACCACCGCCGAAGAAGTCTGGGAGTTATTGCGCGATTTGATCCAGACGCAGCGCACGAACGCCGAGCAATTCCAGGAAACCGACCGCCGATTCCAGGAAACCGACCGCCAGATCAAGGAACTCAGCAAGAGCACCGACCGCCAACTGAAGGAACTCGGCAAACAGATTGGCGGCCTGGGCGAGAAGTTCGGCAGTTTCACCGAAGGGCTGGCCCTACCCTCGATGGAGCGGGTGTTGCGCGAACGCTTCGGCATGGAGGTCATCAGCCCCAGCGTGCGCGTCAGCAAAGGCGGAAGACATCTGGAAATCGATACCCTGTCCTACGCCAATGGCGAACTCAATACCGCCTACGTGGTGGAGGTCAAAAGCCACCTGCGCGAAGAGGGCATCAGCCAACTGCGCACCCTGCTCGAACAGTTTCGCGACTTTTTTCCCGAGCATCGCGACAAACGCCTCTTCGGGATCCTGGCCGTGGTGGACGCCTCCCCCGCGCTGCGCGAACGAGCCTTACGCGAAGGCTTCTATGTCGCCCGAATCCACGATTCCGTGTTCGAACTCGATGTGCCCGAGGGGTTTCAGCCCAAGGCGTTCTGACCCGAGGCCGAGGCACTACCCGCTTCTGGAATCCGACGTGCCATGAGCAACCGCCTCTGCATCCCGCCGTGCAGGCACCGAGATTCAGATGAAGTTTGTATCTTGAGCCTCGGAGCGTACAGGATGGGCATCGCGGCACTTTGCCCATCCTACGATTCCGCATCCCGCCGCGCAGGCGCCGAGATTCAGATAAAGCTTATATCTTGAGCTTCGGAGCTTAGAGGATGGGTTTCTCTTTGCTCTACCCATCCACGATTCTGGCATGTTGATTGGCTCATGAGGATCCGTGCAATGGGAGACCTGACCCCGCCCCCCTCTCCCACGAGCCGCCGATACGATGAGGATTGCTGAATGATCATACCCAATCTGTACGAGCACGACATCCATGCCTGGACACAGCAGACCGCGGATCTGCTCAGGCAACGCCGATTCCAGGAGTTGGATATCGAGCACTTGGTCGAGGAGTTGGAAACCATGGGACGTCGTGATCGCCAGGAGTTGGTCAGTCGGCTGAAGATCCTGTTGGGGCATCTGCTCAAATGGCAGTACCAGCCGACTCATCGCTCCAGTTCCTGGCGCGGTTCCATCCTAGAGCAACGGCTGCGCATCCGGGATTTGCTAGAGGACTGCCCCAGCCTCAAACCCTTTCTGGCCGAGGCGGCCACGGCGGCTTACGGCGATGGCGTGAAGCTGGCGAGCAAGGAAACCGGTTTACCGCTGGCGCAGTTTCCCGAGACCTTGCCGTATGCGCTGGATCCCTTGCAGGATGACGATTGGTGGCCCGAGGGCGCTTGATCTCCCTCGGCTCATCACTGAGTGCGCGCAGCGTATCGCGGGGGAGGAAGCAATGAGCGCGCGTTGGCCAAATGTGCGCCGTTCGCGTCAGCCAGTCGCTCAAGACGGCTCAAATCGTGACGACCGATGAAGTGCTCACTAAGTTTTCAAACCACCAATGACGGGTGCGACCATAACCGATGCTTGGCTGGGAAACCCCGGCCACGGTGTCTGATGTCGACGATCAGGAAATCGCGTCGATATCGCCTTCAACCGCCCCGTTCACCCCAACCTACCGATAATGGCCGATACGCATCAGTTTTGGTCGCACCTACCAATGACAGGCATTTCTCACAAGAGGGCTTTTCCTGATCCGCTGCGCGAGGATGTGCCATGGGAGACCCGACCCTGAATCCTCGACCCTGAATCCTCCCCCTACCTACCTGATGGGAACTGAACCATGCAAGCCATCGAATTCGAAGCCATCGCCCAGCACCACACGCTGCGACTTCCGGACCAAGTGCCTGATGGTGTCAGGCTGCGTGTCCTGGTACTCATGGAGGAAGGGAGTCACAACGCCCTTACGGAGAAACCACCAGTCGACAGACCCCGTCGCCAGCCTTCCCCGATGCTCGCCGGCACGGTGGTCATGCAGGACGATCTGCTCGCGCCCGCCGCGCCAGAAGACGACTGGAGCGCGTTACAGTGATCCTCCTGGATACCCACATCTGGGTGCGCTGGGTGGATCCGAGCGCCAACCCCCTGCCATCCGGGCTGGCGGAACAGATCGAAACGGCCGACCGGCTGGCGGTCAGCGCGGTCACCTGTTGGGAAGTCGCCTGGCTCGTCCGGCGAGGTCGACTGGCGTTCGGATTGAGCCTGGCGGATTGGCTCGATCAGGCGCTGGCGGGATCCGACGTCATCTGTCTGCCGATCGACCGGCGGATCGCCGTCCGCGCCGCCAACCTTCCGGAGCATCACCGCGACCCCGCCGATCGTCTGATTATCGCCACCGCCATTGAGCAGCGAGCGCGGTTGATCAGTCTGGACAGCGCTTTTCCAGCCTACTTTGAATCACCTGGCACGCTGATTGGCTCATGAGGATCCGTGCAGTGGGAGACCTGCCCCCCCGGGAGCCCCTCGCCCCAGCGGGGAGAGCAACTGTGTTTCAGGTCAAGCGGTTTTCCCATGAGCAGGATCCCAGTGCGCCTGATCGCGCAGCATGGCGTTGACGATGGTGAGGAGCTTGCGCATGCACGCCACGAGGGCCACCTTGGCGACCT
>NZ_NRRG01000049.1 GCF_016583575.1 Thiocystis violacea
TTCTCTGGGGGCTGGGGGCGATCGGGGCGCATCTTGCCGGTTCCCTGACCATGACGGCGCTCGGTCTGGGGCTGGCGCATCTGTTGATGGCGCGCCTTTGAGGCGCCATTCGACATCTCCGTTTCAGGAGGACACACCATGCAAGGCTGTTTTCTCAAGTTCTACGTGGCGGAGAGCCGCCGTCATCGTCACAAGCTGATCTATGAATGGCTGTTGGAGGAGGCCAAGACATTCGGGCTGCACGGTGGCTCGGCCTTTCGCGCCCTGGCTGGATACGGCCGGCACGGGCGTCTGCACGAGGACCATTTCTTCGAGCTGGCCGGCGATCTGCCGGTGGAAGTGGGGTTCGTGGTGACCGAGGAGGAGGCGGATCGTTTCCTCGATCACGTCGGTGCGCAAGGCTTGAGTCTGTTCTATCTGCGTGTCCCGGTGGAGTCGGGTTTCACCAACGGGCGCGGATCCTGAGGGGGAGGGCGGCCGGGCTAGAACTTCAGACCCAGCGCCAGGCCAGCGAGAAAGGACGCGGCGCTGGTCAGGTTATCTCCGACGAAGCCGAAGAATACGCCCGCGCCGGCCCCCATCCAATCGGCCCAGCCATCGTAGTGGACTTCGAGTCCGCTCCAATTCACATCGAGGAGACCGGCGAATTGCAACGCGAAGGTCGCCAGAAGAATGAGACCGATCACGAACAGCGCGATCTTGAAGGCGACCTTGAGCGCGAAGCCCATCGCCAATCCAATCATGAAGGAGAAGCCGAGCTTGAGGAAGAACAGCTCGCTGAAGAGCGCGCCGTCGCTGGTCGTGGGCGGAGCCTCGGCGGCCTTGAGGGTCGATGCCTGAACCAAGGCGAAGGCGAGCGACAACCGCGACGGAAAGGCGGGGACGATGGCGGCGGGAGAGAACATGACGGGGGGCTCATTCGACAGGGTGCGCGAAGGGTGCCACGAATCCGCGCCACTGTCATGCCGGCCGCGTCAGGCTGTTAGTGCCTGGTCTCGAATTTGCTTATGACTCACCCGCGCCTTGAAAACCTGACCGCGGCGGGCTCGTGGTCGTGGGGCAAGACCTGTCGCTCCCGGCTAGGAGCCTGATCGCAAGCGGCCTTGCCGGCAAGCGCGCATCCATTCCAGCGTGGTCGCCGCGCTGTCGGGTTTGTCGTCAAGATGACAAACGCGCGCGGTCTGGCGAATCCCCGACCCGGCGTTCGAAGCCTGGCGGTGGGGCTCGCCACGGGCTCATGCCATTTATTTCCATACCGAGGGAGACGATTCCGCGATGATGCTCGAAACCTATGAAAAAGAAGAACGCTTTTGGCTCAAGACGCTGTTTGGCGCGACCAGCAAACCTGGGTTGCTGGCCTTCCGGGGCGAGTTCGTCGTGCTGGAAGGTGAACTCAAGTCGGTCGCCGGCAAGCGCGCTCCGCCCAAGGCGCTGATCAAGCAGGCGGTATTGCTGGCGGATACCGACAAGCTGCATCTGGTGGCAGGCAATTTCGCGAGCGTCGAGGAATTGCCGGAGTTCGTGGCCCATTTCAAGGGCGATCTCGCCGCCGATGCCGTTCCGCTCTTCTATATCGATAACCTGGCCGAGAATTGCCAGGTCGAGATCGAGGGACAGCGCTACGTCTTGATCCAGTTCCACGAAGGTCTGGTTTGGAACGAGCTGATGGAAGCCTTCTACGTGGACAAGGCGGATCTGAAGGGGATGTCGGGGGAGGACAAGGTCGTCGTGGTCCACGAGGCGAGCAAGGACTATCGGCCGGACTATCCGCTCAAGACCCTGGAGGACGTCCTAGCGACCAAGACCGACGCCAAGCGGATGGGCTGGGGAGCGGTCTGAACGGGAGTGGCGTGGATTAGCGAGAAGGAAGGCCGGCCTTGCGTCGGCCACCGGCGGTCAACTCGCGGGGAGCTGACCGCCGGTGCCCTCGGCAATCCGGCGCTAGCGCCTTATTGCGCGGGCACGCCCTGCGGCGGGACCGGCGCGGGCATCTGCTGAGGCATCATCCCGTAGGGAGCGCCGTAACCCTGCGGGGCGCCGTAACCGTAAGGCATGCCACCACCGTAGCCGTAAGGCGCGCCGTAGCCGCCGTAGGGTGCTCCGTAGCCATAGGGCGCGCCGTAGCCATAGGGCGCGCCGTAGCCTTCGCCGTAACCATAGCCGTTGCCACGGCCATAGCCGCGACCATAGCCACGGCCACTTCCGCCGCCACTCATGTTCATGTTGAAGTCGCCGGAACCGTCACCGAACATGTCGCCCATGTTGTCCCACATGCCGTTGCCGTTGCCATAGCCGGGACCGCCGCCGCCCGGACCCCACCAGGCATTCGCGGTAAAAGAAACGCTGGCCATACCAACTACGGCCGCAAGGCCGGCGTACTTAACGATGTTTTTCATTGTCATTACCTTTGTCATGAAACGTAGTGGAAATGCTGTGAACCAGCGTTTCCAGCAGGGCGGAATGCCCCGTCCTCCCCAACAGCGATGAGGCGTCAAAGATACATCGATCCGCGAGTTCGGTCTCGCTTAGATCGCCAGCCGACTCGATTCAGGAGTGAAATCAGATCAGCGTCCCCTCGGGGCGACTTTGAAGCGTGTATAAAGTCTGGTCCGTACAGCCAGGAATCAAGGTGCCAATGAAGCCGACACGAGAGGATGCCTGGCGGGGCCTGAGCCAAGACCTGATGGAAATCGTGAAGACCTTCCAAAATAGACCTTGTGTTGACGCATGCCGCCGGATGGCTGGATACGCCAATAATGTGAATTCGTTCGAACGGGACGTTTGAGGGTTTGATGGCGCGTCATCTGAGTGAATATTACTCGGGCGAGACGAAAAGCCCGTTCGTTGTCGATAACCGACAATATTAGTATAGGCTACTATTCTGCTTTTTCGCAAGCTAATAACCATCGGGCGCGGAAAGCATCGCGCGCGCGGGCGAGGCACGGCTGATGGTTCCGTTGCTGGCCTCGTCACCCTGGTTTCGCATGGCCGTCTATGGCGAGTCGCTTACCCGCGATCCAAACCAAGACAATAACCGGCACCCCGATCAAGCAAGTGAAGACGAAGAACCCCGGATAGCCAACCCCGTTGACGATGGTCCCCGAGTAGCCGCCCAATAGCTTGGGCAGCAGGGTCATGAGCGAACTGAAAATGGCGTACTGCACGGCGGTGAAGGACACGCTGGTCAGGCTCGACAGGAAGGCGACGAAGGCCGCGCTGGCGAGCCCAGCCACCAGATTGTCCGCGCCGACCGCGATATAGAGCAGAACCAGATTGGCGCCGGCATTGGCCAGGGCGATGAAGATGAGCTGGGCCGCCGACGACAGGATGGCACCGAGCATGAGGATGCGCATCACGCCATAGCGGGTCGCCAGCAGTCCGCCGAGCAATCCGCCCGCGATGCTGACGAAGACGCCGAAGGTCTTGACCGCCGTGGCGATCTGGGACTTGGTGAAGCCGAGATCCTGGTAGAAGACATTGGATATGACCCCGAGCACGATGTCCGAGATCCGATAGAGTCCGATCAGCGCCAGCAGCAGAAGCGCGGTCTTGAGTCCGTAGCGACGGAAGAAATCCAGCGCCGGTTCGAGCCAGGTCTCGCGGGCCATGACCCGGTTGATGGCGCCCAGGGTCACCAGTGTCCAGCCGACCGCGACGGCGGCGCTCACCGCCAGCACGAAATGCAGCATCTCCAGCAGGAAGCCGGTCAGCGCGCCGCCACCGGCGGATGTCTTCAGCGCGCTGAAAAAGGCGTCGCCCAGGAAGAAGACCATCGCGAAGGTGGCCGCCGTGACCGCGAAGACGGCCAGCAGACGCAGATAATCCGTGGGTGCGTAGTGATGGTCGCCGGAGCGATCGGTCACCGGTTCGCGGATCCTCAGGGTCGTGATCAGTCCGACCAGCATGGTGCTGGCCATGATGAGATAGGTCGTGCGCCAGGCCATGTAGTCGTAGGCGCCGGCCTCCGAGCCGAAGAGATCGGCTAGATAGAGGGCGCCAGCGCCCGCCACGACCATGCCGATGCGGTAACCGGCGATATAGGTGGAGGACATGAGCGCCTGGAGTCGCGGCGCGGCGGATTCGATCCGGTAGGCATCGATCACGATGTCCTGGGTCGCCGCCGAGAAGCCGAGCATCACGGCGGCCAGCGCCATCCAGGTCAGGCTGTCGCCGCCGGTCGCGGGGTCGACGTGGGCCATGAGCAGGATGGCGACGATGATCGAGGTTTGGGCGACCAGCAACCAGGCCCGGCGCCGGCCGAACCAGCGGGTCAGAAAGGGCACGGGCAGGCGGTCGACCAGGGGTGCCCAGATGAATTTGAACGAAAAGGCGAGGGCGGCCCAACTGAAGAAGGTCACCGCGTTGCGTTCGATCCCGGCCTCGCGCAGCCACAGCGACAGGGAAGAGAAGATCAGGAGCAGCGGGATCCCGGCCGAGAAGCCGAGAAAGAGCATGCTGACGACGCCTGGGTCGAGGAGCTCCCGGCCGGTCTGTTTCCAGCTCCTGGGCTCGGTCTGCGTTGACGGATTCATCGAGCGATCGCTGCGTCCTTTGGAGAGGGGGCCGCCATGTGGGCGTTGAGGACAGGCCGCTGGCCTGCCTCGAAGGCGAGAAGGGCGCGAGGATACAGGGATGGTCCGAGCGGCTCAAGGCGCCCTTCGCGGACCGCGCCTCATCCATGAGGCGCGGTCCAGGGCTTCGGTGAATCCCCCTCAGGCGGCCTGGACGACGGCCAACGCGGTCATGTTGAGCAGCCCGCGCACGGAGGTGCTCGGGGTGACGACATGGGCGGCGTGCGCGGTCCCGAGCAGCATGGGGCCAAAGGCGCCGCCCTCGTTCATGGTGCGCAGCAGGTTGAAGGCGATATTGGCCGCGTCCTGATTGGGCATGATGAGCAGATTGGCGCGTCCGGTCAGGCGCGAGTCGGGGAAGCGCGCCTGGCGTCCGATCGCATCGAAGGCCAGGTTGGCGTGCATCTCGCCCTCGACCTCCAGTTCGGGATCTTGTCCGCGCAGCAACCGCAGCGCCTCGGTCATTTTGGTCGCGGCCGGCGAGTCGTCGCTGCCGAAGTTGGAGTGCGAGACGAAGGCGACCTTGGGTTCCAGGCCGAAGCGCTTGACCTCGGCCGCGCACAGCCGGGTGATCTCCGCCAGATCATCGGCGCTCGGGTCGGTCTGGACATAGGTGTCGGCGATGAAGAGCGGACCGGAGCGCAGCACCACGGCGTTCATGGCCGTGAGCTTGCGCACGCCGGGGGCGGTTCCGATCGCCTCCTCGACATGCTTGAGATGACGGGCGTAGCGTCCGACCAGCCCGCAGATCATGGCATCCGCGTCGCCGCAGCGGACCATGGTCGCGGCCAGCACGGTCGGATCGTTGCGGATGTACTCGCGCGCCTCGTCCGGGGCATAGCCGCGCCGCTTGACCTGGGCGTAGAAGGTTTGCCAGTGGGTCTCGAAGTTGGCGTTCTCGCAGGGGATGACGAGGTCGAAATCGCGATCCGGGCGGATGCTCAGACCCAACTCGCCGAGCCGGTTGCCGATCACCTCGGGGCGTCCGATCAGCATCGGCCGGGCGATGCCCTCCGTCACCGCCTGCTGCGCGACCTGGAGCACCCGTTCGTCCTCGCCCTCGGCGAACACCACCCGCTTGGGGGCCACGCGCGCCTGGTCGAAGACCGGCTTCATGGTCATGCCGGTGCGATAGGCGCGATGGTTCAGCGACTGGCGGTAGGCGTCCAGATCCGCGATCGGCCGGGTCGCCACGCCGCTTTCCATGGCCGCGCGCGCCACCGCCGGAGCCAGATGCTCCATCAGGCGCGGATCGAAGGGCTTGGGGATGAGGTACTCGGGGCCGAACTGGAGCTGCTGCCCGCCGTAGGCCGCGCGCACGATGTCCGAGGGCTCGGCCATGGCCAGATCGGCGATGGCGCGTACGCAGGCGATCTTCATCGCCTCGTTGATCTCGCTGGCGCCACAGTCGAGCGCGCCGCGAAAGATGAAGGGGAAGCAGAGGACGTTGTTGACCTGATTCGGATAGTCCGAGCGGCCGGTGGCGATGATGGCGTCCGGGCGCGCCGCGCGGGCGAGATCGGGCATGATCTCTGGCACCGGATTGGCGAGCGCCATGATGATGGGACGATCCGCCATGCGGCCCAGCCAGTCCGCCTTCAGGACGCCGGCCGCCGACAGGCCCAGGAAGATGTCCGCGCCCTCGATCACCTGCTCCAGGCGGCGCTTGTCCGTCGCGATCGCGTAGCGTCCCTTGTAGGGGTCCATCTCATCGGCGCGGCCCTGGTAGACGACGCCCGCGATGTCGGTCAGGGTGACGTTGGCCTTGGACAGACCCATCTCGACCAGCAGATCCACGCACGCCAGGGCGGCGGCGCCCGCGCCGGAGGTGACCAGCCGCGCCTGGCCGATGTCCTTGCCGACCACCCGCAGCCCGTTGAGGATGGCCGCGCTCACCACGATGGCGGTGCCGTGCTGATCATCGTGGAAGACCGGGATGCCCATGCGCTCCTTGAGTGCCTTCTCGATGATGAAGCACTCCGGCGCCTTGATATCTTCCAGATTGATGGCGCCGAAGGTGGGTTCGAGCCGGACGACGGTCTCGATGAATTGCTGCGGATCGCGCTCCTCGATCTCGACATCGAAGACGTCGATGTCGGCGAACTGCTTGAACAGCACCGCCTTGCCTTCCATCACCGGCTTGGAGGCCAGACTGCCGATGGCCCCCAGGCCCAGCACGGCGGTGCCGTTGGTGATGACCGCGACCAGATTGCCGCGCGAGGTATAGAGCGAGGCGGCGAGCGGATCCTTCTCGATCTCGCGGCAGGCGGCGGCGACGCCGGGCGAATAGGCGAGCGCCAGATCGCGCTGATTGGCGAGCGGCTTGGTCGCCTTGATCTCCAGCTTGCCGGGTTTGGGATAACGATGGTAATCGAGTGCGCTCTGGTCGAGATCTTCGGACATCTGGGTCTCCGGTGGTGGCTTGGTGGTAGCGCCGGACCTACTGTGCGCCTCCGCGATGTCGCATGATCATGATGCGGCGCAGCAATTCTCCGGCATCTTCTTCCCCGCTGTCCATGCATCCGTGGCTGTTGCTTCAATGTCCGTGCGCCCTTTGGCTATGGTGCGTCCATGCGGTCCAACCCGAAGCTCTCGAAATGACCGTTTAGAGTCTTGTCGGACTATGCGGTTTGAGTCGCGAGCGATACCATGCAGCTCGCTCGGCCCTGTTGGTTCGCGCCGTCAGCGGCTCGCGTTGCAAGGCTGCCGCGATCCGTCGACGGATTCTTCGCTCCAAGGAGCACAAGATGTACTCGATCAGCTTCCTCATCGGTTTTTCCCTGCTCGCGGGATTCGCGGTCGCCGCGTCTCCGGATGTCGAGACCCGTTCACGCCGTGTGCGACTCTCCGCGTCGGTCATCGCGTTGGCCTCGGTCCTTCTGGCCCTGTTTCATCTCGCCTCCGGACCTGAATTCTTTGCCCTGAGCCCTGGTGTCCTGCACGTCCTCGACTGGATGTTCACCATCGGCGGCGTCGGGCTGGCGCTCGTCCTGCTCTATTTCTGCCGGCGCATCGTGGCGCGGGAGTGGTACATCCCGGTGCTCGTCGTGCTCCAGACCGGGCTGATGTTGAGCGCCGAGTTTGCCGAAGTGACCCCCGAGGTCGCGCATCCCTTCTATATCGACAGCTTCACCGTGCTCATGACCCTGATCGTGGGCGTGGTGGGCGGGCTGATCTGCATCCATGCCATTCGCTACATGCAGGATTATCACGCGCATGAGAAGACGGTGCCGAACCGGCAGGCCGCCTTCTATTTCATGCTGTTCCTCTTCCTGGCCTCGATGTTCGGCATCGTCTTCTCCAATCATCTCCTCTGGCTGTTCTTCTTCTGGGAGGTGACGACGCTCTGTTCCTTCTGGCTGATCGCCTACTCGGGGACGGACGAGGCGGTCCGCAACGGCTTTCGCGCGCTGGGACTCAATCTGATCGGCGGCGTCTCCTTCGCGGCGGCGATCGCCTGGCTGACCTTCGGGCCTGGGTTGCATACCTGGGAATTGGACCAGCTCATCGCCGCGGGCAGCGCCATGGCCCTGATTCCGGCCGTGCTGATCGCGGTGGCGGGGCTGGCCAAGTCGGCGCAGTTGCCTTTTTCGTCCTGGCTGCTGGGGGCCATGGTCGCGCCGACGCCCGTCTCCGCCCTGCTGCATTCGAGCACCATGGTCAAGGCGGGCGTCTTCCTGCTGGTGAAACTGTCGCCGGTCTTTTATGACACCTACGCGGGTCTGCTGCTGTCGCTCATCGGCGGCGTGACCTTCCTGGTGACCTCGCTGGTCGCGGTCAATCAGCGCAACGCTAAGCTGGTGCTGGCCTATTCGACTATCGCCAACCTGGGTCTGATTGTCATGTGCGCGGGAGTCGGCACGGCCGGGGCCATGTGGGCGGCGATCCTGCTGATTCTGTTCCACGCGGTGGCCAAGGCGCTGATGTTCCTCGCCGTGGGCACCACCGAGCATCTGATCGGCAGTCGCGATATCGAGGACATGGAAGGGCTGGTCTACCGGCGTCCGGCGATGGCCGCCATGATGCTGGTCGGCATCCTGGGCATGTTCCTGGCCCCCTTCGGGATGCTCTTGAGCAAATACACCAGTTTCCAGGCGTTCCTGAGCATGGATGTGATGCTGGGCGATGGCCTGATGCTGGCAACCATCCTGGCCTTCGGCAGCGCCCCGACGCTCTTCTTCTGGAGTAAATGGATGGGCAAGCTGGTGGCCATGCCGCGCCGCTTACCGCCAGGCACGGATCCGATCCCGCGTGACGAGGCGATCGCGCTGGTATCCCTGACCCTGATCACCTATGTGGCCTGCGCGCTCTTCCCGCTGGCCGATAAGGTCTTTGTCATCCCCTATACCGACTATCTGGGCGCCCTGGGGCTGATTCCGGTCGTCGCGGCGAGCATTCCCTGGGACAACATCGCCATCATGAGCCTGATGTTGGCCGGTCTCTTTCTGATGCCGCTGGCCTTCTGGCTGCGACCGCCGCGACACGCGGAGGTGAGCGGTTATCTGAGCGGCGCGAACGTGTCCGGGAGCGCCTCCTATCGCGGGGCCATGGGCGTCGAGCGGGTCGTCGAGAGCCGGGGCTACTATCTGTCGGGCTTCATCCGTGAGGACATCATGATGCGCTATGGAATGCTCGGGGCCGGCGTGCTGATCGTCGTGATGGTGGGAGGGGTCGCACTGTGAATACGCCTACCTGGTTGCTCGCGTTCGGTTTCATCCTGCTGGGTCCACTGGTCGGCGCGCTGCTCGCCGGCCTCGACCGTCGGCTGACGGCGCGGATGCAGTCGCGGCAGGGTCCGCCGCTGCTGCAACCCATCTACGATGTCCTCAAGCTGTTCGAAAAGGACACCCTGGTGGTGACGGGGCTCCAGACGCTCTATCTCTGGGGTTTCCTCTTTTTCATGGTGGTCTCGGGTTTCATCATCTTCCTGGGCGGCGATCTGCTGCTGAGCGTCTTCGCGCTCACGGTATCGGGGATTTTTCTCTGTCTCGCCGCCTACTCGACCAACTCGCCCTACAGCAACGTCGGCTCCTCGCGCGAGCTGATGCTGATGATGGCCTACGAGCCGATGCTGATCCTGGTGCCGCTCGGCTTCTATCTGGTGGCGGACAGCTTCCGTGTCTCCGACATCGTGGCGGGCAGTCCCTGGCAGGTGCTGCAACTGTCCGGAATCCTGATCGGCTTCCTGTTCGTGCTGACCATCAAGCTGCGCAAGTCGCCCTTCGATCTCAGTTCCTCGCACCACGGTCATCAGGAACTGGTCAAGGGCATCACGACCGATTTCTCGGGGAGCGACCTGGCGCTGGTGGAGATCGCCCATTGGTACGAGAACACCATCCTGCTGGCCTGGCTCTATCTGTTCTTCGCCCCGCTCGGGCTGGCGGTGGCCTTACCCCTGGCTTTCGTGCTCTTTTTCGCCGAGGTTCTGGTGGACAATACCCACGCCCGCCTCAAGTGGTCCAGTACGCTCAAGGCGTCCTGGTTGGTCACGATCGTCTTCGGCGTGACCAACCTCATGCTTCTTCCACTGATGACCTGACATCATGAGCTTCCTGAAAAAATCTCCCTGGGTTCTCCATTACGCGGCGACGAGCTGCAATGGCTGCGATATCGAGCTGCTGGCCTGTCTGACGCCGACCTACGACGTGGAGCGGTTCGGGATCGTCAACACCGGCAACCCCAAGCACGCGGACATCTTCCTGGTCACCGGCTCGGTGAACGAGGAGTCGCGCAAGGTGGTCGAAAATCTCTATGCCCAGATGCCGGACCCCAAGGTGGTGGTCGCGATCGGCGCCTGCGCCCTGAGCGGCGGCATCTTCCGCGATGCCTACAACGTCTATGGCGGCATCGATAAGGTGATCCCGGTCGATGTCTACGTACCCGGCTGCGCGGCGCGCCCGGAGAGCATCATCGACGGGATCGTCAAGGCGCTCGACATCCTGGAGGAGCGGGCCAAGGAGCGTAAACGTCAACGTAAGGTGGTACCGGCATGAGTCTCGACGAGCCTTTCAACGATCTTCCGCTCGATCAATGGGTGTCGACGGCGGAACGCCATCGCGCCGATGGAGCCCGACTGGTGCAGATGACCGGCACCGCGCGCGGGGACCATTTCGAGATCATGATCAGCTACGACAAGGATTATCGCTGCGCCAACTACCGCACGCGGATTCCACGCGACCAGCCGGAGCTGCCCAGTCTCAGCGGTGTCTTCCTGGCCGCCTTCACCTACGAGAACGAGCTCAAGGATCTGTTCGGTATTTCCGTGCCGGGGCTGGCGGTGGATTACGGCGGCAACTTCCTGCGCACCAAGACCAAGATCCCCTTCTCGGGCGACGTGACCATCAAGAAGGAAAAACCGAAGAAACCGTCGGCGGCCCGCAAGGAGGCCAAGCCCGCGAACGCCTCGGACACATCCGGCCCGGAGGTCTGATCCATGTCGAATACCACCATCATCCCATTCGGCCCCCAGCATCCGGTGCTGCCCGAGCCCATTCACCTGGATCTGGAACTCGACGACGAACGGGTCGTTCAGGCGCTGCCCTCGATCGGCTATGTCCATCGCGGTCTGGAGCTGCTGGCCGAGCGCCATGACTTCATCGAAATGGCCAATGTCGCGGAGCGGATCTGCGGCATTTGCAGCTTCATCCACGGTCAGGGCTACTGCCAGGCCATCGAGCAATTGATGGGCGTCGAAGCCCCGCCGCGGGCCGTCTATCTGCGCACCGTCTGGGGCGAGATCTCGCGTATTCAGAGCCATATCCTCTGGCTGGGTCTGTCCGCCGACGCCCTCGGCTTCGAGAGCCTCTTCCAGCACAGTTGGCGCATCCGCGAGATGCTGGTCGACATCATCGAGGAGACCACCGGCGGGCGGGTCATCTTCGGCGTCTGCAAGGTCGGAGGCATTCGCAAGGATGTCAACGACGAGACGCTGCGCTCGGTGCGGCGGCGCATCGGCGAGATCCGGAGCGCCTTCGACGAGATCGCCAACATCTTCCGGCAAGACGCCACGGTCAAGAAACGCACCGTCGGCGTCGGTGTCCTGAGCGCCGAGGACGCCCATGCGCTGGGCGCCGTGGGTCCGGTGCTGCGCGGAAGCGGGATCGCGCGCGATATGCGCCAGCTCGGTTACGCCGCCTTCGGCGATCTGGACTGGGAGCCGGTGGTCGAGCAGGCCGGCGACTGTTATGCCCGCTGCATCGTGCGGGTGCGCGAGGTCGATCAGTCGTTCGATCTCATCACCCAGTGTCTCGATCGGATGCCCGCGGGCGAGATCAGTGTCTCGGTCAAGGGCAAGCGGCCGACCGGCGAGGCGATGTTCCGGCTGGAGCAGCCGCGCGGCGAGGTCTGCTACTACTTCAGCGCCAACGGCCAGAAGAATCTGGAGCGCTTCCGGGTGCGCACGCCCACCTTCGCCAACATCGCGCCGCTCGTGCATATGCTCAAGGGCTGCGAGCTGGCCGACGTGCCGGTCATCGTGCTGACCATCGATCCCTGTGTGAGCTGCAACGAGAGATAACGCCATGTCCTGGTCCTGGTTCCGCATTTCATCGCTGGTGACGAGGAGCGCCCTCGCCAAGCCGGCGACCCGGCTCTATCCGTTCGAGAAGCGCAAGCCCTACGCCAAGACGCGCGGTCATATCAAGTTCAAGATCAACGATTGCACCTTCTGCACCATCTGCGCCACGAAATGTCCGACGGATGCCATCGTCGCCAGCAAGAACGACAAGACCTGGGCCATCGACCACAGTCTCTGCATCCTCTGCGGCAACTGTGTCACGGATTGTCGCGAAGGCTGTATCAAGCTCAGCCCCCAACCCTGGCCACCGATGCTGACCAAGGAGGTGTTGACCTTCCGCAAGGATTACGGCGAGCCGCCGCCGGCCATCATCATGCCGCGATAAGCGGTCCGCCCCGAGATCCCCGCGCTCCACGCCGGTCGGGCTCGACGGATCCGCGCGAAGCGGATGCGTCTGGTCTTGGCCGGGCGCCCGTGTTTGGGCTGGCCTAGGCCTCCTGTGCCTGGCGCTGGCGGGATGCTCCGATCGCTGAGGGGTTGTCGGATTCCGTGTAGGCGCGATACGGTCGAGCCTGCCGACAGTCCGATGACGACGCCGCGTGAATCCGCGTCACAAGGCGACGCGACCGGCTTTTCCCTCGCCTCGACTCGACCTCTCCGCTGGTGAGCGCCGGACTTTGAGCCGTACCGACTCAATAGAAACAATTTAGGAATATTCAGGCTTGGCCCGAACGCCCGAGGCGGGCGCCGCCGATCCGCGTCAGGCTTCCGGCCGCTCTCGCGGTGTCGATATCAAGTAATTGATTGGCAAGGGACATTCCTGATCCATGCGCCGGGCCAGAAACATCCTCGCCCAGGCTCACTGGCGTTGAGGCAAGAGTGTGACCTCCGTCACGGACAAGCGCCCTTGAGAAAACGCGGATACGGAAAAAAAACGACAGGGCCTTTATGGTAAAGTTCCGTGCCCTTTTGGCGGCTGGTCGGTTCGTCCGCTGCTGTATCCCGACGTTGCGATTGCCGCCTTATTCGATCGGCTCACACCAACGAAAACCCGTAACGGGGGGATCCTAATGTCAATAGAGTTTGTCCTTTGGCTCGCAATCAGCTCCGGGGGCCTGGCCGTGATTTTCGGCATGGTCGTCGTCGGCTGGATCATTTCGCAACCCGCTGGTTCGGAGCGCATGCAGGAAATCGCCGCGGCGATTCAGGCCGGCGCCCGGGCTTATCTCAACCGGCAGTACGCCACCATCGGTATGGTCGGGGCCGTGCTCTTCGTCGTCCTCTGGCTGATGCTGGGTCTGGCGACGGCTGGCGGATTCGCGATCGGCGCCATTCTCTCGGGTCTGGCCGGCTACATCGGCATGAATGTGTCGGTCCGCGCCAACGTCCGCACGGCCCAGGCCGCGACGGTCAATCTGGAGTCCGCGCTGGCCATCGCCTTTCGCGGCGGTGCCGTGACCGGCATGCTGGTGGTCGGGCTGGGCATGCTCGGCGTGGCGGGCTATTTCGCCTTCCTGGGCGCCGATCAAGAGGCGCTGCATGCCCTGATCGGTCTGGCCTTCGGCGGATCCCTCATCTCCATCTTCGCCCGACTGGGCGGCGGTATCTTCACCAAGGGCGCGGACGTGGGCGCTGACTTGGTGGGCAAGGTCGAGGCCGGCATTCCGGAGGACGATCCGCGCAACCCGGCGGTCATCGCCGACAACGTTGGTGATAACGTCGGCGATTGCGCCGGCATGGCGGCCGACCTCTTCGAGACCTACGCGGTCACCATCATCGCCACCATGGTCCTCGGCGGCCTCATGTTCAAAGGGGCCGATGGCGCCCTGGACATGGATTACATCATGTACCCGCTCGCGCTGGGCGCGGTGTCCATCATCGCCTCCATCGTCGGTGCCTTTTTCGTCAAGGCCAACGAGGGCGGCAAGATCATGAACGCCCTCTATCGCGGCACGGCGGTCGCGGGCGGCCTGGCGTTCATCTTCTTCGCCATCGTGACCGCCTTCATCATGGGCGATCACTTCTTCCCCATGCTCTTCTGCGCCCTTGTCGGTCTGGGCTTGACCGCGGCCCTGATGCTCATCACCGAGTATTACACCGCGACCGAGTTCAAGCCGGTCCGCTACGTCGCCGAGGCGTCCCAGACCGGTCACGCCACCAATGTGATCGCCGGTCTCGCCATCTCCATGAAGTCCACCGCCCTGCCGGTGCTCGCCGTCTGCGTCGCGATCTGGGCCTCCTACCTCGCCGCCGATCTTTACGGCATCGCCATCGCGGCCACCGCCATGCTCTCGATGGCCGGCATGATCGTCGCGCTCGACGCCTACGGTCCCATCACCGACAACGCCGGCGGCATCGCCGAGATGTCCGGCCTGCCCAGCGACGTGCGCAAGATCACGGACGCCCTGGACGCGGTCGGCAATACCACCAAGGCGGTGACCAAGGGTTACGCCATCGGCTCCGCCGGTCTGGCCGCGCTGGTGCTCTTCGCGGACTACACCCACAACCTGGAGGCGGTCGGCAAGGCCCAGGAGTTCATGCTCTCCGATCCCGCCGTCATCATCGGTCTCTTCATCGGTGGCATGGTGCCCTATCTGTTCGGGGCCATGGCGATGGAGGCGGTCGGTCGCGCCGCCAGCTCGGTGGTCATCGAGGTGCGCCGTCAGTTCAAGGAAATCAAGGGCATCATGGAAGGCACGGCCAAGCCCGATTACTCGCGCGCCGTCGACCTGCTGACCCGCGCGGCCATCAAGGAGATGATCATCCCCTCGCTGCTGCCGATCCTGGTCCCGGTCGCGGTCGCCTTCGGCATGAACATCCTCATGGGTGACGGCGCCGGCATCCGCGCGCTCGGCGGCATGCTGATCGGAACCATCGTCACGGGTCTGTTCGTCGCCATCTCCATGTGCACCGGCGGCGGCGCCTGGGACAACGCCAAGAAGTATGTCGAGGAAGGCAACTTCGGCGGCAAGGGTTCGGAAACGCACCGCGCCGCCGTCACGGGCGACACCGTCGGCGACCCCTACAAGGACACCGCCGGCCCAGCGATCAACCCGCTGATCAAGATCATGAACATCGTGGCCCTGTTGCTGGTCCCCCTGCTCTGATCTGGCGCGGCTAAAAGCCTGGGATGGGACGCCCGGGCCGTCCGACAGGAGACTCCCTGTCGGACGGCGACTGATCTAGGATCCCGCTATCCGACCCAGGATAGCGGGATCACTTGGCCGACCCCGCCATCGAACCTCCGCCCTCGACCTTAAGCCCCTCGGCCAGATCCCGCAGGCCGAGGCCGTCCAGGCCCTCTTTCCGGGCCGTCTCGATCGCTGTCTCGATGCGCTGGATCGCGGGCTCCGGACTCGGGCCAGCGTGCCCGCGTTCCGCTTCTCCGTCGCGCCGCACCCACTCCAGGATATCCAGGATCGCGATGCCCTCGGGCGCTCGCGCCAGCACATAGGTGGTCGAGGTCTCGTCCGCGGTGCGCAGGATGGCGCCCGATTGCTCAAGCAGACTCAGGATCGACTGGATGTCGCGCGCCGGCAGCTTCAATCCCTTGGCGAGCGCTTCCCGATCCCAGGGCGGCTCGCCGTCGAGATGGCGCCGGGCGATCCGCGCCGCGATCGTCAGGGCCAGACGCTCGCGCAGGCGGACGCTGAGCTCGGGGTCGCGTCCGGGGGAGGCGAGGAGTTCCGGGTGCTGATGGTAGAAGGCGACGCTGGCGCCGAGGAGCAGGATCAGCCAGCCGAGATAGATCCAGATCATGAAGAGCACCAGGATCGCCAGACTGGAATAGACGGCGGTGTACTGGGTCGAGCCGGCCATGAAGGTGGCGAAGACCGCGCCGACGATCTCCCATGAAAGCCCCGCGACCAGGGCGCCGGCCAGCGCGGACGGGAGGCGTACCTGGGTATTGGGGACGAAGCGGTACACGAAGGCGAAGGTCAGCGAGATCATGAGATAGGGCGCGAGGATCCGCATGCCCTTCATCAGCTCGCCCATGGGTGTCAGCTGCATGACCGACTGGACGAGCGGGTTGCCGCCGAGCGAGGCCGAGAGTCCGACCGCAGAGAAGAAGAGCACCGGGCCGATGGTGAGCACGCTCAGATACTGGGTGAAGCGTCGCGCGAAGGGCCGGACTTCGGTGACGCGCCAGACATGATTGAACGCCTGCTCGATCTTCTGGATCAGCGAGATCACGGTGTAGAGCAGCATCGCCAGACCGAGCGAGCCCAGCACCCCAACCTGCATTCGATCCACGAAGCCGATCAATTGGGCCGTGATCTCCCGCCCGGCGTCCCCGAGCGGATCGAGCGCGTTGGCGAGCAGCGGCTCAATCTGATTGTGGACCCCGAATCCCTTGAGCACCGAGAAGCTGACCGCCAGCAGCGGAACCAGTGAAAGCAGCGTGGTATAGACCAGGCTCATGGCATGGAGCGAGAGCTGACCTTGGTGGAGGTCGCGCGACAGGGCGTGGATACCACGCCCAAGCCAGACGAACCTGGCTTGCCAGGCGGGCATCCGGTCGAGGTCGGATCCCCAGAGGAGATCCTGGAGGCGCGCGGCGATGGGGTTGGGTTGGGTCATGACTGGGTCTTGGCTTCCTGAATCCTGACGTCGAGCCTGTCGCGCTCGGCATTAATTTGAGTTCGATTCGTTCCGTTCGGCCCCCGGCCGACCGACCCGTCGCGGGCGGGCGAACCCAAGTGACGGATCCCTCAAGGCTTTCCCGAGACCCCACGCGACCGTCTCCGCGGCGCCTATCCCGAGCCCCGAATCGATGGGTTTTTCCAGCTCGGCCGAGGGCGGCGCGCCCGTTAGACTAGCCGTCCCTCGCTCCGGACACCCCCCTTCCAATCACTATCACAGGGCTCCCGTGGATCCAAGTTTCGTCCATCTGCACCTCCATTCCGAGTACTCGC
The DNA here is from genome assembly GCF_016583575.1 of Thiocystis violacea. GTDB lineage: Bacteria > Pseudomonadota > Gammaproteobacteria > Chromatiales > Chromatiaceae > Thiocystis > Thiocystis violacea. Next base: position 17,004 of record NZ_NRRG01000049.1, read on the forward strand.
TGGTCGACGGCCTGGTGCGTATCAAGCCATTGGTCAAGGCGGTCGCCGCCGCCGGGATGCCGGCGGTCGCGGTCACCGATCAGGGTAACCTCTTCTCGCTGGTACGCTTTTACAAGGCGGCCCTGGGGGCTGGACTCAAGCCGATCGCCGGGGCCGATCTCTGGGTGCGCAATCCGGAGGATCAGAACCAGCCGCACCGCGTCGTGCTGCTGGTCCAGGACGAGCCGGGCTACCGCAACCTCACCCGGCTGATCTCGCGCAGCTTCGTGGAGGGCCAGCATCTGGGGCGGCCCCAGGTCGAGCGCGACTGGATCCTGGGGGCGAGCGAGGGTCTGATCGCGCTCTCCGGCGGTCCGCGCGGCGATGTCGCCCAGGCCCTGCTCAAGGGCCGCGCGGAGGAGGCCGGCCGTCTGCTCGACGGCTGGCTCGGGGTCTTCGGCGAGCGCTATTACCTGGAGCTGATCCGCACCGGCCGCGCGCCGGAGGCCGAGCTGATCGAGTCGAGCGTCGACCTGGCCATTCGCCGGGGCGTCCCGGTCGTCGCCACCAACGATGTCCGTTTTCTCGCCGCGACCGACTTCGAGGCCCACGAGGCGCGCGTCTGCATCCACGAGGGGCGCACCCTGGACGACCCGCGTCGCCCGCGTCACTTCAGCGAGGAACAGTATCTACGAACCCCGGCGGAGATGGCCGAGCTGTTCGCCGATCTGCCCGAGGCGCTGGAGAACTCGGTCGAGATCGCCAAGCGCTGCAATCTGGAGCTGAAGCTCGGGAAGAATTATCTGCCCGCCTTCCCGGTCCCGACCGGGATGACCACCGACAGCTTCTTCGCCGAGCAGTCGCGCAAGGGACTCGCCTGGCGGCTGGAGCGTCTGTTCGATCCGACCGCGCCCGACTTTGCCGAGAAGCAGCGGCTCTACTCCGAGCGCCTTGAGCTGGAGCTGTCCGTCATCATCCAGATGGGCTTCCCCGGCTACTTCCTGATCGTCGCGGACTTCATCCAGTGGGCCAAGGACAACGGTATCCCGGTCGGCCCTGGACGCGGCTCGGGCGCCGGCTCGCTGGTCGCCTACGCGCTCAAGATCACCGATCTGGATCCGATCGAGCACGATCTGCTGTTCGAGCGCTTCCTCAATCCCGAGCGCGTCTCCATGCCCGACTTCGACGTCGACTTCTGCATGGAAGGCCGCGACCGGGTCATCGACTATGTCGCCGGCAAGTACGGCCGCGAGGCGGTCTCGCAGATCATCACCTTCGGCACCATGGCGGCCAAGGCGGTGGTGCGCGACGTCGGGCGGGTCATGGGCCACCCCTACGGCTTCGTCGACAAGATCGCCAAGATGGTCCCCTTCGAGCTGGGCATGACCCTGGAGAAGGCGCTCAAGGAGAGCGACGACCTCAAGCGGGCCTACGAGGACGACGAGGAGGTGCGCACCCTCATCGACATGGCCCGCAAGCTGGAGGGCCTGACCCGCAACGCCGGCAAGCACGCCGGCGGCGTGGTCATCGCGCCCACCCTGCTGACCGACTTCGCACCGCTCTATTGCGAGCCGGGCGGCGAGAATCTGGTGACCCAGTTCGACAAGGACGACGTCGAACAGGTCGGCCTGGTCAAGTTCGACTTCCTGGGTCTGCGCACCCTCACCATCATCGACTGGGCGCTCAAGACCATCAACGCCGGCCGCGCCCTCAAGGGCGAGCCGCCGCTCGACATCGACCGCATCGAAGCGCATGACGCGGACGCCTTCGCCCTGCTCAAGCGCTGCGAGACCACCGCCGTCTTCCAGCTCGAATCGCGCGGCATGAAGGAGCTGATCAAAAAGCTCCAGCCCGACAGCTTCGGCGACATCACCGCGCTGGTCGCGCTCTTTCGCCCCGGCCCGCTGCAATCGGGCATGGTCGACGATTTCATTGACCGCAAGCACGGACGCGCCGACGTCGCCTATCCGCATCCCGATCTGGAGCCGGTGCTCAAACCCACCTACGGCATCATCCTTTACCAGGAACAGGTGATGCAGATCGCCCAGGTGCTCGCCGGCTACTCGCTCGGCGGCGCCGACCTGCTGCGCCGTGCCATGGGCAAGAAGAAACAGTCCGAGATGGACAAGCAGCGGGCGATCTTCGAGGAGGGTTCGGTCGGGCGTGGGGTCGAGCGCGAGACAGCGACCTATATCTTTGATCTAATGGACAAATTCGCGGGTTACGGGTTCAACAAGTCACATTCAGCAGCTTACGCCCTGGTCAGCTATCAAACCCTCTGGCTCAAGGCCCACTATCCGGCGGCCTTCATGGCGGCGGTGCTCTCCGCCGATATGGACAATACCGACAAGGTCGTCACCCTGATCGACGAGTGCCGGGCGATGAAGCTCCGTGTCGAGCCGCCGGCTATCAATGGCTCCTCCTATCAGTTCACCGTTGCCGACGAAGGGACCGTCGTCTATGGTATGGGCGCGATCAAGGGCGTGGGCGAGTCGGCGATCGAGTCCATGCTGGAGGCGCGCCGCCAGGGCGGTCCCTTCCGCGACCTCTGGGATTTCTGCTGCCGTATCGATCTGCACAAGGTCAATCGTCGGGTGCTGGAGGCGCTGATCCGCGCCGGCGCCTTGGATGGCCTCGGCCCCAATCGCGCAACCCTCATGGCCCATCTGCCGCTGGCGCTCAAGGCGGCCGAGCAGCACAACGCGACCCAGGCGGCCGGTCAGAGCGATCTCTTCGGCGCGCTCGAACCCACGGCCGCGCCGGCCCCGGACCCGCAACTCATCAGCGAGGTCCGTGCCGACTGGGAGGACGAGCAGCGTCTTCAGGGCGAGAAGGAGACGCTCGGGCTCTACCTCACCGGACACCCGATCGACCGCTACGAGGACGAACTCAAGGCCATGGGCGGACCGCGCATCGCCAAGCTGCTGGAGACCGATCGCGAGCTGGGTCGCCGCGACCGGCGCGATCGCGAGAAACGCACCGTCTCCGGACTGGTGGTCAGCGTGCGCCACGGCAAGACGCCGCGCGGGCGCATGGGCTCGGTCGTACTCGACGATCGCACCGGGCGAATCGAGGCGACCGTGTTCTCCGATCTCTACGACCAGGTGCGACACCAGTTGGTCCCGGATCAGATCCTGAGCGTGACCGGCAGCCTCAATTTCGACGAGTTCCGCGACGCCTGGTCGCTGCGCGCCGATGCCGTGCGCACCTTCGAGCAGGCACGCGAGTCGGCGGCGGACCACCTGGCGTTGATCCTGGATCTGTCCGAGCCGGTCCGCTATGCCCAGGGGATCGCCAGGGTCGAGGCGCTGCGCAAGGCGCTCGCGACCTATCGCGACGGCGATTTGCCGGTGCGCCTGACCTATCGGCGACCGGGGGCCGTCGGCGAGCTGGTGCTGAGCCAGTCCTGGCGGGTGCAGCCGGCGGATGCCCTGCTGAAGCGGTTGCGCCAGCTATTGGGGGCCGAATCCGTTAAGGTGTCCTATGAGCGGCCGGCGCTTCCAGCCCCCCGGCCGGAGACACCGCCACCACCCAGACTCCTGGCCGTCTCCTAATCGGCCGGTCCGCTCATCATCCGCCCAGGCGAACATTCCATTCGCCTGAACACTGGCCTGTACCGAGACCGAACCGACAACTGACAACTGACAACTGACCGAGAGCATGCCTGGACTTTTCACCCTCAAGCGCCTTTTCGCCGTTCTTCTCTTGCTCGCCGCCTCGGTGCTGCTCGCGCAACTGGTCGGAGAGCTGAACCGCGTCAAGACGCTCAAGACGGATCTGGCCGAGATCCATCATGTTCGCTACGGTCTGCTGGACGCGGATCAGTGGGTGGGGCGGATCTCGGCCATCATCGAGCAACGGGTGAGCGCGTTCGAGCTGACGGACGCCAATCGACCCCAAATCGTCCGGGCGGTCGAGCAGGTGCTCGATACCCTTCTGGTCGAGATCGAGCGCTATCTGCGTCAGCGCAATCTCAAGGGCGGCGGAACCTGGATGGATCAGCTCCAGGGAGCCTTGCAGCAGGGGCTTCAGGACGTGCTGATCGATTTCGATAAGCTGCGCAAGAAGGTTCCTCGCTATGCCGAGGCGGTGGTCGAGCAACTTGGCACGCCCGAGGCCAAGGAGGAGATCAAGAACCAGATTCTGACGCTCATGCGTCGGACATCGGATTCCACCTTCGCCAAGGTCGACCGCTCGCCTCTGGAGCGGCTGTTCGAGCGCCACGCCTGTGTCGACGCCGGACACTGCGCCCAACGACTCCAGGACCAGATCGACGCGGCCTGGACGCCGACACGCCAGCGGCTCGGGATCCTGGTGGGTCTGGTCGGCCTCATGTTCCTGCTCTGTCTGAGCGGTTCCTCTCGCCGGGACAGGGGCGACAAGGGAGGGCTCGATCCCTTCCGACTCTTCCTGCTCACGGGCGCGACCCTGATCCTGCTGCTGGGCGGTCTACTCACGCCCATGATCGAGATCGAGGCGCGGATCAGCGAGCTGACCCTGGTATTCATGAACGAGCCGATCGTCTTCAGCGATCAGGTGCTCTATTTCCAGTCCAAAAGCCTTCTGGAGGTCGTGCGCATCCTGGCCACGACCGGCGCCGCCGACATGCTGCTGGTGGCCTTGCTCATCACGCTCTTCAGCATCATCTTCCCGGCGCTCAAGCTGATCGCGACCTATCTTTATTATTTCGATATCCGCCGGGCGCGCGACTCGGCCTCGATCCGATTCTTCGCGCTGCGCTCCGGGAAATGGTCGATGGCGGACGTACTGGTCATCGCGCTCTTCATGGCCTATATCGGTTTCGATGGCCTGGTGGAGAGTCAATTGGGCCGCCTATGGAGCGGTGGCGCCGAGGCCCCGGCGCGGCTCGGCGCGACTGTACTCACCACCAACGGTACCTCGCTGGAGCCCGGGTTCTATCTGTTCCTTGCCTTCGTGCTGGCGAGCCTGCTGCTGTCCGCCAGGCTGGAAAAAGCATTCGCCGAATCCCATCCCAACTGACCGGGCGACCGGGGAGGCCCGCGTGAAATCGATCGTCAAACCTGGGTTGCTGGCGCCTGGCCGGCGTCTTGCGTTCGTTCTGGTCACCTTGATCGCCGGCCCCGGTCTGGCGAGCGATTGGACGGGCTCGCTCCACGACGGTTCGCGGCTCGAGGTGGATCCCTCGACACACAAGGCCTGGCGTCTGGACGGGGGACAGCGGGCGCCGCTTTGGGATGGCGTGCATCGGTTGGATGACGGCTCGGTTCTGATCATTCGCGATGGGATCGCCGTGCCAAACGCCGGGATGCTGGAGACCTGGGATCAGCCAACGCCGCAACAGGTGTCGCCCGCCGTTCCGGAGGACTGCCGGGCACTCATTAGGCGCGTCTGCGGCGAGAATGAGCGGTGCGGCGCCACGGAGCCCTGTCGTCTGGCCCGTGAGCTGAGCGACATGGCGAAAGAGGCGCCATGCCGCGAGGCGCTGGGGAATGGCTTTTTCGTACCCTGTAACTGATCACGGCGAGTATCAGGGAATGACCAGCGTCATTCCCGGCGCTAGTTGGTCCGGGTCATCCAAAAGGTGGCGATTGGCCTCGAAGATGTTCCGCCACTGGGCGCTGCTCCCGTAGAAACGATTGCTGATCAGGGCCAGGCTGTCGTTGGCGCGGACGCGATAGAGGCTGCGCGCCGCCAGGACGCTGGCCAGTCTGAACTGCGAACGGTGCAACTGGGCCTCAGCCTCCCGGAGGCTCCGCGCCACGGCCGGGCTCTGGGTGCCCTCGGAATCCCGCCTAACCGCGCGAAAGGCCGCGACCGCCTCGGCGGCCGAGCGGCGTGCCTCGTCGGCGGTCAGGGTGCCGCCTTCCGCTTTCGGTAACTGGCGCTGAAGGGCCTCGACCCGCGTCCCGAGCGTTTCGTTAGTGGCTTGCAGGCTTTGCCGTTCCGCCGCGAGGCGCGCGATGACGTCCTCGCGCTCGGACAGCCGTTGCTCCAGTTCGCCTTGGGTGTCTTGCCGCGCGCGCAACTGCTCGCGCAGTTGATCGATTTCCTGCGAGCCCTCGGCGAGTCGGCGCTCGGCCTCCATCCGCGCCTGATCCGCGCCCTTGCGGGCCGCCGCCGAGTCACGCAGTTTGCCTTCCATGCCCTGCACGCGCTGCCGCAACTCATCGATCTGGCGGTGAAGCTGGTCGAGCGTCTCCATCGTCGGCGTCGCCGTCCCGGTCGGGACGGCTGGCTCGACGGCCCGGAGCTTTTCCGCCGGAATCGCCGCCAGGAGGAGAATCAGGAGCGGCCAGGGAGCGACGAGCGCCACCCGGCTGGATCCATGTCCTGATCGATGATGCCGCATCCGGGATTCTCCTCGCATGACGCTCGCTACTGGCTCCGACTCCCACTCGTCCGCGGGTCAGCCGACGGAAGGCAGACCGGCCAGGGCCATGGCGACCTCGCTCTCGGCGTAGTCGAGATCCTTGAGCTTGCCGCCCAGATAGTCGGTGTAGGCTTGCATATCGAAGTTGCCGTGACCGCTCAGGTTGAAGAGGATGGTTTTGGCCTCGCCGGTCTCGCGGCACTTCTCGGCCTCATGGATCGCGGCCTTGACCGCGTGGGTGGCCTCGGGCGCGGGGATGATGCCCTCGGCCTTGGCGAACTCGATTCCGGCCGCGAAACACGCCAACTGGTTGTAGGAGCGCGGCGCGATATAGCCGAGCTTGGCCAGATGGCTGATCTGAGGCGCCATGCCGTGATAGCGCAAGCCGCCGGCATGGAAACCGGGCGGAACGAAGGTGGAACCGAGCGTGTACATCTTGCACAGCGGCGTCAGGTGCGCGGTGTCGCCGAAGTCGTAGGCGAACAGACCCTTGGTCAGGGTCGGGCAGGCGGAGGGCTCGACCGCGATGCACTCCACCGGACGACCGCCGCGCAGTTGCTCGCCGAGATAGGGGAAGGCAATGCCCGCGAAGTTGCTGCCGCCGCCGGTGCAGCCGATGATCATGTCCGGATAGGCGTCGGCCATTTCCATCTGCTTTTGCGCCTCAAGACCGATCACGGTCTGATGCAGCAGGACGTGATTGAGCACGCTGCCGAGCGCGTACTTGGTGTCGTCGCGCTGCGCCGCCAGTTCCACCGCCTCGCTGATGGCGATGCCGAGACTGCCGGTGCTGTCCGGATGCTCGGCCAGGATGGCGCGCCCGGACTCGGTGGTGTTACTGGGGCTGGCGATGCACTGGGCGCCGAAGGTCTCCATGAAGGCACGCCGATAGGGCTTCTGGTTGTAGCTGACCTTGACCATGTAGACCAGGATCTCCAACCCGAACATGGACCCCGCCATGGCCAGCGACGATCCCCACTGACCGGCGCCGGTCTCGGTGGTGATGCGCTTGACGCCTTCCGCCTTGTTATAAAAGGCTTGGGCGATCGCAGTGTTGGCCTTGTGGCTTCCGGGAGGACTGACGCCCTCGTACTTGTAGAAGATTTTGGCCGGGGTGTTCAGCGCCTTTTCCAGCCGCCGTGCCCGATAGAGCGGGGAGGGCCGCCATTGACGCAGCACCTCGCGCACCGGCTCCGGGATCTGGATCTCACGCTCGGTGCTCATCTCCTGCTCGATGACCGCCTTGGGGAAGATGACGCCCAACTCGTCCGCCGAGATGGGCTGCTGGGTACCAGGATGCAGGACCGGATCCAGTGGCGCGGGCAGATCCGCGTTGATGTTGTACCAGAAGCGGGGAAGGTGCTGCTCGTCGAGCAGATACTTGACGGGGTCGCTCATGCTGACTCTTGGCCTCGGTGGTGAAAGGACGGCCGACGGCGTCATGGCCGCCAGCCTCGGTCGTCGACACGCAAGTGTGCCAGTTTTGGGAGCGCGCTTGTATCCCAAATCGGTTCCGTTCGGCGGCCATGGCTGGCATCATGGCCCCCTCTGTTGGGCCGGGTCGACAATCCCAAGCCCCCGGTCTTATCGTCCCTTCGATCCGCGAGCGGCGACAGGCGACACCGGCAGAGCCGGGATCGTAACGGCGGCAACCAAGGCCCACGGTCGTAAGTTTCACCCAACTTGACGCGCGCCTTGCTACGCGCCCTGGCGTTATGAACCTACTCCACGAACGGATCGCGACCCGCGTCGAGGCGTGGCGCTCACAGGGCTACCCGTGCGCGGATTATCCCGCCATCGCCGAAATCCTCGGCCATGCCGTCGACGATGAGCGAACCGGCCATCTGCGCTACCTGCGCAAGGCCCAATTCCGCGCGCTGGAAGTCTATTGGTATCTCCGGCTGATCGAGGGCACGTCGAAGATCCCGGATCTGTACGCGCGCTGTTTCCCCAAGAAAGCGGAACGTCGCGAGGCGCTCGGACTCTCGGCCAAGGCATTCGAGGATGCCGACTACGATTTCGACACCCTATTCGCGCGCATCCGCACCGATAACGCCTTCGTCCGCGCCAATCATCTGGAAAGTCTGCGCGAGACCCTGACGCTCGATTACCCCTCCTACATCCTGGCCCTGGCGATGGGCGCCGGGAAAACCATCCTGATCGGCGCCATCGTCGCGACCGAATTCGCCATGGCGCAGGAATATCCGGACGGACCCTTCGTGCAAAACGCCCTGATCTTCGCCCCAGGGAAAACGATCATCGAGTCGTTGCGCGAAATCTCGGACATCCCGTTTGGCAAGCTCCTGCCGCCCCGTTTCGAGAAGCTGTTTACCGCCAGTCTGAAACTGACCTTCACGCGCGATGGCGACAAGGAACTGTCCGGCGTGATCGACGGCAGCGCCTATAACCTGATCGTCACCAACACCGAAAAGATCCGCATCCAGAAACCGACCGCGCGCGGCAACGGGCAGCAATTCCGGCTGTTGGCCAATACCAAGGCGGAAGAGGCCGAGGAAATCGCCAATCTGCGGCTGCAAAAGATCGCTAGCCTGCCCCATCTGGCGGTGTTCTCCGACGAGGCCCACCACACCTATGGGCAGAAGCTGTTGGGCAAATGGGAGAAAGACCCCGCCAGCGGCGAGCCGGTTTTCAAGGAACAGGGCATCAAGAAGGTGCGCCGCACGGTGGATTATCTCGCCCAGGAAACCAACCTGGTGGTGGTCGTGAATACCACTGGCACGCCCTATTTCGAGCGGCAACCCCTGCGTGATGTCGTGGTCTGGTACGGGCTCGGGGAAGGCATCCAGGATGGCGTGCTGAAGGAGGTCGCCGGCAACATCAAGGTTTTCAGCCTGGACGATGAGCACGGCTCTCTATTGGTTTCCAAGATCGTGGCCGATTTCATCGACACCTATTGGGAGACGCGACTTCCGGACGGCTCGCCGGCCCGCCTGGCGCTCTATTTTCCGACCGTCGCGGCCCGTGATGAACTGCGGACCGCCATCGAATCCACGCTCGCCCAACGCGCCATTGCTCCAGCGGTGTTGCTGGCGGTGGATGCCAAGTCAGCGGAGTCGGTCAAGGCCGAGTTCTACCGTCTGGCCCATGATCCGAGCGCGCAACATCGAATTGCGCACCGATAAGAAATACGGCGGCATCATCCGGCACGAGCCAGCGAGCGCCGAGGTCTCGATCCAGCGGCAGAGCACACCTGGCGGGGACGCGCTGACGGTCGATATTCTGGATGTCATGTCACCGAGCATCGTCGCGCGGCTTAATCTGGACACCTCGCTGTTCCGCGCCCAGATCCCGGACTGGCGCGCGGTGGTGGATTGCGTCCTGATCGACACGGCGTACAACGGCGAGGTCTTCAATGTCTGCCTCTCGGATGTGCCGGAACGCAAACAGGACTTCGTTCAGGGCCGCTATGAACTGCCGGCTCCGCCGACGGGAAATACCGTTGCCGTGAAGATCGTCGACATGCTTGGCGAGGAAATTTTCGTGGCGGTCGCGGTTTGAGGGCTGGGGCTTGGTTTTGGGAGGGCATCGACAAACCCTTGACGGCCGCCCCTGAATGACGGCGATGGCCGGAGTCATGATCGAAGCCGGAGATCCTGATCCGACCCCACCGCGGGTCAATTCTTTCACATCAATCATCCGGACCAACGCGCGGACCGGCTAGGGTCCGCCGAGCAACTATTCATAGGAGATGACATGACTTGGGAAGCCTGGTTCGCCGTCGCGGTGGTGATGCTGGTGATCGGCTCGCTCGCGCTGACGAAGATCGGCGCCGATGTGGTTCTGGTCGGTGGCGTGACCTTGCTGTTGCTCACCGGGGTGCTCACTCCGGCGGAGGCCCTGGTCGGGCTGTCCAACGAGGGCATGGTCACGGTCGGCGTGCTCTACGTGGTCGCCGCCGGTCTGCGCGAGACGGGGGCGATCTCCTGGCTGGTGCAGGGTGTCCTGGGGCGGCCGAGGAGCCTGGCTCGCGCGCAATTTCGGATGATGGCGCCCGTTCTGGGCATGAGTGCCTTCCTCAACAACACGCCCGTCGTCGCCATGTTCATGCCGGCGGTGAACGAGTGGGCGCACCGCAACCGGCTGCCGATCTCCAAGCTGCTGATCCCGCTCAGTTACGCGGCCATTCTCGGCGGCACCTGCACGCTCATCGGTACCAGTACCAATCTGGTGGTGAACGGCCTGATGCTTGAACAGGGCGGGATGGCGGGCTTTGGGATGTTCGAGATCGCCTGGGTGGGGCTGCCTTGCGCGCTCGTCGGCATGATCTATCTCATGTCGTTGGGACGCTGGCTGCTGCCGGACCGCCGACCCGTGATGAGCGATCTGGACGACCCGAGGGAATACACCGTCGAGATGTCGGTGGAGTCGAGCAGCCCGCTGGTCGGCAAGACGATCGAGGTCGCCGGCCTGCGCCATCTGCCGGGCATGTATCTGCTCGAAATCGAACGCGACGACGAGATCCTGCCCGCCATCGCGCCTCATCAGCGACTCCAGGCGGGGGACCGGCTGGTCTTCGTCGGCGTGGTGGACTCGGTGGTCGACTTGCAGCGTTTTCGCGGGCTGGTGCCGGCCAGCGATCAGGTCTTCAAGCTCGACGTGCCGCGACCGGAACGTAGTCTGATGGAGGCGGTGGTTTCGGACAGTTGTCCCATGGTCGGCAAGAGCATCCGCGAGGGAAGGTTTCGCAGCCGCTACAACGCCGCCGTCATCGCGGTGGGCCGCAACGGCGAGCGCATTGGACGCAAGATCGGCGACATCGTGCTGCGCCCTGGCGATACCCTGCTGATGGAGGCCGATCCCAGCTTCGCCGAACGTCAGCACAACTCGCGCGATTTCTTCCTGGTCAGCCAGGTTCCGGACTCCCATCCGCTGCGCCAGGACCGGGCCTTGATCGCCATCGCGATTTTGATCGGCATGGTGCTGGCCGTGACCCTGGAGTGGTTGCCGATGCTCCAGGCCGCGATGGCCGCCACCGGGCTGATGCTGGTCACGCGCTGCATCAACAGCGGCGTCGCGCGAACCGCCGTGGATTGGAAGGTGCTCATCGCCATCGCGGCCTCCTTCGCCCTGGGTCTGGCCCTGGAGAAGACTGGCGCGGCGCGCTTCATCGCCGGCAACCTGGTCGCGCTCGCCCAGGGCGATCCCTGGGTGACGCTCGCCGTAGTCTATCTGGTCACCATGGTCTTCACCGAGCTGATCACCAACAATGCCGCCGCCGTGCTCATGTTTCCGATCGCCCTGTCCACCAGTCAGGCGCTCGGTGTCGATTTCACACCCTTCGCGATCGCCATCATGATGGCCGCCTCGGCGAGCTTCTCGACGCCGATCGGCTACCAGACCAACCTCATGGTTTACGGCCCCGGCGGCTACCGGTTCACCGATTTCTTCCGGGTCGGCATTCCGCTCAATCTGCTGGTGGCGACCGTCACCATCTCGCTCGCCCCGCTGGTCTGGAGCTTCTGAGGTGCCTTATCCTTCGCGGCTCACCGCGACCTATCCGGCCGAGCGCCTCGCCGGCCGCCGACGGCGCGCGCTCCAGCCCGTGTTACAGTGCGGAAATCAGGGTTGAATTAGCATTCACTAATACCAAGTTTGCAGCGACCCCAAGAGGCTTCGCCTGGATTCGTCAAGGCCCAGCGAAACCATACGAACATTCTGGCGATCCGGCTTGGCCGGGCGCCGCCACAGTCAACGGAGTACCTCATGTCTCAGCCCACCAAAGACGCCATCGAAGCCGCCATCAAGGAGTACAGGGAGCCGCATCTCGGGCGCGACTTGGTCGCGGCGCACGCCATCAAGGACATCGCGATCGAGGGCGACCAGGTGCGGATCAAGGTCTCGCTCGGCTTTCCCGCCAAGGGCGTCCAGCAAATCATCGCGGACGCGGTGAAGGAAAAGGTCATGGCCGTCGCCGGCGTCGGCGCGGTCGAGGTCGATGTGAGCTGGGAGATCAAGGCGCACTCGGTCCAGAAATCCCTGAAGCCGATCGACAACGTCAAGAACATCATTGCCGTGGCCTCGGGCAAGGGCGGCGTCGGTAAGTCCACCACCGCCGTCAATCTGGCCCTGGCGCTTTCGGCCGAGGGCGCGCGGGTCGGCATCCTGGACGCGGATATCTATGGCCCGTCGCAGCCGCGGATGCTCGGCATCACCGGTAAGCCGGAGTCGATCGACGGCAAGACCCTGGAGCCGATGAACAGCTACCACCTCCAGGCCATGTCGATCGGTTTCCTGATCGACGAAGAAACCCCCATGATCTGGCGCGGCCCCATGGTCACCCAAGCGCTGGAGCAGTTGCTCAACGACACCAACTGGTCGGATCTGGATTATCTGGTCATCGACCTGCCGCCGGGCACCGGCGACACCCAGTTGACGCTGGCGCAGAAGGTGCCGGTCTCCGGGGCGATCATCGTCACCACGCCCCAGGACATCGCCCTGCTGGACGCGCGCAAGGGACTCAAGATGTTCCAGAAGGTGGAGGTGCCGGTGCTTGGCATCGTCGAGAACATGAGCATCCACATCTGTTCCAAGTGCGGACACGAGGAACACATCTTCGGCTCCGGCGGCGGTCAGAACATGTCCGATCAATACGGGGTGGATCTGCTGGGATCGCTGCCGCTCGAACTCCATATCCGCGAGGAGACCGACTCCGGAAAGCCCACCGTCGTCGCCCAGCCGGAGTCGCGCGCCACCGAGATCTATCGCGAGATCGCCCGCAAGACCGCCGCCAAGCTCTCGCTCCAGGCCAAGGACTATGCCTCCAAATTCCCGCGCATCGTGATCCAGAATAACTGACCGAGCCGAGTCGGACCGAGCGCCGCGACGGACCTCGTCGCGGCGCTCGGTCCGCGATCCCAGTGTCCACGGCCCCCATCTATACTCAGGAGTGCTTTTTCCCTCGCATTCCGAGGTCGACCTCATGTCGAGCAAGCTCATCAAACCTATCCTGGGCTGTCGCGATCTCGACCAGCTCAAGACCTGGCTGCTCGACTGAGATTTGAGGTCGTGTCAGGCCGTCAGCGGGTGCGACCAACCGTAATGCGCACCGGCCAGTCGACCCGCTTGAGCCAGTCCACCCCTGCCAGCACAAATACAATCCGCATAGCATCGACTAACTGACGGAATGGCCAGTCCTTCCAACCGGGGCGGCGTCCCAACGTGGCGAGGTAGGCGTCCACATTCCCCGACCAATCGCTGGTTGTCGTTTGACGGGCTAGGGTGCGGTTCAGTGCGATCAGCCGACGCTCGCATAACCGATGCCTGGCGTGAATGGGGTGAGCGGGAGCGAATCCCAGCGTCACCGTCGGCGTCAGGCTGGCTAGTCGGATTCCAGCGGTCTTCCGCCAGGATGGATACACCGACGCGGGTTACGCCCGCTCTTCATGCATGCCCTTCGACACGGAACAGGTGGACGACATGACAGTGAAACAACGTTTGACGCTTCTGATCGCGAGTGCCGGAATCGGCCTGTTGCTGGTCGCCGCTATCGGCGTGACGCAAATCGGACGGGTCTACACGGCCGCTAACTTCGCGAATGTCAATACGGTGCCGGCCTTGACGGCGCTGAACGGCTTCTCCGCAAGCGTCAGTGACATGCGGCTTCGCATCGTTCGGCACGTCTTCTTCGCCGACGAGGCGACCCGGATGGCCGAGGTCGACAAATCCGTCGCGGCGGCCTCGGAAGCGGCCCAAACCGCGCTGAGGATCTATGAGGGCACGATCGTCGACGATGAGGGCAGACGACGCTTCGCCGAGATCTCGGAGCAGTTCCAGGCGTTCCAGTCCGCGTCAACGCCGGTGCTGGAGGAATCACGCGCCAACCGCAAGGATCGGGCGCGCGGACTCATGCTCGGGCTCGACGCGGCGGGCAAGACACTCGGAGACTCGATCGACGATTTCGTCCAGTTCAACATCGCGCTCGGGGAGCAGAGCGCCGCCGAGGCCCAGCGCATCAATCGCTCGGCGACGTTCCTCATGGTGTCCATCTCGGCGCTCTCGATCCTGCTGACGATCGCCATCGGGCTGTGGATTCTCAGGCGTCTGCTGCGCGAGCTGGGCGGGGAGCCGGCCTACGCGGCGGAGATCGCCAACCGGATGTCGGCCGGGGAGCTGATCGAGATCGAGCTCAGGGCCGGGGATACCCAGAGTCTGCTCGCCGCCATGAAAAGCCTGGTGGAGACCTTCAAGCGCTTCGTGGCCGCCCAGCGGGAGAACGCTGCCCAACACGAGTTGGGGATGATCGATCACCAGATCCCGACCGCCGAGCTGCGCGGCGTCTACGGCCAAATGGCCGAATCCATCAACAGCCTGGTGCGCTCTCACATCGAGGTCAAGATGCGCGTGGTCGAGGTCGTGGGGCGTTACGCGCAGGGCGATCTCTCCGTGGACATGGACCGCCTGCCTGGCCAGAAGGCGAAGATCACCACGGCCATCGACGGCGTCAAGGCCAGCCTCCAGGCGGTGAACGCCCAGATCAAGGGGCTGGTCGAGGCGGCCGTGGCGGGCGACTTCAAGGCCCGCGGCGAGGCCGAGCGCTTCCAGTACGAGTTCCGCGAGATGGTCGAGGGGCTCAACCGGCTCATGGGCATCAGCGACACCGGCCTAGGCGAGGTCTCGCGCATCCTGGAGGCACTGGCCAAGGGCGATCTGACGCAGCGGATGGAAGGCGACTATCAGGGCACCTTCGCCAGGTTGCGCGACGACGCCAACGCCACGGTGGAGCGACTGCGCGAGGTCGTCGGACAGATCCGGGAGGCCTCCGAGGAGATCGACCAGGCGGCCAGCGAAATCGCCGCCGGCAACCAGGATCTCTCCAGCCGCACCGAGGAGCAGGCGAGCAGCCTGGAAGAGACCGCCAGCGCCATGGAAGAGCAGAGTACCGCGGTCAAGCAGAATGCCGAGAACGCCCGTCTGGCCAACGAGCAGGCACGACGTTCCAACGAGACCATCGACCGTGGCGGCGAGGCGGTCCGGCGGGTCGTCGCCACCATGGACGAGATCCAGGAGAGTTCCGGCAAGATCGCCGACATCATCAGCGTGATCGACGGCATCGCCTTCCAGACCAACATCCTGGCGCTCAATGCCGCGGTCGAGGCGGCGCGCGCCGGCGAACAGGGGCGCGGCTTCGCGGTGGTCGCGGCGGAGGTGCGGACACTGGCCCAGCGCAGCGCCACGGCGGCGAAGGAGATCAAGGGCCTGATCGGCGACTCCGCGCTCAAGGTGGAGTCGGGGGTGAAGCTCGCCGACGCCGCCTCAAGCGCCATCGAGGAGGCCGTGGATCTCTCGCGCCAAGTGACCACGCTGATCACCGAGATCAGCCAGGCGAGCCACGAGCAGAGCACGGGGATCGATCAGGTGGCGCAGGCCGTCGGCCAGATGGATCAGATCACCCAGCAGAATGCGGCCCTCGTCGAAGAGGCGGCCGCGGCGGCGGAGAGTCTGGGCGAACAGACCCAGGGGCTGGTCCGCGCGGTCAGCCGGTTCCGGTTGGCGGGGGAGGCCCGGCCATCGTCGACCGCCGCGCGCGATCGCCCGACGGCGAGCCTGATCCAGGCCAAGTCCCGGCCGAGCCAGGCCCGGACGCCCAAGTCCTTGGCTCGGCCGGTCACCACCACGGCGCTGGCCAAGGTAGAAGAGGACTGGGCGGAGTTCTGATCGCGCCTGGTCGCGGGGATCCGCGCCATCGGGCGCGATCAATCCGGGTCCGGCACGAAGCTCAGCACGTCGCCGTTGATGCAGTAGCGCTTGCCGGAGGGCGGCGGGCCGTCGTCGAACACATGCCCCAAGTGGATGCCGGAGCTGGTGCTGCGGACCTCGACCCGACGCATGCCGTGCGAGTTGTCCTCGTGCAGGCTGATGGCGCCCTCGATCGGATTGAAGAAGCTCGGCCAGCCGGTTCCGCTGTTGAATTTGGTGTCGCTGCGAAACAGTGGCGCGCCGGTGATGGGATCGACGAAGACGCCGGGGCGTTTCTCGTCCAGGTGCGAGCCGCTGAACGCCGGCTCGGTACCCTGCTCGAAGGCGATCCGCCGTTGCTCGGGGGTGAGAACCTGGAACCCCAACCACTTCCAGAAGCGGTCCTGGTCGCCCTTGTAGCCGGTGTAACGGGAAACCTCCCGGCCCTGCTCGAACAGCACGATGGTCGGTGTCGCGAACAGGGCCTTCTCCAGCGTCCAGCCCTCGGGCGGATTGGGATCGAGCGTGGCCAGGATGGGCACCTCGGACGCCCAACCGTCCAGCACCTCCGCGCGGAAGCGTTTGCAGAAGGGACAGTCCTCCGCCTCGAAGACGATCAACTGCCGATCCAGGTGCAACTGATCCGCCGCCAGCGGCGGCGGCGCGGCCTTGGCTACCCCGCCCGGAAAGACCACGCCGGTGCCGCCCAGACCGCAATAGCCGTCCGGGTTCTTGGCCAGATAATCCTGGTGATCCTCCTCGGCGCGGTTGTAGTGGCGCAGCGGCGCGATCTCGGTGGTGATCCGGCCGCGACCGGCCTCGGTCAGCGCCTGTTGATAGGCCGCGCGGGTGCTGATCGCCAGCGTCCGTTGCGCCTCGCTGGTGGTGTAGATGGCGCTGCGGTAATTGGTGCCGGCATCGTTGCCCTGACGATCGCCCTGCGTGGGGTCGTGGTTCTCCCAGAATTTCTTGAGGACGGTCTCCAGGCTCACCCGCTCGGGGTCGAAGCGGACCTTGATGACCTCCGCGTGATTGCGCTCATCGGTCTTGCCGCGCTTGATCGACCGCTCCAGATTCAGCACATCCTGGTAGCTCACGCTCGCGGCATCCCCGCCCGCGTAGCCGGACTCGACATTAAGCACGCCCGGGATCTCGGACATGCGCTTCTCCGCGCCCCAGAAACAGCCCATGCCCAGCACGATGGACTCGCCACCGGCAACACCGATCAGTGGAATCGCCATCAGCAAGCCCCCGATTAACATCCGCCTGATTGAAACCATGCCCAGACTCCGCGTTTTTCAATGAGATTCAACTCCAGCTAGGACCAACCCAGGCGCGAAATCGTTTCACGGCTGGCGTGAAATCCTCGCCCATCGAGCGGCCGGGGACCGTCCGGACGGATCCAGCCGCGCGCCGAACATTGCTATCATCGAACGGCTTGTGTTCCCGTCCCGGAAGAATAACCAGCCATCCCGAAGGAGGATCCACGCCATGCCCAACGCCCATCCCTTGGTCATCGCCCTAATGACCGGCGCCCTATTGAGCCTTCCAGTCCTGGCCCAGGAATCGGCCGTTACCCCGCCCGCCGTCCAAGGCACGCCGGGTCGGGTCATCGGCGGCAAGATGTCCAGCCACCCCGACTGGTTCAAGGAGAGTTTTCTCGACATCACCGAGGATGTAAAAGAGGCATCCGAGACCGGCAAGCATCTGATTCTGATCATGGAGATGAACGGCTGCCCCTACTGCGCCAAGATGATCGAGGAGAATTTCAAGACGGTGCCCTACCGCGATTTCATTCAGGAGAAATTCGACGTCATCGCGCTGAACGTTCACGGCGACCGCGAGGTGGCGATCGATGCCGATACCTCGATGACCGAGAAGGCGCTCGCCGGGCATCTCGGCGTGACCTACACGCCGACCCTGCTCTTTCTGAACGCGGCCAACGAGCCGGTGGCGCGCGTCAATGGTTATCGCAATGTCGCGGACTTCAAGCGAGTGCTGGACTATGTCGCCGCCAAGGCTTACGAGGAGCGAACGCTGGCGGAGTTTCTCGCCGCCGAGCCGGTCGAGGGCCGATACGCTTTCCGCGCGGACTCACGGATCCAGGTCATCGACGACCTGAGCGGGGTCACCGACAAGCCGCTCGCGATCCTCTTCGAGGACGCGGCCTGCACCGCCTGCGACGCCCTGCATGACGGACACCTGGCCGACCCGAAGGTCGACGCGGCGCTGAAGGACTTGGTGCTGACGCGCCTCGATGCCCGCTCCGACGCGCCCATCACGGCCCCCGATGGCTCCAAGACCACGGCCAGACAACTCGCCGAGGATCTGGGCATCGGCTACCGGCCGACCCTGGTGCTCTACGATCAGGGCCGGGAGATCGCGCGGATCGAGAGCCAGCTCTACCGCTATCACTTCATCGGACTCCTGGAGTACGTCGGCCAGCGGCACTATCGGAAGTATCCGGACAGCCCCTTCGACTACATCAACGCCAAGACCGCCGAGCTGACGGCCGCCGGCAAGGATGTCTCCATCGCCGACGACTGAGCCCAGGGCGCGTCGGCGCCTGACCCGAGCGAGGCTCGGCCAGCCGACGAATGAACAGGATCGACAGGGCCAGGCGAGGCCCCGGCGCGCCTCGGCGACTCCTGTCGACCCTGTCCTTACTCCTGCCCGTCCGCGCCGACACTCAGCTCTTCCGCCCAGCAACCCGTCGGCGGACCCAGCACCAGCCCCTCGCCCTCGAATCGCACCAGATAAAGCTCCCGCTCCGGATCCTCCTCCAGATGACCGATCTTGACGATGACGCCGCGCGTCCCCTTGGCGGCGATCAGGGCGTTCTCGGGGATGTCCGGGATGCCGCCGTCGTTGAACAGATCGATCGCGGCATGGACCAGATCGCCGGGGTTCAGTTGAGATAACTCCATCACACACTCCGATTGTCGGGTTTATCACCAGACCGCCCGCTTCGTCCTGTGTCAGAGATGACAAAACGCCCGGCCGATGGTTGAAAATTATCAAGGCATCCAGGTTATGGCTGGATCGCACTCGCTGGCACAGTGTTTGCTGAAACAACCACATCGAATTTAGCAAGACTCAAGCCATGCGCCGGCGTCATCACCGTGCGCACACGCCAAACGACGCTGCTGGAGACACGCCATGTGGGAGTATTCGGAAAAGGTTCAGGAACATTTTTTCAGCCCCCGTAATGCCGGGGCCGTTCCGGACGCCAACGCGGTCGGTGATATCGGATCCCTGTCCTGCGGGGACGCGCTGCGTCTGACCCTCAGGGTCGATCCCGAGACCGAGGTCATCCTCGCCGCCGGCTTCCAGACCTTCGGCTGCGGCTCGGCCATCGCCTCCAGCTCCGCCCTGACCGAGATCATCCAGGGTATGACGCTCGATCAGGCGCTCACGGTCAGCAATCAGGACATCGCCGATTATCTCGACGGCCTGCCGCCCGAGAAGATGCATTGTTCCGTGATGGGTCGCGAGGCGCTGCAAGCCGCCGTCGCCAACTATCGTGGCGAGGAGTGGAAGGACGACCACGAGGAAGGCGGTCTGGTCTGCAAGTGCTTCGCGGTCGACTCCAAACTGGTCGAGAACACCATCCGCGCCAACGGCCTGACGACGGTGGAAGAGGTTGTGAACTACACCAAGGCCGGCGGCGGCTGCTCGGCCTGTCACGAAGGCGTCGAGGAGATCCTGACCCGCGTGCTCGCCGAATCCGGCCAGACCTTCGACGCGACCGCCCAGGCGGCTCCCCAGCCAACCGCCAAGCCCGGCAAGCTGACCAACCTGGAGCGCATCCGCCGGATCGAGAGCGCGATCGAGTCGGTGCGGCCCAACCTGCAACGCGATCATGGCGACGTGGAACTGATCGACGTCGACGGCAAGAACGTCTATGTCAAGATGCGCGGCGCCTGCGTGGGCTGTCAAATGGCCTCGGTCACGCTCGAAGGCATTCAGGAACGCATCATCGACGAACTTGGCGAATTCGTGCGGGTGCTGCCCTCCGAGGCCATGCCCAGGACGTCGTCCGAACGCGCCTACGGTTGAACGTCGGGAATGGGCGGCGCGCCCGCCCCGTTTCGGGACGCCCCCCGAAGCGCTAGGCCGCGGA
>NZ_NRRG01000050.1 GCF_016583575.1 Thiocystis violacea
AACGACCATCGCCGAGCTGGTCGAGGCCATCGGGCCGCCCAGCCAATGGGTCGCGAGTGACCATGATGCACTGCTCGCCGAGTGACCGCAGCAGGCCAATTTTGTGGGGATACCTCAGGGACAGACCACGGTTTCGGGCCTATATCGGTAGACCGAGCTGATTGGTGTCGGCTGGCTCTTTCCTCGGTCGGCCTGACGTGCCGGGCCAAGTACGCCGACCAACCATCGTCGCCATCCGCTTTTGAAAGCATTCCGCGCCGGTGGTCGGCCTGGATACGGCCGACAGGATGTCGGCCTCGCCAGGGCCGACTGAAAGTCGGCACTCCCCAGGGCGGGCGCTCCCGGACGGAATCCCGATCGATGATCGACGCCTGTCTACGCCTTGCCCAAACACCCCGGTCCCTGAATCCGGCTCCGTCCTCCGCGCATGGGTGTCACCTGGATCTGTGTGCCGATTCGTTCCTTGAGCGCGGGGACGTGCGAGATGACGCCGATGAGCTTGCCGTCCCGTCGCAGTCCGGCGAGGGTTTCGAGCGCGGTTTCGAGGGCGTCTTCGTCGAGTGTGCCGAAGCCTTCGTCGAGGAAGAGTGAGTCGACGCGGACCTTCTGACTGGCCATCCGGGAGAGACCCAGGGCGAGGGCGAGGCTGACGATGAAGCTTTCGCCGCCGGAGAGGTTCTTGGCGGAGCGGATCTCGCCGGCCTGGTCCTTGTCGATGACGTTGAGGTCGAGCGGTTGGGTCTCGTCGCGGATGAGGAGATAGCGGTCGCTCATGCGCTGGAGCTGGCGGTTGGCGTGCCCGATCATGATGTCGAAGGTCAGCCCCTGGGCGAAGTTGCGGTATTTCTTGCCGTCGGATGAGCCGATCAGGCCGTGCAGTTTGTCCCAGCGCTCGCATTCGCGGCGTTGGGCCGCGATGGCGGCGAGCCCTTCCAGTTGCCGGAGCTTGATGGCCTCGTTGTCGTCCAGTCGCTGGCGCAGTCCGCCGATGGTCTCGCGGAGCGTTTTCTGCTCGGTCTCTTGTTCCGCGACGGTCTGGTTCAGCGCGTCGCGCGGCTGGTCCGTGAGGCCGCGCTGACGTTCGCTCGCGAGCTGGCCGTGCAGATCACGCTCGCGCGCGGTCAACTCGGCCCGTTCGTCGTCCAGCCGTTTGGCTTCCTGTCTGAGTCTGTCCCGCGCCTCCTCGGTGAGACAGGCGCCGAGATAGTCGGGCTCGTCGGCGAATCCGGCGGCGAGGCGTCGCTCGGCGAAGGCGGTCTCGGCGATCCGACCTTCGCTGGCGCGGGTTTCGATCGAGCGGGTCAGCTCCGCGAGGCGGGTCTTCAGCCGTTCGAGATCCTGGCTCGCCTCCAGGCGTTTCTGGCTCGCGTCGTCGCGTCCCTGTCGCGCGGTCTCGATCGCGGCGGAGAGGAGGGTTTCCACGGCGTCGGGCGGCCGGTCGGCGAGCAGGGTCTGGCGTTCCTGGGCCAGCGTCTCGCGCTCGCGGCGAAGTCCGGCGAGTTGCTCGCCTTGCTCGATCCGCTCCCGGTCGAGTTGCTCGATGCGTTCGGCCCGTTCGCGGGTCTGGTTCTCCAGGAGCGCGGCGCGTGGCGCGCGCTCGTCCTGCTCGGTTTGCCAGCTTCGCCATTGGTCGCGCCGGGCGGTTAGGTCCAGCAGGATCGAGTCCAGGGTCTCGGGCGCGAGCGCGGCGATGCCATGGGGCGCGACCTCCAGCCGGGCCGCCTCCAGGGCGGTCTGACAGCGGGTATCCAACTCCTCGATGGCGGTCGCGAGTCGCGCGAGCCCCTGCTCGGCGGCCTCCTTCTCGTGCACGGCGGTCTGGAGTTCCAACTCGGCGGCGGCGACCGAGATCCGCGCGGCCTCCAGCGCCTCGCGGGTCTTGGCGATCTCCTCCGTCAGCCGGTCGGCACGAGTCAGCACGTCGCTGGCCTGGTCGAGATCGGCTTGTGCCTGACGCCGCCACTGCGGCAGTCCGGCGAGCAGGGTCTCCGGATCGCTGTCGGGGAGGGCGAGCGCGACGCGGGCCTCGGCGATCCGGTCCGTCTGGGCGGCGATGCGTTCGACGCATTCCGCTTGGCCGGCGAGGATCCGCTCCAGATCCTTGGTCGCTTCCACCTGGCGGATCCGCAGGTCGTTGATCGTCTCGCGGACGCGGTTCGACTCGGCCCGGACTCGGTCCAACTCGTCGCGGCTGTCGTCCGGGAGCGGGCTGTTGCCCTCGGCGAAGGGATGCTCGATCGCGCCGCAGAGCGGGCAGGGCTCGCCGTCGGCCAGTTGCGCCCGTGCTTCCTCGAAGCTCTGAATCCGCCGCACCAGTCTGAGTTGGGTTTCGAGCAGGCCCTGCTCGCGATCGAGCCTGTTCGCCCGCTCGGTTTCAGTCTGGATCTGGTCGGCGAGCCGCGTCCCGTCGAGCGCGAGCGCCGCTTGTCGCGCGCTCAGCTCGTCCCGCGTCCGCCGTGCGTTCAGGAGCGCGTCCGCCGATTCGCCGAGCTGTTCGAGCCCTGTCTTGCGGACCTGGCTGGTCGTCTGGATCTCACGCCACTCCGGAATCTCGCGCTGCCGCAGGAGCGCGTCGAGATCGCTCCGCCGCTGATCGAGCTGAACCTGGAGGCTGTCGCGCTCGCCCTTGAGCCGATCGCCCTTGGCGATACGCTCGGTCCAGGCGTGGCTGGTCGCGGCGATCCGCGCCTCCGCCGTCCGCTGTTCCTCGGTCTGGCTGGCGCGCTGGGCCTGGATTTCCTTGAGCGTCTCGAAACGGCCCTGGATGCCGGCGAGCCGTTCGACCAGGGCGGCGTCCGAACGGCGGGCCTCCAGTCGCGCCCCCAGGGCGGCCAGCGCCGCTCGGTCGGTGTCGAGCTGTCCCAGTTCCTCGGTCTGTTTGGCACGCAGGGCGGCGAGCGACTTATCGCGCTCGGCGAGCGTGTCGGCCAGTGTCTGGATGGGTCCGGCCTTTTCCGCGAGCCGCGCGTCCAGTTCGCGCACCCGCTGGACGATCGGTCGCATCCGCTCCTGCTCGTCCGTTCGTTGCTTCAGGGCCTCGGCGGCGGCGCGCCAGGCCGCCTCGGTCTCGTTCAGCGCCTGCTCGCGCTCGGGCTGGGCGGTCATGGAATCGGCCAGCGCCTGGCGTTCCTTCGTCAGCTCGGCGCGGCGCGCGGCCAGTCCCGCGAACTCGCCCGCCAGTTCCAGTGCCCGGTTGGCCCGCTCCAGCCGGGCCTGCTCCGGGGCGAAGGCGTCCTGACGGGCGCCCAGGTCGAGCCAGCGGGCCGCGATGGCGGTCAAGTCCCGTTCCAATCCGGCGAGGCCGTCGAGCCAGGCGATGGCCTGGCGGGTCTGATCGAGCTGGCCGCCCAGCGCCGCGTCGGTGCTCTGATGCTCGGCGAGCTGGGCGCGCGATTGCCGTTCTTCCTCCTCGCTCAAGAGCGGCATCCCGGCCAACTCGGCGCTCAGTCTATCCAGGGTCTCGCGTTCCACTCGCCGGCGTTCGTGAACACCGATGGAGATGCGGCTGTAGATCTCGGTGCCGGTGATCTGCTCCAGGATGGGCGCGCGCGCGTCGGGCGCGGCGCGCAGGAAGGTGTCGAAGGCGCCCTGGGCGAGCAGCATGGAGCGGGTGAAGCGCTCGAAGTCCATCCCGGTCACCGACTCGATCCGTTCGGCCACGCCGCGCACGCTGGCGTCGATGATCCGCCCGGAGTCGGCCTCGACGATCTCGTGCTTGGGGTTCTGCAACTCGCCGTCCGGCTTGCGGCGCGAGCGGTGCTGGCTCCAGTGACAGCGATAGCGTCCGGACTGGGTCTCGAAGGTCACCTCGGCGAAGCACTCGCCGGTGCGCCGCGACAGGATCTCGTTGGTGCCCTTGCTGACCTTGTTCAGTCTCGGGGTGCTGGCGTAGAGCGCCAGACAGATGGCGTCGAGGATGGTGGTCTTGCCCGCGCCGGTCGGTCCGGTGATGGCGAAGAGACCGTCGGCGACGAAGGCCGGATGGCTGAGGTCGATGTCCCACTCGCCGGCCAGCGAGTTCAGATTCTTGAAACGCACGCGCAGGATGCGCATCGCTGGTCTCCTATTCCGCCTTGGAATCCGCCTCCTCGAGTCCGAGCAGGATCTCCCGGTAGGCATGCCGCAGTTCGGGATGCTGTTCCTCCGGTATCTGGTGCGCGGCCAGACAGCGGGCGAAGACCTCCTCGACCTTGAGATCGGCCAGTTGCTCGTCGGCCTGGATCTGAGCGAGCGCCCGATCGAGGACGCGGTTGTCGCGCACCCGCAGGATCTCCATCGCGGTCCCGGCGACGGCTTCCTCCAGCCGCTCGCGCAGGTCGCCGATGAGCGCCTCGTCGTCGTGAACCACCTCCAGCCACGCCTGACTCCCGGCATCGGCCAGTTCGCGTAGCCGTGCCGCGATGACCTCCCAGGAGCCGCGCAGACGCTCCAGAGGCTGAAAGACCGGCGTATCGATCAGTGTGACCTCTATCCCGGCGTCGCTCAGATCCACCAGGCAGACGCTCTTGACCTGATGGGCCTCGCCGAATCCCATCGGCAGGGGCGAGCCGCTGTAGCGCCGGGTCTCCGAGCCTCCGATCCGCTGGGGTACGTGCAGATGGCCGAGCGCCAGATAGTCCAGCGCGTCCGGAAAGAGGGCCGGCGAGACATGGGCCAGCGAGCCGACATAGAGCTCGCGCACCCCGTCGCCGTCCTGGGTCTGGCCGCCGGCGGTGAAGAGATGGCCCATGCCGACGATGGGCGTGTGCCGCTCCAGCTCCGCGCGTCTTTGCTCGGCCAGCGCCACGATCGCCGCGTAGTGGGCGCCGATGCCCTCGATCAGCTTGCGTTCCTTGTCCTCGATGCCCTCGCCGGCCTCGGAGAGCCGGATGTCGCGATCGCGCAGATAGGGCACGGCGCAGACGATGAGTTCCGGGGTTCCCTCGTGGTCGCGCAGCACCAGCACCTCGTCGGCCGGATCCTCGGTCGCCGCGCCGACCACATGGACGTCGAGTGCCCGCAGAAGCTCCCTGGGCGCGTTGAGAAAGGTCGGGGAGTCATGGTTGCCGGCGATCACCACCAGATGGCGGCAGGCCGAGTCCGCTACCCGGCGGATGAAGCGATAATAGAGCTGCTGCGCCCGGTTGCTCGGCGCGCTGCTGTCGAAGACATCGCCCGCGACCAGCACCACGGCGACCCGCTCGCGCTCGATGGTCTCCGCCAGCCAGTCCAGAAAAGCGGCGAATTCATCGTAGCGCTTACGGCCATGGAGCGAGCGCCCGAGGTGCCAGTCGGAGGTGTGGAGGAGTCTTAAGCCGGGCCTCCGGTCGCAAGTCGTGAACCTGTCCATGAGCGACCTCTGGTGTGGATGGATGGGGAGCGCGATGGACGGATCGCCATCCCGCGCGTCTTCATCGACGAAGGGGCGAACGGCGCGCGCCGTTCCTTTCGCCATTGTCCGAAATCTGCAATGCTAGCGGGCCTCCCGTCCGCTTGATCCTGACTTGGGACACGATGATTACCTTCACGCTGAATGGCGAGCCGCGCGAGCTCGATCTTGATCCGAACCAACCGCTCCTCTGGGTGCTGCGCGACCATCTCGGGCTGACCGGCACCAAATACGGATGCGGTCAGGGCGAATGCGGCGCCTGCATCGTCCTCTTGGATAACGAGCCGGTCAATGCCTGCTCCACGCCGCTCGCGGCCGTTCGGGAGCGATCGGTCACGACGATCGAGGGGCTGTCCCGCGATGGCCGTCATCCACTCCAGTTGGCCTGGATCATCGAGGAGGTTCCTCAGTGCGGTTATTGCCAATCGGGTCAGATCATGATGGCGGCGGGCCTGCTGGCCAAGCATCCGCGTCCGACCGAGGAGCAGATCGACGCGGCCATGTCCCAGGTGCTCTGTCGTTGCGGAACCTATGGCCGGATTCGCCGCGCGATTCATCGGGCCGCCAGTCCCGAGGTCAAGGGTGGCTGAGCGCATGAGCGGATCGGGACTGAGCAGACGCGCCTGGCTCAAGGTCGGCGCCTTGATGGGCGGCGGCCTGGTGTTGAGCCTGGTGCTGCCCTCGCATGCCGAGCCGGTCGCGGAGGCGCCGGATGCCGACTCGGAGGGACCGGCGCCGCCGGTTGGGGACGTCAACGCCAGGGTAGCGCCCAATGCCTGGATCCGTATTCACGGCGATGGCCGTATCCAGTTGACGCTCGCGCGCTCGGAAATGGGGCAGGGGGTCATGACCTCCCTGCCGATGCTGCTGGCCGAGGAACTGGAGGTGGGGCTCGATCAGATCCAGATCGAACCGGCGGGGGTCGCTCCGGTCTATGGCAACCCTCTGCTCGGCGAGCAGGCCACCGGGGGCGGCACCTCGACTCGCGAGGCTTGGGACAAGCTGCGTGAAGCCGGCGCCGTGGCGCGCGTCCTCATGATCTCGGCGGCGGCGGCGATCTGGGGTGTCCCGGAGAGCGAATGCCGGGCGCGACGCGCCTCCGTTCATCATGTCGATGGGACGCGGAGCCTTTCCTATGGCGAGCTGGCGTCCAGGGCCTCCGAGCTTCCGGTTCCGCCGACGGTCGCCTTGAAGACCAAGGGCGACTGGACCCTGATCGGAACCAGCCAGCGGCGTCTCGACACACCCGGCAAGGTACGCGGAACGGCTGGATTCGGACTCGATACGCGCCTGCCGGGCATGCTGTTCGCCACGATCGAGCGCTGTCCCGTCATCGGGAGCCGGGTCGAGAGCTGGCGCGCCGGCGCCGCGAAGGCGGTGCCTGGGGTCGTGGATGTGCTGGCCGTTCGTCACGGAATCGCCGTGGTCGCGGACTCGACCTGGGCGGCGCTGGTCGGCCGGGAGCGTCTGGTGGTCGAATGCCGGCCTAAGTCCGATCCGGGCCTCGACAGCGAACGCCTGCGCGCGCGTCTGCGCGCCGGGTTGACGGGGCGCGCGGCGGTGGCGCTGAAGGAGGGGGACGTGAGTCTCGCCCTAGCGTCCTCGGCGCAAGCGATCGAGGCGGTCTACGCGCTGCCGTTCCAGGCGCATGCCTGCATGGAGCCCATGAACTGCACGGCGGATGTACGCCCGGACGGCTGCGACATCCATGTCCCGACCCAGGCGCAGTCGGCGGCACTGGAGACGGCCCGGCGCGTCACGGGCCTGCCCTCGGAGCGGATCGCGGTGCATACCACCTTCCTTGGCGGGGGTTATGGACGACGGCGCGAGCAGGATTTCGTTCTGGACGCGGTCGAGCTGTCCATGATGCTCAAGCGTCCGGTGCAGGTGATCTGGACGCGCGAGGACGATCTGCAGCATGACTATTATCGACCCATGACCCTGCATCGGCTGCGTGGCGGGCTCGATGCCGAGGGTCATCCGAGCGCCTGGTTCCATCGCATCGTGGGTCCATCGGTACTCTCCAGGCGCGATCCCGCCCGCGTCCGGGATGGTCTCGATCCACTCATGCTTGGCGGCGCCGCCGAGCTTCCGTATCGCATTCCTCATCGGCGGCTGGAGTATCGGCGCTCCGATTCGCCGGTTTCGGTCGGTCTCTGGCGTGGCGAGGGTTATTCGCACAACTGTTTCGTGACTGAGTGTTTTCTCGACGAGCTGGCCCGGGCCGCCGGCCAGGATCCCTTGGTCATGCGCCAGCGGCTGCTGGCCGAGAGCCCCCGGCATCGGCGTCTGCTCGAACGGATCGCCGAGCGCTCGGCCTGGCACGGGCCGCTGACCGCCGGGGTGGGACGGGGCCTCGCGCTGATCGAGGCGTTCGGCAGCCTGCTGGCGGTGGTGGCCGAGGTGTCGGTCGAGGCCGGTCGGCCATCGGTTCGGCGTGTCGTCTGCGTCGTCGATAGCGGTCAGTTGGTCAATCCGGATGCCGTGAGGGCGCAGATCGAGGGCGGGGTGGTGTTCGGTCTGAGCGCGACGCTCAAGGGCGAGATCACGCTCAGGGACGGACGTGTCGAACAGTCCGGATTCGGGGACTACCCGCTGCCGCGCTTCGACGAGATGCCCGAGGTCGAGGTGACCTTCATGGAGAGCGACGAAGCGCCCGGCGGTGTCAGCGGACTCGCGACCCCGGCGATCGCCCCGGCGGTCGCCAATGCCCTCTCGGCGCTCCAGGGAACGCCGATCCGAAGCCTGCCGATTCGACTGGCCTGATCGGGTCGTCTCGGAGCTTGTGAAAACCCTCGTAGGATGGGTAGAGCGCAGCGAAACCCATCCTGTCCGCTCCAAGGCTCAAGATATAAGGACGTGCCGAGCGCCGCGAGATCCGTCGAACCTGCCGATGTCATCCGGCGCAATCCTAAAGGTACAGTGGCTTGAAAGATGGGCATCGCTCCCGCTCTGCCCATCCTACGGGTCTGGGTTGAATGGTTCCGCGACCTCTCAGGCGGCGAGGCCGCGCGCCTGGCCCTTCATCTTATTGACGATGGCATAGACGCCGACGTGGCGGTTGGGACTCAGGTGCTCCTCCAGTTGGAGACCCTGGAAGAGGGCGTCCACGTCGAGTTCGTCGATCTCCGCCGGGGTCTTGCCCGAGAAGAGCCCCACCAGCAGGGCGACCACGCCCTTGATGATGGCGGTATCGCAGTCGCCCTGATAGAGGAGACGTCCCGCCCCGTCCGGATGCGGGACGACATGCACCAGGCTCATGCATTCGATGACGCGGTTGGCGTTGGTCTTGTACTCGCCAGGCATGGGCGACAGGCGTTCCCCGATCTCCACCAGGTATTGGTAGCGCTGGTCCCAATCGCCCAGCAGTTCGAAGTTCTCGATGATCTCGTCGATTTCGTCGTTGCGCATCAAAAGGGCTCGCCGCCGGGTTGCATTCTGGATCTAGACACTGAAGGACTCGCCGCAGCCGCAATGATCCTTGGCCCTTGGGTTGCGGAACTCGAAGCCCTGGTTGAGCAGGTTCGTCCGCACGAAATCGATCTCCAGTCCATCGAGGCGGTCGATGCTCTCGTCATCGACCACCACCTGGACGCCGTGGCTCTCGAACACCCGGTCGTTGCCCGCGAGATGGTCCGCGTAATCCACGACGTAGCTGAAGCCGCTGCATCCGCTCTTTTTGGCGCCGACGCGCAAACCGACGCCATGTCCACGCTTCGTTAGCATGTTGGCGACGTGGCGCGCGGCCGACTCGGTCAAGGTAACTGCCATGGTATGAACCTCGTTGAAAAATACTGACACCCGTCAGGAATTAGACCTGAGAGGAGCCCTTTTCAAGGTTGAACCGCTTCTGGCGCGCGAGTATCGTCCGCGCACTTCGTTATTTCTCATGTTCGTCCAGTCCCTCTTGCCATCCGATACGAGTGTCCGGATCGCCAGCCCGCGCGATCCGATTCAGACCCAGATCCAACCACCGATCAGCCTGTGTATTCTGGACGGGCGGTTGCGTGCGACCTGGTTGCGGCGCGCGGCGGCCCACGAGGTCTCCCAGGTCGAGCTAGCCCTTGGCGCCGAGCTAGAGCGACTCGCTCGCGCGGTCCTCGACTCCGGAAACGAAATACGCCGGCTGTTGCCCGTGCCGGACGCGAACGGGACTCGGGTTCTTGATCTCACCCTGTTTCCCGTGAAGGCGTCCGACGGGGAAACGACCTCTGTGATCGCCTCTGTTCTGGATGCCGCCGGTCCGGTGGAGCGGGCGGAAGGCTACCGGTTGCTCGCCGATTATACCTTCGACTGGGAGTACTGGATCGACGCGGATGACCGGCTGCGCTGGATCTCGCCTTCCTGCGAACGGGTGACCGGCCATGGAGTGGAGGCGTTCCTGGCCGACCCTGGACTCTTGGAGTCCCTGGTCGTCCCGGAGGATCGCGCGCTCTTCGCCAGTCATCCCCACTGGGATGACGGATGCGGCTCCACCCAGTCGCGGTTTCGGATCGTCCGGTCGAACGGCGAAATCCGTTGGATCGAGCACCTCTGCCGGCCGATGTATTGGCCGGATGGCGGTTTCGCCGGACATCGCGCGATCAACCGCGATATCACCGAAACCATGCGGGTCGAGCAGGCGCTGCGCGAGAGCGAAAACCAGTTTCGCCTCATCTTCGAGCTGGCGACGGTCGGCATGGCGGTCGTCGAGCCGCGGACGCGGCGCTTGCTGCGGGTCAATGAACGACTCTGTCGAATTCTTGGGTACGACGCCGACGAGTTGCTCCAGAAATCCTTTCAGGAGTTGACCCACCCGGACGATCGCAAGCACGATCTGGAGCGTTTCCGGCGCGCGGTGCAGCGGTTGGACACGGATTATTTCACTGAAAAACGCTATGTCCGCAAGGATGGCCAGGTGGTTTGGGCGCTGGTGAATGCCACCTTCATCCGCGACGAACTGGGCTATCCGGTGCGCGCCCTGGCCGCCATCATCGACATCACCGACCGGCGCGAGGCCGAGGCGCGGGCGCGGGATCTCGCGGCCATCGTCGAATGTTCCTCGGATTTCATCGGTATCGCGGGCCTGGATGGGCGCGGGAGCTATCTCAATCAGGCGGGGCGGGCACTGGTCGGGATCGAGGGTGAGCCGGGCGTCGAGTCCTCACGAATCGAGGATTTCTTTCTCCCCGAGGATCGGCCCTTCGTGCGCGAGACCATCATGCCGACCTTGGAGGCGACCGGTCGCTGGGCGGGCGAGTTCCGCTTCCGCCACTTCCCGACCGGCGAACCGATCGACGTCTTCTACGATGCGCTCCGAATCGACGATCCCGACAGCGGGCGTCCACTCCACTACGCCACCGTGACCCGGGATATCCGCAAGGAAAAGGCGGCGGAGCAAGCCTTGCGCGAGGCCGATCGCCGCAAGGATGAGTTCCTGGCCGTGCTGGGCCATGAACTGCGCAATCCCATGGCCCCGATCCGCAATGCCGTCGAGATCATCCGCGCGATCGGGATTGGCGAGGATCCGCGAATCGCCTGGGCGATCGATGTGCTCGATCGACAGACGGCCCACATGGGCCGCTTGCTGGAGGATCTGCTCGATGTCTCGCGGATCGTGCAGGGCCGCATCGATCTTGTCTGGAGCGAAGTGCAGGTGCGGGATCTGGTCCAGCAGGCCGTGGATGGCGTGCGGGCGCTGATGAGGGCGCGTGGCCATCGGTTTTCCTGCGCCTTCCCGGCGTCGGATGTCATGGTCGAGGGGGATTCGGTCAGGCTCTCGCAGATTCTCCTCAATATCCTGGTCAATGCCGCCAAATACACGCCGGAAGGCGGTGAGATACGCCTCGATACCGAGCTGGACGCGGGCCTGGTCCTGATTCGCGTGCGCGACAATGGTCAGGGGATGTCGGCGGACCAGATCGACTCGCTGTTCGGGTTGTACTCGCAGGGCGTCAACAACTCCGACGCGCCAGGCGGTGGGCTAGGGTTGGGGCTGGCGATCGCCCGGCGTCTGGCGGAACTGCATGGTGGAAGTCTGGAGGCGGTCAGCGAGGGTGTCGGCCGCGGCGCCGAGCTGAAGTTGCGCCTGCCGGTTCTGGCTCGCGCGCCTGGCTTCAAGGCAAGTGGCGCCCCGCGCGGCCCGGACCGCCCGTCCAAGGGCGAGCCGTTGCGGGTTCTGGTGGTGGATGACAATCCGGACGTCGCGGGCGCCCTGGCGATGCTGCTTGAGATCCTCGGCTACGGGGTCGCGACGGCGATGTCCGGCCCCGAGGCCCTGGAGGCGGTGCGGCGCCACCGTCCGAGGATCGCCTTCCTGGATATCGGGATTCCGGGGATCGACGGGCTCGAACTTGCGCGGCGCCTGAGGAAGGACTACCCCGATTCCAGACAGCTTATGCTGGTGGCCTTGACCGGTCTGGGGCACGAACAGGCGCGCGAGCGCTCATTGGCGGCCGGTTTCGATGAGCACCTGGTCAAGCCGCTGGAGCAGCGGGTACTTCTGGCGCTGCTCGACCGGCTGGCCACGTGAAAGCCGCGCGGCGGGGGTTAGTGTCGATGCTCCGCGACGCGCATGCTGGCGGCCGAGGCCATGTCGAGCAGGCCGCGCATCAGGGCCGCGCGCTCGGTGGTCTGAAGGGTCTCGATCAAGGCTTGTTTGTCCTCCGGACTCAGCGGTAGATGCGCGCACAGCAGGTTGGTCAAGTCATGGTCGGTCATCTTTTCGATGTCGTTCCAGGGGATATCCACCCCGCGTAAGGTGCAGTAGGTCTTTAGCGAGGCGAGGAATCCGAGACGATCGGCGATGGTCTCGCCGCCTCCGTGATAGTCCCCGGTGAAGCGCTCCCAATCGACCCGGGCGCGCCGATACCCCTGATGCTCGTCAAGCTCCCTGGATACCTGAAAGCGACAGACTCCGGTGAGGACCAGGATGATGCGTCCGTCGCTGGTCTCGCTGTAGGAGGTGATGCGTCCGGCGCAGCCGACCCGGTGAATCTCCGGGACATCCTTCAGCATGGTTTCGCTGGTGGGCTGGATCATTCCGAGCAGATGGTTCGACGCCAGCGCGTCGAAGACCATGTTGATGTATCTGGGCTCGAAGATGTTGAGCGGCAGTTGCACGCCAGGCATCACGACCGCGCCGGCCAGGGGGAAGATCGGCAGCTCGGCGGGCAGGTCGGAGAATTTGGGAAAGAAGGGGTTGCGGGTCATCATGTGCTCCAGGGGTCGACACCTCGGACCGGTTTTGCCGCGTCGGGCCAGCGACCAGGGACGAGGCATTTCGGCCACTACATGGGGTGTCGACGGCGATTCCACAGCTCGGCCCGATTGACGGCGGCACAATTCAATCGAAAACCACAATGATCGCGGTAACGCGAGGGTGGTGCGCCAGCCCTGGATATATTTCCGAAGAGATTTTTATAATCAATTGGTTGTGGGGATATATATCCACATCAGGAGCACTGCCCCCTACAGAGTCTCGGCGCGAAGCCGGGAGTCTGGAAATCCACGATCGCGACCGCACTCTCTCGGCGAGCCGTAGGGTACGCACCGCGTACCCTCCAACCCACGAACTTGGCCAGGTAAGCCGCGTGTATCCAGGAACCCACGACGGTACGCGAGGCGAATCCCACGGGACTTTCAATGAACGACGACGAGGGAATCATGCGGGAAACAGCATCATCCAGGGATTCGATGGACATCGAAAGGGCGCGTCTCGCCGAGCGGTATCCACGGGTGCGCCAATTCTCGGAACAACTGTGCGAGCCGCTGGAGATCGAGGATTACGGGTTGCAAACCGTGGTCGAGGCCAGTCCGCCCAAGTGGCACCTGGCGCACGTCTCCTGGTTCTACGAGACCTTCCTGCTGCGCCCCCTTCTGAGTGGCTACCAGGTCTTCCATCCGCGCTTCGAATATCTCTTCAACAGCTATTACGAGCAGACCGGCACGGGCTTCTGGCCGCGACCGGAGCGTGGTCTACTCTCGCGTCCCAGGGTCGCCGAGGTCTACGACTACCGGCACCATGTCGACGCGGCCATGACATGTCTGATCGCGGAATGCCCGGAGCGCGATTGGCCCACCCTGGCGTCGAGACTGGAGATCGGACTCAATCACGAGCAGCAGCATCAAGAGCTTTTGATCACCGATATCAAGCGGCATTTCGCCCACAATCCGCTACGCCCCGCCTACCGGGCGGATCTGCCGATGTCGCCCATCGGCGATCCCGAACCGATCGTCTGGCAATCCCACGCGGGTGGCCTGACCCAGATCGGCGCGGTCGCGGATGGCTTTCACTTCGACAACGAATCTCCCCGGCACCGGGTCTTCCTGGAGCCCTTCGCCCTGGCGGACCGACCCGTGACCAATGGCGAATTCCTCGCCTTCATCCAAGATGGCGGTTACGGGAACAGCGCCCTCTGGCTGTCGGACGGCTGGGCCGAGGTCCGGAAGAACGGCTGGCGCGCCCCGCTGTACTGGGAGGAGCGCGATGGCGAATGGTCGCTGATGACCCTGGCCGGCATGCGCCCCCTCAACCCCGCCGAGTCGGTCTGTCATGTCAGCTATTACGAGGCGGACGCCTACGCCACCTGGGCCGGAAAACGGCTGCCGACCGAGGCGGAATGGGAGCAGGTGGCGGCCGGACGCCCCATCGAGGGTCATTTCGTCGATGACGGCTGGCTGCATCCGCGTCCGGCGGGTCGCGCGGCGGGTCCGAAACAGCTCTTCGGTGACGTCTGGGAGTGGACCGGCTCGGCCTATCTTCCCTATCCGGGCTACCGCGCGGCGGCCGGCGCGCTCGGCGAGTACAACGGGAAATTCATGTGCAATCAGATGGTGATGCGCGGCGGTTCCTGCGCGACCTCGCGCGATCACGTCCGGGCCACCTATCGCAACTTTTTCTATCCCAACGAACGCTGGCAGTTCAAAGGATTCCGACTCGCGGAGACGCTCTCATGAGACAAGCGGCAGCGGCCCGGGCAATGAGTCAGGCGGAGGCCTGGCGTGGCGACGAAACGCAAGCGGCGGTAGGCGAGACCGACGATCGAATCGCTTTCTTCGATTTCCATCCGACGACCGCCGATGTGCGCGCCGAGGTTCTGGACGGACTGGGCCAGACCCAGAAGCGGCTTCCACCCAAGCTCTTCTATGACCAGCTCGGCTCCCGGCTCTTCGATGCCATCACCGAGCTGCCGGAGTATTACCCGACCCGCACCGAGATCGCGATCCTGCGCGATCACGGTTCCGAGATGGCCGATCGGCTCGGACGCGAGAACGTGCTGATCGAGCTGGGCAGCGGCAGCAGTCTCAAGATCCAGACCCTGCTCGCCGCGCTTGGACCGTCGGTCTATGTCCCCGTCGATATCTCCAGGGCGCATCTGCTGGAGTCCGCCCAGGCCCTCGCGCGACGCTTCCCGACCCTGCGGATTCGCGCCGCCTGCGCCGATTATTCCGGTCCCTTCGATCTGCCGCTGGAATCCGACTGGAAGAGCCTGGCCGCCTTCTTTCCCGGATCCAGCATCGGCAACTTCGATCCGCACGACGCCCGGAGTTTCCTGAAACGGGTGGGGCGCGTGCTCGGGTCGGGGGGGCGACTGCTGGTCGGCGTGGATCTGCGCAAGGATCCGGCGGTGCTGAATGCCGCCTACAACGACGCCCAGGGCGTGACCGCCGCCTTCAATCTGAATTTGCTGACCCGGATCAACCGCGAGCTGGGGGGCGATTTCAATCTGGACGCCTTCGCGCACCGCGCCTTTTTCAACGCGGCGGCGAGTCGCATCGAAATGCATCTGGTCAGTCTCGCCGACCAGGAGGTCCGGATCGGCGACCAGGGCTTCGTCTTCCGACGCGATGAGACCATCCACACCGAAAACTCCTACAAATACGGGATCGAGGATTTCCAGGCGCTCGCGCGCGACGCGGGCTTCGCGTCCGAGCAGGTCTGGACCGATGGCGCGCGGCTCTTCAGCGTGCACTGTCTGCGCGTCGACGGGGACTGAGCGGGGCGGCGTCTTTTTGTCGGAGGGGCTTGGGAAAGGGTAGTATCCGGGTTACCTGTATCCCTCTATTGCTGTCGCCGGCAACGAGTATTGCCTCGATGAACGAACAAGCCCCATCCCTATCCAAGGCCCAGACGCTGGAACGCGATGTCCAGCTCTATACCGCTCTCCTGGGCGAGGTTCTGCGCGAGCATAGCCGCAAGCGTGTGCTGGTGATCGTGGAGCGTCTGCGCGACGGCTTCATGCAGTTGCGCGAGCAGGAAGACGCCGACCTGCGCGACAAGCTGATGAAGCGCATCGAGAGCCTGGACGCCCAGACGCTCTCCGAGGTCATCCGCGCCTTCACCATCTATTTCGGTCTGGTGAATGTCGCCGAGGAGTTGAACGCCCACCTGGCGCGCATGGACCGCATCGCGGCCGGCGAGCCGCTCTGGGTCGGCTCCTTCGACGACACGGTCCGCTGGTTCAGGGACGACGGCGTCAGCCCGGAGAATTTTCAGAGCCTGCTGGAGCACCTGGTCTATCTGCCGGTCTTCACCGCGCATCCCACCGAGGCCAAGCGACGCACCATCTCCGAGACCTTCCGGCGCATCTTCCTGGTCGGCGAGGAACTGCACCGGCGCAAGCTCAACGAGGAGGAGCTGGAGGACAAGCTTCAGGAGATCCTGAGCAACATCCAGATCCTCTGGAAGACCGACGAGGTGCGCGTCCACAAGCCCCAGGTCACCGACGAGGTGCGCCAGGGGCTCTACTTCTTCCGCGAGTCGCTGTTCCAGGCCGTGCCGCTGGTCTATCGCTTTCTGGAAAAGGCGGTGCGGCGCAACTATGGGGCCAGTTGCGGTATCCGGGTGCCGAGCTTCATCCGCTTCGGCTCCTGGATCGGCGGCGATCGCGACGGCAATCCCTTCGTCAAACCGGAGACCACCGAGCTGGCGGCGCGCATGCATGGCGAGCTGGTCCTGGAGGAATATCTGGAGCGAATCCAGAAACTGCGCCGGATGCTCAGTCACTCCAACTCACTCTGCCAGCTCTCGCCCGCGCTGCTCGACAGCCTGGACGCCGACGAGGATTACTGGGTCGCCACCATGGGCCAGAGTCAGCGGCGGTTCTTCTACGAGCCCTACCGGCGCAAGCTCGCCATGATGGGGCATCGGCTTCAGGCCAATCTGGATCGGATCCGCCGCCGCATGGAGGGGCGCGACTACGAGGGACTGCCCGACGGCTACACCCGCGAGGCGGAGTTCCTGAGCGATCTCTATCTGATTCGCGACTCCCTGATCCATCATGGCGACGCCAGCGCGGCGGCCGGTCCGCTCCAGGATCTGATCCGTCTGGCCGAGACCTTTGGGTTGCACCTGGTTCAACTGGATATCCGCCAGGAGTCGACCCGCCACACCGAGGCCGTCACCGAGCTGTTCGCCCGCCAGGCCGGCGCGCCCTTCTACCAGGCGTTCAACGAGGAACAGCGGCTGATGGCGCTGGCCGAGACCATCGCCCATCCGCACCCCTTCGTGATCGATAAGGCGACCCTGACCCCCGAGACCCGCGAGACCCTGGAGGTCTTCGAGGTGATCGCGCGCATGCGCGCCGAGATCGGCGAGAAGGTCTTCGGTCAGTACGTTATCTCCATGACCCACGCCGCCAGCCATGTCATGGAGGTCATGCTGCTGGCACGCCTGGCCGGACTGGTCGGCAAGGACAATCAGGGCTGGTTCTGTGGGATTCAGGTTTCGCCGCTGTTCGAGACCATTGAAGACCTGAGCCATATCGAGCAGGTCATGGGCACCCTCTTCGATAACCCAACCTATCAGGCCCTGTTGAAGGCCTCGGGCAATCAGCAGGAGGTGATGCTCGGTTACTCGGATTCCTGCAAGGACGGCGGCATCCTCTCCGCGAGCTGGAACCTCTTCGAGGCGCAGAAGAAGGTCATCGCCCTGGCCGACGATCGCGGTGTCGCCTGCCGGCTCTTCCATGGCCGCGGCGGCACCGTGGGGCGTGGTGGCGGTCCGACCCACGAGGCGATCCTCTCCCAGCCCGTCGACACGGTGCATGGCCAGATCAAATTCACCGAGCAGGGCGAGGTGCTGTCCTACCGCTATGCCAACCCGGAGACCGCCCGCTACGAGTTGACCATGGGCATCAGCGGTCTCATCAAGGCCAGCCGCTGTCTGATCGAGCCGCCGGAGGAGGAGCGTAACGACTATCTCGGCATCATGGACGAGCTGGCCCGGTACGGGGAGGAGGCTTACCGCAAGCTGGTGCGCGAGACCGAGGGCTTCCTCGATTACTTCTACGAATGCACCCCGCTGGACGGCATCGCGCTCCTCAACATCGGCTCGCGTCCCTCGCATCGCAAGAAGGCCGACCGCTCGCTCGGTTCCATCCGCGCCATCCCCTGGGTCTTCGGCTGGGGCCAGTCGCGTATTACCCTGCCGGCCTGGTTCAGTATCGGACGCGCCATCGAGCGCTATCGCGACAACGACCTGGGGCGTCTGGCCAAGCTCCAGAAGATGTATCAGGAGTGGCCCTATTTCCGCGCCCTGCTCTCCAACACCCAGATGTCGCTCTTCAAGGCGGAGATGGGGATCGCCCGCGAGTACGTCCGTCTCGCCGAGAACCCGGAACAAGCCGCGGTCATCTTCGGCCTGATCGAGGACGAATACCGCCGCACCCTGACCCAGGTGCTCAACGTCGCCGGGCTCCGGTCGCTGATGCAGGAGACCCCGGATCTGCAACTCTCGCTGGCGCGGCGCAACATCTATCTGGACCCCTTGAACCACATCCAGGTCACCCTCCTGGAGCGCTACCGCACCGAGCAGGACGAAGGGAAACGAGAGGAATGGCTGGACCCGCTGCTGCGCTCCATCAACGCCATCGCGGCGGGGATGCGCAATACGGGGTAGGGTGGGGGTGGCGCTTGGATTCGCGGCGGTTCGCCGAGGGTTCTCTTGAGCTGGAATCCGTCTTGGCGCGATCGATTTCGCTCGCTCGCCCGCTCAAACGCAATGTTTATCTTGGAATGCGCCGTGCCGAGGGTTGGAGCGCGCGCATGAGACCACTTCGGGGACTTCTAGCCCATGACGACCTTGATCGAAGCCCAGAATCTGGTTCGGCTCTATCCCGGCGTGCGCGCCGTGGATGGCATCAGCTTTCGGGTCGAATCCGGCCAGTGTTTCGGTCTGCTGGGGCCGAACGGGGCGGGGAAGACGACGACGCTCGAAATGCTGGAGGGCATTCAGACGCCGACCTCCGGCCATGTGCGCTTCAAGGGCCAGCCGCTGGGGCGTGACTATCGGGAGGTCGTCGGGATCCAGTTCCAGGCGACCGCCTTGCAGGATTTCCAAACCGTGGAGGAGTCGCTGGCGATGTTCGCCAGTCTTTATCGGCGCACGGCGGAGCGCGAGGAACTGATCCGGCTGTGCCATCTGGCCGATATCCTCGATCGCGATACCCGCAAGCTCTCGGGCGGGCAACGCCAGCGTCTGCTGCTGGCGATCGCCCTGGTCAACGCGCCCGAGCTGGTCTTCCTGGACGAGCCGACCACCGGGCTCGATCCCCAGGCGCGGCGCAATTTCTGGGGTCTGATCGAACAGGTGCGCCGACGCGGGACGACGGTGCTGCTGACAACCCATTACATGGAGGAGGCGGAGCGGTTGTGCGACCGGGTCGCGATCGTCGACCAGGGGCGCATCATCGCCGAGGGGCGTCCGGAGGAACTGGTGCGCGAGCATTTTCCCTCGCGGATCATCCGGCTGCCGGATTCGGCCTGGCCGGCGGACCGGCCATTGCCGCCCGACGCCCTGGAGCGCAACGGCGAAATCGAGTTCCATGCCGAGGAGGTCACGCCGATGCTGGCCGAACTGGAACGGATCGGGGCGGATCTGAGCGGCCTGCGGGTGGCGACGCCGAATCTGGAGGATCTCTTTCTGAAACTCACTGGACACGCACTCAGGACCTGACCCATGTGGAAACGCATCATTGCCGTTCTGGTCGCCCGCAATCGTGAGTTCTATCGCGATCGGGCCGGTCTGAGCTGGAACATTTTGATGCCGATCATGATGGTCCTGGCCTTCGCCTTCATCTTCCAGGGCGATGGGGAGGATCTGCTCAAGATCGGCGTGGTCACCCCGGATGGCGATCTGGCGTCGGTCGAGTCGCCGTTCCTCGCCCTCAAACACATCGGCTTCGTCCCCCTGACCGAACCCGAGGCGGCGGTCATCAAGGTCGAGCGTCATCAGTTGGATCTCTTGCTGGATCCGCGCGCGGAGCCGGTCTATTGGGTGAATCTCAACTCGGCCAAGGGCTATCTGGCCGAGCGTCTGCTGCGCGACGCCTATGCGACGCCGGGGGGAGTCGCGCCGGAGCGTCAGACCGTGAGCGGCGAAGCCCTGCGCTATGTCGATTGGGTGCTGCCGGGCGTGCTGGCGATGAACATCATGTTCTCCAGTCTCTGGGGCGTCGGTTGGGTGATCGTGCGCTATCGCAAGAACGGGGTGCTGCGGCGGCTCAAGGCCACGCCCTTGAGTCCCTGGGAATTCCTGACGGCGCAGGTGGTTTCGCGACTGATCGTGGTGCTGGCGGCGAGTCTGGTGGTCTATCTGGGCGCGGCGCTTCTGCTGGATTTCCCGATGCGGGGCTCCTATCTGGCGCTCTTCCTGGTCTATGTCGCCGGTTCACTCTGTCTCATCAGCCTCGGCTTGATCATCGCCGCGCGGCTGCGTACGGAGGAGGTGGCCGACGGACTGCTCAATCTCATGTCCTGGCCGATGCTGCTGTTGTCCGGGGTCTGGTTTTCGATGGAGGGCACTAGCGCCCTGGCTCAGACGGCCTCGTCCGCGCTGCCGCTGACCCATGTGGTCGCGGCCGCCCGGGAGGTGATGATCGATGGGGCCGGGGTGCTGGAGGTGCTGCCGGAGATCGGACTCTTGCTGGCGCTGGCGGCCGGCTTCCTGACCCTGGCGACCTGGATGTTCCGGTGGGAGTAGCGGGCCGCTTCAGCCGATGGCGATCGGCTGGCGGTCCGAGGCTGGATCAACTGCCGCGGCGGTCCGAGCCCAGCACCTTGACCTCGACCTTGGCGACTCCGCGCTTGACGATGCCCAACTCCTGAGCGGCCTGTTTGGATAGATCGAGGATGCGGCCCTTCACGAAGGGTCCGCGATCGTTCACGCGAACGACGATGCTGCGTCCGGTTTTGGTGTCGGTGACCCGTATCTTGGTACCGAGCGGCAGGGTCTTGTGGGCGGCGCTGAGCCGATGCTTGCTGTAGACCTGACCGCTGGCGGTCTTTCGGCCGTGGAGACTGTCGTGATAGAAGGATGCGGTCCCTTTCTGGACATGACGGATTGCGCCATCGGCTAAGGTCGTGCTGGCGAAGGGCAGTAAGGATGCCAGCAGCCCGGCGGTGATAAGCGTCTTCTTCATGGAGCCAACCTCTTTAGTGCGAAGGAAGTCACGGTGCCGCGACGCGGACCGGATTCCCTTCGTTGACTAGGAAAGGCTGGAGTTTACGGGAAAACCCTATATGGGGTAAACCCTGATCTCGTGACCAGTTTCACACTTGTGTGCGAGGCGGGGGTTCGGGCTGTCCGCCCGAACCTTGAATGCGCTTCAATCCTTGGGTAAGGACATCAATGATTTCAAAGCGCTATCTATCCATCACGCCTCGTGGCTGATCGGTCGATTCGCTCCCTTGGCATCGTCGCAGTTCATGTCCGTCATGGCGCCGACCAGCTTGGCCGAGAGATGCGGCCAGGCGCTCGTCAGGGAGACCAGTACGCTCGCCAGATAGGGAATCGCCTGGACCACGAGCACGGCCGCCCACACCCGCACATCGAGCATGAAGCCATCATCGCGCATCAGGACCAGCACCGCCGCGAGCAGGAAGGCGAAGGCGAACAGCGCCTCCTCGCGGGCATCGGCCAGGGCGCGGATGACCGCGGGTGCCTCGGCCATCTTCGGCGTGCGAAAGAACCCGAGCTTCCCGGTGATGAGTCCGCCGAACATGGCGCGCGCGATGGTGTGCGAGAGCGCGAGCCCCGCGAGCCCGGCGGCGAAGCTCTGCCGCAGGGTCGCCGTGACCCGACGTCGATAGAGGAAGAAGCTCTTCGACATCTTGAACAGGAACAGCACCAGGGGCACCAGGGCGACGGTCATGTAGGGCGGGGTGATATTGAGCGGGGCCACAACCATCGCCACCGACCAGGCCAGCGCCGCGAAGTTGAACAGCAGGTTGAAGCCATCCGCGAACCAGGGCAGCCAGCCGGCGACGAAGTGATAGCGCTGTCCGGCGGACAGCGCGGTCTTGCGCACGCCCAGGAGTTCGCGCCAATGGCGCAGCATGATACGCACCGCGCCATAGGCCCAACGGTAACGCTGCTTTCTGAAGTCCGCGAAGGTATCCGGCATCAGGCCGCGCCCGTAGGTGCAGGGGATATAAAGCGCCTTGTGACCGGCCTCGAACAGACGCAGGCCCAGTTCCGCGTCCTCGGTGATGCACCATTCGGCCCAGCCATTGACCTCGTCGAGCGTCTTACGCCGGATCATGGTCATGGTGCCGTGCTGGATGATGGCGTTGCGCTCGTTGCGCGTGACCATGCCGAGATGGAAGAAGCCGCGATATTCGGCCATGCACATCGCCTTGAAGGCGTTCTGATGGGCGTCGCTGTAATCCTGCGGCGCCTGGGCGATCGCGACCTCCGGATCGGAGAAGGCGGGAACCAGGTGACGCAGCCAGAGCGGCTTGACGATGTAGTCGGCGTCGATCACGGCGACGACCTCGGCCTTGGGGTCGGTCTCGCGCAGGGCGAAGTTCAGCGCCCCGGCCTTGTAGCCCGCGAGCGGATCGACATGGAAGAAACGGAAGCGTTCGCCGAGCCGTTCGCAATAGGCCTGCACGGGTTGCCAGACATTGGGATCCTTGGTGTTGTTGTCGATCACCAGGATCTCGAAATGCGGATAGTCCAGCGCGGCGAGCCCATCCAGCGTCTGGACCAGCAGTTCCGGCGGTTCGTTGTAGGCGGGTACATGCACCGAGACGAACGGTAGCTCGTCGTCCGGAACCGCGCGCAGCGGGAAGGGGCGACGCCACTTGCGCAGCCAGATCGACTCCGCCCATTCATGCGCCTCCGCCATCAGCAGCACGATGACGCCCAGGCCGCCGATCAGCAGCAACAGCCCCACGATGGTCGTGGCCGGCGTCATGTAGAGGCGGGTGTAGTCGTAGACGATCCAGACGGCGGCGGTCGAGGTCGCGTAGGTGATCAGGGCCAGGAAGCTTTTGCCGCGCTTGGATAGGGTGGTGCTGTCGCGATAGAGAAAGACCAGCAGCAGCACCCCGATGACGACCGACAGCCCCGCCAGTTCGCGCCAGTATGGGATGCGCACGACCGGCTCGGTGAACTCGAACTTGGGCTCGCGATTATCGTTGTAGACGCCCCAATAGGTTCCGGTAGCGCCCTCGGTCTTCAGCTTCCAGAGCTGATCGAAGGCTTCCATGACGTAATAGACGTATTGCTCGGATTCCGCCTTCTCCAGGAAGCGGCGCAGGAAGCGGGTCTGATTGGCGGCCGAGGCCTCCGCCCCCCGGTTGCGCCGGCCATTACTGGGCCAGCCGACCTCGCCGATGATGATGGGCTTATCGGGGTAAGCCTCTTTCACCTGGTTGTAGCGATTGACGGCGTAATCCACCGCCTGCTCCAGAGGCACACCCTCCCAGTAGGGCAGCAGATGGATGGTGATGAAGTCGACGTGCTCGACCAGCTTGGGGTACTTGAGCCAGACATGCCAGGGCTCGGCCGTGCTGACCGGCAGCCAGGTGAGCTTGCGCACGCGATCCAGATAGTCGACCAGATCCTTGACATTCACGTCGTCGCGCAGGATGGCCTCGTTGCCGACCATGACCCGCACGATATTGCGATGCCCCTTGGCGAGCACCTCGCCCAGGCGCTTGATCTCGATCAAGTTGGCGTCCTGATCGGGGCCGATCCAGGCGCCGAGCGTCACGTTCAGGTCATGGGCCTCCGCGAGACGCGGGATTTCCGCCAGTGTGCTCTCCACCGTATAGGTGCGGACGGCATGGGTGCGGCCCTTGAGCAGGGCGAGATCGGCGTCGATGTCCGCGATGCTGGGAAAGCGCTTCTGGCTGGGGTCGTCGTCCGCGCGCATGGGCGCGAAGGAGAAGCCCTGGATGCGGGTCGGCCATGGCGGCTCCTCGCCGGGCCGATTCAACAGCCACCAGGCCAAAACCGTCAGCACGGCGATCAGAATGGGGATGACGAAATTGATGGAACGATTCATGGCGGAGTGCTGGTTGATGTCGATTCAGGGGTCGGATCCGTGCCGTTCATACGATGTGGCTAGGATGTAGTGGTGCTTGGGAGCACTCCGATCGGGATGGCTAGCCCCTTGCCGGACGCGAACGCCGTGAAATAGCCGGTCGGCGGCGGCCAGGCTGGAGGGCGATGCAAAGGCCGGGGTCCATGAGTGGCCTCATCGGATGGAGCGTCACACGCCGGAGCGGGACCGATGAGCGGCGCCCCGAACCGCGCCCGCGCATCATAGCCTGATCCGGGGTTTGGGTTTAGGGCGAGTGAGCCTGCTCTCGGGTGAGGGCCTGATCCGTTCGTGGCGAGGTGAGACGGCCTCCCGCAAATGGAAAGGCCCCGCCGTGTCGGGCGGGGCCTTTGGTTCGGATCCGACGGGTTGGCCCGAGCCGTCACGACGGGTTCGCGCGCTCGTCTCGTCGTTTCGTTTGGGTATGGCGACCCGCTCAGGGTGTCATTCGGGCGCGAAAACCCTGGAGTCAGACCTCGATCTCTCGACGACGGTAGCCGATCCCAACGACGCCAAGCAGCGCGGAGCCGAACAGCCAGGCCGCGGCGGGAATCGGAACGGCGGAGACGGTGACGCTTTTTAGTTTGAAGCCGTCGTTGGTACAGTCAGGATCTCCTCCGGTTCCACAAGAAGTCTGTGCAAAAATCCGCCATTGACTGTCGAGGATTTCATCGATGGTTTTGTCCTCATCCGACGTTAGGTCGATTGTCCACTCCTGGAGGTATCCCTTATCTGTATCAATATGTAGGTTGCCGGCAGAGTAACCCCCATAGCCTAGAGTCATGTCGCCGTCGGTGCGCCAGATGGTGAGCACGATTTGCTCGATCTTCACAGCTTCCGAGAAATCCAGCTTGATGTAATCAATTCCATTTGAGTTGTCGATGGTGTGCCAGTGGTCGGCACTGTCATCATTCCGCCAACCGTCCTTGTTGTTGGTGACGCCGAGCCCAGTGTCGTAGATGCCA
Source organism: Thiocystis violacea (assembly GCF_016583575.1). Classification (GTDB taxonomy): domain Bacteria; phylum Pseudomonadota; class Gammaproteobacteria; order Chromatiales; family Chromatiaceae; genus Thiocystis; species Thiocystis violacea. The sequence goes on from NZ_NRRG01000050.1 coordinate 24,645, forward strand.
AGAGTGACGTTCTTGTCCGTCGGCGTCGTTCCATGTACCGTCCATGCGGTAGTTTCCACGGTAGTAATGCCATCATCTCCGGTCCATTTATACACCGTGCCGGTTTTGGTATATGTGTCGGTCGCGAAATTGAAGGTGGCCGCCTGCGCCGTTACCGATCCGCCAAGCGCTAGGAGCAGCCCGCCAGCCACTACAAAATTATTCAATAGTTTCATTTCGTCATCTCCGATCCAAATCCGCTTTCAAGACAAATTCCGTAGGGGGCGAATAGGCGACCGAATCGCATGCGAGCGCCAAAGACCATATTATTACTTTGTGTTAAGCGGTTATCGTGCCAACAGCGCTGTCCGCGATCATCGGCTTTATAATCTTTTGTTTTCAGACGCTTGGGTCTGAAGTGGCGCCGAGGGCTGGATTTTGGCGCCGAGAGACTCGAGATGAGAGCGTCACATAACCTTGACGCGGATCAAAAGTTCCCTGGTTGTTGCATGTCTATCAAGGCCTTGAGTCGCACTTGACAGGATCCGTTTGTCACAGTTTAGAGACAGATCGAGGTGCGATTCGATGTGGTGCCCCTGATCGTGAGGGTGCGCGGGGGCTGTTTACGGGGGCGGTTCGTCCGTCGACGCCTCGTACCGATACCCCACTCCGTAGACCGAGTGAATCACCTCCTGGTCGGGCAGCAGCTCGGAAAGCTTGCGTCTGAGCTTCTTGACATGGCTGTCGATGGTCCGATCGGAGACGACCCTATGGTCCCGATAGATACGGTCCATGAGCCGGTCGCGCGAGAAGATTCGGCCGGGCGATCCGTGGAGCGTTTCAAGTAGGGCGAACTCGACGGCGGTGAGTTCGATCTCCCGGTTTCCCGAGCGGACCCTGAGCTGGTCCGACTGAAGGCTCAGGGGGCCGGGTTCGCTTGAGCGTTCCGGGGTCAAGGTTCGGCGCAGAACCGCCTTCACCCGCGCGACCAACTCGCGCGGGCTGTAGGGCTTGCAGACGTAGTCGTCGGCGCCGAGTTCCAGCCCCAGCAGCCGATCGATCTCATCGACGCGGGCCGTAGTCATGATGATCGGGGTCTGGCTCTCGGCGCGAATCTCCCGGCAGATGGTCAGCCCATCCTTGCCCGGCAGCATCAAATCCAGCAGGACAAGGTCGGGATGCTCGCGCTGCGCCCACTCGACGACCTGCGATCCGTCCGCCAGATGATGCACCCGGTAGCCGGCGGCCCTGAGGTAATCCGCGACCAGCAGGGCGAGGCGCGGTTCGTCCTCGACGATGAGAATGAGTGGGGTGTCCTGCTCGTGCATGGCTGGGTCGATCCTCGGCGTGGTTGGGTGGGTATCAGGTTGGTAGGGTCACGCGGATCCAGAGCCCTCCGCTCGGGGCGGCATCCGCGGAGATGGCGCCGCCATGGGCCTCGACCACGTTCTTGACGATGGCGAGGCCGAGTCCCGCGCCACCGGTATGGCGGCTGCGGGAGGCGTCGACCCGGTAGAGTCGCTCGAACAGGCGCGGCAGGGCGTCCGCCGGCACCCCAGGGGCGGTGTCCTGGAAGTCGATCACCAGCAGGCGTTCGCTCTGGCCAAGCCGGACGGTCAGGCCGCCGCCGGGGTCGGTGTACTGGAGGCTGTTGCTGATGAGGTTGCGGAAGAGCTGGGAGAGCCGGTGCGCGTCCGCCCGAAGGGTGACGGGCTCGGTGAGCGTGTCGGCGAACTCGAGCTGGAGTCCGGCGTCCTGGAAGGCGCGTCTGAAGGCGTCGATGTCCGCGCTCAAGACCTCCGAGAGATCCGTGTCCTCCATGCGATAGCCCAGCGCGCCCATGTCCGTGGTGGACAGCTCGTAGAGATCGTCGACCAGGCGTCCCAGTCGCAGGACATCGCCATGCAGGGCATCGGCCGAGGCGCGGTCGAATGGCCGCACACCGTCCTGCAGGGCCTCCAGTTCGGCGCGCAGCAGGGCGATCGGGGTGCGCAGCTCGTGAGAGATGTCGGCCACCCAGCGCCGGCGCGCCTGCTCGTTGCGCTCCAGGGCCGCGGCCAAGGCGTTGATGTCGCGTCCGAGACGGGCGATCTCGTCGCCTCCGGTCGAGGGCACCCGCGCGCTGAAATCGCCGGCGGCCAGTCGGCGGGCGGCCTCCTGAAAGCCGCGGACCGGGCGGACGAGCCGCATCGACAGGGGATAGGCGAGGGCGGCGGAGAGCAGCAGCATGGCCAGCGCGATGATCCAGAGTCGGTCCCCCTGAGTGGCTCGAAAGCGCAGCTCGGCCATTTCGGGGGCGGGCGAGCCTGGCAACAGGGCGAGATCTCCGATGTGTTCGCCATCGGATTCCAGTGGATAGCGTCGGGTGCCCTCGATCAGCGCGGCGCGCCCGAAGAGGATTTCGCCATCGGCGTCGAGGAGCATCAAGCGAAGCTCCAGGGGGGCTGGCCGCCCCCGGTCGCGCAAATGCTCTAGGGTTTCCAGTGGTGGCCAGGCGCCGGGTTCGGATTCGATGTCGCGCATCCATGGCGGTCGACGGTCGAACCGATCCCGCTCGGAACCCCGGTCGAAGAGAGGCTCGCGACGTCCGATGAGGGCATAGAGCCAGAGGCGGGTATTCTTGGCCAGCGGTTCCCAGGAGTTCTCGCGACGGTAGATGTCGACCAGGCGATCGCTGATGCGGGCGATCCGCTCTTGCTCGCGAGCGTCGGCGAATTCCACCAGACCGCGCTGAAACGACCACTGGACGAAGGCGTGTGACCCGGTCAGCACCACGACGCAGGCGAGGAGGAGGGTGAGGAACAGCTTGGAATGGATCGATAGCCGCATGTCGGGATGTTGGCCGCCCAGGTTGCAAGAAAGATGGATGGATGGGCGGCCCGCTCTCTAAGGACGCGGACCGTCGGAGTCGGATTGGCGGCCGTCAGTCGTTGGCGCCCTGTTCTTCGGGGCAACGATGGATTTCGATGGTCAGATGCGCGAGTGCGAGGTGGTGGGGCAGGCGTTGCTTGATGTCCTCCGGCGAGAGTGACTCGTGCGAGACGACGGCGATGATCGCGGCATGGATCCCCGGTCCGATCGACCAGAGATGCAGGTCGGAAACGCGATCCGAGCCGACTTTCTCGATGCTGTCCCGGATGGCGGAGCGCATCGCTTCGGGGCCCCGGCGATCCAGTAGAACCGAGCTGGTCGACTCCAGCAGTCCCCAGGACCAGCGCGCGACGAGCGCGGCGCCAACCAGCCCCATCAGGGGGTCCATCCAGACCAGCCCCAGGTATTTCCCGGTCAAAAGCGCGAAAATGGCCAGCAGCGAGGTCAGCGCGTCGGCGAGAACATGGAGGTAGGCCGAGCGCAGATTGTGGTCGTGGTGAAGATGGCTGGTTTCGCCGTGGTGATGATCCTGATCGTGACTTTCCGATCCCGGCGTTAGGCTCGTTTCGCCCGGCTCGTTATCCCCGTGGTGATGGTCGTGGTGTCGAGTGCCCAGGATGACGACGGAGACGCCGTTGACGATCAGCCCGAGAATCGCGACGGTGATCGCTTGATCGAAGGCAATGCGCACCGGCTCGACCATGCGGGCCAGGCTTTCCCAGGCCATCAGTAACGCGAATATGGCCAGCAGGATGGCGCCACTGAAGCCCGCCAGCGCATTGACCTTGCCGGTCCCGAAGCTGTAGCGCGGGTCATGGGCGTGTTGGCGGGCGTAGAAATAGGCAAAGGCGGAGATGCCCAGCGCGGCGGTGTGCGAGGCCATGTGCAGTCCGTCCGCCAGCAAGGCCATGGAGCCGAAGGCGATGCCCGTGGCGATCTCGATGACCATCATGGTGGCGGTGATCAGGATGACGAGGAGCGTCTTGCGCTCGCCAGGCCGCCGCGCGTCCTGGCCGAACACATGGTCGTGCTGCCAGGGGTGAGGGTTCTGGGTGTGCATGGTGAGGATTTCGCGCGAATGTCGAGTTTAGATAAGCCTGTAGCGGCCGGAGGTATGGTTCCGAGCTGGCGTCAGGCGTGACCGATGCGGCGGAGTCAATGCTAATGGATCTTGTTAGCGGGATAAACGGGCGTCGTGGGCGGCGTCTGGAGTCGCGCCAGGTCGGTCGTGCGTGTCGCCGCCTTGAGTGGTGGCCCGAGATCGAGCGCGATACGGTGACAATCGTGCATGCGAGAAATACAATCCCCTGAATCTTGTGAGCAAACTCCAGCTTTCGAGGCCGCTGGCGGCGGCCCCGTCGATCTGACTTTTTCATCCCCTGAGTGTCGTCGATTCCATGCGGCTCGCTTTCGCTGTCTCGTTGACGATACGTCAAGGCCCTTCGTTGATCCGAATCTAGAGAGGAAGTGCTCGTGAAGTTTGCGGCGAAAAGAACCTGGCCAGAAAAGTCATCATCCTGGGAGCATCAGGGAGACGCGGATGCTGTTGAAGCCTTCGCGTCGGAGTTTGCGAAGATCGAGCGGTTGGCGGTCGATACGGAATTCGTTGTCATGGGCAAGGATGGCGATGACCAGAACATCCGCTTCTTCCGTGTCGCCAGCACGGCTCCTTATGCGCTCGTGCCGGCGGAGTCGAGGACGGGCGGGGCCATGGCATCGCCGGCTCCCGAGCGGACGGATACGTCCAGCGCGGCCGAAAGCGATCCGCCAGAAACCGACGGCGATCCGGTGGCTCTGCCAAGTATCCAGCCGGTCATTTCCATGGTGTTCTACATGGGCAAGGTCGCCGTCATCGCGACGGTCGGCATCGCCCTGATGGCTGTTTTCATCAGTCTCCTCAAAGGCTGGCTCGAGTAAAGCACGGGGACGAACCTTCGTTTCCTGGCCGGATCGCCCCGAGAGTGGCTGGCTGTCGGGCCGATTTCAGCCGGGGAGTCGCTGGCTGGCCGCGTCTCGGATTCGTGCATGTAAAACCTGCTTGACATCCGTGCGTGTCAAGCTAAGATGACACCCAGGATCTCGATGGGTCCTACAGGTTTCAAGTCCGAGAAGTTGGACATGACATGCACCGGCGGTTAGCTGTCCCATGTTCCGTTGCGGTGCGAGTGGCGACATCACATATCCAGAGTATGGAGGCCAACAATGGCTGATATGAAGAGTCTGTCGGGTCTGACCGAGCAGCAGGCAAAAGAATTCCACGAGCAGTTCAAAGTGACCTACACCGCGTTCGTGGGTCTGGCCGCTCTGGCACATCTGTTCGTCATCGCGGCGAATCCTTGGTGGTAGTGGGAGATATATAGTCATGGCAATTGAATTCATGGGCTACAAGCCAATCGAAAATGATTACAAGTTCTGGCTGGTCGTGAATCCCGCGACTTGGCTGATCCCGACGCTGATCGCCGTTCTCGTCACGGCACTGCTGGTTCATGGCGTCGCCTTCTCGCTGGAAGGCCAGGGCTGGCACGCTGCCGCGCCCGCCGCCGTCGAGGCCGCTCCGGTCGAGGCCGCGCCAGCTAGCTGAATTCGTATCGTCGCGACACTGTTTGTCGCGGTGGAACAATCGCCGTCTGTCAAGACAGAGGCACTTCAATCATTCCTTTGGGAGGCATACCAATGGCCGAGCAATCCTTGTCGGGTTTGACCGATCAGCAGGCGAAAGAATTTCACGAGCAGTTCAAAGTGACCTACACCGCGTTCGTCGGTCTGGCCGCTCTGGCTCACCTGTTCGTGATCGCTGCCAATCCTTGGTGGTAAACCGGTTTTAATTCTCTACTTACAGAGGTCAATACAATGAGCGACGTCGCAAAGCCGAAAAACCCCGAAGACGATTGGAAGATCTGGTTGGTTGTGAACCCGGCTACCTGGTTGATGCCTATCCTGCTGTCCGTTCTGGCCATTGCCATCGCGGTCCATTGGGTTGTGTTTGCTGTTGGTCTCGGCTGGAGCGCGTAATCGCGTAGCTGAGATATCCGGTGGCTTTAGGGTTACTGGAAGTGCATGGGCGTGCATCTGGCACGCCCTGCGCGTTTGTGCCAAAAACGTATTGCTGATTTAATCTTCTAACCAAGGTTTGGAGTCGCAGCGGTTTGCTGGGGTTCCACCTTCTGGCTTTGAAACCGGCAGCCATGCTGGTTCTTTCTTGTTTCCGCGCTACTGCCCTCTTCTTCTTCTTTTGCGTGGGTCTATCATCCTCCTGGCGTGCGGCCCAGAGCTGCAAGACTGGCTTGATCCAAGCGAGTGGCCTTAGCCCTAGCTCATTCGTCGGCCGTGAATCCGAAACATCCGCGGCGAACTCCTCTAGGGCGCGGCCCGCGTCACGGTCATGTGCCTCGACGGCTGTTCAAGCGCGACGATGTGGATTTCATCGGCTTGGCCGCCTTGTGTCATGACGACGGATGTCCGCCTAACTGACGGGCGACAAGTTTCAGTGTCCAAAAGTCTTGACATGTTTTCGTGTCAAGCTAAGATGACACCCAGGATCTAGCAAGGATCCTAAAGTATCAAGACCAGCTAGGAACATGTTGAGGATCCATTTAGCCGTAACCTCGGTAACATGTTTCTACTCGGTATCGTAAGTGGCGACATTCAGTATTTACGGAGGCCAACAATGGCTGATATGAAGAGTCTGTCGGGTCTGACCGAGCAGCAGGCAAAAGAATTCCACGAGCAGTTCAAAGTGACCTACACCGCGTTCGTGGGTCTGGCCGCTCTGGCACATCTGTTCGTCATCGCGGCGAAACCTTGGTTTTAATTTAAGGGGTAATGACAATGGAATTCATGGGCTACAAGCCGCTCGAAAATGATTACAAATTCTGGCTGGTCGTGAATCCCGCGACTTGGCTGATCCCGACGCTGATCGCCGTTCTCGTCACGGCGCTGCTGGTTCATGGCGTCGCCTTCTCGCTGGAAGGCCAGGGCTGGCACGCTGCCGCGCCCGCCGCCGTCGAGGCCGCTCCGGTCGAGGCCGCGCCAGCTAGCTGAATTCGTATCGTCGCGACACTGTTTGTCGCGGTGGAACAATCGCCGTCTGTCAAGGCAGAGGCACTTCAATCATTCCTTTGGGAGGCATACCAATGGCCGAGCAATCCTTGTCGGGTTTGACCGATCAGCAGGCGAAAGAATTTCACGAGCAGTTCAAGGTGACCTACACCGCGTTCGTCGGTCTGGCCGCTCTGGCTCACCTGTTCGTGATCGCTGCCAATCCTTGGTGGTAAACCGGTTTTAATTCTCTACTTACAGAGGTCAATACAATGAGCGACGTCGCAAAGCCGAGAAACCCCGAAGACGATTGGAAGATCTGGTTGGTTGTGAATCCGGCTACCTGGCTGATGCCCATCTTCTATGCCCTGTTGGTGCTCGCTATCGCCGTGCATTGGGTCGTGTTCGCGGTCGGTCTCGGCTGGCAGTGATCCTCCACGGATCGGAGTCGATCATCGAAAGTTGACAACGGCTCCGGCCGACGTACCTCAAGGTGCGTCAAAGCGGTGGATAGAGCGCGGAATAGTTTGGCGTGTTCTGTCCACCGTGTGTTTCCAGTTCGCTCCGCCTGTGCTTCACTTCTGCTTTGTCCCCCTCTTTGTCCCCCTGGCGTTTCGTGGAACGCGCCCTTGTCATGCCTACGTCAGTGTTGTCCTCCGTTTCGGTGTCGATTCATGGTCAAGGATCTACCCCGAACCTTCCAATGAGGCTCGCGGGGGCGTACCATCCCGCCTTTCTCGCGTCAACATCCAGCGCGGCGGACGTTTGGTTCATGAGGGCCGAGCGCGGTCGTGTTCGATGGCTATTGGCGTGCATCGGGCCTGACCGGATTTAATCGCGGTACCCCAAATCAAGCTTTTGGAGATGATATCGGCATGAGTCAACCAATAGATCCACGGTTACTCGCCTGGCGCGAACTCGTAAAGAAGCTGATGCCTTTCGCGGATGTGGCGACGCCAGATCTGCCTCTGAGCCGCCTGCTGCGTTTGTCGCTGTTCCAGGTTTCGATCGCGATTGCCATGGTTCTGCTCACCGGAACGCTTAATCGGGTCATGGTCGTGGAACTCGGTGTTCCCACCTGGCTGGTCGCGACCATGGTGGCCCTGCCGTTGGTTTTTGCCCCATTCAGAGCACTGATCGGGCATCGCTCCGATTATCACCATTCCGCGTTCGGGCTACGCCGCATTCCCTATATTTGGTTTGGCAGCATGTTGCAGTTCGGTGGCTTTGCGATCATGCCGTTCGCATTGCTGCTGCTGGCCGATTCCGCGAACAGTCTCAATATCCTTGGCAAGATTGGCGCCGCGCTAGCGTTTCTGATGGTCGGAGCCGGCTTGCATACCACTCAAACGGCAGGGCTTGCCCTGGCGACCGACCTTGCCCCGCCCGATAAGCGCCCGCGAGTGGTCGCTCTACTCTACGTGACCCTTCTGCTAGGTATGTTGCTCAGTGCGCTGCTGTTCGGGAAGTTATTGACGAATTTCTCGCAGCAACTTTTGATTCAGCTGATTCAGGGGGCCGCGGTCGCGACGATCGCGCTGAATTTGATTGCCTTGTGGAAGCAGGAAGCGGTTGATCCGGTCCGTGCGGCCAGTCGAGCAACGCGGCCCCCGTTTCTTGAAACCTGGCGCGCTTTTGTCAGAGGTGGTCGGGCCAGTCGCTTATTGGTTGTCGTTGGGCTCGGAACCGCAGGGTTCACGATGCAGGATATTCTGCTCGAGCCCTATGGGGGGCAGGTTCTGGGAATGACGGTCTCTCAAACCACGGCGCTGACGGCCTTGTGGGCTGCGGGAACCCTGGTTGCTTTTGTTCTGTCGGGTTTTGTTCTTGGGCGAGGCGGCAGAGCCTATACGCTGAGCGCCGTTGGGCTTTTGTTTGGGCTCCTGGCCTTCTCGGCCGTCATTTTCGCGGCGACGTCAGGTTCGGTCGCGGTGTTCCGCATCGGTACGGCCTTGATAGGATTCGGCGGTGGGCTTTTAGCGGTTGGCACATTGACCGCAGCGATGGATCTGGCTGGAAGCGGAGAGCACAGCGGGCTTGCCCTTGGGGCCTGGGGCGCGGTTCAGGCGACGTCGAATGGAATCGCGCTGGCGCTGGGCGGAGTCATGCGTGATGTCGTCTCTGGAGTCGCGGGTTCGGGTGCTTTAGGTGCCGATTGGGTCGGTCCAGCGGTTGGGTACGCGGCTGTATATGCCTTCGAAATGCTGCTGGTGGTTGCCGCGCTGATCGTCATCGCTCCGCTTGCGTTGAAACGTAGCGCGGATCCAGTACGCGGGCCTTCGAAAATCGGCCTCGATCATCTTCCCTGATCGCGAGTCAGCGGACTCGCCTCCACGGATGGCCTCCCGTGATCTCCTCTGGGGGCCATCCGCTAAGTCAGCAGATATTTTGTTTGCGTTTAAACACTTGATCTAGACTCGCTCGCCCGGAAAATGTCCCGGCATGGTGTCCGTGCGTACCTGCCTTGGATGCATCGGATATCCTTGATGGAACACGCTCGGCTCATCGGATTAGCTGGCGGCTGCTTCGTTGCGTACTTGTTCGATCAACTGGTCGGCGATCTCCAGAAGACCAGGAAGCCCCTTCGCCCGATTCCCCAGAACCACGTAACGTCCCGCGACCGCGATCGTTGGTACTGCGTCGATTTGGTAACGGCCGACCAGATAGTCGCTGCGCCCTACCTTTGTCTGGACATCGAAGGAGTTGAAGGCGTCCGTGAAGGCTTTGGTATCGACGTCCCTGCCGCTCAGCCATTCGATGATCGCCGGTTCCGTATATAGCTTCGCACGCTGTTCGTGCAAGGCGTCGAACACATCCTGGTCGAGTCTGCTCAGATCCCCCGTGCTTTCCAGCGCATAGTACAAGCGGGCGAGATTGGCCCATGCCTGGCGCCCAAAAGTGACTGGCACGCGCCGCAAAACGACATCCTCCGCTAGCCTAGGCTCCCATGACTTAATGAGGGGGTTGAGCGTGCTGCAATGTGGGCAACCGTAGGAAAAAAACTCCAGAACTTCGATTTTATTCGGGGTGTCGCTCGGTTGCGGGGGGCTGATCGATCGCCAGTCCTGTCCTTCCACGAGATTCGCGAGGGTGGGGGGCACCACGGACGCGGTGATGACGCCAAGCAAGATCTGACTGAAATGTCTGCGACTCAAGATCATCGAAAATCTCCAGAAAATTTAAGTTGTTCAGATGGCTATTGGGCTGCGGGTAATCCCTGTTTTCTCCGCGGGATCCAGGCAGGAGCGGCGGCGAAGACGACAAGGGAGGTTAACGATCAGTTGGCAGGGATTTGCCCGAGCATCCTATAGATAGTGTTCATCCTCGCAAAAACCTGTCGTCAAGAACAGGGATGGTCTGCGTAAGTCTACGAGGGGTTCGATTTGGCCCGTCCGCTGCCGACACATAGTGTCGTGCCCTGGATCCAAGGTTGAAAGAGGGTAATCGCGGCTCCTGTCGCGGTACCTCCGAGCGCTAGCGCATTCGGAACAAGCGGGGTAATCCAATTCTTGAGTGGGAGGGTTCGTCTTATTTGAAGGCTCTGTTGTTTGAGTTTGAGCTTGAGCGTACCGTTGCTGTTGGGTCTTGACGGGCATTTGTAATTTGTTAGACTGCGCGGCCGTTCGAGGAGGAGGGCGGGAGGCTTGGATGCCGGGCCGGGGATCGGGTTCCTGGTTTAGGAGTGAGGGTGTCAAGATTTGGGTTAAG
>NZ_NRRG01000051.1 GCF_016583575.1 Thiocystis violacea
CGTGATGATGAAACGTCGCAACTTGTCACCTGCCGGGTGAGCCCTAGAATGGGCGTATTTTACCTCCATCCTCTTGTTATGTAACGGGAATTCTTGGAAGACGGTTCATTCAGTTCACGGAACCAGGTAAAAGTTTGCTTTAATCCCACATCCGGCGATTGGTGGCCCACAAGCCTATTGGGCTGGAGCGCCGAAAAGCAGCCAAACGGACTTCAGTTTTGCGCTCCATGTGATCGCCGAACATGATTTTGCGCCGGACACCGGGTTTGATGACACACGAAGGGGATGGATGAGCCGATGAAATTAGCCGAAGCCTTGATCTTGCGAGCTGACTGTTTACGACGTATCCGGGAGCTGAAATCCCGGCTGGCGGCGAGCGCGAAGATTCAGGAGGGCGATGAGCCGTTTGAGGATCCGCAGACCCTCATTCGGGAACTGGAACAGGTGGCGACGGAGTTTCTGGGTTTAATCCAGCGGATCAACCGCACCAACGTCCAGACGCCATTCGAGGATGGCAAGACGCTGGCCGATGCCCTGGCGGAGCGCGATATTATCAAGCTCAGACGCGGTATCTACTCGGATTTGCAGGACAAGTCAGCCGGCGGGGAGTTCTTCCAGCGCGTGAGCCGCGCGGAGATCAAGTTTATTTTCACCATCGATGTGGCGGAGAACAATCGCAAGATCGACGCGCTCTCGAAAGTCTATCGTGAGTTGGACACGCGGATTCAGCAATTGAACTGGACCGTCGATCTGGTCGATTAAGCGCGACCATCGGTAGTCGTCGCAACAGAGGCGAGCACGAACCCGTCAACTGGGGAAGTTGAACCCAAACTTTGGGCCTGGGCAAGCCCCATCGTTTAGATGTCATGCCTGGCATTGTGACATGACAACAGGGTAGCAATTTAACGTGTATCACCGTGTGCTGATCGGTTGCGACGATGAGGGTGGGTCAGGGGTGATGGCCGCGCAAACCGGGGCTATGCCGCCCGTGAGAGATCGGCATCCAACCCGCCGGGGCGATCCGTTGGATGATCTCAGGTCGTCTCTGGTCTCTCGTCGTCCTCCTCGGCGAGCAGCGGAAACGAATCGACGCAGTCGTGCTTTTCCAGGTCATGCTCGCTGACCAGCCTGGCGCCCCAGCAGGTGACCTCAGGGATACCATACAGACAGACCCGTTGATTGGCGTTTAAGGCATTGATCCAGTCCAGCATCGGCTCGAACACATGCGCTTCCCACAAGGCCGCGCGCGATGGATACGCAAGTCCACCTTCGCACCATCGACACACATACTGTCCATCCGCCCGGCGTTTCTCCATCACATCGAAGTCACCGATAATATCCCAGTAGACGCCCTGTTCATCCTGGATGAAAAGCTCGGCGCTTCCCCGTCGGCAGACTTGGAACGTCAATTGCGGTGCCAGACCCGCAAACCGCAGCGTGAAACAGTGCTTCCATGACACCGCGATCCAGGGTGCAAAGCGGAAGCGATGGTGATGGTGGCGGATCCAGGCGTCATAGGTTCGGCGGACAAAATTCTTCGGCATGTCAGTCTTCCAGGGTGTGGCGGCACGGGGCCGGTCATCGTTCTGGCGTCTGCCGGTCGGGGGCGCATGGCGGCATGGCTCCACGCCCGCCACGCGCGGCCAACCGCTCAATGGATTGAATCCCCGCCAGCATCTTGAGCCGCGCGGAGGGATTGGCTGAATGCACGCTGATCGTCGGCGGATCGAAGCCGCGCAGGGCCACGGCTTCCTCGATCCAGCAGATCACGTCATAGCCGGTCCCGCGCGCGTCGTCGCCGAGATCATGATCGAGGCTCACGGCTTGCACGGTTCCCGTTTCCAGCCACGCAATGACCTCCGCCGGCCAAAACGCGCGGATCCAGCCCTCGGGCGTCGGGCGCTCGTCGTCGAGAAAGAGGCGCCGTCGTTTCATCGTTGACATCAGGCTGTTCCTCCAGCCATGGCGCGTCCTACTGGGCGAACCCCTGGATCCGCGCCGCCGCGGACAAGGTGAGACGGTGGAGATCCACCAACTCGCGCTGGTCGAGACGCCGCCCAATGTAGCCACCGGCGAGGACGAAGGCGATCGGTAACCCACGCCCCTGACACCACGCGAACACCAGACGCTCGCGTTCGGCCAGAATCTCGTCGGTGATGCCGGCTAGGCCGCCGAGGGCACAGCGTGCGCACGGGTCCATGCCCGCGTTGTACAGACAGAGGTCGAAGGCGTCGCCGTGCCGGTTCAGCTCATCGAGCAGGCCATGGATGGTCGGGAGGTAATCGGCACTGTCCTTGACCAGGACCAACCGCGCCTGATCGGTCTCCGGATAATGATCGTGGCGGTCAACGGCGACATCGATTTGTCGAATCCGGGGTTCGTTCACGATCAGAGACGCCGTCCCGCCCCCGCCGTGCGCGTCGAGATCCAGAATCAACACCGATCTGGCCCCGGCGGACAGGGCGGCGTACGCCGCGATGACCAAGCCGTTGAAGGTGCAAAACCCGTCGCCATACCCATAAGCCGCATGGTGGAACCCACTGGACAGGGATCCGGCGACCCCGTCTTCCAGCGCCGCGAGTGCCGCCGCCACCGCCCCGCCAGTGGACGCCAACTGCATCGGCCACAACCCGGTATCCCAATAAAACCCTTGCGACTCGGCCAGACCGCGTGGCCGACCCGTCTCGATGGCCTGGACATAATCCGGGGCGTGAACCGCGAGGAGCTGATCGCGCGTGAGTAAAGCCGGCTCCTCCAGTTCGATACCGGGGATCGGCGCGGCGATCAGCGAGTCCGCCAGCCATTTGGCCTTGCGCGTGGTGTCGAAGCCGTAGCCGGAGACCACATACTCCGCACGATAGAACACACGGACCACGTTCGTCTTCCGCACCCGCGTCTGAGGCATCGTCATCTCCGATGAGGTCTTGACTCCGCCCCATTCTCCGGTTTTTTGCGACAGAGACTGTCGCATCTATCCGGCACACTGCACCCCATGCCTGAAGGAGATCACCGATGACATTCCGATCTGTTCGCCGCCCCTGGTTGGGTCTGTTGATGCTGCTCCCGCTGGCCGGTGTCGCGGACACCCCGCTGGCCCCGCAACCGCTGGCGAAGGTCGGTCCCTGTCCAAGCGGCTATACCACCAGCAGCCAGTATTGTGTGCCGGGTCGGAAGGCTCGCCTGGCCATGGAGAAATATGGTGCTTGTCCGAGTGGGTATGCCACCAGCGGCGCCTACTGCCTGGCCGGTCAATCGGCGCGGCCCGCCGTGCCGAAGCGGGGGGCGACCTGCCCCGCCGGTTGGTCGAAGAGCGGGGATTATTGCCTGCGGAATCGCCCATGACCGACGCGATCCAGGTGGCCTTGACCCAGCACCGGGGACGGGTGGCGCGGAGCCAGCAGGATGCGCTGCTGGTGGGGCAGGACATCGTTCAATCCCCGGATTGGCCGATCACCGCCGGCAGCCTGAGTCGATCCGGCGGTCGGTGCGCGGTCGCCGATGGGGTGGCGATCAGTCCCGTTCCGCATCGGGCCAGCCGCGCGGTGCTGGAGGCGCTGCGGCGTGCCGATCAGACACCGCCCGAGTGGTGGCAAGACGGCTGGATCGGTCCCCGGCTGATCCGCCGCCAAGTACATCCCGCGTTGTGCCGCCGGCTGGCACGGGATCGGCGAACCCATGGCGCGGCCACCACCCTGGCCTTGCTGCAATGGCGCGATGCCCGGTTCAGTGTGGTCAATGTGGGCGATTCGCGGGTGTATCGCATCGGCGCCGATGGCGTCTGGCAGTGCGTGTCCAAGGATTACACCTATCGTCAATCCATGATTGAGCGCGGCGAGATCGCCCCGGAGCAATCGGTGGGGCAGCTTTATCACGATCTGGAATACCTGCTGATCGCCGATGAGGGGGAGGACGACTTTGCCGTGCATTGGCAGCAAGGAGAGTGGGCGCCGGGGGAGAGCTTCCTGCTCTGTACCGACGGGGTGCATGACACCCTGGGCGATGAGCGACTGGCCGCGTTCTATCGGGCGGAGCTGCCGGTGACGGAGCAGGTGAGCCGTTACCGAGAGGCGGTACTGGTGGCGGGGTCGCCGGATAATTTTTCGTTGATTTTGTTGCGGGGTTAGTGCCGCGAGGACGACCTTTTCTCCAATGGGTTACACACGACCAGCAGCGGATCATCATCCTCCCAACCTCTGTCAACGACACCCGTGCCGCCGCGACCGATTCCGGCAGGATTGATTGCCCCTGAAGCGGCCATCCCGATGCCAGGGCGGATCGATCCCAGGCCAACCGCTCACGCGAAGCTGCGGGAATGGCGCGACAACGGGGTCCGTCTCGGTTGGCTGATCCTGCCTGACCAGCGGCAGGTGTGGCACTATGCGCAGGAAGTCGAGCCCGTCTGTCTCGATGACTCGCCTAAATTGCGCGACGCGGCTCTGTTGCCAGGGTTGGTATTGCCGCTAGGGGGATTTTGGAGCCGGGGTCGAAACTGTCGCCAAGCGATACCGGAAAATGCGTGGCTGCGCTTCCCGAAAGATCAAAGGAGATGAGGCCATTAATTATTGAGTGTAAGTACTTACACGCTTACGAGTAGAAAACTAAAAGCCGAACGAACCTTCCTTCGGCAATCAAAGAACAAAGAGAACCCGATGAATAGATTTCAGCCTAATGAAAATCCAGATTTAGTAAAGGTAGGAGTTATTTCCGGTTCCTTCTTCGTTCCAGCCTATCAGCGCGGGTATCGCTGGGGTGAGCACGAAATCAATGCTATGCTCGATGATATCTATATCGATGGTCAAAGGAACTCGTATGAGAAATATTGTTTGCAGCCCATCGTTATCAAATGGATATCGGATGATAATCGTTTCGAACTGATCGATGGACAGCAGCGACTGACGACCCTCTATCTGATCTACCGTTACTTGAAAAACACTGACCCGAATATTCATCTGAAATTTTCTCTTGACTATGAGACCCGGCCCGACAGCACTAGCTATCTACGCGATCTTGATCCCATCAAGAAAAATGACAACATCGATTTCTTTCACATATATAGCGCCTACCAATTGATCGGCGATTGGTTACAAAAGGCTGCCTCGCGCGTCAACAAGACTCCACTATCCGTAGGTACGCGAGTCTTCGACTATCTCCAGGATCTGGTACACGTTATCTGGTATGACGCTGGCGAGGTGGATTCCACTACGCTTTTTACACGACTCAACGTCGGCCGTATTGCTCTCAGCAATGCCGAACTCATCAAAGCCTTGCTGCTGGCTCGACAGGATGGGAACAACTCGGCTGATGAGCATCGACCGATCGAGATATCCACCCAGTGGGACATGATCGAACGGGAATTGCGTGACGAGGCTTTTTGGGCCTTCCTGACGAACAAGCCGGAAACAGCCTATCCTACACGTATCGAATTCATCTTCGACTTGATTGCGAACAAAACCGAAGGAGAGGAGGAGCGATTCCACACCTTCCTTCATTTCAAGAGACTTTTTGATTGCAAAAGTCTTGATGTCCAAAAAGACAAGCATCCTCAGCGGGATATCTGGGAAACCGTTCTGGAACGCTATCAACTCCTGCGCGAATGGTTTGAGGACCGCGCGCTCTATCACGACGTTGGGTATCTCGTCGCCGTGGATTCCATCGAACTTGGCAAGCTAATCGACGTAGCCAACAGTACAAGTACGTGCACCCGGACCAGTTTTCGGGCTTTCTTGAACGAACAGATCGAGAAATCCCTCGACTTAGACTTCTCATCTGCTCACGCGCTTTCCTACAACTCAGACTCAAAAAAATGCGAGCGCCTATTGCTTCTCTTCAATGTAGTATCGGTGCGTGAGCTGAAGCATTCGTCAGAACGCTACCCCTTTCATTCGCACAAGAAGCAGAACTGGTCCTTGGAACACATCCACGCTCAACATCCCGAGCCCCTCAACACTGAGAGTGCTTGGCGGTCTTGGCTGGATGACAGCAAATGCGCACTGACCGAACTGCGCCTTGCCGACCCGACCGAGGAGAAGAGTAAGCAGGAACTCGTCAGTAAGATCGATGACCTGCTGGCGCGCAAGAAAGTCGAAAAGCCAGACTTTAATCAACTCTCTCAATCAATCATGGAATTCCTAACCGATAAAGACGCCAAGCACGACCTGCATTCCATCTCCAACCTGGGATTGCTATCCGGCCATATCAACAGCGCCCTCAGCAATGGCGCCTTTCAGGCGAAGCGTCGACGAGTGATCAAACTTGACCGCAACGGTGAATTCATTCCAATCTGTACCCGGCGAGTCTTCTTCAAATACTACACAGATGCCGGCAGCCAACAGATGCACCTCTGGAGCCGGAAAGATCAAGCGTCTTACATCGACAAGCTGCTTTCTCGGGAAGAAGGCATCGGGAACTATCTGCGGACAGTCGAGGAGGCGCAGTCATGACCACGTCGTTCAGAAATCTCTTTCGCGAGGGGGGTATCGACCACATCGAGATACCCCGTATGCAGCGTGACTATGCACAGGGTCGACAGGATGGGGACGTACCGCGCATCCGCAGAAAATTCCTAGAGGTTTTATGCCGTGCAGTGACCAAGGGGGAATCGGTGGGTCTGGATTTTATCTATGGAGAAGTCGAGGACAGGCGGATAGATGGAACGGTCAAGAAGTGCATGATCCCCCTCGATGGCCAGCAGCGCCTGACCACGCTGTTCCTTCTCCACTGGTACCTGGCGGCTCGTAGCCGCATCACTGGCAGCAAATGTGACTTCCTGGGCAGGTTCACTTACGAAACTCGCTACAGCGCTCGGGATTTCTGCAAGAAACTTGTCCTCCAGCGACCGGATTTTCCGCACAACACACGCCTCTCTGAATGGCTGGGTGACCAGCACTGGTATGCCTGGATCTGGAAGCACGACCCCACGATTCAATCCATGCTGGTGATGCTGGATGATATACACGATTTACTCAAAGATGCCGATGATGAGGCTTGCCAGACCGCTTGGGATCGACTGGTATCGGAAAACGCTCCGGCCATCAGCTTCGAGAGTTTATCCCTCGAAAAAATGGGCCTTACCGATGACCTTTACATCAAAATGAATTCCCGAGGCAAGCCGCTCACGCCTTTCGAACGCTTCAAGGCGGATTTTGAGCAGACCCTTAAAGAAATATCGGAGGCGAATGAGGGGAAAATCGCTGGCGAGGAGAGTTCTTACCAAGAATTCATTCGTAAGGTGGACCAGGAGTGGTCAGATTTGCTGTGGCGCATGCGCGGTGATGACGACATTATTGATGACGAATTCCTACGTCTATTCCGCTTCATCAGTGACATCTTCGTCTATCGGTACCACCTGAAACCGGATAACGATTCCGCCCTCTTCGGCAAGGATATTGACGGGTGGGCGGAAGGAATCTACGGGAAAGACGCTCACAAACCTTTAGACGCTCATCGCCACCTGTTCGACGCCTTCGATAGCCTTTACGACGTCTTCGTCAAGAATAAAGAAGCGGAGACGATCGCCGACTGGTTCCGTAGTCTCTTTACGGAAAACGGTTACAAACTCGGTGCGGTTGCGATTTTCGATTCGCAGGTCGATCTCCTCGGCAACTGCTGTGCGAAATACGGAAAGCAAGAGGGGAATAGACGAGCCTTCACTCTGTCGCACGCCCTGCTGCTCTTCGCCGTTCTCGAATATTTGATGGCTTACGATATCAAGCGAGAGGATTTCACTCAGCGCCTACGCACCCTACGCAATCTGATCTTCGCTTCCGACAACGAGATTCGCCTGGAGAATTTCCCGGCCCTACTGAACGAGACCGCCGAGTTCATCCGGACCGGTGATCTGGGCAAGGTCGCGGTCTATAACTCGCGTCAGATCGCTGAGGAAAGAGACAAGGCGGGTTTCCTCAACCGGTATTCTGCTCATGCCGGGCTGCCGGAGATCCTCCACCGCCTTGAGGACCATGACCTGCTACGCGGCTGCTTGGCGGCTTTCGATCTAAGCGTGGACGACGTAACCTTTAGCAGACGGACCGAGATTTTCCGTGAAATATTTATAGAAAGCGAGAAGGCACCATACCTGGAGATCGGCGCCGCACTGTTGGCTTGTGGCGACTATTCTCAGAAAACCAGCCAGGGAAGATATCGGTTTGTCAGTCCGGAAAATGCAGGGGTATGGCGTTCCTTGCTCACAAACCCGGGAAGAAAGGACATCGATACGACTCGCAAAATACTGGAAAATCTGTTGGACACCCTTGCCAACACGCCGGGTGCTTCGATGCAAGTCAGGCTTAACAGCATTGCCAGTGACTATCTGGCCAAGCAGGAGACGGCAAAGCAATTCGACTGGCGGTACTACCTAGTGAAGTACGGTTGTATGCGTTCCGGAAACAGCGGCCTCTATATCTCTTCGAGCGGTGCCATGGGTTTCGATCTCTGCATGATGGAGAAGACGCAACTAAACAGCTATTACCGAGATCCTTACCTATCCGCGGTCATTCAGGAGAGCGGAGCCAAAGAGGGTCAGGACCAGGGTGTGGAAGCACCGTACTTCTACGGCTGGGATGGTTACACACCTAGCGGACGCTGGATCAAGCTTGCGAGGACTGGCGAGCGCATCCTGAGTTGCCGTGATGATGGCTTTCAATTGCAGGAACCGTCCCAGGCATGCGAGCAAGATATCTTTGCGAAAATCATCAAGAGCTATAATGTGTGTGATGACCTCGTATTGCGGGTGCCGCAAGTGGTCAATTCCGACATTACTTATGACCAGGAAGACCGTGTTCTCGTCGGAGCGAAACTATTGAAAGAACTCATCATCTGCCAGCAGTCGATTCCACTTACCAATTCTGCGTCTGGCGGCAGCTTCGTTGAGGGTATTGTTCCCGCATAATTCCATGTAGTTGCACGGCTATTGGCGCCTACCACCGGATTGGCGAACTCGCCTGGAATGTGGAGATGGGATGGGGATTGCGGAAACTCAATAAGCCGGATTTTGGTACGACAGGATCTTGCCGGTGGAGGTCTGGCAGGCGGCCCAGTCGGCGGCCGGCGATGGCGACCGGCGGCTCTCGGTCGGCACCTCCTCCCTGGTCTATCCGGCGGCTGAGCGGCTCGTGATGGCGGCGGACCAGGGTGCCCTGGCGGGGTCCAGATCAATCCGGCCGTCACCGCTTTGAATGCCGTTGCCCAGATCAATCTGTACGGGACCGCGGCGCGGATCCTGCCCGAACGGCTCGCCCGGGCGTAGTCGAGTGACGGCGCGACGCTAGTGTCACCGACCCGGAGCCCTCATGCTGCTGACCATCACCACCACCCACCGTCCCGCCACCGATCTTGGCTATCTGCTGGCCAAGCATCCCGGGCGCTGGCACGAGAAGGACTTGAGTCAGGGCCGCGCCATCCTCTTCTATCCCGAGGCGAGCGAGGAACGCTGTACCGCCGCGCTGCTCCTGGAGATCGACCCGGTCGCGCTCGCGCGGGGGCGCGGCGCCCGGCACGAGAGCCAGGCGCCGCTGGAACCCTATGTCAACGACCGTCCCTATGTGGCCTCGTCGTTCCTGAGTGTGGCGATCACCCGCCTGCTCGGCTCCGCGCTCAAGGGGCGCAGCACAGAACGCCCGGACCTGGCGGACACCCCGATCCCGCTGGAGGCCGAGTTGCCGGTGGTACCGGCGCGCGGCGGCGAGCCCTTCCTGCGCGCGCTCTTCGAGCCGCTGGGCTACGCGGTCGACTGCGCTCGGCTTGCGCTCGATCCGCAGTTCCCGTCCTGGGGCAACAGCCGCTACTTCTCGCTGCGGCTGCGCCAGACCCTGCGACTCGCCGATCTCCTGACCCATCTCGCGGTGCTGATCCCGGTCCTGGACGACGCCAAGCACTATTGGGTGGGCGAGGACGAAATCGACAAGCTGCTCCAGTCTGGCGGCGACTGGCTCGCCGGGCACCCGCAGCGCGAGGAAATTACCCGGCGCGCGCTGCGCCGCGACCCGCGTCTGGTCTCCGAAGCTTTGCGGCGCCTGACTGACGAAGAGGATCCCACCCTGGACGCACACGAGCAGAGCGCTGGCGACGAGGAGGACGCCCTGGAGCGGGATCTGACCCTGAATCAGTGTCGTCTGGAGGCGGTGCTCGCCGCCCTGCGGGAAGTGGGCGCGGGCCGCGTGCTGGATCTCGGCTGCGGCGACGGCCGACTGCTCCAGCGCCTGGCCGCCGAGCCGTCACTGACGCACCTCGGCGGCGGCGATGTCTCCCCGCGTGCCCTAAGTCTCGCGGCGCGGCGGCTGCATCTGGACAATCTGCCCGAGCGCCAACGCCAGCGATTCGACCTCTTCCAGGGTTCGCTGCTCTATCGCGATGCGCGGTTTCGCGGCTTCGACGCCATTACCCTGGTCGAGGTCATCGAGCACCTGGAACCGAATCGGCTCGCCGCCTGCGAGCAGGTGCTGTTCGCCGAGGCGCGCCCGGCCACCCTGATCCTGACCACGCCCAACCGCGACTACAACGCGCTTTTCGCCTCTTTGCCGGCCGGTGCCTTCCGCCATCGCGACCATCGCTTCGAATGGTCCCGCGCCGAGTTCGCGCACTGGTGTGAGGCGGTCGCCGAGCAGCACGGTTACGCGGTCCGGATCCTCCCGATCGGTGAGGTGCATCCCGTTCAGGGGCCGCCCACCCAGATGGCGGTGTTTCGCCGCCACGACACCCCCGCTGGTCAGGGAGCCGCCGCATGACGCTCACCATTCCCCAACTCTCCCTGGTCGTCCTGATCGGCGTGTCGGGCAGCGGCAAGTCGACCTTTGTCCGGCGGCATTTTCTCCCGACCGAGGTGCTCTCCTCCGACGCCTGCCGCGCCCTGGTCAGCGATGACGAGAACGATCAGAGCGCGACCAGGGACGCCTTCGAGGTGCTCCATTTCATCGCCGCCAAACGGCTGGCAGCGGGTCGACTCACGGTAATCGATGCGACCAACGTCCAGCCCGAGGCGCGCAAACCCCTGGTGGAGTTGGCGCGCCGCTGGCACTGCCTGCCGGTGGCGATTGTCCTCGATCTTCCCGCGCCGCTGTGCCAGGCCCGCAACCGCGAGCGTGCCGACCGCGCCTTCGGTCCGCACGTCATCCGCAGCCAGGCGGATCAGCTTCAGCGCGCCCTGCGCTCGCTCAAGCGCGAGGGTTTCCGCCACATCTATCGGCTGGATTCGCTGGAGGCGGTCGAGTCGGCGGTCATCGAGCGCCAACCCCTGTGGAACGACCGCCGTGGCGAGACCGGCCCCTTCGATCTCATCGGCGACGTGCATGGCTGTTTCGAGGAGCTGTGCGCGCTGCTGACCCAACTGGGCTATGTGGTCGAGGGCGGCGAAGACCAGCCGACCGCCCGGCATCCCGCGGGCCGCCAGGCGGTCTTCTTAGGCGACCTCGTCGACCGTGGCCCCAAGATTCCGGCGGTGCTGCGTCTGGTGATGGCGATGACGGCGGCGGGCGAGGCGTTGTGCGTGCCCGGCAATCACGAGGCCAAGCTGATGAAGTGGCTGGATGGCCGCCCGGTGCGGATCGGGCATGGACTGGCGGAGTCCATCGCCCAGCTCGAACGGGAGCCGGCGCCCTTTCGCGCCGAGGTGCGCGCCTGGATCGACGGGCTGGTCAGTCACTATGTGCTCGACGGGGGCGATCTGGTCGTGGCCCACGCCGGGTTGGCCGAGGAATACCAGGGGCGCGGATCGGGAAAGGTCCGCGCCTTCGCCCTCTACGGCGAGACCACCGGGGAGACCGACGCCTTCGGCCTGCCGGTGCGCTGGGACTGGGCGGCGGCCTATCGCGGGCGCGCCCATGTGGTCTACGGGCACACCCCGGTCCTGGAGCCGCAATGGGTCAATCGCACCCTCGGCATCGACACCGGCTGTGTCTTCGGCGGGCGCCTCACCGCCCTGCGCTGGCCGGAGAAGGAATGGGTATCGGTCGCCGCGCGCCAGGTCTATTACGCGCCGGTCAAGCCCCTGACGCCAAGCCAGCCCGAGCGGACGCCGGATCGGCTCGACATCGGCGACGTACTGGGCCAGCGTGTCATCACTACCCGGCTCTTCCCGACCATCACGATCCGCGAGGAGAACGCCGGCGCGGCGCTGGAGGTGATGAGCCGCTTCGCCGTCGATCCGCATTGGCTGATCTATCTCCCGCCCACCATGTCTCCGTCCCAGACCCGACCGGAGGGCGACAGCCTCGAACACCCGCGCGAGGGGCTGGACGACTACCGGCGCGCGGGGGTGCGGCGGCTCATCGGCCAGGAGAAGCACATGGGCTCGCGCGTGGTGGCGATCGTGACCCGCGACGACGGGGTCGCCGCGCGGCGGTTTCAGGCGCGCGACGGGCGCCATCACGGCATCCTCTACACCCGCACCGGCCGACCCTTCTTCGCCGACCCGGCGCTCGAGTCGGGACTGCTCGCGCACCTGCGCGCGGCGCTGGAGGCGAGCGGACTCTGGGACGGGCTCGAAACTGATTGGCTCTGTCTCGACGCCGAGCTACTGCCCTGGTCGGCCAAGGCGCGGGAACTGCTCAAGACCCAGTACGCGGCCGTCGGTACCGCCGCCCGGACCGCGCTCGCCGCCGCGGTGGACCGACTGACCCAGGCAGTCGCCCGCAACGGCGCGCCGGCGGATCGGCTGGCGACCCTGCGGGAACGCCAACAGATGGTCGCGGCTTACGGGGAGTCCTATCGGCGCTATTGCTGGGAAACGCCCAGCCTCGCCGACTATCGCCTGGCGCCCTTTCATCTCCTCGCGGGCGAGGGGCGCACCTTCAGCGATTGCGACCACGCCTGGCACATGGCGACCCTGGAACGCCTGTGCGCGCACGGGGAGTTACTCCAACCGACCGCCTATCGCCTGGTCGATCTCGACGAGCCCGCGTCGGAGGAGGCCCTGATCGCCTGGTGGGAACAGCTCACCGCCGCTGGCGGCGAAGGGATGGTGGTCAAGCCGCTGGAGTGGGTCGTACGCGGGCGCCGGGGGCTGGTGCAACCGGCGATCAAATGCCGGGGACGCGAGTATCTGCGTCTCATCTATGGCCCGGAATACACCGCGCCCGCCAACCTGGAGCGGCTGCGCCCGCGTACCCTGGGACGTAAGCGCGCGCTCGCCCTGCGCGAGTATGCCCTGGGACTGGAGGCGCTCGAACGCTTCGTCGCCGCCGAACCGCTCTACCGGGTGCACGAATGCGTCTTTGGGGTGCTGGCCCTGGAGAGCGAGCCGGTGGATCCGCGTCTTTGAAACCGCATCCAGACCGGGGCAATGCCGGGCGGATCGGCGTTGACTCCACTCACGCCAGCGACAGGATCGGGCCTGTTGGCGCGGGATCCGCCGCGTTCAAAGTACCGCCTGATGGGCCGCTGTGCGCTGACCCGCGGACGCCAGCCGTCCAACGACGAGCGGGCGGAGCGGTCGCCAGCTCGGCCCAGGCCCCCCGCGAATCCGGCCAGCCACTCGCGCGGCGCCAGGCGGTCGTCGAGCAGCGGGAAGCCGCCTGGGTCGTCGATGAGGCCATCGAAGATCCCCGAGTCCGCCTCAAACCAGGGCCGCTCGATGTCGCTATCCATTACCGGCACCATGCGTGACTGGTGATTGAACGTAAGCGAGCCGTCACGGACATTCGTCAGATGGCTCGCGTGAGTTCAGAGGTCTTGCCGTTCCGTCTCGTCAAACATGCTTCCGACCAATCGATCCCCATCGTTCCAAAGAGTCTCCGGATCAGCTGGAATCAAACGAATGATAGGCCCATCCAGATCAGGATCCCACGGCGGCGCCGGACCGAAGAGCAGCCGGGCGATGAGTGCGATGACAGCCAGTCCGATGAAGATGGTCAGCCCGAGACCGCCGGCCAGCAGCGGCATCAGAATGGCCGCCAGCAGCCAATTCCACCACGTCCAATGACGAATCGAGAACATCGCTTTCCCTCCGCTCCGAGACAGACGTTCGATCCAACGCCTGAAGGCCGTCTCGTCCAGACGGCGAATGGCGTACCACGACGCACCCAGGGACACGCCAAGCCGGCCGCGCGGCTCACGGCGCGCTCGTCGGTGCCGAGGCGAGGCCGGTCGCCGACTCCCCGCCCCGAATCGTCGCCAGCCGATCGACAACGATGGCGTAATCGATCCGCGCCGCGTTGTCACCGACCCCCTGGTGATAACTCTCGTTCGACGCATCCTTCGGCAGACCGGCCCAGAGCTTCGACAGGTTGTAGGCAAAGGTGTCGGTCGGCAGCGTTCCGTCCATCCAGTGATTGACGCCGGCATCCCGAGCCAGCACCAACGCCAGCCGGTCCTGCAAGGCCGGCGTGAACCGCTCGGACCCGGAGAGCCCCAACCGGTCGGTCAGATCCTCCAACGTCGACGGGATGAACTGATAGCGTCCGATGGCCGAGCCCCCATTGCCCGCGTCGAGCAACTGCCGCTGGAAGGCGCGGACCTCGTCCAGGGTCAGGGTCGACAGATCGACCTGGTCCTGGTCCACCTGGTTGTACCAGGCATTGTAGTTGCCGTGCGACTCCGGAACGGCGATCAGATCGAGCAGTTGCCCGAAGCGCCCGTCGGTCGCACTCGGGTGCCTCAAAGGACCCGGCGCACTCGGCGGACCGAGCGTCCCGATCGCGGGAGGCCGATCCACGGGGGCGAGCGGCGTGCTTTGGTTGTACTGACCGATGAGGCGCAGATCCGTGTCGTCCCGTCCGACGACGGCGCGCTCGATCAAGGCCGCGACCGCCTCGCCCGAGGCGCCGGATTCCTCGATCACGGCGTGACGAGCGGCGACCTGTTCGGCGCTGGGCACGAAGGCGAAGAGGGTCGAGTCGGAGGCCTCGCGGTAGAGCGCGACCTGGGCCGGGGTGAGACCATAGCCCTCGATCCGCGCGAGGCGCGTGTCGATCATCGCGGCCCGCGCGGCGCTCCAGCCCGCCGTGCTGCCCGCGGCGGCGCGACCGGCCTCGATCGCATCGGCCACGCTCCCCCCAGTCGACAAGGTCTCCCCGAAGGCCCCGACCGCCTCGGCGATCTGGTGGCTCGCGCCCCCGGCACCCGCCATCGCCAGGGCGCCGGTCTCGGCCGCTCGGATCCAGACTCCGCCCATCTCCCGCTGGACGGTCTCGGCGGCTGGTCGCGGCAGCGAGACCCGATCGTCGATCTCCTCGCCGAGCCGCCGATGCTCAGCGGCGCGCAGGGCGTTCGTGCTGGCCCGGTGCTGCTGCGCCACAGCCTCCGCGCCCACGCTGGAGAACGACTCGACCGCGGCTGGAGCCTGTCCGAGCGTCCCGAGGGTGCCGTCGGCCGCGACCCGCTGCGTGGCGAGTCCGCTCGTGACCTCCTCCCCAGGGTCGTACAGTCCAGCGGCGAGGACGCGGGTCCGTGCTCCACCGAAGCCGGGCGCTGGCGTCGTAAGCCCGAACGATCCCTCGGGCGCGAGGGTCTCAGGGGGGCGCACGCCCACCAGCTCCGCGTAGATCCCTTGGGCCGCGGCTTCCGCCTGCCGTCTCTCCTCGGTGTTCATCGTATCGGCGCGTGCCCCGCCGTAGAACCCCAGTAGCAGCCCCATGCCGGCCATGGCACGGGCTTGCTGACGGTCGCCCACCACGCCACCAGCCATGAGGGCATCCGCCTGGTGGGCCGTATCGCCCGCGAGCCCGAAGCGATCGAGGGTTTGCTCCAGGCGTTCATGGAGTGCCGGATGGGCCAGAAGCAGACCAGACGTCTCGACCGCACCGAAGCTCCCGCTGGTCCCGTACTGGTGTGCGAACTGCGCCGCACGTTCGACCGTGCTCGAGGTGCTCAGGACATCCTGGGCCTGGCGGCCGAGTTGCGCCGATTCCGTCCGGCTTAATCCGTTGGTGTACGTCTCCGCGTGGCCGTGGGAAAGGTCATACGCCAACCCTTCCGAAAAGCTCGCCTGCAGGCGATGATCGGTCGAGACCCGCTGCGCGATCGCCATTCCGATCTCGCTGGCCTGGGCATCCGTGACGTTGTATTCCTGCTGAAGTCGCCCAGCCAACTCGGCTCCCAGCGACTTGACCGCTGGCGGCGTTCGCGCTCCCACTTTCAGCGCCGCGCTCAGTAACGTCCCGTACTCATCCTTACTCAGATTCGAATTCTTGAAGCTTCGGGACAGTTCTTCCGCCGTGCTCAAAACCACCGCATCCGCCCGACTGTACGAGGCGTCCAACCGCTGCCCGAGCGCGTACTGCAAACTGGTCTGATGATTGGCCGCCGCCGAACTCGCCAGCGCCTGACTGAGCGAAGAGCTGAAGCTCTCCTGCGCCTGCTCGGCACTCTGCTCGGCCGAGCGCAGCGTCGTCTGCGCCGACTGTCCGAGGTTGAACGACCACAGCAGCCCCGCCGCTCCTGGGGCCACCGTACCACCGAGCGCGGTGCGCTGGAGCAGCGGCCCCACCGTCCCGGCCGCCTGCGGCTGGAGGACATCGGGCGAGGTGAGCCGCTCGTTGACGTGATCCCCGCTCTGCAACCGACCGGCCAGGTGGGTGGCGGTGATGGCGCTGCCGTAGATCAGCATCAGACTGATCGCCGGGGTCGAGGCGACCAGCATCCCGCCGGTAGCCAAATAGTCCTGCAGCAGCAGATCGCTCTCGTAGAGGGCACGAAAGGACGGCAGGATCACCCCGGCCTGATCCGACAGGGCCTCGAACGCGCGCTGCGCCGCCAGGATCAGATAAAGGTTGGTGATCGCCAGGATCGGCAGCCAGAGCTGGATCCACAGGCCGAAGATCAGATAGCGCCCGACCATGGCGATGCCGATGGGTCCCAAGGCCACGGCAAAGGCCATGAAGGGACCGATGGCGAAGATGAAGCCCTCGAAGAAGGTCATCATGGGGCGCATGATGCGCCCGAACAGCGACGGCTCGGTCGCCCACTGGCCGTTGCGCTGCTGAATCGCCTGGCTGGTCTGCAAGGCGGCATTCCATTGACCGATGTCGTTGTAGTGCTGGATTACCCCGCGCTCGAGCATCGGCAGGATCGCTGTCATCACCATGTACTGCTGGGCCTCGACCGTGTCCTGAGCCAGTGTCGTCAGCGCCGCACGCACCCGGCTGTCGACCGAGCCGCTGTCGATCCCGAGCTTGGCGGCCACCGCCTGCTTGAACTTGGGCAGGAAGGCCGCCGTGGTGTAGGCCGAGAGGCGCCCGTAGGCGTCGACACAGGTCAGCTCCTCGGGCGTCTCGGCGAGGATCAGCTTGGTGGTGCCGGTGACGATTGGCGTCTGCAAGGCGGCGTCCAGGGTCGTCGCCTGCAGCACCGTGTCCATGGTCGTGCCATTGATGCGCCGGTCGACCGCATAGAGCACGCAGTCGGCGACATAGTTGCGCCAGGACTGCTCGACATCGGCCCCGGCGGTCGGGCTGTTGGCCTGCCCCGTCGTCAGGCGCGACAAGGCCGTCTTGCGCACCGTCGCCATCACCTGCAGGGCATCGGCGAAGCCGTGCTCGGTCATGGAGGGTGTCTGAAACGCCTGCTCGAACAGCCGGGTGAGCCCGTAGCCCAGATTGGACACCGCCGAGCCCACCACCGCCGGCCCCAGGGGCACGTTGTCGACCACCCGCGCCGAGCCCGAATAGGCCCCTTCGATCGTCACCGAGACCTTGGGTACGAACAGCAGCGAATAGAGCACGAAGGACACCAGCAGGCCCTGAAAGCGGATGCTTTGCGCGCCCTGGAGCAGCCCCTGAAAGGCGATGATCAGGGTTCCGAGCAGAAAACCGATGCCGACGAAGCGCGTGAAGCTGTCGGCGCCGAAGAGCATGGCGACGGCGTTGAGCACCTGCTCCAGGAACGCGGGGTCACCGATGGAATAGATGGTCCACATACCGGAGCGCCTCCCAAGGGTTGAGGTGGACGAAATGGGGATACCGTGCCGATGGGGCGGACGCGGGACGACGGCCGGGCGAAAGCCCGCTCGCGGCGCGCCGGCCGCGACTCAGGGCGCGGCGTCCGTCTCGACCGCCGCCTCGCCCGGCGCCGCCTGGGTCAGATCCAGGTAGCTCGGCGCCTTGTACTGGGCGAGCAGGTTGCGGTAGGTCTCCAGCAGCTCGTTGGGATTGCCATAGCGCTGCGCCAAGGCGCTGGACTCGGTCCAGATGTCCTCACGGACCGCATCCAGATGCTGGAGCAGTTGAGTGGTGTGGGTGTGCTGGAGGCTCCCGGTCGCCAGCCGCACGCTGCTCAGCAGGTCGCGCACCAGGGTCTGGAGCATCTCCACCGCGAGCATGGGCACGGCGCGGTCGGCGAAGCCCTGGGCCATGCCGGGCTCCAGACGCGCCAGGGTGCGCAGACCGCCGCCGAGTCCGAGCGGGGCGTGCTCCATGAAACCCTTCTCCTCGGCGCTCAGTTCCTCGACGCCGAGGCGGAATTTGTCGATCAGCCCGACCCGAGAGGGATCCCCGACCAGGAGGGCACGCACACGCGGGATCAGCCCTTCGAGTTCGATCTCGGCCTGGGTCGGCTCGCGACATTCCGAGCGCGAGGCACAGCGCCAGACCACGACGCGCTGGGTCTCCCCTTCCCCGCTCCCGTAGAGGAGATCGCTCACCGTCAGGGTCGGCGGCAGGAAGGCGGTCGGCAGGTTCACGCCGCCGTCGGGCGCCTCCTGCAGCCCGCCCTCGGCCGAGCCGACGACGAGGCTGCCGGTGAGACTCATGAGGGCCTCCAGCAGCGCCTGGTCACCGTGGCTGTACCAGCCCTCGACCTCACTGTCAGTGAGGGCCTTCCACACCAGGTTCCCCTCGAACTGCTCGGCGGCCGCCGCCGGGACCTGCTCATAGACGCTCTCCAGCGGTCCTTTGCCCGTGACGGTCGAGCGGTTCTCGAAGACATCGCCCAGCTCATAGAGATCGGCCATGAGGCTCGCCTCCCCCACCCGCTTGCCGGTCAGCGCCGAGGCGGTGTCGTTGACGAGGCCCTGGGCGAGCTGACAGGAGTTGGCCGAGAGGGCATTGATCTGGGCGACCTTCTTCTGCAACTGCTCGATGATCTCGGCGGCAGAGGGGGCCATGGTGGTCAGCGCCAACTGGAAGGCATAGCCGGCGGCATTGGAGGCAATCGACCGCAGCAGGTTGGTGAACTGTTCGACGTTGATGAAGGAGAAGGAGCCGCCGAACAGATCGATCCCGCCGCAGCCGGCCTCGAACGACGGCGGGACGAAGGAGACCGGATGGGCGTCGACGATGCGGTTGCGCGACACCACCGACCCGGCCGACAGCACCCCGCGCCGCTGTCCCAGGTGCGCGGTTGGCGCGGTGACGTTGACCAGGGTGCCGAACATCGCCTCCATCTCGTCATCGAGGTCGGCGTGGACCGTGTTCGCCCAGAGACAGAGACTCACCGGGATCAAGAGCACACGCGTAGCCAGACGGGAATGGCGATAACGGACATGGGAGCACATAGCGAATCTCATTCGGATGGTCCGGGTGCGGGCGAAGCCGAAAGCCCCTCGCCCGCCACGCGGGCGCGCAGCCACTCCAGAAAGGTGTCCGGATCCTCGGACACGCCGAGCGGCGCCTCCGAACCCCAGTCGAGACTCAGCTCGGCGACGATGGGCCGGGTGCGCGCATAGGCCGCCTCATCGATCCAACCGGCCTCATGGGCGGCACGCAGCAGCCGCTGCTCCAGATCGCTCAGGGACACAAGCCCCTGGGCGATCGGCACGATCCCGTCGGGCGGACGGACCAGGAACAGGGCCGGGGTGGAGACGACGCCGAGTCGGGCGGCCTGTCCCAGGTCTCGGCGATAGTCCGCGAACAGCCCGTTCGGCAGCGCTCGGCCATCAAGGGCGATCGCCTGTACGCGCAAGCCGGTCTGCGCGCTCAGCAAGCGCAGAACCGGGGCCTGGGCCGCGCAGTAGGGACAATCCGCGCGGTAGAAAAACCAGAGTCCCGCCGCGTCGGAGAGCGCCTTCAACGCCGCCGCGCGCTGCTGGCCGGCGACACGGTTGAGAAGATTGGCGTAATTGCCCACCGGCCGGCGGGTCGTCTCGTCGAGATAGGGATCGCTCTGGACCACGCGCTGATAGACCTCGGTGAAGCGCGACGCCTTGTCGAGCGCGAGGCGCTGCAAATAGAGATAGAGCGCCACCTTGGTCGGACTCGGATCGTCGATGGCCTGCCGCTGATAGCGCTCCAGATTGGCGCGCAACCAGGCGGCCGAGAGCGGAGCGGGCTCGGGCGGTTGCGGTTGCGCGGCGCTGTCCTGGGTCGCCGGCTCCGCCGTCTCGGTCACCGCGGGCGGCGGCTCTGGCTCTGGCTCTGGTTGCGTTGCGGGCGCTGGAACCTCCAGCGGCTCCGGGGCATACCAGAACCAGCCCTCGGCGCCCCGCTCGTAGAACCGCGCCACTTCGGCCGCTGTCGCCGGGCGCATGAGGCTGCCCAGCAGCAGGAGTGCGAGCCCACCGATGGTGCTAGGCGGCACACGCCTGGTCGTCCAGCCGAGCGCGCCGTACCTGGGGCTCATCCGTCGGCTCCATCGGGCACGGGTCGACGCCGCGCCAAGGGCTGTCCGGAGCTCGCGGCCAGGCGCGTCAACGGATCGATTGGCCGCCCGTGACGACGGATCTCGAAATGCAGATGCGCTCCGGTGGAACGTCCCGTCGAGCCCACCAGGGCGAGGATCTCGCCCGCCTCGACGACTCGCTCGGGCGCCACGAGCGCGCGTTGGAGATGGCCATAGCGCGTCGTCCAGCCCGCGCCATGCTCCAGCTCGACGAGGTGGCCGTAGCCACCGGCCCAACCGGCGCTTCGCACCCGACCCGCGGCGACGGCACGCACGGGCGTGCCGGGCGGTGCCGCCAGATCGATCCCCGCATGGAAGCGTCGATCCTGGGTGATGGGATGCCAACGCCATCCATAGCCCGAGGTCAGCCGGCCCCGGACGGGCCACAGCCAGCCGGCGGGCGCCGTCGACGCAACCGCCGATCGCGCCGGCGCCGGTTCGGCCCGAATGAGGCGGATGGCCCTGACCGCGGTGTCCCGATCGCGCGTGACGAGTCGAATCCGCGGCGGCGCCGGCGGATCGACCCCCGGCCCGGCCGCATGGACCGTCGCGAGCGTCGGCGACGCCCCGGCGATACCGACCGCCAGCGCCGCCCGCAGGATCAACCGACGCCGCGAGGCGGTGGCACCCGGCATGCGGCGCTAGCACGCGTCGCCGCCCGCTGACCGCGCGGCGAGCGCCGTCCCCGGCGGCGAGCGGTGCGGCAGGTACGTCGGTTCGGCCGCCCGCGCGTGCCGCTCGAGCGCCTGGCAGACCTGCCGGACCGTGACCTGCGCGCGGCGCGCGGTCTCTAGATAGCGCTCTCCCGAGGACCGATCGGCGGACCGATCCCAGTCACGCAGGATCCGATCTTCTTCCTCCGGGGTTGGCGTACGCGGACGTCCGCCCTTGGGCAGGTCGTCCGCGAGCCCGAGGAACTTGCGCTGCGCGCAGTAGTAGGTCGCGTTCCAGCCATAGATCTCGATCATCAGCTGACGCGGCGCGCCGGCGCGCAGCAGTGCCTGCTGGGTCTCGCGCAGTCGCTGCTGCTCGGCCACGCGCTGGATCGCGATCCGCGACTGCGCCTGATCGATGTCGATGCGCAGCGCGATGAAATGCTCCGCGACGTTGAAGAGGTAATGCAGATCGCGACTGGGCAGCGCTTCGAGAAAGCGGATCTGTTCCCAACCGAATCCCAGCGCCAGGACGCGCTCGAAATGGCCTTCGTGAATCTGCTCGACGACGAACTGCAGAATGACATCCGCGGGACAGGGTTTGCTCATAGGAACCTGATCTCCATTCGTGCCATGAGGTCTCGACGGCCAACGCCGCGAGCGGTCTCGAACGCCCCCGGTAACGCCCGGTCTCTCCCGCCGGACGTCGCGGGCGACCATCGGATGGCGCGCGCCGGCCGGGGCCGCTCGGGCGTGCGCCGGATGGGTGACCCCATCGTTCAAACGCGTTCCTCGCCGGGAGCCGGATCCTCGTCGCTGGCCTCCGTCTCCAGCCCCTCCTCCTCCTCGGGAACCGACACCAGTTCGCGCGCGGCCTCATCGACCGCCGCGCGCTGACCGCGCCGCTCGGCGGCCGCATAGGCGCGCCGGTGCAGCCCGATGAACTCCTGCCCCGCCCCGCCGATGCGGTGGCGCCACCGGAGGGCGACCGCCAGGCGCTCCTTGCTCGGCAGCAGGCCGGAGAGCCAAAGGGTGTCGAGCCCCATCAAGAACCGATCGAGCTCCTGGATGAGGTTGGCGTAGAGGGCGATGGCCGGCGAGGCCACATGGACGGTCGCGGTGATCGGATGGGTGTAGCGCGGGCAGGTCTTGTCCAGGCCACGGTCGGCCAGCAGAACCCGCAGACGGGCGATCTCGCGCTGAAGCTCGTCGGCCAGTCCTTCGAGCCGCGCGCGGATCAGGGTTTCGACCCGCTCGGCCTCGTCGTCGTCGCCAACCAGGTGCAGGATCACCTCGATGCCGTAGAGGGCATGCACCGCCGGGCGAAATTCGCGATCGCGCAGCAGCCGGCGGGCGTATTCGCTCTGAATCCGCAGCCTCAGGTCGAAAACCGGACGGCTGTGGCGATAGGGCGACCGGGCGCGCGAGGAGACAAGCGCGGGCGCGCTCCGAGCGGTATCCAATGGCGTTTCGTCCGTCGACATCGTGAAGATCCGTCCGAGTTGTGCGATAAGGGCCGGCCGTCGAGCCGGGACGGACACGCCTGAGACGCCTCCGTCCACGCCCGCTCCAGGTCGCCATGCGGCGATCGAGTCGAAAGCGATTTTTGACGTGACGACAGGGCCTTGCAATCGATTAACGGTCCCTCCGCGGGGATACGGTTTTCCGGGGTCAAGCGCCTTGCGGGCGTCGGTCAGGCCGCCGTCCTACTCCGTCAGGCGCCGAGCCTCGGCATCGATCTGGATCAGCCCCCGGGGACGCCCGCTCGCCGGATCCCTAGTGCGCATGGCCGCCGCCAGCAGGGCGGTCGGAACGAGCGGCCGGCCGAATCCCGGCGTAACGTCGAGCAGCAGTACCCGATCGCTCGCCGGGTCGTAGCCGCCGATGGGCGAGAAATGGCCGAGCGACAGGCCGTGGATCGGTTTCCGATCGAAGTTCACGATCAGCCGGCGTCCGGGGGTGCTTAGGGAGCGCAGCAGGTCGCGAAAAGCCGGCTCCGTCAGATCGCGCCGCACCCGCACCGGCCCGATCCCCGTCGCTTCCGCCAGCGCCGCCAACTCGTCGAGCGTCAGGCCCGTCCCCGCCATCCGCAGCCACGCCAGCGTGTCGCCCCGAAAGAGGTCGCGCTCGCGCGCGACCGGTCGGTCCAGCGAGGCGAGGACGTTGCGCAGGCTCGCCGGGCCGCACGAGGACCACAGCTCCTGCGTCCGGAAGTCCCGCAGGAAATCCCGAGCCAGCGGGGTTTGCTGAAGCGCCACCCAGGCCGGACCCTCGGTCGACACCCCGGATGCGAAACGCTCCGGGTGCGGCGCGACGCGGCTTTGGCCATACCAACCGAGGCCGCCCAGCAGCGTCAGCGACAGGACCAGCGCGAGTCCCCACCCGCGACGGGGTGTACGCTCGGTTGGCTCAGCGGGCGGAGCGATCGGATCGTTCATGGGACGTGCCTCCGTATGCCGTGGTCCCGGCGCACCAGCATGGATGTCTGCATTTCAGCCTAGCGACGCGGGGTTTCCTTGAACAGGCGTCTTTGACGCCTCCTTCGGTCGTTCAGTGACATTGGCGTCTTTGACGCCTTGTCGGACTGGCCGGTCTCGCTATCCTGATCGCAAGCCCACAAACGAGAGACTTAATCCATCCAATGAACGCGGATTTTTGCCATTCGACGGGGGGCGGCGATCCACGCCGTGACGTCGTCCTGACGGAGCGAGACGCACGGCGCGACCCGCCGGAGCCTCTTGCGCGCCTGTCTGGATGCCGGGGCGGCGGGGTACCTGGGCAAAGGGGTCTTGCCGGAGGAGTTGTGGCGGGCGGTGCGCACCGTCGCCCTGGGCGGGCGCTCTGTGGAGCCAATGCTCCAGGCGCGGCTTGACCTGCACATCGCCGGCGCCGACGCCGAGGCCGAAATCCGCGCGCAGCTGCTGGCCGGGCGTCGCGGCAACGTGCTGCGTCTGCTGCTCGAGGGGCATTCCCCCGCCGAGATCGCCGCGACGCTGCCGATCACCAAGAAGCACGTCGACAAGAAGATCGCGGAGATCAAGACACTCCTGGGTGTCGACACGCCGATCCGGATCTATCGGTTGTGTCGCGAGCTCGGCCTCGTCGACGACTGATCCAGAGGAGGAGGTTCGTCATGACCACCGCGGAGCCCAAGGCCATCTACGACCCGGACCTGGCCCTCGCCCGCGCCGGCGGGCGCGCCGACGTCCGTGACCGGATGTTGATCGGTCTGCTTGACCTGCTGGATGACCCGGCGCGCGGTGGGCGGCTGCTCGACGTGACGCGCTACGGCCTTGAGACCACCGCCTGCCTCGAGGCGGTGCATGGCGCGATCGGCGTCGCTCGGCAGGTGGCGACGCCGCGGCTCGAAGCGCGGCTGCGGGCGTTGAAAGCGGCGCTCGACGCTGGCGATCTGGCGGAGGCCGAGCGCGTGGGGCGGCTCCTGCCGGCCGCCATCGACGCCGTCTGCGCCGCGCTCGGTGGTGCCGACTGAATCGCCTGGGTGGTGTGAAGACCATGATCCTCCTGTCCACTCGAAGAGGAGAGTCCATGGCATGGACCTGTCGCGTCATCGCCCGCGGAAGGGACGACGGATCGTTTGGCGCTCGGGATGTTCGGTTTGCCGTGCCGCCGCTCCGCCGGCCAGGGCACGCACCCGAACGATCGCCGGCGCGTCGGCATGGCTGTCACGCCCATCCGGCCTCTGGGTTCTGGCCCTATCGCTGTGCTGGTGGCCCAACCCGAGCCCGGTGGCCGCCGAGGCGTGCCGGGAGGCCCCGGTGATGCTCGTCCATCCCGCCGTGACGCCGCCCTATGACCGGGTCATCGAGCAACTCGCCGAGGGGGTGGCCCAGGGCGTGAGCCAGCCCATCGGGGTTTGCGCGCTCGACGCCCTGAGCGCTCGCTCCTGGTCGAGTCCGCCCCGCCAGGTCGTGGCCGTCGGCGCGGCGGCCTACACCGCGGCCGAGGCGGCCTTTCCAGGCGCCCGGATACGGCCGGTGCTGGTCGCGACCTTGCCCGCGCCGGCGCGGGACGGACTCTCCGCCTACGTCGATCCCGCCCTGGTACTCGCGCCGCTGCGGGCGCTCTCCCCAGGCACCGAGGCGCTCTATTTCATCCATCGTCGCGACGGGCCGGGGGAACTGGTCCAGCGCGCGCAACGCGCGGCCGAACAGCTCGGTCTGCGCTGGATTCCGATCGCGGTGGGCGGTCTGCGCGAAGCCGCCTTGGCCATCGAGCGGGTCCGAGGGGAGGCCAGCACCGCCAGCGCCGTCTGGTTCCATCGCGATGTCCTGGCGCTCCATCCCGACATTCTGATCCCGCCGATCGTGAAGCGGAGCTGGGAGGTCGGCTTTCCGGTCATCAGCGACGACGCCGACACCGTGGAGCGGGGTCTGCTCTTCGCGCTGACCCCCGACTATCGGGCGATCGGGTACGCGGCGGCCGGGCGCTTGGCCGACGAGCGTCCGGGTCTGCACGACATCCGCTGGGTCCGTCGGGTGCTCAACGCCCGCACGGCCCGCGCCATCGGACTCGCGGTGAGGCCGGGAGTGGAGGCGAGCTTCGATGCGGTCTACGAGTGAAAGGCCCCCTGCAGGCCAGAAGTCCTATGTCCGCCAGCTCATGGAGGCCTTCGCGCTCTTGGCGCTGGGACTTGGACTCGCGGTGCCCTTGATCCTGTTCTGGACCGCTTGGCAACAGGCGCGGCTGTTCAGCGAGCAGACCGCCGAAGAGCTGGCCAGGATCCTGGCCGAGGACGCCCGCTATGCCCTGCTGGTGGGCTCGCGCCCGGATGCCCAGGCGCTCGCCGGCAGCCTGCTGAAGTTCCCGGATCTGATCCAGGTCCGGCTGCTCGACGCGGAGGGGCAGGTGTTGGCCGAGGTCGCCGCGCCGGAACCGGTGTCGGCCAAACGAACCGCGCCGGTGGAGCGGGCGATCCTGGCCGTGGCCCAGGGACCGGCGACGGCCTTGGACGCCCCCGTCGCCGCAGGGGAGGCCCCGCTCGGGCGCGTGGTCCTGACCCTGTCGCTCGACCGGGCCTTCGCCTTCGCGCTGGAGACGGCCCAGGCGTCTCTCGCGCAGCTCGGGATCCTGACGCTGGTTCTGGGCCTCGCCGCCGCTTCCCTGTCGCTGCGCATGCTCGCCCCGCTCGGCACCCTGGTGCGCCGTCTGGGCGATCCGCTCGAGACGGTGCTACCCACCCCGCCGGCCGCGAGTCCAGCGGAGGTGCATCGCCTCTATGTGGCGGTGGCGGCGATGCGGGCGCGGCTCGCCGAGAATCACCGGCACTTGCAGGCCCATGCCGAGGAACTCGAGGCCCGAGTCGCGGCACGCACGCAAGACCTCCGCTCGGCCCGCGATGCCGCCGAGCAGGCGAATCGCGCCAAGACCCTCTTCCTCGCCAATGTCAGCCACGAGCTGCGGACCCCCTTGCAGGCGATCATTCTGCATGCGCGCCTGCTCGAGCGGCATCAGAGCGGTTCCGGCACCGCATCGTTGACGGTGATTCGGCGGGCGTCCAACCAACTGCTCGAGCTGATCGAGCAGCTCCTCCAACTCACCAAGGTCGAGTCCGGGCGGCCGATCGAGGTGACCTATCAGCGCTTCACGCTTGACGCCCTTCTCAAGGATGTGGTCAGCACACTGGAGCCCACGCTGTCGCCGCGCAACCGGTTCGCGCTACGGCTCCCGGACACCGAGGTCACCCTGATCAGCGATCGCGCACGTCTGACCCAGGTGCTCTACAACCTGATCCGCAACGCCGATACGTTCACCGACGGCGGTGTGATCCGACTGACCCTTGAGCCTGGCCGCGACGGCGCGTCCGCCGTCATCCAGGTGGCCGACGAAGGCATCGGCATTCAACCGGACGAGCAAGAGCGGATCTTCGAGCCCCTCTATCAGGGTGTCAGCGGGATTGCCGGGGCGGTCTCCTCGGGGATCGGGCTGGGGCTCTGGCTGAGTCGGCGCTTTGTCGAAACCCTGGGTGGCCGCCTCACGGTCACCAGCGAGCCGGGGATCGGCAGTTGCTTTCGCATCGAGCTCCCGCCGCGCCTCAAGCGTTGGGGCTGGAGCCAACGCCCGCTGAAGCCTCTCCGCACCGCGGGCAACGCCTCCTGTTCGCCGAGGACGAGGACAGCATCCGCGCTCCCCTGGCGCTCTTTCTGCGCGAGGCCGGTTTCCGCGTCGACGCCTGCGCCGACGGTACCGCCGCTTTGGCCTTGTTGGAGCGGTCCCCGCACGCCTACGCCGCCGTGATTCTCGATCACCGCCTGCCGGGCCGCCAGGGACTCGACATCCTGGCGTGGCTGCGCGCCTCTCCCGCGAATACCA
This sequence comes from Thiocystis violacea, assembly GCF_016583575.1. GTDB lineage: Bacteria > Pseudomonadota > Gammaproteobacteria > Chromatiales > Chromatiaceae > Thiocystis > Thiocystis violacea. Next base: position 27,510 of record NZ_NRRG01000051.1, read on the forward strand.
CCCCGGTCGTGATCCTGACCGGGGACGACCGGGCACCCCTGCAGGCGGCGATCGCCCGCCTCGGTGCCCACCTGATGGTCAAGCCCGTGCAGCCGGAGCGGCTCATTGGGACCATCGTGACGCTGATCGAGCCGTCCGAGGAGACGACTCGCGGCCACCTGAGGTGACGACCGATGAAACGATCCCTGTTCGCCGCCTTGGGCGCGCTCGCCGGCCCCGCGTTGGCCCAGACCTCCGCGGAGGAACTGTTCGGCTCGGAGCGAACCGTCAGCCTCGCGACCGGACGCGCCCATCTCTATCGCACGGCCCCGGCGGTCGCGACCGTCATCACCGCCGAGGAGATCCGTAACGGCGGGTTCCGTAGCGTCGTCGAGGCGCTGCGGTTGGTGCCCGGATTTCATCTGGGCTTGACCAATGACTACGCGCCGAACGTCCTGGTGCGTGGCTTCTCGAGCCTCGGCTCAGGCAACCTCCTGGTGCTGCTCGATGGGGTGCCCCAATCGGATCTGATCCTGGGGAATCCGCTCGGCGTGCTGGGCGTCATTCCCCTCGACGCCATCGACCGGATCGAGGTGACGCGCGGACCGGGCTCCTCGGTGTTCGGCGCGGAGGCCTTCTCCGGGGTGGTCAACGTCATCACCCGCCAACGGGTCGAGCGGCCGCAGGTCACGCTCGGCGGCGGCTCACAGCACACGGTCGACGGACGCTTCTTGGCTGGGGAAAGCCGTGAGTCGGTGGATCTGGTGCTCAGCGCCGAGGTCATGGAGACGGACGGGCCTACGCCCGTGATTCGTGCCGACCGCTTATCTCAGATTGATACGGTGCTCGGGAGCGGTTTTTCACTGGCGCCGAGCGCGGTCAACACCGACCAACGCAATCTGGGCGTGCTGGCGAAGGCCCGATTCGGTCAGACGCACGCCATGCTGAGGCTTTCGCGCACGAGGCAGGGTCTTGGTGCCGGGATCCTGAGTGCCATCGATCCCACCGGGACGCGCACGCTGGAGACGGTCGAAGGGCGGCTAGCGCGCGAGGTCAAATTCAACGATCGGCTCGTGCTGACGCTCCAACTGGATGCCGCGCAGACCCGTCTCGCGCTCGATGACATCACCTGGATTCCCACCTCGGCGCTCTTCTCGGAGGGGCTGCGCTTCGATGCCTCGGCCGAGCAGGAGACCTGGCGCCTGCGCTCGGATCTTCGCTATGCCGCCACCGATCGGCATTTCATCACCCTGGGATTCGGGCATGAAGAGATCCACTACGCGGTCGACGCCCTGGAGCTGATCGGATTGGATTCCGCCGCCGCGGGTCTGGGGAGCGTCTCTGGGATGGGAGCGACAGGGAGTGCTTCGACGTTGAGTGATCCGCTGGCGGGGTATGCCAGCGCATTGACACACTGGCTATCCGCCGCCGCGACGGGGTCTGACGACGACGGGCGTCGCCGACGGCTGTCCGCCTATCTCCAGGACGAATGGCTGATCGCCCGGAAATGGTCGCTGACCTGGGGCGCACGCCTCGACGACGACTCGGACGTTGGAACCCAGATCAGCCCGCGCGCCGTTCTGGTCTGGACGCCGCTGCCGGAATGGACCGCGAAGCTGCTCTATGGCGAGGGCTTTCGTGCCCCGACACTCCTGGAAACGCACAACGGCCTATTACCGGTCTATCGCACAACGGCCTATTACCGGTCTATCAAGCCAACGCGGCGCTTGAATCCGAGCGTCTGCGCACCCTTGAGCTGGCCCTGCGGTATCAGCCCCATCCGGATCTGGCGCTCGGGATGAATCTCTTCCGCCATGAGACGGTCGATCAGATCCGGTTGCAGAATCGCGGCGTCTATGCCGAGCCGGAGAATGTCGGCCGTCAGGTCGGCCAAGGCGCCGAGCTTGAGATGCGCTGGGCGCTCGCGCGCGACCTGCTCCTGCGTGGCTGGTACGCCTATCAGTACAACACCGACGAAACGACCGGAGAGGACGCCGGCTACAGCCCGCACCATCGCCTCTACGGCTCCCTGCAGTACCGCTTGGGCCGGACCTTCTTCAATCTTCAGGGGATGTACGTGGGCGACCGCGCCCGCGTGGCGGAGGATACGCGGGACGAAGCGCCCGAGTATGGACAACTCGATCTGCTGATGCGCCACGATCTGACCAAGCTGGTTTCCGTGCAACTCGACATCCGCAACCTCCTGAACGGGAATCTCGTGGAGGCCTCGGCCGGAACCTCGCTGCCGCAGGATCTGCCCTTGGCGGCCCGCACCGTCTATGGGTCGATCGAGGTGCGGTTCTGAGTGTGCCGCGCCGGGGGCCTCGGCCTGAGGGGTGCGAAACGGTCCCGCCGCGCCGGGACCGTTTCCGCCGCACGACAGCGGGAATCGACTCTGGACACGTCCGCGCCGAGCCGGCGGTCGGTCCGTGCGAACGCACCAACGCCCCCTGCGGTTGTCGCACTGACATCGAGGTGGCCGTGTCGCGGATGGGATTGGCGTCGATTGATGCGTCTGAACGCAGGAGGCATCGCCCATCCATCCGCCGGCGCGCCGCCCCATCCGATGGACCACCAGCGCGGAGTAGAGGGCATGAATGACGAGGCGATCATCGCCGCCATGCGGGAATGGATCGAACAGGCGGTCATCGGGCTCAACCTGTGCCCCTTCGCCAAAGCGGTCTACGTGAAACACCGGGTGCGGTTCGTGGTGAGCCGGGCGCGGCATCTGGACGGACTCTTGGAAGACCTGGATCGCGAGCTGGAGTTTCTGGCCGCCGCCGACCCCGCCGTGGTCGAGACGACCTTGCTGATCCATCGCACGCTGCTGCCGGACTTTCTCGATTTCAATGCGTTCCTCCCGCTGGCCGAAGCGTCCGTGGAGGAACACGACCTGCAAGGTGTGATCCAGATCGCCAGCTTTCATCCGGCCTACCAGTTCGCGGGAACGGAACCCGGAGATCTCGGGAACCTCACCAACCGGGCGCCGTTTCCGACCCTGCACCTGCTGCGCGAGGCCAGCATCGACCGGGCGGTGGCCGCCTTCCCCGAAGCCGAAACCATTTATGAGCGCAATATCGAGACGCTCGACGCCTTAGGGTCGGCGGGATGGCGCGCCTTGTGGAGTCAGCCGTGAGCCGGGCGTGACCAACCGGCAGGGCTGTCGGACGGTCGAGATCAAGAACCGTCAGGCCGCGCGCATCTCCAGCCGGCCCGTTGTCCTGTGCGAGCGAATGGATCCGCTGCGCCGCGAGCGGGTCGTGCGGCCCGGCGGACACCTTTCTTCAAGATCTGGTCTGCGGGGCGCAGCACACGCGCCTTGGCCGAAGCGCTCGAAGGGCGGATGATCCCCGAGGAGGCCAGAGCCATCGACCGCCGGCTCGCCGACGACGATGGCCCACACCCGATCACCGAGGGAGCGCGCAATTAGTCGATCAGCCTGACGCGAAACGCACGTCCCTTCAGCCTGCCGACGGACAGCTTCTTCAACGCCGCCTCCACGCGCTCTCGGCTGACCGCCACATAGGCCCACTGGTCGGCGATCTGGATCTTTCCCACTTGGTCACCGCGAAGACCACCCGGCCCCGTCAACGCGCCCAGGATATCGCCCGGGCGAACCTTTTGCTTCTTGCCACCATCGATCTGAAGGGTGGCCATCGGCGGCACCATCGGGCGCTGCTTCAGCAGGTCGAGTGACGGCAATAACGCGCTGTCCATGATGGGATCCACCGTGGTGTCCAATGCGGCGACGCGATGCGCCTCCCCTTCATCGTAGAGCGAAAAGGCCACCCCCTGGCGACCGGCACGCCCGGTACGACCAACGCGATGGAGATGCCCCTCCGCCTCCAGTGCAATCCGGTAGTTGATCACCGCATCGAGTGCGTCGATGTCCAAACCACGGGCCGCCACATCGGTGGCCACCAGCACCGAGATGCTCTTATTGGAGAACCGCGCCAGAACCTCATCCCGCTCCCGTTGCTCCAGGTCACCGTGCAGTGCGAGGACGCTAAAACCACTGTCCCGCAACCCCTGAGCCACCTGGCGCGTGTCGACCTTGGTATTGCAAAACACCAGGGTCGACACCGGTTGGTGCTGCAACAGCAAGAGGCATAGCGCTTGCTGCCGCTGGTGATCGTCGGTCACGCGATAGAAGTGCTGGGCGATACTGCGATTGTCGTGGGTGGACGCCACTTGGGCCATGATCGGTTCCGTCATGATCCGCCGAGCGATGGCCTGGATCCGATTGGGGTAGGTGGCGCTAAACAGCAGGGTTTGGCGTCTCGTCGGGGTCCGCTCGATGATCGCCTCCAGCGACTTTTCAAAGCCCATCTCAAGCATCCGATCCGCCTCGTCGAGCACCAGCATGGTCACCTCATCCAACCGCAGCGTGCCGCGCTCCAGGTGATCCGCGATCCGACCCGGGGTTCCCACCACGATATGGGCGCCGTGTTCCAGCGAGCCGATCTGAGGGCCAACGGCGACCCCGCCGCAGAGTGTCAGCACCTTGATGTTGTGCCTCCTGCGCCCCAGTGCGCGGATCTCCTGGGCCACCTGATCGGCGAGTTCACGGGTGGGACAGAGGACGAGAGACTGGACCCGAAAGCGCCCGACATCGAGCCGCTCCAGGAGACCGAGCCCAAACGCGGCAGTCTTCCCCGAACCGGTCTTTCCTTGTGCGATGACATCCCGCCCCGCCAGGATATCCGGACAACTCAGGGCCTGGATGGGGGTCATGGTGTGATAGCCGAGCGAGGACAGATTCTCCAGCAGATCCGGGCTGAGGTTGAGCGAGGTGAAGGGCGTCTGGGTCAAGAGGGGTGTCCCGCCGTGGCGCTGGCGTCGTCCGGTGGCGTGCGACCCTCGCGGTACTCCAACTGCAGGCCGCTGAGAAAGTTTCGCAGAATTTGATCTTTACATTGGCGGTAGTGTTTATGGCCCGGCTTGCGAAAGAACGCACTCAACTCATGCGGACTGATACGCAGATCGCTGGCGGCCAGGATCCGCAGGATAGCGTCCGCCTCCAGATCCAACGCGATCTTGAGCTTTCTAAAGATGATGTTGTTGTTCAATGATTGTTCCGGCGCGGGCTGTGCGCCGTCTTTCTTTCCCCGCCGCTCAATGATCAAGCCGTTGAGGAAGGTCGCCAATTGCTGATCGCTACAAGCCTCGAACTCCGGATCATCGTCTTTCTTCAACCACTTGCTGACTTGCGGGCGGGTCACCCGACTGTCCGCCGCGGCAAACACCGCCATCATCTTGAGATCGTCGAAATCGAAGGTGTATCGAAGACGGCGCAGGACATCGTTGTTGGTCATACAGGGGCTCAATGGCTAAATCAATCAGGTAATCCCCCGGCTCCGCCGGGGAAACAGGGGTGCGACCAAGGATGGCTTGTGTGAGCCGGGTACTGGGGGCGTGCAAGATCCCGATCAGTACCCGGACCAGGGTGTGCTTCATCGCTTGCTCGTCGCGGAGATCGCCGTCGGGCCGCGACCGGAGCGCTGGATTCGGCTGGCTGAGGAAGCTTGCTAATCAGGATGGCTCTTGATGGATTCCAGACCGCCTCGGCCGGGAGGGTCGACCTCCAAGTCGACCAAGCGCCAACGCGAGAGCACCCGGACCGGCGGCTCTCCTAGCGCGATCCGACCTAAACCCACCGGTCGCCCGAGAGGGCGACCCTCCCGGCGACTCGCTGTCCGGAGTCCAGAAAAAGCCATCAGGGTAACCGAAGGTCTTGGCCACCAGGAAGAGGCTCCCGCGATTGAGGACGAAACCGACGCGCGCGGGGAGGATCAGGAACTCAAGGGCGAAGGTGTCGGCGTGCGCTTGGAAGCCAAGTCCTTCAGGGCCGGCAATCACCCGCCAATACGCCCAGCCGAGATCCTCGTAGCCGAGCATGAGCCTGGCGATCTCCGGTCCTGGACGCGGGTCGATGCCGGAATCCGGGGACGCGTGTCGTCGGCGTCCATCTCCCCGGCCGGCGGACGGCTGGCGTTCGAGGCCCAGCTCAGGAGACCAGATGGAGTGCAACCCATGGCGCCAGATTCAGCAGCAGGATGCCGAGCTTATAGGCCGCCATGCCAGCATAATGGATCGTATCGAACGTCTCGACGGAGAGCCGGAACCAGCGGCCTTGGAGTCGATACATCCCGTCGTGGGCCAGGATAAACAACGCGAACCAGAGCAGCAGGAAGCCATAGTTGATTATGGTCGACCACAAAAGCACGTCTTTGAGCAGGATGAGTGTCACGGCGCCTCCGGATGGCGATGGCCCCAAAGCGGCCCGCTCAGGGAGGAAATAGGGGGGGAAATAGGGGACAGACCCTGAGGTATCCCCTAACTATTTTAAACAAAGACTTAAACAATGATTGCGGCGCGACAATGAACAGGCACAGGGGATCGTGGTCCTTGGGAAGTGACGAAACCACCCAGGAGACCCCCGATGCCTGTCATCACGATTCTACACCGATGCCTGGATCCGTTACTTCCACACATCTATTGCCG
>NZ_NRRG01000052.1 GCF_016583575.1 Thiocystis violacea
GCGGGCGACGGGTTGGGGGTGTCGGCGTCGGCCGTCGGTACTGGCGGAGTCGATCGATCCTGGGGGTCCTTCTCTTTCATGGTATCCATGGGTCATGCTTCCCAAGGCTGGCTTAAGGGATGTCTTTCCGCCCGAGGGTGGGGCCGGTCAGGCGGAAGGCGTGATCGCCCTCGCGCCTGGAAACGATTCGCCCCGATCCGGGGCAGGGTGGTGAACGGACTGGCGGCCAGTATCTTCATCCCGCGCCTGGACGGCAACCCGTCCGACCCGCGTCTAACGGATCCCGACCAGTTCAAGGGCGAAGGTCAGATCCCGGCCGGCCAGCGGATGGTTCCCGTCGATGGTCACCTGTTGGTCATCGAACGCCTTGACCACGAACGAAATGGGCACGCCGTCCGGACTCTCGGCGCTGAGGATCATCCCCTCGCTCAGTTCGATCTCGTCAGGGATCGCGGAGCGTGGAACCTCCTGGGTCATCTCGGCATTGTAGTCCCCGTAGGCCTGAGCGGGGGCGATGGTCACCGTCTTGCTCTCGCCGAGCGCCATCCCGGTCACCGCGATCTCGAAGCCGGGGATGATACCGCCATCGCCGATGGTGAACTCGATGGGGTCGCCGCCGACGGTGGAATCGAAAACGGTGCCGTCGTCGAGGGTTCCAGTGTAGTGAATCCGCACGGTATCGCCGTGCTTGGCTTCGGACATGGGCCAGGCTCCTCTCGCTGTGCGTTGAACCCGCCGGCCGCGACGAAGGAGCGAACGGATCCGAGTAACGAAGGGATCCAAATAATACCGGACGCTGGAAATTCGAGACGGGAGACGAGCGGTGAGAACGGTCCGCACTCTAAAACAGTCGGTCCGCGAGTGCAAACCGCCACGCGTCGGGGTATTCGCCCCCGGTCGCGAGGCGAGGAACCATTCCCTGTCGAGGACTCAAGGCCGGCCGGTGATCTTTCCCAGCGCCTTGCGGGCGCGATTGCTGGGCACGGCGAAACCGATGCCGACGTTGCCGCCGCTCGGTCCGATCAGCGCGGTGTTGATGCCGACGACTTCGCCGGCCAGGTTGAGCAGCGGGCCTCCTGAATTGCCGGGATTGATGGAGGCGTCGGTCTGGATCAACTTTCCGAGTTGACTGCCCCCGACGCCAGCGCGCTCGACCGCGCTGACGATCCCCATGGTCACGGTCTGTCCCAGCCCGAAGGGGTTGCCGATCGCGATCACGAAGTCGCCGACTTCGAGCCGATCCGAGTCGCCGAACGGCAGGGGGCGGATGGCGACCGGCGGAATCTTGAGGATGGCGACATCCGAGCCCTGGTCGAAGCCCAGCCGGCGCGCGCGGAAGCTGCGTCGGTCCTTGAGCGTGACGGTGATGCTGGTGGCGTCCTTGAGTAGGTGGTTATTGGTCATGACATAGCCGTTGGCGGCGTCGACGATCACCCCCGAGCCCAGGCTGCGACGCCGTTCGGAGACATCGATCTCGGGGGCCGGCAGGCCCATGCGATCGAGAAAGCGGCGAAACTCGGGATCGCGCAGGAAGGGGTAGTCCTCGCCCTGGGTTCGCGACTCGACCGCGATGCTGACGACCGCCGGCGTTACCTGACGCATCAGGGGGGCCAGCGATGGATAGCCGCGCGCGTCCTGGCCGAGGATGCGTCCGGCCGGACCTCCGGTTGCCGCGCCGAGCGGCTCGGTTGGTGGCGGCGTCGCGACGCAGGCCGCGAGCAGCAGCACAGGCGCGAGCGCGAGCAAGGCCCGGAAGCCACGCGAAAACAACCCCTGACGAGGCTGGAGGCACTCGGGAACGGTGGGCATGGGGCGTCCTATCCTGTTGGGGTCCGGTAAACCCAGGCGCGATCAGCGCGCCAGGCCGCTGGCGACTCGGCGTCTCAGATTGTAATCAACGGGCTGGTTGATCAGCAGGGCGAACGACGCCCATTCGCCCTGGCGGCGCACATAGCCGGCGTAGCAGCTCACCCCGCGCAGCGTCCCCGTCTTGGCGCGAACGCTTGGGTTGCCGTCCTGCTCCGGCATCAGATCCCGATAGGGGGCGAAGGCTTCGACCAGATCCACGAGCTGACGGGCGCTCAGCCGGTTGGCGCGCGAGAGACCCGCGCCGTCGTCGATGGCGAAGTCCCGCCAGCCCAGACGCCGACGGGCGAAGTCCGTCATCCTCTGTCGGGCCGCGACCATGCTGACACGGCCTCGACCCTCCGGCTCGGCCAGCCGCAGAAAGAGCGCGTTGGCGATGAAATTATTGGAGTGCTTGAGCATGGGTTCGATCATCTCGGCCAGCGTGCGGCTGTTGGCATGACGATGGATCCGCCGGGCGCCGGCCGGGACGGGGCCGTTGCGCGATCCCTCGCCGACCTGGATGCCGGCGCCCTCCAGCTTGGCGGCCAGCAGTTCGCCGAAATAGCGCAGGGCGATGTCGCGTTCGCGCAGATTCACGCGCTGCTTGCCGGCCGGGCCGGACTGACCGAAGCGCCGGCCGGTCGCGGTGAGCGGCGTCTGCGGCTCGGCGCTTCTGATCCGGTCGCCGTCGCGCACCAGGTTGAGCGTGTTGAAATTCGCCGCCAGGGCGGTGACCGGGGCGTCGTAGGGGTTGTTCGAGGACGAGCGGCCGGCGATCTCGACATCCGGGCTGAAGAAACCGTCGTCCAGACCGATGCCGGCGACCCGACGCACACCCGCTTGCCCGATCGCGGCGACCATCCGATCCAACTCCTCGGACACCAGATAGGGATCCGCGTAACCCTTGATCCACAGCCAGTCATCGGCGTCCTGGAACACATCGGTCCGGAATCGGAAGTCGCGCCCCAGGGTCTCCAGCGCCGCGAAGGCGGTGAGAACCTTCATGGTCGAGGCGGGTACGCGCGGGACATCGGCCTGATAGGCGATGACATCCTGGCCGTGCTCCTTGACCAGCAGACTGGCTTGGCCGAGCCCCTTGACCTGCGCGAGCGGGTCGGGGGCCGCAGCGACGGTCGATGCGAGCAGGGTTGGCAGGAGCAGGGCGGCGAGCCAAAGGCGTCGATGGGCGATTCTGGCGAGGTCTGGTGTCTTCATGAAGGCATCGGCGATGGCTGAACAGGCCCGAAGCGGGCGGGAAGGATGATGGGGTGAGGTGATTTCCGGGAAACCTTGTCCCCCGCGATTCGCCCCGTCATGGACAGGATTAACAGGATTTCGCAGGATTGACAGGATTTATAAAGCCCTGTTTTTAATCCTGTAAATCTTGAAGAATCCTGTTAATCCTGTCCAATTCCGTAGCTTTCGGTCGGGTACGGACTTTCCCGTGAATCGCCTTATCATAGCCCGGAATCGCGAGCGGGCCATGCAGGCGTTGTCTCGGGGTCGAGACGGTCGAGATGCAGGTGACGCGCGATCGTCCGTGGATCCGGCGTCGCCAGCCAGGGTATGACGCCGAGGCTAGGGGCCTCGATCAGCGCATTCAGGGTGGCCAGGTTCCCGGCCAGGGCCGGCATGTCCGGCTCGACCTGATTGCCGACCCAGCCCGCGAGCCTGACGCCGTTCGCCCGGAGGCTCTCGACCGTCAATAGGGCGTGATTGAGACAGCCGAGCTTGAGCCCGACGACCAGGATCACCGGCAGCCCTAGCGCCCTGGGGATGTCGCCGAGAAAGAGGTTCGGCCCGAGCGGAACCCGCCAGCCGCCCACGCCCTCGACCACGACCAGATCGGCCTCCCGGCCGAGCGCCTGGTAGGCGTCGCGAATGCCGCTCAGACTGATCGCGACCCCGGCCGCCTCCGCCGCCAGATGGGGGGCGATCGGCGGCTCGAAGGCGTGGGGGTTGACCAGATGATAGGGCGCCTGGGTCGAGCCCTGGGCCTGGAGCCGGAGCGCATCCGCGTTGCGCGGACCCTCGGGTCCGGGCACGGCGCCACTCGCGACCGGCTTCATGGCCAGAACGCGGAGTCCGCGCGCTTGCAAGGCGGCCATCAGACCCAGACTGATCTCGGTCTTGCCGCAGCCGGTATCCGTGCCGGTGACGAAAAGACCGCTCATGGCGTCTGGAGATCAGGTCGCACACGCGGCCTTGGGTCGGACCCGCGACGCCCGCCGATCGCCGAGACGGGGATGGCGACGCCTCCGGTCACCGGCTTTTGCTCCGGCGCCCAGGCATGACCATGAAGCACCTCGTAACTGGCCGGCAGTCGACCGTCTCGCCGATGTTCCTCGTAGGCGGCCACCAGGGCGTCCAGGCGCGCGCGGCCGGCGAGGGCGCGCGGGCGCTCCTGGGTGGCGTTGCGCGCGCCCAGCACCTTGAGGTCGCGCATCAGGTCATGCACCCTTTCATAGGTGAGGGTCAGGCGCTCGGCATCCAGCACGGGGTCGGCGAAGCGGGCGCGCACCAGGGCATCGCCAACGTCGTGCATGTCCGGGAAGGGGCTCACATGGCTGTGCCGGTCCACGCGGCTCCAGGCGTCGCGCAGCTCCTTGAGCGTATCCGGGCCGAAGGTGGTGAACTGGAGCAGACCGCCGGGACGCAGCACCCGCAGACAGTCCACGAAGGTCCGTTCCAGATCGTTGCACCACTGGATGGTGGCGTTGGAGACGATGAGATCGATGGAGCCGTCGGCCAGCGGCAGGGACTCGGCGTCCGCGCAGACGCACAGCGGACGGCGCAGCCAGCGGCCCCGGCGGCGGGCCTGGAGCAGCATCCCCTGGGCGAAATCCAGGGCGATGACGCGCGCCTTGGGGTAGCGGCGGTGCAGGGCGTCGATGGCATAGCCGGTCCCGGCGCCGAGATCCAGGATCCGTTGGGGTTCGAGTCGCACATAGTCGAGCCGTTCCAGCATCCGGTCGGCTATCTCGCGCTGGAGCAGGGCGACGCTGTCGTAGTCGGCGGCGGCGCGCTCGAAACCGAGCCGGGCACGTCGCTTGTCGATCGGGGTCATGGCGTGGGTATTCATCGGGCGCTGGCGTCAGGACTCGGGATCGACCCCGAGTCCGGTGAGAAAGGCGCGGACGGCCTCCCCAGTCTCGCCTGGATGCGAGAGGTGCGGGGCATGGGCGGCGCCCTGGATGATCTGGACCTGGGCCTGGGGCATCAGCAGCTCGATCCGCTCGGCGACCCTGGCGGGCACCAGGGCGTCCTGACTGCCGAACAGCCAGAGGGCCGGGCAGCGGATGTCCGGCAAGGGTCCGCGCAGATCCTCGTCGCGCAGCAGATCCAGGCCCAGCGATAGTGCGGCGGGGTCCGCGTCCGGCCGGGTGGCCAGCTCGCGCCGCAGGAGACGCAGGGTCTCGCGCGCCTCCTCGCTGCCCTGGACCTGGAGCGCGAGGAAGCGCGCCAGGGTTCCGGATGGATCCCCGGTCAGCGCGGCATGGAACTGTTCGAGCGTCGCCTCCGGCATGGCGGGCATCCAGTCGGTGGCCTGAACGAAGCGCGGCGTGGCGGTCAGCAGGATGAGTCCGGCGACCCGCTTGGGCGCGCGCAGCGCGGCGGCCATGGCGACCAGTCCGCCGAGCGACCAGCCGAGCCAGATGGCCCGTGGCGGCGCCGCCTCCAGACAGACATCGGCCCAGCGCCAGAGATCATCGAGGTGCGCGTGGAAGGGGCTTTCACCGTGGCCGGGAAGCTCGATGCGATGCTGGTTCAGGCCGTTCCAGCCGTGTCGCGGGTCCTGGTTCCAGACGGCCGCGTTCATGCCCCACCCGTGCAGCATCACGAGGTCGTGGGGGGTGTCCGATGAGTGTGGCACTGGGATCTCTCTAATGATTGGATGGACAGGGGAATCATTGGCTCTCGACTGGAAGCCGGGCCAGGGCCGCGAGGAGTCGCTCCACGTCCGCTTCCGAATGGGCAGCCGAGAGCGTGATGCGCAGCCGCGCGGTTCCCTCGGGGACCGTCGGCGGACGGATGGCTCCGACCAGGATTCCGGCCTCCCCGAGCGCGGCGCTCCAGCGCAGCGCCCTGGCGGCGCTGCCGGCGAGCAGCGGCTGAATCGGGGTTTGTGAATCCGCGAGCGCCAGTCCGAGCTGTTCGGCGCCGGCGCGAAACTGGGCGATCAGCACCCCGAGCCGCTCGCGCCGCCAGTCGTCGCGGGCGGCGATCCGCAGGCTCGCGAGCGTCGCCTCGGCCAGCGCCGGTGGCGTCGCCGTGGTGTAGATGTAGCTGCGCGCGGATTGGATCAGGGTCTCGATCAGATCCTCCGAGCCGGCGACGAAGGCGCCGAAGGTGCCGAACGCCTTGCCCAGGGTTCCCATGAGGATGGGCACTGCCTCGGAGTCGAGACCGAAACGGTCTAGGGATCCGCGACCGTTCCGTCCCAGGACGCCGAGACCATGGGCGTCGTCGACCATCAGCCAGGCGCCGGCGGCGCGGGCGATGGGCGCCAGCGCGGGCAGGGGGGCGAGATCGCCATCCATGCTGAAGACACCATCGGTGACGATGAGACGGGCCGGACCCTCGCCGATCAGACGCCCGAGGGTCGCGGCATCGGTGTGGGGATAGCGGCGCAGGTTGGCGCGCGAGAGCAGGGCACCGTCGAGGAGCGAGGCATGGTTGAGCCGGTCCTGGTAGACGCTGTCGCCCCGTCCCGCCAGCGCCGTGATGACCCCGAGATTCGCCATGTAGCCGGTCGAGAAGAGCAGCGCCCTGGGGCGGGCGGTGAACTCGGCCAGCGCCTCCTCCAGAGCCTGATGCGCGCGGCTGTGACCGCTCACCAGATGGGCCGCGCCGCTGCCCACGCCCCAGCGTTCCGCACCCTGGCGCAGGGCGGCGATGACCTCCGGATGATTGGCGAGCCCCAGATAGTCGTTCCCGCAGAAACTCAGCATCGGACGCCCGTCGACGATGGCGCAAGGCTGTTGAGGGGCGTCCTGAACGGCGCGTCGGCGATAGAGATCCCTGGCCTTCAGCGCGTCGAGCCGAAGGCGCAGTTCCGAGTCCGCTGTGTGGCGTGTCGGCATGGGTCGGAAGGATCGTCCGGCGCTCAGAGCCGGATCCGGTGCTCGACGGTCTTGTTGCAGGCGCCGGGCTCGGTACGTTCGGCCTCGACCTCCTCGAAGGCGAGTCCGAGGCGCTCGAAGAGCTGGCGGTCCCGATCGGACGCGGCGTTGGGCGTGGTCAGCAGGCGCTCGCCGTAGAAAATCGAGTTGGCGCCGGCCAGGAAACAGAGCGCCTGCAACTCGTCGCTCATCTCGCTGCGCCCGGCGGAAAGCCGGACATGGGAGGCCGGCATGAGGACGCGCGCGGCGGCGACCACGCGCACGAACTCGAAGGGATCGAGCGCCGCCTGGCCGAAGAGCGGCGTGCCCTCGACCCGCACCAGCAGATTGATGGGGACGGACTCGGGATGCGCCGGCAGGTTGGAGAGCTGGCGCAGCATGGAGGCGCGGTCGCGGCGCGACTCGCCCATGCCGAGGATGCCGCCGCTACAGGTCTTGAGTCCGACCTCGCGCACACGGTCCAGGGTATCGAGCCGATCCTGGTAGGTGCGGGTGCTGATCACCTGGCCGTAGAACTCGGGCGAGGTGTCCAGGTTGTGGTTGTAATAATCCAGCCCGGCGTCCTTGAGCCGGTGCGCCTGGGCGGCGGTCAGCATGCCGAGGGTGACGCAGGTCTCCATCCCCAACGCATGGACGCCCTCGACCATGGCGAGTACCTGATCGAGATTGCGGTCGGTCGGGTTGCGCCAGGCGGCGCCCATGCAGAAGCGGGTGGCGCCCCGTCCGCGCGCCTCGCGCGCCACCTCCAGCACCGCCTCGACCGGCATCAGCCGCTCGGGCTCCAGCTTGGTTTCGTGCCGGGCGCTCTGGGCGCAATAGCCGCAATCCTCCGGACAGGCGCCGGTCTTGATGCTCAGCAGGGTGCTGACCTGGATCCGGTTGGGATCGAAATGGGCGCGATGGACGCCCTGGGCCTGAAACAGCAGGTCGTTGAAGGGCTGGTCGAGGATGGCCTCGATCTCGTCGAGCGACCAATCGTTGCGCGGCTGGGAGGTGGTGTGGGTCAATGGCATGGTTAGGAAGGCAAGTCGAGTGGACGTCGCGTCCGGATGACGCGATGACGGAAGCCCGGAACTCTAAAGACCCTGGATCGCTTGTCAACTTGTTTCTTGATTTCTGGTTTACAACGACCTTGACTCCCGTGCCGACGATCCCGGCGCCCGTGGGTTCGCGCGGCGGTTCGTCGCGAATGACAGGAATGGAAGGGGAGGGCGCGTGACCCGAATCGGCATCGAGACACTCATCGGTTGGCTCTATCCGCCGACCTGTCAGCTCTGCGGCGCACCAGGCGATCAGCGGCTCGATCTCTGCGCCGGCTGCCGGGCGGATCTGCCGCGCAATGCGCATGCCTGCGGGTGTTGCGCGCTTCCGTTCGACTCGGCGGTTTCGGTCGGGACGCTCTGTGGCCGCTGCCAGAAGCGCTCGCCACCCTTCGATCGCTGCGTGGCGGCCTTTCGTTACGAAGGCGCGATCCCCGCCCTGATCACCGGCGCCAAGTTTCGGGGACGGCTCAATGCCGTGCGCCTCTTGGGCCAGTGTCTCGCCGAGCGGGCGCGGGAGCTGGATCTGGTCCGGCCGGATTGGCTGGTTCCGGTGCCGCTGCATCCCAGGCGCCAGCGCGAGCGCGGTTACAACCAGGCGCACGAGATCGCGCGGATCCTGGGGCGTGAGTTGGGGATTCCGCTCGCGGCCCAGGTCTGTCACCGTGTCATGGCGACACCGCCTCAGGCGGGTCTCGACGAGCGCGCGCGTCGGCGCAACATCCGCGGCGCCTTCGCCGCGACCGCCGATCTGGCCGGAAGTCATCTGGTCATCGTCGACGACGTGGTGACCACGGGCAGCACCATTTCCGAGCTGAGTCGGATCCTGCTTGGGGCCGGTGCCCGCCGAGTCGATGTCTGGACCGTCGCCAGGACGCCCTAGCGGGCGGTCGGGACGGATGGGACGCGGCCCCTATCCCGGCGGTTGCCGAAACAGCGGTCGGGATTCGATGCGGCGGTCGATCGAGGCGATCAGGCGCTGATAGTCCTGGCGTCTGGCCTCGTCGAAGCGCTCGTTGAAGCGTTGCTGGCTCATTCCCTCGGGCAGTCCATCGATCGGGGGCATGAAATCGTCCTCGCTCAGGCCGCGACGCGCGAATCCCTGAAGTCCCTGGGCGCGCGCGGGGCTCTCGGTGGCGAGCTGGGCGAAGCGGATCCCGGCCCGGTTGGCGGTCATGTCCGGGAAGCTGAAACCGCTTCCGCCATTGGAATCGGCCATCTCCTTGTACCAGCCCAGCAGGTTGGACAGGGTATCGTTGCCCTGGATGGCGATGGCCGCCGAGGTCATGAAGTGTTGACCCAGATCCCGACGACCACGCAAGAGAACCGGGCGATAGCGAACGCTGGAACGCACCCCGTCGGCGGCGGGGTCGCGGATGGAGCGACCATTGACATAGGCGGCCAGGGCCAGGATCAGGGCGCGATTGCTCGCGACCGGATCGGCCCCGGAGGCGTCGGCCTGGGCCAGGAGATGCGACAGGGTCTCGGCCAGGAGCAGCGGCTCGCGTTTCGGCCGGGTGGCGGCGAAGCGGTCGAGCGACTCCTGATACCTGAGTACCTCCGGCAGATCCAGGTCGGCGACGAAACCGCTGCCGATCCGCTCCATCATGTCCGGACGCCATTCATAGCCGACACGGAGGCGGTCCGGGGCGAACTCGACCTGGTGGATCAGTTGCGAGCGGTCGATCGCCACGAGCGCCCGCTCGGCCAGGGTCTGGACCAGCAGGCCGGGGATCGGTAGCCCGGCGACCCGCGCCGATTCCACCCTGGGCAGCGACTCGGCCTGCGTCAGTTCGAGCTGGAGGTTGAGGTAGCCATCGAGATGGTCCAGGGGCAACTTGAGCGAGAGGGCCAGACTGGCGCGGGCCTCGCCGAGCCGGACGCGCGCTCGCCCCTGACCGGTGCGGTCCAGGAGTTCATTGACCAGGAGGCTGACCTCGCGCTCGCTGAGTTCGAGCTGGTTGGCGGGCTCGTCGCGCGCGACCCTGGGACGATTGGTCGCGATCCAGTTTCGCAGCCAGAGGCGTTCGGCCCTGGTCGGCTGGGGATCCTCGACCACCAGCGGGCGACTGTCCAGAACCAGGAGCAGGCCCAGCAGCAGGATGGCGACGAGGCCGAGGCCGGCCGTCCAGACGAGGCTTTTGATCAGCGGACGCATGGCGGAAATCCGTCGGTGGATGATTCGGCCCAACAAGTGGACATCGAAAATCAGACTCCAGTTGGAAGAGATATAGTCAGCGGATATGAACAACATCCAGGGTTTCGAGGGCCAACATCCAGACATCGCCAGCGATGCCTGGGTTCACGCGACGGCCGTGGTGATCGGCGATGTGCGCCTGGGATCGGGCTCGTCCATCTGGCCGCTGTGCGCGGTGCGGGGCGACATCCATCGCATCGAGATCGGGGCCGGGACCAATATCCAGGACGGTTCCATCCTGCACGTCTCGCACGACAGCCGCTTCATGCCGGGTGGGGCGCCGATCCTCATCCAGGATGGCGTCACGATTGGCCATCAGGTGGTCCTGCACGGCTGCGAGATCCAGGACCACTGTCTGATCGGCATCGGTGCGCGGGTGCTCGACCGGGCCGTGCTCAAGCCGCGCGTCATGCTGGGCGCCGGATCCTTGGTGACGCCCCGTCAGGTACTGGAGGGCGGCTATCTCTGGCTGGGCGCGCCGGCGCGCCGGGCGCGACCCTTGACGGACCAGGAACTCGAATATCTGGACTATGTCGCCGCCAACTATGTCCGGCTCGCCGAGCGCTATCGCGCCGAGCCAGTCTAGGGCTTGGCGGCCGGCGCGTCCGGGATCCGGTTCACGTCCACGGCGACCAGCAGATCGTGGGTGCCGCCACCGTAGAAGATGCCGCGCAGCGGCGTGACATCCTGGAAATCCCGACCGATCGCGGTGGTGATGTGTTGATCCACCGGGATCAGATTGTTGGTCGGGTCGAAATCGATCCAGCCATGATCGGGCACCAGGACCGAGAACCAGGCGTGAGAGGCATCGGCACCCTGCATCTTGACCTGTCCGGGTGGCGGCAGGGTCTCCAGATAACCGCTGACATAGCGCACGGCGAGCCCCAGTCCGCGCAGTCCGGCGATGGCGACATGGGCGAAATCCTGACACACCCCCCGGCGCTGCTCCATGACCTCGGCGACCGGCGTGGCGATGGTGGTCGAGGTCGGGTCGTACTCGAATTCACCATGGATCCGGGCCATGAGATCCAACGTGGCCTCCAGGATGGGTCGGCCCTTGGTAAAGGAGATGGCGGCATATTTGCGGGCGCTCGTCTCCATGGGCACCTGGGGGGAGGGCAGGCTGAAGATCCGGGCATCCGTCATGAGACCGTCGCCCCGGTCGTGAAGCCGTTCGAGGGCGTGCTCCCAGGGGGTGGTGCGGCCCGCCTCGGGCGGCACCAGCGGCGTGATGTCCAACTCGCTGACGGCCGTGACCTCGAGCGCGCTGTGGGCCTGCTGGATCGAGAAATAGCTGACCCGGTTGCCGAAGAAGTCCTCGTGCTCACGGCTGACGGCGGGCCAGGGATCGACCCGGATGCTCGACGATAGACAGCGTTGCAGGCGCGTGCTCAGTGGCTTGAGATGCGCGATGCTGTGACAGAGCGAAACCGGCTCCGCGTACTCGTAGCGAGTCACATGTTGAATGCGGTACCTCATGAGAGCGCGGCCCCGGTCCGGCGCAAGAGACTGTGTGGCTGTTCCTCGTGGCGGAAATACTGGGCCGTGATGGCGTCGGAGACGGCGGCGAACTCATTGGTGAGATCGATGAGCATCCTCGCCAGCGCGACCCGTCGCGTTCCCTGTTTGTCGAGCTGAATCAGGGCGTTGATCTCGGCGAGCCGGATGTTGGTCAGGCTGCGCAGCACCAGTTTCTCGACCGGCGTGCGACCGACCGCCAGATCGCCGCGCGGCAGCTCCGTGGCCAGCTTTTCGAGCATCTTCAGTTGATAGGCCAGGGCGCGCGGATTGCCCTCGTCCTGAAGGACCAGGTCCAGCAGGGCACCGACGCGGGTTCCGCCCCGGTAGCGGCGGCGGTAGGTGATGAGACTGTCGGTCACGCCGAGCACCGCCTCGATCACCAGATTCTCATCCTGATCGCTCGACACGGGCACCAGGGTCGAGTGCAGGAGCGTGGCGATGGCGGTGCCGCGTTCCAGCCGCCGCCCGGTTTCCAGGAAGTGCCAGCCCTCGTTGTGGGTCATGTTCTCCTGGCAGAGTCCGGAGAAGGCGACCAGCGAGGTGACCAGCGGGTCGAGGTCGTCGAGCGCCTGGGAGAGCACCGTGGGCGGATGATCGGAGAGACTCGCCTGAAGCACCTCGATATCGCCGATGATGCGCCAGGTGTCGGCCGAGAGCCGGTCGCGCACCGAATAGGCCGCCTGTCCCAGGGCCTCCAGGGTGCGGGGCAGTCCGCCGGCTCGGGTGCGATCCGAGATCAGCGACAGCAGTTCCGGGATGGGGTCGCGCAGACGCTCTTCCGCGCCGGCGCCGACGAATCCTGGGAACGACTGGGTCTGGTTGGTCAGGGCCTCCAGCAGCGAGCGCAGACAGGAGGAACTGGCCTTGGTGAGCGCGTAATCGCTGCGCTCGGAATACTTGAAAATGGTGATGCGCAGCAGACGCACCAGCCCCTCGGCTCGCTCGGCGTAGCGGCCGATCCAGAAGAGATTGTCCGCGACCCGACTGGAGACCGCGCTTTCCTGGATGACGGCGGGGGTCGTCTCGGACATGGGCAGCAGGCTTTCCTGACGCTCCGGCTCCGAGGCGAGCACCCAGACATCCTTGCCCAGCCCGCCGAGCTGGTTGGAGACCTGCATGGTCTCGGCGTCCAGCGAGACCCGCCCCAGCCCCCCCGGCATCACCGTGTAGCCCTCCTCCTCGGCGATCAGGAAGGTGCGCAGCACCGTGGGTCTGGGCTCCAGGCGCTGACCGATCAGGGCCGGTGCGGTGGAGGGCTGGATGCGTTCCTGGGCGACGTAATAGCTGGGATGGGTCTGGATGGCGCGCAGCAGCTTCGCGCGCGCCGGCGGTTCCATCGCGCCGGGGATCAGGAAGGGCTGATCGGGCGATTTGCCGATGGGCTTGACGATCAGGCGGTCGAGATTGTTCAGCACATGGGCGCGCGACTCGGGATCCCCGCACCACCAGGTCGGGATGTCCGACAGCAACAGCTCCTCTCCGAGCAGGTGCTGGCAGAGCGCCGGCAGGAAGGCCGCGAGCGCCGCGTGCTCCAGTACCCCGCTGCCCAGGGCGTTGGCCAGGGTCACGTTGCCCAGACGCGCCGCCTGAACCAGTCCGGGGATGCCGAGCAGCGAGTCCTCGCGCAGTTCCAGCGGATCGCACCAGGCGTCGTCGACCCGCCGCAGCACGGCATCGATGCGTTCGAGCCGACCCAGGGTGCGCAGCCAGAGCGCGCCGTCGCGCACCGAGAGATCGCCGCCCTGGACGAGCGTGTAGCCCAGATAGTTGGCCAGGTAGGCGTGTTCGAAATAGGCCTCGTTGCGCGGTCCGGGCGTGAGGACCACGACCCGGGCGTCATCGCCCCGATGCGGCCCGAGGCGGGTCAGGGTCCGACGGGTGGAGCGGAAGAAGCCGGCCAGGCGGTGGACGTGCGAATCGCGGAAGAGGCTCGGCAGCACGCGCGAGAGCACCACCCGGTTCTCCAGCGCGTAGCCCGCGCCCAGCGGGCTTTGGGTGCGGTCGCCGATCACGCGCCAGCCGCCGTCCGGCAGGCGGGTCAGATCCGCCGCGTATTGCACCAGGGGGCGTCCGCCGGGGAACTCGATGCCGCGACAGGGCAGCAGATAGCCCGGATGACCGTCGATCAGCTCCGCCGGCAGCAGCTCCAGGCGGATCAGATCACGGGGGCCATAGAGATCGACCAGGATGAGGTTGAACAACTCGGCGCGCTGAATGAGTCCGCGCTCCAGCTCGGCCCATTCGTCGCTGCGGATCAGCAGCGGCAGCAGGTCGAGTTCCCAGGGACGCGACATGCCCTGTGGATCGCCGTGCAGATTGTAGGTGACCCCATTGTCACGAATGAGCCGCGAGGCCTCGCGCCAGCGCTCCTCGATCCCCGCCGGCCCGAGCGTGCGCAGGGCGTCCAGGAGATACTGCCAATGCGGGCGAACCTCGCCCTCGGCCGTGCGCATCTCGTCGTAGCAATCGGGACGGGGCGAGTAGCTATCGACCAGACCCGGTTGGTCAGGGAAAGACGCCAGATCGGGTAAAGACATGGGGCAGGGCTCGTTCAGTGCGCGGAACGGGGATTAGACACGTCATCCACAGGGGTTGCAAGGCGGCCCGCCCGAAGGTCGCGGCCGGTTGGTCAGAGGTTCGGGCGTTCCCGAAGCAGGATGGAAGCGCCGGGTGGCGACGCCTCGTGGCCCGCCCAATCGCGAGCGAACTGCCAGGCCGCGCGTCCGCTGCGCGAGCCGCGACGCAGTGCCCATTGGAGAGCGGCGCGTTCAATGGGTTCCCAGTCAAGCGGCGCGCCCGCGCTGTCCGGGAGTCCGAGTCGCGCCACCCAGTGACGCACGACCCCGAGATACTGCGCCTGGCTGAAGGGGTGGAAGGCGACCCAGAGTCCGAAGCGGTCGGAGAGCGAAATTTTCTCCTCGACCGATTCGCCCTGGTGCAGTTCGCCATCCTGAAAGCGTGCCTCGCGATTCTCGGACTGGAACTCGGGCAGCAGGTGGCGGCGGTTGGAGGTGGCGTAGATGAGAACGTTGTCCGGCGTCGCCGAGATCGAGCCGTCGAGCGCGGCCTTGAGCGCCTTGTAGCCCGATTCGCTGGCCTCGAAGGAAAGATCGTCGCAGAACAGGATAAAGCGCTCGGGGCGGTCGCGGATCCGCTCCAGGAGATCCGGGAGCTGGATCAGATCGTCCTTGTCGACCTCGATCAGACGCAGCCCCGCCGTGCGATGGGCATTGAACACCGCCTTGACGAGCGAGGACTTGCCGGTGCCGCGCGAACCCCAGAGCAGCACATTATTGGATCCGCGCCCGGCGAGGAACTGACGGGTGTTGCGGTCGATCTCCGCCTTCTGGCGCTCCAGGCAGAGCAGATCGTCGAGCGCGAGGCGGTGCGGCGCCGGCACCGGCTGGAGCCAGCCGCGCCCGGCGTCACGGCGCCAGCGAAAGGCGTGCGCGGACCAGTCGGTCGGGGCGCTGTCCGCCGGGAGCAGGCGCTCCAGGCGGTCGAGCAGGGCGTCAAGGCGGTTGAAGGTGTAATCGGATCTGGACATTGGACGAATTCACGGCTGAGTTGGGAGCGGGTGCTTGAAGGGTGCCTCATCACGTCAGCGGCGGTACCCGAGGGTCCGGGCAAGAGGATCGGCTGGAAGGCTATTGGCCTGCCCCTTGGAGTATGCCGGATCCGTCGTCCCCCGTACCGAGCGGAAATCGATTGCGTCACGACTTCCGAGGCGTCAGGCGACGCTCGCAAACGGTTTCTGGATGAGGGAAACCACCTCGAACAGCCAGTGATCGCGACTGTTTCCATTTTGTAACGGCCTAGGGTCGATCCGTTACCGATAGGTAACCCAGATCCAGGCGCTCGGACCGCGCGAGGCCGCCGTCCAAGGCTCCTGTGATTGGCGTAAAATTTGCTTATCGCTTAGAGGTCGAGGAGGACACTGGTCATGACCCGTCAGGTATTAACCGATTCTTTTGGGCGACGCATCGACTACCTGCGTCTGTCGGTCACCGACCGCTGCGACCTGCGCTGCCGCTATTGCTTGCCCAAGGGTTTCAAGGGATTCGAGGAGCCTGCCCATTGGCTCACCGTCGATGAAGTCGCACGCTTGGTACAGGCCTTTACCCTGCTGGGCGTGAGCCATGTTCGTCTCACCGGCGGTGAGCCGCTGGTACGCCGTGATCTACCGCTGCTCGCCCGGCGCCTGGCCAGCCTGCCGGGAATCGAGGATCTCGCGCTGTCGAGCAACTGCACCCGCATGGAAACGCTCGCCGAACCCTTGTTCCGGGCCGGTGTGAGGCGGTTGAATGTGAGCCTCGACAGCCTGCGGCCACGCATCTTCGAGCAGGTCACGGGTGGCTCGCTGGAACTGGTGTTACGTGGGATCGAGGCGGCACGCCGCGCCGGTTTCTCGCCAATCCGGGTCAATACCGTGGTCATGCGCGGCGTCAACGATGGCGAGATCGAGTCCATTCTGGAGTTCTGTGCCGAGCGGGATTTCACCCTGCGCCTGATCGAAACCATGCCGATGGGTCGCACCGGGCAGGCCGTGCTCGCTGAGTACATCGACCTTCAAGAGGTTAAGCAGCGTCTAGAGCGGCGCTTCGAGCTGATTCCCGACATCCTGCCCGGCGGCGGCCCCGCGCGGTATTTTCGTCTGAGCGCCAGCGCGACCCGCATCGGTTTCATCACCCCGATCTCCCAGCACTTCTGCGCGACCTGCAATCGCGTCAGACTTGGCGTCGATGGCACACTCCATCTCTGTCTCGGTCAGGAAAACCGCTATCCATTAGGCGCGCTCCTGCGCGCGGGGCTGACCGATGACGAACTGATCGATCAGCTACGCGCCGCGATGGCGCTCAAACCCGAGCAACACGGATTCCGCGAGCGGCCAACTCAAGTGCCCCGCTTCATGGCCATGACCGGGGGATAACGGCACGGTGCTGGTGAACAGCGGCGATGTGGTCGCTGGATGCCGCCGTGCTGGGGACGCGGACGTCCGTTGCCAGTCAAGCCAGCGCGTTCAGCCGCTGGTTCCGACAGGTCGTGAAATCCCATAGCGCTTCATTTTTTGCCACAGCGTCTTGCGACTGACCCCGAGGTGCTCGGCCGTGACAGTCATGTTGAAGGCGTGCTCGGCCAGCGCCGCTAGAATCGCGGTCCGCTCACCCGCCTGGGCATGGGCCTTAAGTCCTGTTTCCATCGTTGACGCGCCGAGCGGATCCAGGGCCAGACGCTCGCCCTGTCCCAGGATGCAGGCGCGCTCCAGTGCATGATGGAGCTCTCGGATATTACCCGGCCAATGATGATCGAGGAGCCGCTCGCAATCCTGGGGGGCCAGCAAGCGACGCTCTTCCGGGTAACGTTTCGCGTGCTCGGCGACATAGCGCTCGGCCAGCCAGAGGATGTCTTCCGGACGCTCACGCAGCGGCGGAATCAGGATTTCCAGAACCCGCACACGGTAATAGAGATCCTCGCGGAAGGCGCCTGCGCGGACCAGTGCCGCGAGATCCCGATGGGTAGCGCACACCAGGCGCGCGGGGACGTCCAACGAACCGGCCCCACCGATACGGGTCAACTGACGCGACTGCGCGACGCGCAGCAGACGCGATTGCAGGGCCAAGGGCATGTCGCCGATTTCGTCCAGAAACAGGATCCCATCTCCCGCCTGCTCGAAGACCCCCGCCCGGCGCCGGTCCGCTCCGGTGTAGGCGCCCCGCTCATGACCGAAGAGTTCCGCCTCGATCAGACTCTCGGGCAGGGCCGCGCAATTGACGGCGACGAAGGGCGATTGGGGGCACTGGAGCTGATGCAGCCGGCGCGCCACCACCTCTTTCCCCACCCCGGATTCTCCATTGATCAAGACAGGCGTGCGCGGATGCCGCGCGAGCCGGGTCAGCTCGGAGGCGATGCGACACATGACAGGAGAGATACCCAGACGATCCGCCGGGGGCACTTCTCCCGTTTTCCCTCCCGCTCCGGCGAGCGCCCGGACCTTGTCGATCAGATCGGTTGGGTTGAGTGGCTTGGTCAGGTAGTCGATCGCACCGAGCTTGAGCAGGCGGACCGCGTCTTCGATGGTCCCATAGCCGGTGATGAAAAGTGTGGGTGGAACGGCTTCAAGGGTCGCGATCAGCCGTTCGAACAGCGCGATGCCCGAGAGATCCGGGAGATTGACGTCGAGGATGGCGAGATCGAATCGTTCCGCGACCAGGCATTCGAATCCCTCGCGGCCGCTGCGCTGCCAATCGACGCTGAACCCCTCCAGCGCGAGGCGTTCCACGAGTGCCTCGCCCATGATGGCGTCGTCCTCGATCAGGCAGATCCGGGTCATTCAGCACCCCCGACCCTCAACGGCAACGCCACCTGGAAACGGGTGAGACCCACTTCGGACATCACCCGAATGGTGCCGCCGAGTTGGGATACGATCTGGTAACAGATCCACAATCCCAGCCCCTGGGCCTTTGGGCGAGCCTCCGGATAGGGTTCGAAAAGATGGGCCAGTTGCTCGGGCGGAAGGGTGAGGCCGGAGTTGTCGACCCGCATCAAGAGGCGCTTCTCCTCCGCGCTCAGTTCGACCTGAACCTGGCCACCGTCCCGCGCGGCCTGAACGGCATTCAAGAGCAGATTCAGAAGCAATTGCCGCACTGGGGCCGCTGGCAGGTTGGTCGGGGCCGCGAAGCCATTTCGCCAGGTCAGGATGACCGACGAGCACGCGAGCTTGGGCTGGATCAGGGTTCTGACGTCCTCCAGATCCTGCGCGGTGAGTGTGCGCGTATCGCCCCGTGCTTCGACCAGGAGCGCCGATACGGACCCCCGGATCTGCTGGAGTGCTCGGTCCATCAGATCCAGCAGGCGACTGGTTCGCGCGTCGATCTCGTGGGCCTGACGATAGGTATCGATTGCCATCAGCATGCCACCGAGCGGGTTGTTGACTTCGTGCGCGACACCCGCCGCCACGCGCCCCACGGCCGCCAGGCGCTCGGCTTGGACCATTTGCCGTTCCAGCGCCTCTTTTTCGGCCAGCGCGGAGAGCATCGCCGCGAACTGGCGCCCGAGCTGACCGATCTCCGAGTCGCTGTCCGGGACCAGGTAGCGCAGACGCCGGGGATCCTCCTTGCCAACCAACGCCATGCAGCTGGCCAGTTGCGTCAGTGGGGACGCCATCCGGCGTCCCCACAGCCAGCCGATCGGCAGCAGGACCAGGAGCACGCCCCCAGTCACCAGGATGCCGCCGAGGAGGATTTCGCGAAAACGACCGAGAAAGGGCGCGTCGGAGAGCAAGCCAACCAACTCGCCCACTGGGGTTCCATCACTCGCGAGCTGGAGTCTGAGCACGCGACGGGTTCCATCAGGCTGGGTCGCGATCGGATGAACCCTGCCAAGGGCCGCTGTTTCATGCCAGGGGACGGATGTCGGCAGCCAGACGATAGCCTCCTTCAAGGGCTGATCGAGTCGATAGCGCGCGGGGCGGTTACTGGCGAAGATCCGCTCCGTCTCATCGACCAGGAGCCAGGTCGCGTCCGCCACGTTCTCTTCTGGTCCCCGCAAGAGCGAATAGGCCAGCCAGACGTCATCGTGACGCAGTGCCTGCACCAAGACCTCCGACATGGCGTGACCCAGACGCAAGGCGTTGTGACCCTGATCCTCGCGCAGATTGTCGAGTGTCTGTAGCCCCAGGGATAACGCCATCAGAATCGCGGTCGCAATGGCCGCGACACTCAGACTCAGGGGCAATCGATGCCGATAGCTGGAGAGCTTGAGGGTCATGGCGCGGATCCCGGACGGACGGTCTCGGCCATCCGTGCAATCTCGCGGAACAGGCTTGGTTGCGCGGCGACGAATCCATCCAGACTCAGCTCGCCTAGTAAGCGGTTGCCGGTCTGGTTGGCTTCCTGGGCTAGGAGGACGCGGCGGATCGTCTGTAAGTCCGTGTCAGCCAGACCGGGCGCGCCCACCAGAGGCGGAAACCCGAACAGGGGAGAGCGAAGGATGATGCGAGTCCCTTGGGTCAGCTCGGGATTGCGCAAGGCAAGCGTCTCCCAGACATAGCTGTCCACGGCCGCCCCATCCGCGAGCCCCGCGGCGACCGCCTCGATACAGTGACGATGCCCCCAGGTGAAAAAGGTTCGGCGGAAAAAATGGTCCGGATCGTGCCCCTGCGCCATGAGCGCGAAGCGCGGATACAGATAACCGGAATTCGAGTCTGGATCGGACCAGGCGAACAGTCGTCCCTGGAGATCCGACAGCGATTCGAAGGGCGATTCGGTGGCGACGATGATGTAGGACTGGTAGAGGGGTTGACCCTGAAACTTGGGTACGGCGATCAGTGACAGTGCTTGTTGATGTTGCACATAGGGGTAGCCGCAGATCCAGGCGAGATCCAGCCTGTCACGCAAGAGCAAATCCATGATTTCCCGGTAACGCGAGCGCTGCACGAAGACGACCGGGCGGTTCAACTGCTGCTCCAGCCAGTTCGCCCAGAGTCGGAGAAAGGCGATGCGGTCATCGAGGATGACCGGCGTCAAGCCGAAGCGCAGGGCCGTCTTGGAGGCCGTATCGCGATCTCCGGGCGCATCCGCTTGCGCGTTGTCGCACCAGATGGCGCGGCTGGCACAGAAGAGGCCAAGTGCGAGGAGGACATCACGGCGAGCCTGGATCAATGGATGTTACCTTTCTGTAACGCGGCATCGCCAGACGTTACCAGGAATACACGTCGCTTGTATAGGCCATTGATTTAATAGACCCCCATGGGAGGCATGGTCTTTGCTGATAGGCTGGCACCAGAAAAATAAGGAGGAGACACGACACCATGACCGATCTCAGCAGACGACGCTTCCTGAAAGCGAGTGGGGTGGCGGCCACCGCCGGAGCCGCGTTGATGGGCACCGGATTCGCCAACGCTCAGGAGCCTTCTCCACCCGGCGCGACCACCCTGCCTTATCCGCGCGAGGGGATCGCGAAGGCCGGCGGACTCAAGGTGGATGTCCCGATGCCTTTCAATTACCCGGATCCGGAATCTTTCTGCCAGATCATCAAGACCGGTCGCCCGGTACCGGGGGGCGTGGGTCCGGACGGCGACATCGTCGCTTTCAGTACGCAATGCACCCACAACGGCTGTCCCCTGAGCTATGACAAGGTCGCGCGCACCTTCAAGTGTGGCTGTCACTTCAGCATCTTCGATCCGGAGATGCGCGGCCAGATGGTGGACGGACAGGCCACCGAGAACCTGCCGCGCATCCTGCTGGAACACGATACTAAAGATGACACCCTCTATGCCGTAGCGGTCGAGGGGCTCATCTACGGTCGCCAATGCAACCTGCTGTGATCGGGAGACACGCATGACCCAGTACCGAGATCGTATCCCGCTGCCGCCGCCGGATGCGCGGCGCACCAACATGACCTGCCACTTCTGCATCGTCGGCTGCGGCTATCACGTCTACAAATGGCCGGAGAACCGCGAGGGCGGACGCGCCCCGGATGAGAACGCCCTCGGGCTCGATTTCCGCAAGCAGATCCCGGCGCTCGGCATCATCATGACCCCTCCGATGCACAATGTCGTCACCGACCGCGACGGCAGCCGTCACCACATCATGATCCTGCCCGACAAGCAGTGCGTGGTGAACCAGGGCCTGTCCTCCACCCGTGGCGGCCAGATGGCGAGCGTGATGTTCAGCGGCGAGGGCGCTTCGCGCCAGCGGCTGCATTATCCAATGGTCTTCACCGGCGACGACTGGGTGGAGACCAACTGGGACCATGCGCTCCTGGTCTACGCGGGTGTCACCAAGCGCCTTCTCGACACCAGCGGACCGGACCAAATCGCCTTCAACGCCTTCGATCATGGTGGCGCCGGGGGTGGATTCGAAAATACCTGGGGCAGCGGCAAGCTGATGTTCAGCGCCATCGGTACCCAACTGGTCCGCATCCATAATCGCCCGGCCTACAACTCGGAGTGCCACGCCACCCGCGACATGGGCATCGGCGAGCTGAATAACAGCTACGAGGACTCGGAGGTCGCCGACACCCTGCTCTTCATCGGCGCCAACGGCTACGAGACCCAGACCAATTATTTCCTGGCCCACGCCATGCCCAATATGACGGGCAAGAGCGTGGAGAAGAAGAAGCAGTGGTTCCCCGATGAGACCGCCGAGCCGGCCAAGGTCATCTATGTCGACCCGCGCCGCAGCCTCACCCTTTCGGTGACGGAGCACATCGCCGGCAAGGACAACGTCCTGCATCTGGCCATCGCCCCCGGTACCGACACCGCCCTCTTCAACGGCCTGCTCACTTACGTGGTGGAGAAGGGCTGGCATGACAAAGACTTCATCGATGCCCATACCAGCGGGTTCGAGGAGGCGTTGGCGGCCAACCGCATGGACCTCAAGGCGTGCAGTAAGGTCACCGGGGTGCCCGTCGCCGACATCCAGAAGGCCGCCGAATGGGCCTATGCCCCCAAGGCATCGGGGCAGCGCAAGCGCACCATGCACGGCTACGAGAAGGGCATCATCTGGGGTAACGACAATTACCGCATTCAGTCCGCCCTGGTGGATCTGGTGCTGGCGACCCACAACGTCGGCCGACGCGGCACCGGCGTGGTGCGCATGGGCGGTCATCAGGAGGGTTACGCCCGGCCGCCCTATCCGGGCGGGCGGCCGTCCAAGTACGTCGACGAGGAGATCATCAAGGGCAACGGCAAGATGCTCACGGTGTGGGCGACCAATTCCTTCCAGTCCACCCTCAACGCCGAGGAATACCGCGAGGCGGTCTATCGCCGCGCGGGCATCGTGCGTGACGTCATCAGCAAGGCGCGCGGGGCCAGTGCCGTCGAGCTTACGGATCTGATCGTCGATGCCGTGGAGAACCGTGGCGGGCTTTTCGTCGTCAACATCGATCTCTACCGCACCAAACTCTCCGATGCCGCCCACCTGCTCCTGCCGGCCGCCCATCCGGGCGAGATGAACCTCACGGCCATGAACGGCGAGCGGCGGATGCGGCTCTCCGAGCGTTTCATGGATCCACCGGGAGATGCCAAGCCGGATTGCCTGATCGCCGCCGACATCGCCAACACCCTCAAGGCCATGTACGAGAAGGAAGGCAACACCAAGATGGCCAAGCGCTTCGCGGGCTTTGACTGGAAGACCGAGGAAGATGCCTTTAACGATGGCTTCCGCAAGCCCGAGGGGATCGACAGCCAAGGCGGTTCCACTGGAGGACTGGCGACCTACGATCGACTGCGCGCCATGGGGACCAATGGGGTGCAGTTACCGATCAAGGAGTACAAGGACGGCAAGCTGATCGGTACCGAGATGATCTATACGGACTACAAGTTCGACACCAAGGATGGCAAGGCCCACTTCCTGCCTTCCCCCTGGAACGGCCTGCCTGGTACGGTGGAGGCCCAGAAGAAAAAGCA
Organism: Thiocystis violacea; assembly: GCF_016583575.1. GTDB lineage: Bacteria > Pseudomonadota > Gammaproteobacteria > Chromatiales > Chromatiaceae > Thiocystis > Thiocystis violacea. Next base: position 23,140 of record NZ_NRRG01000052.1, read on the forward strand.
CCGTTTCTGGATCAACAACGGCCGCACCAATCACATCTGGCAGACCGCCTACCACGACCGCTATCTGCCATTCCGGCGCGACCGTTTCCCCATGTCGCCCATCGAGATGAATCCGGAGGACGCCAAGAGTCTGGGGATTCAATCCGGCGACATCGTGGAGCTGCACAACGACTTCGGCTCCGCGTTCGCCATGGCCTACCTGGAGCCGGACATCGCCAAAGGTCAGACCTTCATGATGTTCGGCTACGACAACGGCGTCGTGGGTGACGTGGTCACCGATTGGACCGACCGCAATCTGATCCCTTATTACAAGGGAACCTGGGCGGACATTCGCAAGGTCGGGACCATGAAGGACTACAAGCGCACCGTGTCGTTCAAGCGGCGACGTTTCCTAAGCGCCTGAGTGAGAGCCGACTCCCGAGCGGCCTTCGGGTCGATGCGCCCATGGCCGCGAGGGAGTCGGCTCCAACTGTGTTGTCCGGCCGTCCTTGTATGATCCAACCGTTGACGGAATGCGACTGGCGGTTGGTCTTCAGGGTCAAGCCGACAACCGCCGATACTTGAGCCGATGCGGCTGATCCGCCTCGGTGCCGAGACGACGATGACGGTCGGCCTCGTAGTCAGCGTAATTGCCCTCGAACCAGGTGACTTGCGAGTCACCCTCGAACGCCAGGATGTGGGTGGCGATGCGATCGAGGAACCAGCGATCATGGCTGATGACCACCGCGCAGCCGGGGAAGGCGAGCAGTGCCTCTTCGAGCGCGCGCAGGGTCTCCACGTCCAGGTCGTTGGTGGGCTCGTCGAGCAGCAGCAGGTTGCCGCCGCTCTTGAGCAGCTTGGCCAGATGCACCCGGTTGCGCTCGCCGCCCGAGAGGTCGCCGATGCGTTTCTGCTGATCCCCGCCCTTGAAGTTGAACCGTCCGCAATAGGCGCGCGAGGACATCTCGTAGCGCCCGACCACGATGTTGTCGGCGCCGTCGGAGATCTCCTGCCAGATGGTTTTGTCATCGTCGAGCGCGTCGCGACTCTGATCGACATAGGCGATCTGGACCGTCTCGCCGATGCGCAGGGTTCCGGCGTCCGGTTGTTCCTGTCCGGTGAGGAGTCGGAACAGCGTGGTCTTGCCCGCGCCGTTGGGGCCGATGATGCCGACGATGCCGCCCTGCGGCAGATTGAAGGAGAGATCCTCGTAGAGCAGGTTGTCGCCATACGCCTTCTTGAGTCCGGTCGCTTCGATCACCAGTTCGCCCAGACGCGGACCCGGTGGGATGTAGATCTCGTTGGTCTCGTTGCGGGACTGGAATTCCTGCGATTGCAACTCGTCGAAGCGGGCCATGCGCGCCTTGCTCTTGGCGTGCCGACCCTTGGGGTTGGAGCGCACCCACTCCAGCTCCTGCTTCATGGCCTTGATGCGGCCCTGTTCCTGCTTCTGTTCCAGCTCCAGACGCTGCTCTTTCTGATCCAGCCAGGAGGAATAATTGCCCTCCCAGGGGATGCCATGGCCGCGATCCAGCTCCAGGATCCAGCCGGCGACGTTGTCGAGGAAGTAGCGGTCGTGGGTGACCGCGACCACGGTGCCGGGATATTCGAGTAGGAAGCGTTCGAGCCAAGCGACCGATTCGGCGTCCAGGTGGTTGGTCGGTTCGTCGAGTAGCAGCATGTCGGGCTTGGAGAGCAGCAGCCGGCAGAGCGCGACGCGACGGCGCTCACCGCCTGAGAGCTTGGTGACATCGGCGTCCCAGGGCGGCAGACGCAGGGCGTCGGCGGCGACCTCCAGGGTGCGGTCCAGGTTGTGGCCGTCGGTCGTCTCGATCAGGTTCTCCAGGTCCGCCTGCTCCTTGGCCAGGGCGTCGAAGTCGGCGTCCGCGTCGGCGTAGGCGGCATAGACTTCATCCAGGCGGGCGAGGGCGGCGGTGATGTGGCCGAGCGCCCCCTCGACATTGCCGCGCACGTCCTTGGTCGGGTCCAGTTGCGGTTCCTGCGAGAGAAAGCCGACCTTGATGCCCGGCTGGGGCCGTGCCTCGCCCTCGATCTCGGTGTCGATGCCGGCCATGATGCGCAGCAGCGAGGACTTGCCGGAGCCGTTGAGACCCAGCACGCCGATCTTGGCGCCGGGGAAGAAGGACAGCGAGATATCGCGCAGGATGACGCGCTTGGGCGGCACGATCTTGCCGACCCGGTTCATGGTGAAAATGTATTGAGCCATGGGGTTCCGTGACTGTATTGAACGGGAGATGGGAAAAGGGCAAAGCCGCGGCGTTCGCCGGGTCGGGGGCCTTGCGCCCCAGGGTCGTGGGCGCATTCTGCGCTGCCGTCAAGAAAAAGTCCAAGCTCGGGCGGGCGCTCGGTAACCTCTCGACCCATGCGACGGCGATGCGCTGGATATGGTCAAGAGACCATGGTTCGGTCTATAAATCCGGAAACCAACCCGGCCAGGATGACGCACGGTATGACTCAGCAGGCACTGAACCCAACCACATTGGACGACCTGACCCCGATCCACGAATTGGACAAGGACCAGCGCGTGCGTCTCGCTCGGAGCGGCCAGATCACGCCCTTCGCGTCGGGCCGGAAAATCACCGCCATCCAGGAATATCCCTGGATCGACTATCTCCTTTCGGGCCAGCTCTGTCTGATCCGTAATGGCGCCAGGGAGATCGTCGATGCTGGCACCATGCGGGCCTGTCAACCGATCTTCTCCGAGAGCCGGCTGCGCGAGCAGGCGGTGTTCACGGTCGATGCCGAGGTGTTGCGCCTGGATCGCCAGCTCTACGAGCACATGTGCGGTATCCACCCGCCCTCGCTGAGTTCGCTCGGCGAGCTGGAACTGAGCGACGTGGAGGGCGCCTTGCTCGGGAAGCTTTACCAGGCTTGCAAGAAGGACAATCTGGCCCTACCCACGCTGCCCAAGGTCGCCAAGGCGATTCAGGAGGCCATGAAGGATCCTGAGATCACCTCCGCCAAGCTGGCGCGGATCATCCAGATGGATCTGGCCGTGACCGGTGGTCTGATCCGTTTGTCCAACAGCGTCATGTACCGTAGCGCCAAGCCCATCCCGGATGTGCGCAACGCCATCATCCGCCTGGGCATGGAGGTCACCCGCTCGGCCGTCGTCAGTATGTCGATGCAGCAGTTGTTCAAGACCAAGTCGCCCTTGATGAAGCATCATATGAAGACGGCCTGGAACCGCAGCGTCCATATCTCGGCCCTGAGTTACGTCATCGCCCGGCACTGTCCCAAATTCAGCCCCGAGCAGGCGATGCTGGCGGGTCTGGTCCACGATGTCGGTGTGATACCGATCCTGGACTACGTGAGCCGCAACGAGATCCAGGTCGACGAGGATGAACTGGACGCGGCCATCATCAAGCTCCACGTCATGGTGGGCGAACTGGTGGTCGGTTACTGGGGACTGGGTCCGGAAATCGCCGGCATCGTGCGCGACTCCGGCAACTGGTACCGTGACGAAAAGGACGAGCCCGACTATTGCGACATCGTATTGGTGGCCAGGCTGTATCGCCTGAACCGATCCGAATCCAGGGGGCCCTTGCCGCGCTACGACGAGGTGCCGGCTTATTACAAGCTGGGACTGGGGTTCCCCGGCGCCCAGGAGCCGATCGACGTGATCGGCGAGGCCAGCGAGGAACTTTCGGCCGTGACCGCGATGCTCAAGGGCAACAAGGACTAACCACATCCAATCCAGGCCCGACGCGGGACGGAATCCATCCATGCCATCCGAATCCTTGCCGGTTCTCGGCTTCGTCGCCCCCAGCGGGAGCGGCAAGACGACGCTATTGCGTCAGGTCGTCGCGGCGCTCCGTGTTAGGGGCGTTCGTGTCGGTTATCTCAAGCATGCCCACCATACCTTCGACCTGGACCGTCCCGGCAAGGACAGCTTCGAAATCCGCGCGGCCGGCGCGGCTCAGACCCTATTGGCCTCGCGCGAGCGCTGGGCCTTGCAGGTCGAGAACGGGCTCAAGGGCGCCGATCCGGACCTATCGGAAATGCTGTCCCACTTCGAGCCAGCCGGACTCGACCTAGTGCTGGTGGAAGGTTTCAAGCACGCCCGCTACGACAAGATCGAGGTCTACCGCACCGCCCTGGGACAGGCGCCGCTCTATCCATCGGATGGAGACATCATCGCCTTGGTGACGGACGACCCGCCCCCCGGCACCCCGCATCCGCCCATCCTGCCCTTGTCCGACATCGAGCCCCTGATCGACTTCATCCTCAGGCGAAGCGGACTCCCCAACTGAGAAAGCCCAGCCCACTCGACCAGCCGAGGAGTCATTCAACCGGGACAATCCCATCCGTGTCCGCCACTCACCAAAAGATCGCGAGCCGGGTCGAATCGTTTCACAACCTCTCAGGCCCGCGCCTCGGCGATCTTCACGCAGAGTACGTCACAGGTGGAGTCGCGCAAGACCTTACGCGCCGTCGATCCAAACAAACCAAGCAGACCATGGCGCCCCCGGCTGCCGATGACGACCAGATCCACGTCCAACTCCGCTGCGGTTTCGTCGATGACATGTCCCACGCTGCCGATCCGGACCAATTGGTCGGCTGAATCGACCCCGAGTTGTTCGCCCAGGGTCTCCATCTGCCGTCTGGCTACCGCGATCAACTCCACTTCGAGTTCGGTCGAGTCCGGCAAGGCCATCTCGCCCGCATAGCCCAGATACGCGGATTCCATGACCGGCGGGACATACTCGATGACATGGAGGAGCGTCAGTCGCGCATCGAGAAGACGGCGCAACTGGATGGCACGCGCCACGACGGGGTCGCTTTCCGGCTCGAAATCGACCGCGAGCAACAGGCGCCGGTAGTATTCGGTCTCCATCGCACACCTCTGGGGTTGTTCGACAACAGCCAAAGTATAGGCGCGAATGCCACTAGATACCGGCCCCCAGGGCTGGCCGGGGTGACGGCTTATGTGGAAGGACATCGCCGGCGCGTTGCGTCATCGCCCGATCTCGACGCGGGCCGCTAGGAAACCGGGCCACCGACGCCGACCGGATTGGCGAGCTATTCGTCGACCTCGACCACGATCCCTCGACCATCCGGGGCCTTGACGAGCACCAGCTTGCCAAGCGTCGGGTGACGCGCCGTGAAGACGGTGACGCCCGACTGGCTCTTCTCGCCAATCGGTTCGCTCTCATCCTTCAGGTCTTGAATCAGGGACGGCTCGGCTTCGATCAATCGCATGGAGTCCTCCGACGCTGGGCTTGGATGCTGGGATTCATCGACAGGGGAGGGCGCTCCGATCAGGTTCCCATGTCCAGCTCATCCTGGATCCTGGACACCCCGGCCTGGGCGCAGGCTTCGTCGGTCTCGCCGTCCGGGGCACCGCTGACGCCCACGCCGGCCACCAGGGACGAGCCGCCGACCAACACGGGAAGGCCGCCGGGCGACATCACTAGCCCCGGCACGCGCCCCACCGGGGTATCGGCGCGCGCGCTCATGGCCGAGGTCGCCGCGTTGAAGTTGACCGCCGTATAGGCCTTCATCTCGCTGATCCGGGCGGTGATGGGCGCGGCGATGGTGTCGCGCAGGGTGACCTGAACCTGGCCTTCGCGATCGACCACGGTCACCGCGATCTGGATACCTTTCTCGCGACAGGCCGCGACCGCCCCTTCGGCGATCTTGACCGCCGCCTCAAGCGACAACCGCTGCAATTGGACCACCATCGGCGACTCCTCCGCCATCGCCGGAGCCGCCAGACAGAGCAGGGCCAAGGCCGTCGTCAAGCGCTTTACCATTGCCATCATCGTCTCCTCATCGGGCTGGTTATCGTTATCCCACATCGGAAAGGTATCAGGCAGGCGCCGGCGCATCCAGCGCCTCAGGGCCCCACGCCGGGCCGGTCGCCGTAACGCGACTCGATGTACTCATCCACCATGCGCTTGAACTGATCGGCGATGCCGTCGCCCTTGAGCGTGGCGACCTTCTCGCCATCCACGTAGACGGGCGCGGACGGGCGCTCGCCACTGCCCGGCAGGCTGATGCCGATATTGGCGTGCTTGCTCTCGCCGGGGCCATTGACCACGCAGCCCATCACGGCCACCTGCATGGTCTCCACACCCGGATACTGGGTGCGCCACACGGGCATCTGATCGCGCAGATAGGTCTGGATGTTCTGGGCCAGGTGCTGGAAAGTATCGCTGGTCGTGCGGCCGCAGCCGGGGCAGGCCGTGACCATGGGCGCGAAGGAACGCAACCCCATCGATTGGAGAATTTCCTGCGCGACCACCACCTCGCGGGTCCGGGACTCGCCCGGCGCCGGGGTCAGGGAGACGCGGATGGTGTCTCCGATGCCTTCCTGAAGCAGCACCGCCAGCGCCGCCGTGGAGGCCACGATGCCCTTGGAGCCCATGCCGGCCTCGGTCAGCCCAAGATGCAGCGCATAGTCGCCACGAGCCGCCAGCAGACGGTACACCGAGATCAGATCCTGAACCCCGCTCATCTTGCAGGAGAGGATGATCCGGCTCTTCGGCAGGCCCAGTTCCATGGCGCGCTCGGCGCTGGAGATGGCCGATTCGACCATCGCCTCGCGCATGATCTGGTCGCCATCCTTGGGGCGGGCCGAGCGGGCGTTCTCGTCCATCATCCGGGCCACGACCTCCTGATCCAGGCTGCCCCAGTTGACCCCGATGCGCACCGGCCGGTCGTAACGGCAGGCCAGCTCGATCATGGTCGCGAACTGGCTGTCGCGCTTTTCGCCCGCTCCGACGTTGCCCGGATTGATGCGGTACTTGGCCAGGGCCACCGCGCACTCCGGATAGTCCGTCAGCAGCCGATGACCGTTGAAATGGAAATCGCCCACCAGAGGCACATCGCAGCCCTGGGCATCGAGCGCCTCGCGGATCGCCGGTACCGCCTTGGCGGCCGACTCATGGTTCACGGTGATCCGCACCAGCTCGGAGCCGGCGAGCGCCAGCTCGGCCACCTGGCGCACGGTCGCCTCGACATCGGCGGTATCCGTGTTGGTCATGGATTGGACGACGATCGGTGAGAGAGCGCCGATGGTGACCGATCCAACGGTCACGGGCGAGGTCTGGCGTCTTTGGATGGGGGTTCGAGATGGACTCATGATGCCTTTTCCGCGGGTGCGATATGCCGAAGCCGTATTCTGACAGTCCAGTACGGCATTTTAATAGTGTTTTAGTCGGTTTTCAGGATGGCGGGGAGCGTAAGCCCCTAAGAATCTCCAGGTAATCGGGATCCGTCTGGGGGATCAGGCCATGCCTGACGAGAAAATCGATGATCACCAGATTGCAGTTGAGCTTGAACTCGTCCGTATCGCGCACGATCTCGCGGACCTCTTCCACCGGCAGCCGATGGAAGGACTCGACCTCGCCATCGGTGCCGCGCGGCTGGAAATCCTCCGGCAGCTCCAGGTCGTAGCAATACATGACATCGGGCTTGAGTCCACGCTCGGAATCACGGCAATAGGTGATGGCCCCGACCGCGACCGCCCGGTCGGCCAGCGCGCCCGGCATACCCGCCTCCTCCGCGCACTCCTTGCGCAGATTTTCCTCCAGGCTCAGGCCGTGCGGCAATCCGCCAGCGACGAGATTGTCCAGATACCCAGGGTAGAGCCGCCGGTCCGCCGAGCGTCGGCCGATCCACATCTCGATCCCGCGCGCGGTACGCACGAAACCGTTGAGGTGCTGACCGAAGGCCCGCATCCCGAAAAAGGGGGCGCAGGCCCGATCGATCAGACAACGGGCCTGCTCACGGTTGCCGGCGGTTACGGGATAGAGCTCGCCATGGAGATGGCTGACGACACCCTCCGCCTCCAGATGCCGGACCACCCCCGCCAGAACGGCGGTGCGACCGGCGAAATCATCGGGCGCGTTGATCCAGATGACGCCCTCGGCCGTGATCTCGAAATGCTCCGGCCAGCGCCTGAAATGATCCAGGGAGGACAGGCGCGGCAGGCCGAGACGTTCCCCGTCGAGCAGGAAGGGCGTGAAATCACGCGGATCCCAGGCATTGCAGGCGCGGATCTTATCGAGAAAGCTCATGGGTCTAGATCGGGATGTCGTAAGTTCTCAATAACTCACGGCACAGCCTGTGCCGCAGATCCTGGACAACGAAGTGGCGATAGCCCTTGAAACACGGGCCAGGCGGCGGCGCCTGGGAGGGGGCCTTCAGGCAATTCTCATGAATCGGCAAGTCCGGCGTCTTGGACCGCTTGCCCATCGACTCGCGTTTGCCCTTCTCGCCCTTGAGCACCGCGACCTCATCGCGCAACGGTTGGATAGTTTCCGCTTGCCTTTGGGTCTTCTCGGCCAGCGTTTCGATCAGCGCCACCAACGGCTCGATCCTCGGGGTGCGTTCCGCGTCGGGGATGTCAGGGAGTGCGATCGGGCTGGGCATGACGGCAGAACGATTCACGGGAAACGATTGGGGAAGCGATGGGATACTCTAACGGATATCTGCCGCCAAGGCTGCCATGACTTATTGAGAAACTACCGGCAGCCTTTGCAAGGCTCTGTTTTTAATCCTGTAAATCTTGAATAATCCTGTTGATCCCGTCCAGCTCCGGAGCTTTCGGTCGGTACGGACTTTCCCGGAAATCGCCTTATGATGACGCATTTTTCAACACTGGAGGATCCGCGCTGGATCACGATCGCCGACCTCTTGGTTGACCGGAGGATGACATGAGTTTTCTGTCCGCGGTCGCGGTTTTCACGGGCGCCGGCTTGGGTGCGCTCTTGCGCTGGGTTCTGGGCAGTCGGCTCAATTCCATTGTTCCGACGCTGCCCTTGGGTACATTGACGGCCAATCTCTTGGGCGGTCTGCTGATTGGACTGGCGATCGGCTGGCTCGCGCGTCATCCGGGGGTGCCGCCGGAGGTTCGTCTGTTCATCATCACCGGTTTTCTCGGTGGCCTGACCACCTTCTCGACCTTCTCGGCGGAGGTCGTGAA
>NZ_NRRG01000053.1 GCF_016583575.1 Thiocystis violacea
GGGCGGGGTTTCGCCGTCGTCGCCGACGAGGTTCGCACCCTGGCGCACCGGACCCAGCAGTCCGCCCATGAGATCGAGGGAATGGTTCAGCGCTTACAGTTGAGTTCGCAGCGAGCGGCCGGGGAGATGACCAGGAGTCAGCAGGGCGCGGCCTCGTCCATGGAGACCGCCGGCAAGGCGGGGCAGGCGCTCGGGTCGATCACGGCGGCGGTCGAGGGAATCTCCGCGACCATGGGTCAGATCGCCAGCGCCGCCGAGGAACAGACGGCGGTCGCGACCGAGATCGCTCGGGGCATCGTCTCCATCAGCGAGGCGACCCGGCACTCGAGCGATAACATGGTCGAACTCGGGCAGGCGGGCCAATGTCTGGAGGAACTGGCGGGCGAGTTGAGGGATCAGGCGACCCGGTTCAAGCTCTGAGGGCGGCTTCCATCGCTGGTGGCCGGAGTCTTTCCCAGCCTCACCAATCCTCGATGAACACACGCAGCGCTTCGCGCAGCAAGGGCAGCAGGGCCTCCCGGTCCAGCTCGGGATGGTTGATGGCGCGCGCCGAGAGACCGTCGAACAGGGCCATGATGATTTCGGTCACGGCCGCGTCCGCCGCGCCGTCCTGGCCGCGCGCGCGGCGCAGAACCCCCATCAGCCGCTCGCGCTTGACCCGGTCGGCCGCGCGGACGCTGGCGGCGACCCTGGGGTTGCGGGCCGCCTCGGCCAGGATCTCCAGCTCCAGGGCCGCGTTGTCCAGATCCGTCTTCTCGGTCAGACCGATATCGACCCGGTCGATGAGCGCCTGAAACACGTCCTCGGCATTCTCGAACTGCTGGACCATCTCCAGCGATTGCTCCAGCTTGCGCTCGACCAGCGCCGTGATGATCGCCTCCTTGTTCTCGAAGAAGTGGTAGATGTGCCCCGGACTCATCCCGGCCGTCTTGGAGAGTTCGGCGATGCTGGTGCCGTGGAATCCCTCGCGCGCGAAGCAGGTGGCGGCCGCGTCCAGAATTTGCCGCCGCCGCGCCAGGGCGCGCGGCAGGTCTGGGTCAAGTGGCTGCGACATAGGCTCTCTCCATTCGTCGGGTTTGGGATCGCCGCTGTCGGGTCGCGCCAGCATAACGCTTGCCTCTTGACGGTACGGCCAGGGATGCTTAGATTGAATAAATATTCTAGAATGAACGTTCAGTCAATATCCTTGCGCGCCGAGGTGTCCATGAACCCCGAAATCAACCCTCCGTCAGCCGCTGTTGCGTTGCCCCCGCTTGTCGCGGCGGTCTTGCTTGTCGCGGGGCTCTCGCTGGGCGGCTGCGAGCGGTCATCGTCGACCTCCGGTCCGGGCGCTGGACCGGGCGGTCCTGGCGGGCCGCCCGCCGAGGTAGGCGTCGTGACCGTCACGGCGCGCTCGGCGACCCTGACCACCGAGCTTCCGGGGCGCACGGCCTCCTATCGCATCGCCGAGGTGCGGCCTCAGGTCGGGGGCATCATCCAGGCGCGCCGATTCGAGGAAGGCGGTCCGATCGCCGTGGGTCAGGTGCTCTACCAGATCGACCCGGCGGTCTACCAGGCGACCCACGACAGCGCCGAGGCGGCCCTGGCGCGCTCGCGCGCGACGCTCGAACGCGCGCGGCTCAAGGCCGAGCGCTATGCCAATCTGGTCAAGGCCAAGGCGGTGAGCCAAGAGGATTACGACGACGCCGAGGCGGCGCTGAAGGAAGCGGCGGCCAGCCTGGCGGTCGACGAGGCCGAGCTGGCCAGCGCCCGCATCAATCTTGAGTACACCCGCGTGACCTCGCCGATCTCCGGGCGCATCGGCCGCTCGGCCGTGACCCAGGGCGCCCTGGTGACCGCCAATCAAGAAATGGCGCTGGCGACCGTCCAGCAGCTCGATCCCATCTATGTCGACCTCACCCAGTCGAGCGCCCAGCTGCTGCGTCTGCGCCGCGCGCTGGAGGACGGCCAACTACGGCGTCCCGACGGCGATCAGCCGAAGGTGACGCTGACCCTGGAGGACGGGAGCGCCTATCCGCTCGACGGCCGACTGGGGTTCTCCGAGGTGAGCGTCGACGAGGGCACCGGCGCGGTCACCCTGCGCGCGACCTTTCCCAACCCGGACCATGTCCTCTTGCCCGGCATGTTCGTGCGCGCGATGGTGGAGGAGGGGGTGCGCGAGGAGGCGATCCTGGCGCCGCAGCAGGGCGTGCAGCGCGATCGGCGCGGCAAGCCGTTCGCCCTAGTGGTGAACGCGGAGGGCCAGGTCGAGCAACGGCCACTGAAAACCGACCGCGCCATTGGCCATCAATGGTTGGTCGACGAGGGACTCGCCCCGGGCGACCGGCTGATCGTCGAGGGTCTTCAGAAGGTGCGCGCGGGCGACAAGCCCCAAGTGGTCGATGTCAGCGACCAGCCGGGCTTCGTCGCGACGGCCCGAGCCGACTGATCCCGACCCATCGAACCTCCGAACCAGACACCGAGCACCTCGCCATGGCCCGCTTCTTCATCGACCGCCCTGTCTTCGCCTGGGTCATCGCCATCGTCATCATGCTGGCGGGGATCCTGTCCATCCGCGCGCTGCCGGTGTCGCAGTATCCCAGCATCGCCCCGCCCGCGATCGCCATCACGGCGACCTATCCCGGCGCCTCGGCCCAGACGGTCGAGGACTCGGTGACCCAGGTCATCGAGCAGCAGATGAACGGGCTCGACGGTCTGCGCTATATGTCCGCGACCAGCGAGTCCAACGGACTGGCGACCATCACCCTGACCTTCGACAATGGCGTCAACCCCGACATCGCGCAGATGCAGGTGCAGAACAAGCTGCAACTGGCGAATGCCCTGCTGCCCTCGGTCGTGGTGCGCCAGGGCATCCAGGTCGCCAAATCGGTGCGCAACTTCCTGATGGTGGTCGCCTTCGTCTCGCGCGACGGAACCCTGACGAACGCCGACCTTGGGGACTATGTCGCCAGTCTGGTCAAGGACTCCATCAGTCGGGTCGAGGGCGTCGGCGAGATCACGCTGTTCGAGTCGCAGTACGCGATGCGCCTCTGGCTCGATCCGAATCGGCTCAACCAGTACGGGCTCACCCCCGCCGACGTGGTGGCCGCGGTCGAGGCCGAGAACGCCCAGGTCTCGGCCGGTCAGTTGGGCGCCATTCCGGCGATCCCCGGCCAGCAGCTCACCGCGACCGTCAACGTCCAGAGCCGGCTCAACAGCCCGGACGAATTCGGCGGGATCCGGCTGCGCACCCAGTCCGATGGCTCCACGGTGCATCTGCGCGATGTCGCCCGCATCGAGCTGGCGAGCGAGAGCTATGGCCGCTCGGCGCGCCACAATGGCCGCCCGGCCGCCGGCATGGCGATCCGGCTCGCGACCGGGGCCAACGCCCTGGAGACCGCCGACGCGGTCAAACGCGAGCTCGACGAGCTGGCCGCCTTCTTCCCGCCCGGCATGGAGGCGGTCTTCCCCTACGACACCACGCCCTTCGTGCGCATCTCCATCACCGAGGTGATCAAGACGCTGTTCGAGGCGGTGCTGCTGGTGTTCCTGGTCATGTATCTCTTTCTCCAGAACTTCCGCGCGACCCTGATCCCGACCATCGCGGTCCCCGTCGTGCTGCTCGGCACCTTTGGCGTGCTGGCGGCCTTCGGCTATTCCATCAATACCCTGACCCTGTTCGCCATGGTGCTGGCGATCGGCCTGCTGGTCGACGACGCCATCGTGGTGGTGGAGAACGTCGAGCGGGTGATGCGCGAGGAAGGGCTCCCGGCGAAGGAGGCGACGCGCCGCTCCATGGATCAGATCACCAGCGCCCTGGTCGGCATCGCCCTGGTGCTCTCGGCGGTCTTCATCCCCATGGCCTTCTTCGGCGGCTCGACCGGGGTCATCTATCGTCAGTTCTCCATCACCATCGTCTCGGCCATGCTGCTGTCGGTGGTGGTCGCGCTCACCCTGAGTCCGGCCCTGACCGCGGCCCTGCTCAAGCCGATCGCGCACGGTCCCAGGCGCGGCTTCTTCGGCTGGTTCAACCGCAACTTCGAGCGCAGCGTCGGTCTCTATGGCCGGAGCGTGGGCGCCATCCTGAAGCGGCGCTGGCTGTTCCTGGTCGTCTATGTCGCGCTGGTCGCCGGCCTGGTGGTGTTGCACGAGCGGATGTCCACCTCCTTCCTGCCCGACGAGGATCAGGGCATCCTCATCATCCAGGCGGTGCTGCCCTCGGGCGCGACCCGCGAGCGCACGATCGAGGTGCTCAAACAGGTCGAGAGGCACTTTCAGGACCAGGAGCAGGAGGCGGTCAAGGAGCTGATCACGGTCTCCGGCTTCAGCTTCTCCGGCCAGGGCCAGAACATGGCGATCGGCTTCATTCGTCTGAAGGACTGGTCGCAACGTCAACGCCCCGACCTTCACGTCAAGGCGATCGCCGGACGCGCCATGAAGGCATTCGCCGGGATCCGCGACGCGCGCGTCTTCGCCTTCGTACCCCCGGCGGTCATCGAGCTGGGCACCGCCTCGGGTTGGGACGTGCAGCTTCAGGATCGCGGCGGTCTGGGGCAGGAGGCGATGGCGGCGGCGCGCGGGCAGTTCCTCGGGATGGCGATGCAGAACCCGAGCCTGGTCGCCGTGCGGCCCAATGGCCGCGAGGACGAACCCCAGTATCAGGTGGAGGTCGACCGCACCAAGGCCGGCGCGCTCGGGCTCTCGCTCGACGACATCAACCAGACGCTCTCGGTCGCCTGGGGCAGCGCCTACATCGACGACTTCGTCCACGAGGGACGGGTCAAGAAGGTCTATGTCCAGGCCGACGCGCCTTTCCGGATGCTGCCGGAGAATCTGGATGCCTGGTACGTGCGCAACGCCGATGGCGACATGGTCCCTTTCTCGGCCTTCGCCACCGGCCATTGGACCTTTGGCTCGCCGCGACTGGAGCGCTACAACGGTCTGCCCTCCGCGGAGGTGCTGGGACAGGCGGCCCCCGGCCTGAGCTCGGGCGAGGCCATGCAAGTCGTCGCGGATCTGGTCGCCAAACTGCCACCCGGCATCGGTCTGGAATGGACCGGGCTCTCCTTCGAGGAGCGCGCCGCCGGCGCCCAGGCCCCGGCGCTCTACGCGCTCTCGGCGCTGGTCGTCTTCCTGGCGCTGGCCGCGCTCTACGAGAGTTGGTCGGTGCCCTTCGCGGTGATGCTGGTGGTGCCGCTCGGCGTGCTCGGCGCCGTCGCGGCGGCGCTCGGTCGCGGGCTGCCGAGCGACATCTATTTCCAGGTGGGCCTGCTCGCGACGATCGGGCTCTCGGCCAAGAACGCGATCCTGATCGTGGAGTTCGCCAAGACGCTTCAGGAGCAGGGCCAGGACGCGGTGAGCGCGGCCTTGCAGGCGGCGCGCATGCGTATCCGCCCGATCGTCATGACCTCGCTGGCGTTCGGCTTCGGTGTCTTGCCGCTGGCGATCGGCACCGGCGCGGGTTCGGGCGGACAGAACGCCATCGGGACCGGGGTGCTGGGGGGTGTGCTCGCCGCCACGCTGCTGGGCGTGCTCTTCGTACCGCTCTTCTTCGTCCTGATTCGCGGGCGCCCGCGTGGTCGCTCGTCCACATGATGGCGCTTCGTTCTCCTTGTCTCGGGTAGTGAATCTGTCAATACTGACCGCTCATCGTCAGCGAACTAGGAGAGGGTGCGTGGAGGTGTTCATCGGTAATTTGCCCGGACAGGCGACCCTGGGCGATCTCGTGGGTTTTCTCCAGGGCATCGAGCTGCGGACGGACTTCCGTTTCCAGAGGGGCCGCGATCGAGATAACCGCGACTATCACTTCGTGGTGGCCCGCGCCGCGACCCGCGAGGAGGGCCTGGCGTTGATCGCCAGGCTCAACGGTCAATTATTCGAGGGGCACCTGGTCGAGGCGCGCGAATACCGTCGGCGCGCGATTCGCCTGGGATGGCCGGGGGCTGAACGGCGGGTCAATCGTCTCTAAGTCGGGGCTTCGTGGCCGCACCCTTGCCCGGTCGCGGGTCCGGGTAGGCCGCGTCGAGCGCCTCCTCGGCAATCGCCTGCAACTGGAGACGCTGCAACATATGTACATGCCGAATGATGGCCTCGCGATCGGCATCGCGCAGATGAACGAAGTCCAGGGCGGTTCGACGGACGGCGGATTCCTGATCCGAGCGGATGACTCGGGCGATCGCCCGGATGTGACAGCGATCGGGAAATAGCGTCAAGCGCGCCTCCACGAGCGAATCGAGCGCGAAAATCTCTCCTTGATCCAGGCTCATGCCCTGGGCGCTGAGGTTGACCAGGGTATCCGGCGTCACGGAGAAGCCCTCTCCGTCGCCGATCGCCAGCGCCAGGATTTCGATCTGCTTCTCCAGCACCTTGACGTAGGCCGCGACGGTGGGGAATTTGTATTCCAGGCTTCGCCGCTCGGGCAGATGCTTATCGCGCACGGCGCGCAGCTCGTTGAAGAGTCCGGCGCGCGCGCTGGGGTCGTCGATGCTCGCGATCAGGCTGGCCTCATCCTCCGGGCGGATCGCCTCGAGTTGGAGTCCCACCCGATCCTCGATGCGGAAATAGCGCCGTCGATCCTGCTCGCGTGCCTGTTCCTGTATCCGGTCCAACTCGGCCTTATTCACCGGGGCGGCTCCTGTGCTTCCGGCGGCGTGGCGCCATCGGTCGCATTCTCAAGCAAGGTCTTTGAACTGCGTTCGCCGAGCACGATGATCTCCACGCGCCGGTTGGTGGCGCGGCCCTCGGTTGTCGTGTTGGGTTCCAGGGGGCGATTCTCCGCGTAGGCGCGGATCTCGATCCGCTCTGGTTCGATGCCGCCGATCTCGGCCATGGTGTGGGCCACGGCCGCCGCGCGCGCGGCCGAGAGCACCCAGTTCGACGCGAACTCGCGGGTCTGGATGGGAATGTCATCGGTGTGTCCGGCGATCAGGATCTTGCCTTGCACCTGATTGAGCGCGTCGGCGATCTTGGTGAGCACCGCGCGGAACGCGGCATTGATCTGGGCGGAGGCCGATTGGAAGGAGCCCTTCTCGCGGATGCGGATGATGACCTGATCGTCGATGGTGCTGATTTCCAGCAGTCCCTCGGAAATCTCCTCGCTCAAGGCTTCCTTGAGTTCCTCCGCCTTGTCCTTGGCGTCCTCGATCGCCGGATCCTTCACCATCAGGAAAGGATCGGTCTCGCTCGCGGTCTCCTGCCGGATCTCGTTGATCAGGGTGGGCTGGGGCTGAGCGGGCGAGAATTCCTGGGCGATGATGCTGGTGCCCATGGGCAAATCCATCGCCGTCTTGATATCGCGCTGGACGCCGAAGGCCACCTTCATCGAGCCGGCGATCTGCTTGAACTTCAGCACGTCCATTTCGGAAAACGACAGCAGCAGCACGAAAAAACACATCATCAGCGACATGAGGTCGGCGAAGGTCATGATCCATTCGGGCGCGCCGGGTGGCGGACATTCGGTCTCCTCGCATTCGTTCTGTTCCACGGCGTTATCCCGGTTCGGCGGCGGTTAGGATCATCAGTCCTTGCCCGAGCTCTGTCTCTGGCTTTCCGGCAGATAAGTCATGAGGAGCTGCTCCAGAACGCGCGGATTCAAGCCTTCCTGAATCCCTGAAATGGATTCCAGAATCAGTGTCTTGGATAGCTTTTCCTCGCCACTCCTGAGTTTGAGTTTTTCCGCGATGGGCGTGGCTACCGCATTGGCGATCACCGCGCCATAGAGCGTAGTCAGAAGCGCCACGGCCATGGCGGGACCGATGCTCTTGGGATCGGACATGTTCGACAGCATCTGCACCAGACCGATGAGCGTCCCGATCATGCCCATGGCGGGCGCGACCTCGGCCGTGGCCTTGAAGACACCGTAGCCGGCCTCCTGACGCTGGATGGTGAGGTTGATGTCCTTGCTCAGAACCTTCTGGACAACCTCGGGGGGGTGGCCGTCGATGCAAAGACCGATGCCCGTCTGTAGAAAGGGGTGCGAGATCTGCTTGCCCTCCAGCGCCAGCAGTCCCTCGCGGCGGGCGACATTGGCCAGGGCCACGGCCTCCTCGATCAGATCGGTCGGGGCGACGCTTTTGTGCAGGAAGGCGCCCATCGCCACCTTGAAGCTGCCGAGGAACTGAGCGAAGGTGGTGCGAAACAGCACCACGAAGGTGGTTCCACCGATCACGATGACGATCGACGGCACATCGATAAAGACCACGACATTGCCGCCGAGCACGATGGCGCCGATCATGACACCAACCGCGCCAACCAATCCCAACAGGGTAGCCAAATCCACGTCGTTATCCTCGCCCGTGACGACCCTGAGATCGGTCGACCCGGCCGGTTGAACAGAAAACCGAATGTCACCGGCCGTGCCAACGCCAGGTCGGAGCGCCTGCATTCTCATTGATCCCGCCACGCGGGTCCAGCCTCGTCATGAGGCTACAATGCGGCTTTATGTCCCGTTTGGCTTTCTCATCGATGAAATCCGCCCCCGATATTTTCTCCTACCGCAAGCACTGGGCCTACAAATTCGGCGCCGCGCCCGAGCTGCCCATGTCGCGCGCCGAGATGGACCTGCTCGGCTGGGACAGCTGCGACATCCTCATCGTCACCGGCGACGCCTATGTCGATCATCCATCCTTCGGCATGGCCGTCATCGGCCGTCTGCTGGAGGCGCAGGGCTTTCGGGTTGGTCTCATCGTCCAGCCGGACTGGACCTCGGTGGAGGATTTCCAGCGTCTGGGGCGGCCGAATCTCTTCTTCGGCGTCACGGCGGGCAACATGGATTCCATGGTGAACCGTTACACCGCCGACCGCCGGCCGCGCTCGGACGATGCCTATACCCCGGACGCCGCGCCCGGACGGCGTCCGGATCGCTCGGTGACCGTCTATGCCCAGCGGGCGCGCGAGGCGTTCAAGGGGGTTCCCATCGTCATCGGCGGGATCGAGGCCAGTCTGCGCCGCATCGCCCATTACGACTACTGGTCGGAGACGGTGCGCCGCTCGGTGCTGGTGGATTCCAAGGCGGACCTGCTGATCTTCGGTAACGCCGAGCGGGCGATCGTCGAGCTGTCGCATCGACTGGCGCGCGGGGAGCCGATCGCCGCGATCCGCGATCTGCGCGGGACCGCCTTCATGCGCGGCGACTGGCCCGAGGGCTGGACGACGCTCGACTCCAGCCGGCTCGACACGCCGGGCCGCTTGAGCATCCATAACGATCCCTACGAGACCGACCCCAACTGCGAGGGTCGGGCCGAGGGCGTGCCGGTCGCCGGTCCAGCGCCGCGCGTCGATCGCGCGACCACCGTGATCCGGCTGCCGTCCTACGAGCAGGTGCGCGACGACCCGGTGCTCTATGCCCATGCCTCGCGGGTCTTTCATCTGGAGACCAATCCCGGCAATGCCCGCGCCCTGGTCCAGGCGCATGGGACGCGCAACCTCTGGCTCAACCCGCCGCCCATCCCGCTGACCAGCGCGGAGCTGGACGGGATCCACGAGCTGCCCTTCACCCGCCGGCCCCATTCCAGCTATGGCGAGGCGCGGCTGCCGGCCTGGGAGATGATCCGTCACTCGGTGATCATCCTGCGCGGCTGCTTCGGCGGCTGCACCTTCTGCTCCATCACCGAGCACGAGGGCCGGATCATCCAGAACCGCTCCGAGTCCTCGATCCTGCGCGAGATCGCCGACGTGCGCGACCGCGCGCCGGCCTTCACCGGGACCATCTCCGACCTCGGCGGTCCGACCGCCAACATGTGGCAGATGGCCTGTCGCGATCGCGAGATCGAGGCCGCCTGCCGGCGTCTCTCCTGCGTCTACCCGGACATCTGCCGTAACCTCAACGTCGACCACGAACCGCTGATCCGGCTCTACCGCAAGGCTCGCGCCATCCCCGGCATCAAGCGTGTCCTCATCGCCAGCGGGCTGCGCTACGACCTGGCCGTGCGCTCCCCGGCCTATATCCGCGAACTGGTCACCCACCATGTCGGCGGTTATCTCAAGATCGCCCCCGAGCACACCGAGCCGGGACCGCTGAGCAAGATGATGAAGCCCGGCATCGGCGCCTTCGACCGCTTCAAGAGCCTCTTCGACCGCTATACCCGCGAGGCCGGAAAAGAGCAGTATCTGATTCCCTACTTCATCTCCGCGCATCCCGGAACGACCGACCTGGACATGCTCAACCTGGCGGTCTGGCTCAAGCGCAACGGCTTTCGACTGGATCAGGTGCAGTCGTTTCTGCCGACGCCGCTCGCGCTCGCCTCGGCCATGTATCACACGGGTCGTAATCCGCTGAAGAAGGTGACACGGGATTCGGAACAGGTTCCGATCGTGCGCGCCCACAAGCAGCGACGGCTGCACAAGGCGTTTCTACGCTATCACGACCCCGAGAACTGGCCCCTGCTGCGCCAGACGCTCAAGGACATGGGCCGCGCCGACCTCATCGGCAACGGCAAACGCCATCTGGTGCCCAGCTTCCAGCCCGCCGGAACCGGCGGCGCCCCGGAAGGACGGCGCGGCGCCCCGACACCGAGGAAGCCCCCAGCCGCCGGACCGACCCGCGCCAAGCCACCGGGCCGACGGCCACCTCGCGCCTAGTCGTGGATACGCGAGGCGTATCTACGGCTCCCGTTTCCAGAACAGACAGGTTCCTGGCTCGTCGTCCAGGATGAAGCCGTAATGGCGTCCCATCCAGTAGGCCATCAGATAGTCGACGCCGCCGTAGACCTGATTCGGCGTGCCGGGATCCTGGAGCTTCCAGGGATGGCGCTCCCAGACGAAGGTGCTGGGGACGCGCTCGTCCACGTTCACCGCCACGGCCGAGATGCCGGGACAGGATTCGCTCTGCGGATAGACGTCCCGAAGATCGCGCGGCAGGGCCAGGTTGGGCGCGGACGGGAAGCGGACGAGCTGTTCCGCGTGGACATCCACCACGGTTCGAATCTCGTCCTCGGCCGGCGCCTGGGAGGCGTAGATGAAGGCGAAGAAGACATTCTTATGGTCCTTGACCTCCGCCCACATGGCGTCGCGTAACACCTCGCGTTGCAAGCGTCCCTTGCGCGTCGGATCGGTCTCCAGCCGGGTCCAGCCATAGAGCGGCATGAAGCCGATGTTGAGGCCGAAATAACCCTCGTCGCAGCGGTTGGTGTTGCGCCAGCGCGCGGCGATGTCCAGCCATTCGTCGGCATGCCGGGCATAGTGATCGGCGATCGCCTGGCGACGCTCGGCATACTCGGGCACGCCCTCGGTGACTTGCAGCGCCACGTTGAACATGGCGCCGAGCTGGATCGCCTCGGTCGCCTGATAGAGGTTGGGGAAGGAACCGAAACCGGGCACCTGACGCACCAGGTCGGCCGCGTTGGGCAGGAAGAAGAGTACGCCTTCGCCCGCCGCCTCGAACGGACTGATCGTGAGGCTCAGGGTGGGGATTCCGTTGGGAGCATCCGCTTCGCTGAAGACCGCGTAGGGGATGCGGACATCGGTCGTCAGCGGGTTGCCGTTGAGGCTGAGCTTGACTGCCCGGCTCTCGCTGCTCATGAGTTGTTCGATGAATTCGACGACATCCTGGCGGATGA
Source organism: Thiocystis violacea (assembly GCF_016583575.1). Classification (GTDB taxonomy): domain Bacteria; phylum Pseudomonadota; class Gammaproteobacteria; order Chromatiales; family Chromatiaceae; genus Thiocystis; species Thiocystis violacea. Next base: position 11,535 of record NZ_NRRG01000053.1, read on the forward strand.
ACTCGCGGATGGCCGGACTGCGGGTCGCCTCGTAGGCGAGCGAATAGCCGAGCATCACGCCCTGATACTGATCGCGACTGATATTGCCGCGCCAATGCCAGAGCGCGCCCTCGTAAGACACGTCGCGATGCACCTCCGGCTCGCTCGCGCTCAGGATCGCCTGGATTGGCGCGGGGCTGTCCGCCGGAGCCGCGTAACGCGCCAGATAGCCGGGATCGCCTGGGATGTTCCACCAGCGGTGCAGCGTCTCGACCGTCTCGCGCATGGCGCGGTCCGCGTCGGGCGCGCCCGTGGTCATGAAGCGCAGCGCCTCGGCGGCCAGATAGGTTCCGGTCCAGATCGCCGAATCGCGCCGGCCGCTGTAGGCCAGTACCTCGCTCAGGGTCTCGTCCGTGAACTGGGTGGCCATCACGCCCCCGGCGGGCATCATCCAGCGATGCAGCCAGGCGGTGTGAAGACGCGCCAGGTTATGGGTCTGACCGGCCCGATCCCAGGGGCCGGGGCTCCAGCGGTCGGTGGCGGGCGTCCACAACTGGCAGCTTCGCCCCTGACCGAGGTCGCCGACGCGACAGCTATCGGCGCAGGGCGCGACGATCTCGGCCTGGGTCGGGGCCAGGGAGAACAGCAGGATCGTCAAGGCGGCCAGGCGGGTCTTTCCCGGCATGGCGCGGCTCTTGGACTGGAGTAGGGAAGGGGGGGCCTGCATCCATTGCCGGGGATGTCTCCACATCCGCGCGGATCGCGGCATCGCATCTGACAGGGTCATGGTCTTCTCCTTATTGGTGTCCCACCTCGCGACGCGAGGGAACGGCCGAAGCGACAGGCGCCATGGAGTGTAGAATAACGGCGGGACGAGATTCGCTCCCGCTAACGTCCTTACCCGCGACGCCCTGCGCGGCCACTCCAGGCTTATGATGTCCCATAGCTCGCTTGCAACGCCACCTCGAACGATCGCGGTCGATCTCACGCCACTTTTGCCGGGGGGCGAAAACGGCGGCGCGCGGATCTTCATTCTTGAGCTGCTGGAACACCTTGCCGAAATCGCCCCAGGCACGCGGTTCATCCTGCTGACGCAAGCGGCCTCGCATGACGAACTGGCCCGGTTGGAGCGCCCCAACATGCATCGCCGAATGGTCGTCGGGGCGCTGGTCGGCAACGCGCTGCGTCCGCGTTTGGCCCGACTGGCTGGCCGGCTGCTGCCCTTCGTGCCCGCGCGCCCGAGACGCGCCCTGAGCGACCTGGCCTACCAGGTCAACGCCAGGCTCAAGCGGCTCGGTTCCAAGGGCCTGCTCGGCGAGTTGGGCGTCGATCTGCTGTTCTGTCCATTCACCGCGCCCACCTATTGGGAGCCGGGGTTGCCGACCCTGTGCACGCTCTATGACCTGCAATATCTGGCCTTCCCCGACTTCTTCTCACCGGAGGATCGGGCGCTGCGCGCGCGAACCTTCGAGGAGATCTGTCGTCGCGCGTCCCTTGTGGTCGCGATCTCCGATCACGCGCGCGCGACCGCCATCGACCAGGGGCGGCTCGATCCCGCGCGCATCCGGGTCGTTCACCTGCGGATGGCGCGGCGCTTGAGTGCCTGGATCGGTCAGGAGAGCGGGATTCTCGAACGTCTCGGACTCGTGTCCGGTCGCTATCTGATCTATCCTGCCAATTTCTGGCCCCACAAGAACCACGGGCGACTCCTGGCCGCCTTCCGGATGGCGCGCGAGGCGGGCCTGTCCGACGGAATCAAGCTGGTTTGCACGGGCGCGCCAGGGACGCGCCTGGAACAACTGCGCGCCTTGGCGAGGGGGCTCGATCTCGGCGGGCACGTCTCTTTTCCCGGCTACCTGGAAGACGCGGAACTGGCCGCTCTGATCGCCCAAGCCGCCGGCCTCGTCTTTCCATCCCTGTACGAGGGCTTCGGTCTGCCGGTGATCGAGGCCATGGCGGTCGGGGTTCCGGTCGCCGCCAGCCGTGCCGCCGCCCTCTCCGAGGTCGCGGGTGACGCGGCCTACCTGTTCGATCCGGTGCGGACGGAAGAGATCGCCGAGGCGATGCTTTTACTCACGCGCGACGAGGTGCTCCGCTCCAGACTCATCCAGGCCGGACCGCGACGCGCCAGGGATTTTTCCGACGCGCGCGCCATGGCCCTGGAGTATTGGGCTCTGTTCCTTGAGGCCATGGGCGGCGCGTGCACCGAATGGAATATCAACGACAGCAAAGGGTCGAGAGTTTGAAAAAGAAAGCCTTCATCACGGGAATCACGGGGCAGGACGGCTCCTATCTGACCGAGCTTCTGCTGGCCAAGGGCTATGAGGTTCACGGCTCGGTACGACGGACCAGTTCGCTCGAACGCAGTCGTCTCGCGCATCTCTACGCCGATCCCGAGGTCTACAACCAGAGCCTCTTCCTTCACTACGCCGACCTCGATGACCCGACCACGCTCAGGCGCGTCCTCTCCAGGGTGCAACCCAGCGAGCTGTATCATCTCGCCGGACAGAGTCATGTCGGACTGAGCTTCGAGATCCCGGAGACGACCTGCGAATTCACCGCCATGGGAACCCTGCGTCTGCTGGAGATCCTGCGCGATCTGCCCGAGCCGCCGCGCTTCTTCCATGCTACCTCCAGCGAGATCTTCGGCCGCCCGGCCCAGAGCCCGCAGACCGAGGACACCCCGATCGCGCCGATCAACCCCTACGGCTGCGCCAAGGCGTTCGCGACCCAGATGGTGCGCGTCTACCGCGAAAGTCACGGCCTCTTCGCGGTGAATGGCATCCTCTACAACCACGAGTCCCCCCGGCGCGGCGAGAACTTCGTTACCCGCAAGATCTGCCATGCCGCGGCGGCGATCAAACTGGGCCGGCAGCGGGAACTCGTCCTCGGCGACACCAGCGCCCTGCGCGATTGGGGACATGCGCGCGACTATGTGCGGGGCATGTGGCTGGCGCTCGACCAGGAGACGGCGGATGACTATGTCTTCGCCACCGGCAAGCTCCACAGCGTGCAGCAGGTCATCGAGGCCGCCTTCGCCGCCGTCGATCTCGACTGGTCGGGTTATGTGAAATTCGACCGGCACTTCCTGCGCCCCAGCGAGCCGCTGCATCTGCTCGGCGACGCCACCAAGGCCAGGACGCGGCTCGGATGGTCTCCGGGCATCCCCTTCCAGGAGTTGATCAAGGAAATGACCATCGCTGAATTGAATCAATTGACACGCACCGATCCCAAAGGAGCCGCCTGACCATGTCCGATCGCAAAGTCGCCCTTGTCACGGGTATCACCGGGCAGGATGGGGCCTATCTCGCCGAGTTGCTGCTCGATAAGGGCTATCTGGTCCATGGCATCAAACGGCGCAGCTCGCTGTTCAATACCGATCGTATCGATCATCTCTATCAGGATCCGCACGAAACCGACCGCCGTTTCGTCCTGCATCACGGCGATCTGACCGACTCCAGCAGCCTGATCCGCATCATCCAGCAGACCCAGCCGGACGAGATCTACAACCTCGCCGCGCAAAGCCATGTCGCGGTCTCCTTCGAGGAGCCCGAATACACCGCCAATTCCGACGCCCTGGGCGCGCTGCGCATTCTGGAGGCGATCCGCATCCTGGGTCTGGAGAAGAAGACCCGCTTCTATCAGGCCTCGACCTCCGAGCTTTACGGTCTGGTGCAGGAGATTCCACAGAGCGAAACGACGCCCTTCTACCCGCGCAGCCCCTATGCCGTCGCCAAGCTCTACGCCTACTGGATCACGGTGAATTACCGCGAGGCCTACGGTATCTATGCCTGTAACGGCATCCTCTTCAATCACGAGTCACCGCTGCGTGGCGAGACCTTCGTCACCCGCAAGATCACCCGCGCGCTCGCCCGCATCAAGCTCGGCCTGCAGGACTGTCTCTATCTCGGCAACCTGGACGCCAAGCGCGATTGGGGTCACGCCCGCGATTACGTCGAGATGCAATGGCTCATGCTCCAGCAGGATCACCCGGAGGATTTCGTGATCGCCACCGGCGTCCAGTACAGCGTGCGCGACTTCGTCGACGCGGCGGCGGCCGAACTGGGGATGGCCATCGCCTGGTCGGGTCAGGGTGTCGAGGAAACCGGAACCGACGCGCGCGGCCAGGTCGTGGTGCGGGTCGATCCGCGCTATTTTCGTCCGACCGAGGTCGAGACCCTGCTCGGCGATCCCAGCAAGGCCAAGGAGAAACTCGGCTGGGTGCCGAGAACCAGCTTCGAGGAACTGGTCCGCGAAATGGTCCGGGAAGACCTCAAGGCCACGGAGCGCGACGACCTGGTCAAGAAGCACGGCTTCCGAACCTTAGATCACCACGAGTAAGTTCGGGCATGAGCAGGGATCCACTCGTCACGATCGCCGTCCCGTCCCTGAATCAAGGGCGCTATCTCGACGAGGCGCTCGCCTCGATCTTTCGGCAGGAGCTTCCAGTGGAGGTCTTCGTGCTCGATGGCGGCTCCACCGACGGATCGATCGAGATCATCGAGCGCTGGTCGGATCGTCTGGCGGGCTGGCGCAGCCGCCCGGACGAGGGACAGTCGGCGGCGATCAACGAAGGCATCGCCCAGGGGCGCGCGCCCTTCGTCGGCTGGCTCAACAGCGACGACTGGCTGTTGCCCGGCGCCCTGGAGACCCTCCAGCGCGCCCTGCGTGACGCCCCCGCCGCCCCCGCGGCCTACGGCTGCGCCTGGAATCACGACGAGGCCACCGGCACCCGGCGCCCGGCCTGGACGCGCCCGTTCAGCGAGCGGTTGTTCGCGAACCTCTGCTTCATCTCTCAGCCCGCGACCCTGATTCGTCGCGCGGCCTGGGAGTCCGTCGGCGGACTCGATCCCGGTCTGCGCATGGCGATGGATTACGACCTTTGGTGGCGGCTCCACAAGAGCTGCGGCCCGCTCGAATTCGTCGAGGCCCATGTCGCCGTCAATCGCGAGCACGGCCAGACCAAGACCCAGAGCCAGCGCCACCTGCATTACCGCGAGGCCATCGACGTCGTCCGGCGTCATCACGGGCGCGTACCCCTGAAATGGTGGCTGGCTCGGCCCTACGCTGTGTGGTACCGCGCGTTCAAAAACCAATGGAGTCAGCGATAGGTTCAGCCATGCCAACAATCGTCCCCGTTTCGCGCGAGCGCCATGCCGCCAAGCACTGGAAACCCTTCCAGTCCTACGCCTTCGCTCGCCAATCGGCGCTGGTCCCGCTCGTGGCCGCCGAGATTCCCAAGGCGGCCATGGCCATGCCCCTGGCCTTCATTCGCCAGGGCGATCAGACCCTGCCCGTGGCCCTCATGGGTCTGGAGCCGGACAAGAATGTATTCGTCGCCCGCGACGGTCGCTGGCTCGGGCCTTATGTGCCCTCCGGGCTGCGTGGTTATCCCTTCAGTCTGGCCCGGACGGAGGCCGACACCCTGGTGCTCTGCGTCGACGAGGACAGCGGCCTGGTCGTCGACGGACCCGAGGGCGAGCCACTCTTCACCGCCGCCGGCGAGCCGACTGAGGGGCTTGGCCGGATCCTGGAGTTTCTCCAGCAGATCGAACGCAACCGCGTCCTGACGAGCCAGGCCTGTGCCGCGCTCGCGCGCCATGAACTCGTGCATACCTGGCCGATCACGCTCGGCGGAACGACGGGCGAGCGGCGGGTCGAGGGACTCTTCCAGATCGACGAGGCCGCGCTCAATCAGCTATCCGACGAGGCCTTTCTGGATCTGCGCCGTGCCGCCGCCTTGCCGATCGCCTATTGCCAACTCTTGTCGATCCAGCATCTGCCGCGATTGGGCGAGTTGGCGACCGCCAGCGCGGCGGTGCCCGCTCCCGCCCCGGCGGCGAGCGGCTTCGTGCTGGGAGATGAGGACGTTCTTCATTTCAACTGGGATCGGCCCGAGACGGGCTAGTTCTCGACCCAGGGCCGGTATTCGGCTAGAATCAGCGGCCTTCTCCAATAGTCAGAAGGGCGTTGGGTGGCCGTCGCCTCCGGTCCTTGCGCCCCGGTCTCGTTAGGACAGGCTCTGTCCCGCCTTTTCCGTCCGCGGCGTCCTGTTCGACAAGCTTCGACCGCTGACCCTCACACCCCGCTAGACAGCCGGCAGAACACTCGTGAAATCAAATCATCGCCATGACGACGAATTGCGCTCGGCCCTCAAGGCCAGCCGCGACTCCTTTCTCTTCGCCGGATTTTTCAGCCTTTTCATTAACCTGCTGATGCTGGTTCCGGCGATCTACATGTTGCAGGTCTACGATCGCGTTCTGGCCAGCAGCAGCGAGTCGACCCTGCTCATGCTGACCATCCTGGTCGTCGGTCTGTTCGCGGTCATGGGGCTTCTGGAGGTGCTGCGTTCGCGCATCCTGGTGCGTGTCAGCGCGCGGCTGGACATGCTGCTGAACCCCCGACTCTTCACCGCCATGTTCGATGCCAAGCTGCGCGATGGGCGCGGTGCGGGCGCGCAGCCGATCGAGGATCTCACCAATCTGCGCCAATTCCTGACCGGAAATGGCCTCTTCGCCTTCTTCGATGTGCCCTGGATGCCGGTCTACATCTTCGTGCTCTTCCTCATGCACCCCTGGCTGGGCTGGTTCGCGATCGGTGGCGCGGTTCTCCTGTTCGCGCTGGCGACCGCCAACGAACTCATCACCCGTCAGCCGCTCGGCAAGGCCAATGGGCTGGCCATTTCCGCGCGCGGTTATCTCGGCGGCAATCTGCGCAATGCCGAGGCGCTCGAGGCCATGGGCATGCTGGAGCGCGTGCACGGACGCTGGTTCGCGCGTCACCGGGAGGTGCTCCGGCTCCAGGCGCTCGCGAGCGACCGCGCCGCGCTGCTCTCGAACGCCAGTAAGGTTCTGCGCGTTACCCTGCAATCGCTCATTCTGGGCATGGGCGCCTATCTGGTGATCCAGCAGGAATTCACGCCAGGCATCATGATCGCCGGTTCCATCATCCTCGGGCGCGCCCTGGCTCCGGTGGATCAGTTGATTGGCGGTTGGAAGGGCTTCTTGTCCGCGCGCTCGGCCTACAAGCGTCTGCACGATCTCCTGATCGCGATCCCCGAGCGGCCAAAGTTCATGAGCCTTCCGGCCCCCGATGGGCGGCTCACGGTGGATGGCGTATTGGCCGCGCCCCCCGGTTCGAACGTGCCGGTGCTGCGTGGTATCCGCTTCGAGATCGCCGCTGGCGAGATCGTCGGCGTTATCGGACCCAGCGCCGCCGGCAAGTCAACCCTGGCGCGCGTCCTGCTTGGGGTCTGGCCCGTGGCCGCCGGCAAGGTCCGCCTCAGCGGGGCCGATATCGGCCACTGGAACCGTGAGGAACTCGGCCCCCACATCGGCTATCTGCCTCAGGACATCGAACTGTTCGACGGCACCGTGAGCGAGAACATCGCCCGGTTCGGCGAGGTCGATCCGGAGCAGGTGGTGGCCGCCGCTCAGCGCGCCCAGGTACACGAGATGATTCTGCGTCTGCCCAAGGGCTACGACACCCCCATCGGCGACGCCGGAGCCGTGCTCTCCGGCGGTCAGCGCCAGCGTATCGGGTTGGCCCGCGCCATCTACGGCAAGCCCGTGCTGGTGGTGCTCGATGAGCCCAACTCCAACCTGGACGACCAGGGCGAGGCCGCGCTGGTCAAGGCCATCGCCCAACTCAAGGCCGAGGGCGCCACCGTCATCATCATCACGCACCGTCCCAGCGTGTTGAACTCGGTGGACAAGATCCTCGTCCTGCGCGAGGGGCTGGTGGAGATGTTCGGCCCACGCGACCAGGTGCTGGCGCAATTCGCCCGCCCAACCGCCGTCGCGCGCCCAACCGCGACCCTCCCATCCCAAGCCGCCGGGTAGGATGGGTAGAGCGAAGCGAAACCCATCCTCAAGACTCCGAGGCTTGGGCTTGAAGATCAGGACGGGCAGAGCCGCCCGGCACGTCACGACAGCCCTAACTCCGACGCCGGCGGACGCGAAACCCATCGCGCCGCCTGGAACGATGAAACCCGCTTCGCGCGTCCCATCCTACGACTCCACGCTCAATCACACTCAAATCAGGTCACCAAGCCAACGATGGATATCACCGTCATCCCCCGCCATGTCGACGAGCCAGCCGACAAGGCCATCGTCCCGACCAGCGACAAGCCCGAGCGCATCGCCGGACTTCTGATCCTGATCGTGGCGCTGGGCGGCTTCGTTCTCTGGTCGCTTCTGGCCCCGATCGATGGCGCCGCCGTGGCTCCCGGTGTCGTGGCCGTCGAGTCGGCGCGCAAAACGGTCAAACATCTGGATGGCGGTATCGTCAGCGAAATCCTGGCCCGCGAGGGCGACCGCGTGGCCGAGGGCGACGTACTGGTTCGCCTGGACGATACCGAAGCCAGCGCCCAGCTCGAGATCGCCCGCGGACAGTTCCTCTCGCTCCGCGCCCAGGAGGCACGGCTCCTGGCCGAGCGCGACGACCTGGAAGATATCGGGTTTCCCGACGAACTCCTCGCCGAGGGCAACGACCCCCGCATCCGCGAGGCGATCACCGGTGAGCAGCGGGTGTTCCAGGCCCGCAAGAAGGCGCTGAGCGGCGAGCAGCAGGTGCTTCAGCAGCGCAGTGAGCAACTCCAGGAGCAGATTCGCGGTCTGGAAGCGCTCGCCGATAGTAAGACCAAGCGCATCGATCTCTACCAGGAAGAACTCGATGGACTCCATAAGCTGTTCGACAAGGGTCTCGGCGACAAAAGTCGGCTGCGCGAATGGGAGCGTCTGTCCGCCGAGTTGGAGGGCGAGCGCGGCCAGCATCAATCGGATATCGCCAGCGCCCGCGTCCAGATCGGCGAGGCCGAGATTCAGGCCGCCCAGTTGAAGCGCCGCTTCACCAGCGAAGTCGTCACCGAACTGCGTGACGTGGAAACCAAGCTCGCCGATCTGCGCGAGCGGATGCGCGCCCTGGGCAAGACCCTGGAGCGCACCGAGATCAAGTCCCCAGCCGCCGGCGCGGTCGTCGGGACCAGCGTCCATACCATCGGCGGCGTCATTCGCCCAGGCGATCCCATCCTGGACATCGTTCCCGAGGGCGAATCGCTCATCATCGAGGCCCGCGTCCAGCCGATCGACATCGATCGTGTCGCTCCAGGGCTCGAAGCCGACCTGCACATGAGCGCCTTCAACGCCCGGACGACCCCGGTGATTCCTGGGCAAGTCCTGACGATCTCGGCCGATCGTCTGGTCGATCAGGCGACCAATCAGCCCTATTACCTGGCACGCATCCAGGTCACCCCCGAGGGCATGAGCAAGCTCAAGGGGCGCGTACTCCAGGCCGGAATGCCCGTCGATGCCATGATCAAAACCGGCGAGCGCACCTTCTTCGACTATCTCATCCGCCCGCTCACGGATCGCGTGTCTAGCGCCTTCAGGGAAGAGTGATCTGGCGAATTCTCCTCGCCCGTCGATCCTGGTCGAGTCCTTGGAGGCTCGACAGGTTCGTCTGAAATGCGAAGCCCGTCAGATTTCGATCTGAAAGCCGATGGACCCTTTTAGCGCTGTTGTACACTGGATATCGCATTCCAGACCGAGGTTTCCGAATGCGTCACTCAACAGTTGGAGGTTGGAAAAATGCTTTGGATTCATGGTTCGATCGATTTGGCGGATAGTTCCGGCTCGCCTTCCTCCCAAGCTGGAAGACTATTTGATCCTGGGCGAACGCCCATGAATCCAGGCGGGGCACTAAATACCCGGCCAATCTTGCGCGGCGGTTACGCGGCGGCGTTCCTCGCGGTGGCCATGCTACTGCCGGGTCTTGGAGCGGCAAGCGACGCCATGCTGGATATCTTGCGTTCAAGCGCCAGTTCGCCGAGTTCCGGACTTAAAGCAGAGGGCTCGGTCAAGGCCCCCGCCGAGTCATTCGCGACCCGGACGGGTGATGTCATCCTGGGAACCGATCGCCTCCTACCCATGGCCGGTGCCGCGGGGCGGCAGTCCTTTGCCCCAGGATCGCTGGCTTCCAGATCGCTCGCGGTCGAGTTCTTTCCCGACGCCTATGTCGAGATCGTCGTGGCCTCCGAATCACGCCCGGACCCGAATACCCTGTCGCTCAACGGGCATCTTCCAGACAGCGACCTGTCCACCTTCTCATTGACGGTCACGCCAGAGACCTATCTGATGACCTTCAGCGATCCGAATGGCGTTTACCTTTATCGTGTCACTGGAGACACCGAAACGGGTATTGGCCAGGTCACCGAATATGATCTTCGCAATAGGCCGGCCGTGATTCACTCCACCCCTCTCATTCCTCCGCTGGATTGATGCCAGGGATGATGATAGCCATGCCTTTGTCAAGAATCCATCGAGAGGGATTTGCCATGGAACGTTCCGGAAGCGGATTGTCCAGGTCGCGGTTTTCAATATTCACGCTCTTATTCTTATTCGCCATCCTGCCCTGGGGGCGCGCGGCTCAGGCCGCCACGGTCGATGTCATGCTCGTGTATGACACGACAGCGACTACCTGGGTCGGCTCCAACGGTGGCATGGCGGCCTTTTCCCAGGACGTCGTCAACCGCATGAATCTGGCCATGCAGAACACGGGTGTCTCCATCAGCTTCCGGCTCGTGCATTCCATGTCGGTCGATTACACGACGAAATCCAGTCTGTCGACGCCCTTGTCGGCCGATCTGAGCGCCTTGCAGGCAGGGAGCGGTGCCTTCGCCGCCGTCGCGGCCGCCCGCGATACCTATGGTGCCGATCTGGTCGCGATGCTGATCGATCATGGTTATGACTACGGCTACGTCGGGCAGGGATATCTGCTTTCGAGTTGGTCTGGTCATGCCAACTATGCTCACACGGTGAATGCCATCCGCTCGGTCGCGATCAGTCACACCCTGACGCACGAGGTCGGTCACAATCTGGGCGCGCATCACTCCAAGTACCAAACCTCGGATCCTGGTCCAAACGCCGATCTTGACGGGGTTTATTCGGCGGGCTGGTACTTCACCGGTACCAATGGAACCGACTACCACACCATCATGGCCTACAACGATGATGGCCACGGTAATAACTACCAGGAAGCCCCCTTGTTCTCGACGCCTCTCAGGATCCATCAGGGAGTGCCGGCCGGAGATGCGAACAATGGAGACAATGCGCGTTTGCTGCGCGAGACTGGCGACATTGTCGCCGCCTACAGGGCCTCCGTGAACACGACGCTGCCGACGGTGCCCGTGGCGCTTGCGGCGACGGACATTACCAGCACCAGCTTCATGGCCAGATGGAGCGCGGTCAGTGGCGCCACGGGCTACCGCTTGAACTATACGCAACACTATGAACCCCAGGATCTGGGGTGGTTTGACGACATCGAGATAGACCTGGGTAACGCGACCAGCACCCTATTGTCCGGTCTGAATCCCGGCAGCGGTTATTTCTATCGTGTGCAAGCCTATAATGATTCCGGGGCGAGCGATTATTCGAATATCGTATACGTGGTCACGGGTGGCGCGGCTGTCGCTCCAGCGGCGCCGGTCGCGATTTCCGCGACCGATGTGACCAGCTCGGGCTTCACGGCCCGATGGAATAGTGTCAGCGGCGCCACGGGTTATTGGCTGGATGTCTCAACCAATAGCAGCTTCGGTTTTCCGGGGGAGTCCTTCGATACAAAGCTGGGTGATCTTACCAGCAGCGAAGTCAAATGGGATGATAGGCCGAATACAACCTTTTACTATCGAGTTCGCGCTTACAACGACTCGGGTTTTAGCGGATACTCTAACACCATCGCCGTGACGACGAGCGGAACTGGAGTTCTTGATGATCCCTATGACTTTACCGCTCAGCAATACCTGGACTTTCTCGGGCGGCCGGGAGAGTCGGCTGGGATCAACTACTGGTCCGCGTTACTGCAAAACGGTTCCGTTACCCGCGCCCAAGTAGTGGATAGCTTCTTCGGGTCGGCTGAATTTCAGGACAACATCGCCCCCTTGGCCAGGCTCTATTTCGCCTATTTCGATCGCATACCGGACTACGCCGGGTTGAATTACTGGATTCAGCAGTTCCGGGCCGGGGCCGGTCTCGGCGATATGTCGCAGGCCTTCGCCGAATCGGCTGAATTCATCGCGACCTATGGCGCGCTGGATGACGCGGAGTTCGTGGACCTGGTATATCAGAACGTGCTCGGACGAGCCCCGGAAACCACGGGTCGTGATTTCTGGATCGCCCAGTTGGAAAATGGCGTGACGCGCGGTGAAATGATGATTGGTTTTTCCGAGTCGTCCGAATACCGCGGCAGGAGCGATAGCTGGGTGCAGGTCACCATGATGTACATCGGCATGCTGCGGCGCGCGCCCGAGACAAGTGGCTTTGATTTCTGGGTCGAGGAACTGGAGGCCGGACGCTCCGTACTCGAGTTGATCAATGGCTTCCTCGTCTCCGACGAATATGCCACCCGTTTTTAGCGCTTTCCGCTAGGTCGCCGTCGAGGCGGCGCCGCGAATGATGGCGGTGCCGCCTCTCCATCTTTAGGATTCAAGCTTGTCCTCGTCTTGATATGGAGCGTTTGAGCGGTCTCTTCACAAGTGCCTGGCGGTTTCGGTCCTACATCGCCGGGGCCATCGCCAACGTCTTCCTCGCGCGTTTTTCCCGCAGCCGGCTCGGTGCCGCCTGGATCATTCTGAATCCGCTGGCGATGGTGGCTATCTATGCGCTGGTGTTGTCCTCCGTCCTGGCGGCCAGGATGCAGGGCATCGACACCCCCTTTGCCTATGCCATCTATCTCACGGCCGGAATCGCCGCCTGGGCGCTTTTCACCGATATTCTGACCCGCAGCCTGACGCTCTTCATCGATAACGGCAATCTGCTCAAGAAGGTCGTCTTTCCGCGCATCAGCCTGCCCCTGATCGTGGCCGGCGTGGCCCTGATCGACAACCTGTTGCTCCTCGTCGCCATTTTCCTGATCTTCGGTCTGATCGGGCATTGGCCGGGCGCGCAGATCATCTGGCTCCCCCCGCTGGTTCTGCTTACCCTGGGGATGGCCTTGGCGCTTGGGATCATCCTGGGATGTCTGAACGTCTTTGTGCGTGACATCGCCCAGGTTGTGCCCATCGCGCTCCAGTTCGGATTCTGGCTGACGCCGATCGTGTATCAGGCGGAGATTCTTCCGCCACAGCTGCGGGTACTCTTGTCCTATAATCCGCTCTTTCCGCTCGTGACCGCCTATCAGGACGTGCTGGTTTTCGATCGGGTTCCGCGCCTCGACCTGATCGTCATCCTGGCCTTGGCCGTGGCCGCCCTCCTGGGGCTCGCGCTCTTCACCTTCCGTCGCGCCAGCAGCGAAATGGTCGATGTCCTCTAGTTCCCCTTTGGTGAGTCCGTACCCTTGAACCTTTTGCGCGTTCACGATGCCGGCAAGGCCTACAACCGCTACGCCTCCGAATGGCATCGCATCGCCCGATGGTTCGGTGCCACCTTTCAGCCGCTGGAACAGCATTGGGTGCTGCGTCACATCCGTTTCGATCTCGCGGCCGGCGAGTCGCTCGGCATCGTCGGGCGCAATGGCGCCGGCAAGAGCACCTTGCTCAAAATGATCACCGGCACGCTGCCGCCCAGCGAGGGCACGATCCAGGTCGCCGGGCGAGTCGCCGCCATCCTCGAGCTTGGCATGGGGTTCAACCCAGAGTTCAGCGGTCGGCGCAACGCTCGTCACGTCCTCGAGCTCATGGGCATGGGCCGTGCCCGGATCGACCAGGCGTTGCCGGGAATAGCCGCCTTCGCGGACATCGGAGACTATTTCGACCAGCCGGTGCGGACCTACTCGACGGGCATGCAGGCGCGCGTGGCCTTTGCCGCCGCCACGGCCATCAAACCGGATCTGCTGATCGTGGACGAGGTCTTATCCGTGGGCGATGCCCATTTCCAGGCCAAATGTTTCGAGCGCATCGCCCGTTACCGCGAGCAGGGCATGGCCCTGATCCTGGTGACGCATTCGGTAGCCGACGTGGTCGCCCATTGCGATCGCGCCCTGCTGCTGCGAGACGGGCGTCTGGTCGAGGACGGCGCTCCAGTCCATGTCACCAACCTCTATCTCGACGATCTCTTCGGTCGGGCGAGTGGCACGGCCAGGCCCGCGCGAGCGACCGACGGCGAATCGCCGGCCACCATGGGCGAGGACGGGCGTGACCTGTTCCACACCCGCCCCGGTTATCGCAAGGAAGAGCATCGATGGGGCCAGGGTGGCGCCGTCATCCTCGACTACCGCATCGTCGCCGAGGGCGAGCCCTATCCACCCCGCATCGAAAGCGGCGCCGAAACCGAGTTCCTGTTCAAGGTGCGTTTCGATGCCGATTGCGAGGCCGTGATGCCAGGGCTCCTGATCAAGACGATCGAGGGCATCTTTCTCTATGGCACCAATGCCTTCAGCGCCTCGGGCGGACGCGCGCCGGTCATCGCCGTGTGCTCGGGTGACATCCTGGTGTTTCGTTTCGCCCTGTCTCTGGCCTTGAACGAAGGACACTACCTGGTCTCCTTCGGCGTGTCCTCGGGCGATCCGGCGCGGACGCTGATACCGCTTGAACGGCGTTACGACTCCGTGATCATCACCGTTGGTCGCTCGGTTCCATTTTGGGGGATCGCCGATTTGCGTGGCACATTCGATGTCTGGGAGCGGCTATCGCATGACTGACACATTACCGACACTGGCCGAGTTGGTCGCGGCGCTTCCTGAGGTTTATCAGCCGATCCATGGACACCCGGAGTTGTCGTCCAGCGTGTCTCGCACCTGTAGCGATCGTCTCGATCACGTCTTGATGGTGCATGATCTGCTGCACGCCCTGCACGGGCGACCACTGCGTGTCTTGGATCTAGGATGCGCGCAGGGCTATTTCTGTTTCCGCTTGGCTGAGCGCGGCGCCTTGGTCGATGGCGTCGATTATCTCCGAGAAAATATTGCCTTGTGCTCGGCGCTGGCCGCCGAGCGGCCGACTCTTGCGGTTTCTTTTCGCGAGGGGCTGATCGAGGATGCACTGCGGACAATGGCCTCTAAACCCTATGATTTAGTCTTGGGGTTGAGCGTCCTGCATCACCTCGTCCATGCGCATGGCGCCGATCAGGTCCGAGACTGGCTTGCGCGAGCTGGTCAGGGTGGGGGAGTCTTCATTTTGGAGTTGGCGCTCGGTTCCGAGCCGCTCTATTGGGCCCCAGCTTTGCCAGAGGCCCCGGATTCGCTCATTTCTGGTTTTGCTTTCGTTCATGAGATTGCCCGCCACTCGACTCATCTTTCCAGTATTGAACGGCCGATGTTCTTAGCGAGTAACCAATATTGGTTACTTCCGCCGCTTGCAGGCCGCATCGACAGCCATTTCACCGATCCCCATGAACTTGCTCGCGGCTACTACGGCGGCTCGCGTCGTTATTACAGGTCGGGCGAGCGTTTCATAAAAATCTTTCGCTACGATGCGGATCCCGCACTCGACAATCGAGGCGAGCTTGCTCGTGAGGCGGCCTTCCTCGAAAACCCGCCCGCCGGGCTTAGGCTCCCGGCTCTACAAGCGTTCGGTGAGCATGAACACCAGGGCTGGCTTGTGCGGGAGCATCTGCCGGGGAGTTTGTTGCTTGATCGGTTAAGGCAAGTGCCGACGATTGACCATCGGTCCGTGGTACGCCAGATCCTGGAGCAACTCGTTCTGTTAGAGCAGAGCGGTCTGTACCACGGCGACCTGCGTCTTTGGAATCTGTTGGTATTGGATGACGACCAGGAATCTGAGTCAGTAGTCTTGTTGGATTATGGCTCTATCTCTCACGCTCAGTTCGATCGCGCCTGGCCTAGCGATCCTTATCTTGCATTCTTCCTCCTCGTTCATGAGATCTTAATTGGAGAGGCATCTCGTCCCGAGCCATTACGTTCCGCAGCTATGAGCCCCTGGGGCTTGCCTCCACCCTATCGAGAGTGCGCGGCGGCCCTTTGGGGGCTTCCCCGTGACCAGTGGAGCTTCAGGTTTTTGCTCGAAAGGTTTGGCGCCGCAATGTCGGCGGGAGAGGAAGTTAGCTTGGTACCTTTGACTGCCGAGTCCTTGTGGATGAGAGAAATGGAGCGTGCCATGGATATCCATACGGATTGCATAAGAGAGCTGCGTTGGGAACGTGAGCAAGCTGTCCAGGGGCAACATATGGAGCAGCAATACGCCCTGCTCCTGGTCTGGAGCCAGGAACTTGAGCAAAACCTGGCCGAGAAGAACGGCCAGATTGAGCAGCTCGAAGTCCTCGTCCAGCACCTAGAGGCGGAGATGGGCGCCTATCGGCAACAGTTGCAATCCGCGCAAGACCAGTGGCGATCCGCGCAAGACCAGCGGCAATCCGCGCAAGAGCAGTGGCGATCCGCCGAGGCGCGGGCGGGCGCCGCCGAAGACCTGGTCCAACTCCTGCGACACAGCCTCTCATGGCGTCTGACCGCCCCCTTGCGTGCGCTCCCGACGCTTCCCCAACGGGTGCGCTCCATTCTGAGACGGGCGGGCCATGGATGGCGTCAGCGGTTCCATGCCGGGCTCGCCGCCGTTATCCGCTATGTCCTGACCCGCCCCTGGTCCGCCGCGCTCGGTTTCCGCCTGCTGCGCTGGGCGCCATCCCTGCATGAGCGTCTGCGCCGGCTCTTCCTGGCCGGCGCCCGTCCAGGCGCCACGCCGCTGGGCGAAGCGGCCCCATTGCCGGCCGCCCCGGCCCAAATCGAGCGCCTGCGTCGCGCCCTCCATGCGGCCGCGCACCGCGCCGACTGACCTGGCGGAACGACCGCCGCAAAGGATTCTTGTGTGATGCGTCTCCTGATTGATTGCCGCTACCAGCCGGTGCCCAGTGACCTTGTCCGTGCCTTCATAGCCGCCGCCTCCGACCTGGATATCCATGCCTGGCTGCCGCTCGCGCGTCCCGACTCCTCGCGCACGGCCTGGCGGGGTCTCCTGCCGCATTGGCGCAGGCATGTGGCTCCAGCCCTGGGCCGGGAGTCTCAAGCACCCGCCGGACCGCGCTCCGTCGCCAGCGAACTGCTCGAATCGGCGGCCATCGCCCAACTGGCGCCGGACATCGTCTGGACCCCCGGCATGGGAGCGGCCACCCAGGCGCCCGAACCGCCCCCGCTGGTCGCGGGTGTCTCCTGGATCACGACCGGACCCCTGGTTCCGTCTCCCGCCGCCGATCCACACGCGCAAACGCAACAGCGGCCCGCGCTGGCGCGCCACTGGCAGTGGTTGAAAAGCCTCACCGCCATCTGGGTCGATGAGCCAGAAACCGCCCGCGCGCTGGTCGACCGGCTGCTGCTGGCCGCCTCCGACGTGCGCCATTTCACGACCGCCACCCCGGCCGATCGCGCCCAGGAGCTGTTGCAAGCCCTGCCGGCCCTGGTCGCCGGCTCCGCGCGCCCGCGCGCTCCAGCCGTCGATTCGCGCCCGACGCTCGCCTTCCTCTCGCCGCTGCCGCCCGAGCGTTCCGGGATCGCCGACTACAGCGCCGAGTTGCTGCCCGAGCTGGCCCGTCACTACCGCATCACCCTGGTCAGCGCCGCCGATCCGACCACCGATCCCTGGTTGAGCGCCGTTTTCCCGACCATCGGCCTGACGGCCTTTCGCGCCAGCGCGCATCGCTTCGACCGCATCCTCTATCAGTTGGGCAACTCCCATTTCCACGCCCACATGCCAGAGCTGCTGCACGAGCATCCGGGCGTCGTCGTCCTGCATGATTTCTTTCTCGGGCACCTCCACGGCTGGCGCCAGCTCGCCGGCGGCGAGCCTTTCGCCCTGAATCAAGCCTTGTTCGCCGCCCACGGCTGGCCGGCGCTGCGAACGCTGGCCGAGCAGGGCGCCGAGGCGGCGCTCTGGCGCTTTCCGGCCAATCGCGACCAGCTCGCCGCCGCCACCGGCGTGATCGTCCACTCCCCGCATGGCACCGCCCTAGCGCGTGACTGGCTCGACCCAGGGCTGGTCGAGCGCTTCCACTGGGTCGCGCATCCGCGCCGCCCCGTTCCAGTCACGGACCGGAGCGCCGCGCGCGCCGCGCTCGGGCTGGCCGAGACCGATTTCATCGTCTGCGCCTTCGGCTATCTCGGGCCGAGCAAGCGCAACCTGGACCTGATCGACGCCTGGCTCGCCAGCCCCCTGAGCGAGCGCCGCGACTGTCGCCTGGTCTTCGTCGGTCAGAATGCCGATGGCGATTACGGCCAGCGCATTCTAGCCCGCCTGCCTGCTCGCCCTCGGGGCGCGCCGATCCGGGTGACCGGCTTCATCAGCCCGGCCGACTATCGCCACTGGCTGGATGGCGCCGATCTCGCCGTCCAGTTGCGCGCGCTCGATCGCGGCGAGACCTCGCGCACCGTGCTCGACTGTCTCGCCCATGGGCTGCCCCTCATGCTCAACGCCCACGGCAGCATGGCCGATTTTTCCACCGAGACCGTCCACCAGCTGGCGGACGCCTGCTCGACCGCCGAACTCAGCGCGGCGCTTACCGCGCTCCACGCCGATCCCGTCCGCCGCGCCGAAATGGCGCGGCGCGGGCGCGCGGACATCGCTCGCCACCATCACCCGGTGGCCGTGGCCGCGGCCTATCGCGACGTGCTGGAGCGGTGCGCGCGCCAGAGCCCGGTGGCGGACTACCGTCGGCTCATCGATCGACTCGGCCGCCTGCCCGGCGTCGCGGCGACGCCCGCCGAACTTGACGCCCTGCTCGAACCCCTCGCCCGGCTCGCGCCCCGTGACGGCCCCGGCCGCTGGTATCTCGACATCACCGCCCTGCGCGAGGCCCCGCATGTGACCGGCATCGAGCGGGTCACCCAAGCCCTGCTGATGGCGCTGCTGCGCGATCCCGACATCGCCGCGCGCCTCGTGCCGGTGCGCGCCGCCGGCGACGGCTACCGCCACGCCTGGGACTATGTCCTGAGCGCCCATGGACTGGCCCCGGAGGCGCTGCCGGCCGAACCCCTCCTGCCGTGCGCTGGAGATCTCTTCCTCGGGCTGGACTGGGCGCCTCACGCCATCCTTAAACACCAGGAACAAATCGCCGGCTGGCGCCGACTCGGTGTGCGCGTCTGGTTCATGGTCCACGACATCCTGCCCGCCACGCACCCCCAGTGGTTTCCCGGCCACCTGCCGCCGCTCGTGCGCCAATGGTTGGACGCGCTCGCGCGTCTCGCGGATGGCTGCGTCTGCGTCTCCTCGGCCACCGCCGCGGAGCTGGCCGCCTGGTGGGGAGACGGGGAGGGCGCCGATCCACCGCTTCTGCGCGTCTCCCATAACGGCGCCGACTTTCTCCCGCTCGGGGCGGCGGATCCCGCCCTCGGCCCGAACCTGGAGCCGGCCCTGGCCGCGCGTCCCAGCCTGCTCATGGTCGGCACCATCGAGCCACGCAAGGGGCACGCCCAGGTCTTCGCCGCCCTGGAGCGCCTCTGGGCCGATGGGCTCGATCTCAACCTGATCGTCGTCGGTCGTGAAGGCTGGCCCAATGACACCCCGGCGGAGCGCCGGCCCATCCGCGCCTCTGTCGACTGGCTGCGCACCCATCCGGAGCGCGACCGCCGACTGTTCTGGCCCCAGGACGTCGACGACGCCACCCTCGCCGCCCTCTACCGTCGCGCCAGCGCGCTGCTGGCCGCCGCCGAGGGCGAAGGCTTCGGCCTGCCGCTGATCGAAGCCGCCCATCACGGCCTGCCCCTGATCGCCCGCGACATCCCCGTCTTCCGCGAGATCGCCGGCCCGCACGCCTGGTATTTCGACGCCGAGCCCGACCCCGAGGGCACGCGGCTAGCCGACAGCCTGCGCGCCTGGCTCGCCGCCTGGCGAGCGGATCAGGCGCCGTCCAGCCACGGCCTGAGCACCCCCACCTGGACCCACAGCGCCACCCGCCTACGCGACCTCCTGCTGACCGACCAAGAACCCAAGGAACCCCTCGTAGGATGGGTAGAGCAAAGCGAAACCCATCCTCCAAACTCCAAAGCTTAAAACTAAGCAACCTCCTGCCGACCAAGCAGGAAGCCAATCTCCGAAGCTGAAAGCCTGTCATCAATTCTCGTTGCCAGGAAAAAGCGCGGAGACTCAAGAACCCCTTCATCCCTACAAGAATGCCGCACGACATCCGCGTCGCGCGCGTTGATTCGAGCTTGGAACCCTGGCCGGACGGACGATCCCACTACGAAGACAATTGATTACACACCCTAAAAGAGACCAGCATGACCCAGCC
>NZ_NRRG01000054.1 GCF_016583575.1 Thiocystis violacea
GCACAGGAAGAGGTCCGTAACCATGGCCACCCGAAGAAACAGCGCTGAGGACACCGATTCCGCAAACCGCATCAGCGGTTGTAACTGTTTGTTTTTAAAAATCGAGAGACTTATCTTAGTGCCATTCCTCCATGCCCCATTCTCCCCGCTGGCATGATGGGAAGGTGTGGTTGCTCAACTCGGGTGAGGGAGAATTTGGTTATGTCGATCCTGATGTTGGTACCTTTGTTCCTGTGATCGACTG
This sequence comes from Thiocystis violacea, assembly GCF_016583575.1. Classification (GTDB taxonomy): domain Bacteria; phylum Pseudomonadota; class Gammaproteobacteria; order Chromatiales; family Chromatiaceae; genus Thiocystis; species Thiocystis violacea. The sequence goes on from NZ_NRRG01000054.1 coordinate 245, forward strand.
CCCCGGATTCGCACGGGGGCTCTCCATCGTCGGCGACTTTGCCGTGATCGGATTATCGAAACTGCGTGAAAATACCTTTGCGTCGGGGCTCAACATCAAAGAAAAACTTGAAAATCTGCATGTGGCGCAACGGTGCGGGCTGATGATCGTCGATTTGCGCACAAGCAACATGGTGCATTGGCTCACTATCGAAGGAATTACCGAACTCTATGATACGGCATTTCTTTCAGGTATTGAGCGTCCTTTTACCCCCGGATTTAGCTATCCCAATTTACACCGCCAGATTCTGAATATCCCCTCGGTGTTTCCGCTCGAAGCACCCAAAATAATCGAACCCGCAACGACTGAAAAAGAAGAAGGACAACAATCATGAGTACGCTATCAAACGAACTCATCATTATCGACTGGACGGTCGATGCGGCGGATATGGCGATACTCACGGCGGGTATTGATCCCAATACCCCTTTTATCGTACTGCAACCCGGAGAGAGCGGATTAAGCGGTTTGGCGCAAGCGTTGTCGGGGTACTCGAATCTTGATGCCGTTCATCTCGTTACCCACGGCTGGGGCGGTGCGTTGAAACTGGGAGGGCAGTTGGTCACCGATGCAACGCTCCAAACGCAACCAGGCGATCTTAGTGCCATCACCGATGCGCTCAAAGAGGGTGGCGATTTAATGCTTTATGGGTGTTCGGTTGGCTATGGCGAAGCGGGACAAACCTTTCTCGATGATTTGAAAACCATACTCGGGGAGAGCGTAGATATTGCCGCGTCTACCGACAAAACAGGACCGACGCTACTTGGCGGTGACTGGGATCTGGAGTGGCAAATCGGCACTGTTGAAACGGTACTGCCGTTTACACTGGCAGGGATGCAGGATATTGGGCATTGTTTGGGATGTACTGCCAGTTATCCCAACATATATGACCAAAATGGGGCTGATATCGGAGACATTACATATGGCCACATGTTTACGCTTAATGGAGGTCAAATTTTTGGTTATGGAAGTATAGAAGCTAATCTGGCAGAGCTAAATAGTAATAGACCTGATTTGTGCGGATCTTCTGCCCCATCCGGCCCCGCCGTCACCAATGTCACCTCCACCGCCAACGGCAGCTACAATGCCGACGACGTCATCAGCATTCAGGTGACCTTTTCCGAGGCGGTCACGGTAACGACTACCAGTGGCACGCCAACCCTTCTGCTCGAAACCGGCACGACAGATCGCGTCGCGACCTACAGCTCCGGCTCGGGAAACGCTGAGCTGACCTTCACCTACACCGTACAAACCGGCGACACCAGCGCCGATCTGGACTACACCGCCACCACCGCGCTGGCCTTGAACGGCAGCACCATCAACGCCACCACCGGCGGCGCGGCGGCCACGCTGACACTGCCCGCGCTGGGCGCGGCCAACTCGCTGGGCGAGAACACGGCCATCGTCATCGACACCGCGGCGCCTGCTGCTCCATCTACCCCGAACATGACAGCCGCTACAGACAGCGGCAGTTCCGACACAGACAACATTACCAACGACACCACGCCCACTTTCCTCGGCACGGCGGAAGTCAACAGCACGGTCAGCTTATACGAGGGCTTCACGCTGATCGGTATGGGGGCGGCCAATGTCGTCGGGAATTGGTTTATTACGGTCGATTCCCTCTCCGAAGGCGTCCATACCATTACCGCCAAGGCCACCGACGCGCCCGGCAATGTCAGCGACGCATCCACCGGACTGTCGATCACCGTCGATACCACCGCAGCGACCTTTGACGCGGCGCCTGGCGCCGGCAGTGTCAACACCGAGGGCTTTACCCCATCGGCCAGCCTGAACGAAGCCGGCACGCTCTACTATGTCGTGGTTGCCGACGACGCGACAGCGCCCAGCGTGGCGAATGTCAAGGCGGGTCTGGACAATAGCGGCGGGGCCGCGCCCAAGTCCGGCAATTCCGCCGCCACCAGCGGCGGCTTCGACAGCAGCTTCTCCGCCATCACGGGCTTGAGCGCCAGCACCGCCTACGATGTCTATTTCGTCGCCACCGACCAGGCCGGTAACGATCAGACCGCCGTGACCAAGGTCGATGTGACCACGGCGACGCCCAATGCCGCGCCGGCCATCGCCAACCTGTCCAGCGATACCCTGAGTTACACCGAGGGCGACAGCGCCGCGATCATCGACCAGGGCACGGCGGCGACCGTCACCGACAGCGACTCGACCGACTTCAACACCGGCACCCTGACCGTCGCGATCACAGCCAATCGCGACAGCGGCGAGGATGTGCTCGCCATCCGCCATCAGGGTACCGACGCGGGCCAGATCGGCGTCTCGGGCAGCACTGTGACCTATGGCGGCGCCACCATCGGCACCTTCACCGGCGGCACCGGCACCAACGATCTGGTCGTGACTTTCAACAGTGCCAGCGCCACGCCCACCGCCGCGCAGGCGCTGATCCAGAACATCACCTACCAGAACAGCGACAGCGCCGACCCCAGCGCCGCCGCGCGCGCGGTGCGCTTCGTGCTGACCGATGGCGACGGCGGGACTTCGGCCAATGCCGATACCACGGTCAATGTCGCGGCCGTCAACGACGCCCCAACGCTGACCGCCACCGGCGCGACGCCGACCTTCACCGAGGACGGCGCGGCGGTCGCCCTGTTCAGCTCCGCGTCGATCAATCTGGTCGAAAGCAGCCAGACCGTCAGCGGTCTGACGCTGACCGTGACTCAGGTCTCCGACACCACGGAAAGCCTCGCCATCGACGGCAGCACCATCCATCTGACCAACGCCGCCTCGGGCAACACGACAACCAACGGCATGACCTACAGCGTCGCGGTCGCCAGCGGCACCGCGACCGTCACCCTGACCAAGGTCGCGGGGATCAGCGCCGCTCTGGCGCAAACGCTGGTCAACGGCTTCGCCTACAGCAACAGCGATCAGAACCCGAGCACGGCCAACCCGCGCGTGGTGACCATCACCCAGATCACCGACAACGGCGGCACGGACAATGGCGGGGTCGCGACGGGTACGCCGGGTATCGCGGTGACGGTGACGGTGCAGGCGCAGAATGACGCGCCGACGATAACCAATCTGAACAACGATAGCGCAAGCTTCGTTCTCGGCACCGCCATTCCGACCAAGCTCGACAGCGGCGCGGCGGCAAGCGTGAGCGATGTCGATCACGTCACCTTCGCCAACGCGGGCTATGTGCTGGCCGCGCATTCGAGCGGTTCCGTCGCCACTGGCGACTTCTCCTTCGACGGCACCACGGTCACGGCCGGTGTCGACGGCGCGATTGTCGCGAACGAAACGGTCAGCGTCGGCGGCACCGCCATTGGCACTATTGATGCCACTCAAAACGGACAAGACGGCGCGGCGCTGTTGATCGACTTCAATGACGCCGCCACGCCCGCGCTGGTCGGCACCCTGCTCCAAAATCTCTCCTATCTGGAAGACGCCGCCAGCATCACGGTGGGCGCGCGGACGATCAACCTCAGCGTTAGCGATGGCGCAACGGTTTCGGACACGGCCACCGTCACCCTCACCGGCACCGCCAAACCCGCCATCGCCTCGGCCACCTACAACGCGACCACGGGCGTGCTTGCGGTCACTGGCAACGATCTGGTTGCCAACGCGAGCGGCCTGGACATCGACGCCAGTTTGTTCACCCTTACCGGCGAGGGCGGCGCGACCTACACCCTCACCGACACCGCCGATGTCGAGCGGACCGACGCCAGCCACTTCAGCCTGACGCTGTCGGCGACCGATCAGCTCAACGTGCGCGGTCTGCTGCACAAGGATGGCACTCAAAGCAGCGACGCCACCACCTACAACCTCGCCGCCGCCGAGGACTGGGCGACCGGCGTCGAGAGCGCCATCGCCATCGCCGACGCAACCAACGGCGTGACCGTCAGCAACGTCCTCGTCCCGACAATCGCCAGCGCCACCTACAACCGCGAGACCGGCGCGCTGGTGGTCACCGGCACTGGCCTCTTCAAGAAACTCGGCGCGGCCAACGACATCGATCTGTCGACCCTGACCTTCACCGGCGGCAGCAGCAGCAGTTTTACCCTGACCACTGCGACCGATATCGAGATCGACTCCGCCACCCAGTTCAGCGCGACCCTGAGCGGCACCGACAAGACCGGCGTCGATGCCCTGCTCGATCAATTGGGAACCCAGTCCAGCGGGGGCACCACCTATAACCTCGCCGCCGCCGACAACTGGCTGGCCGGGGCCGATCCGGCGCCGGACATCGCCGATACGAGCGGCAACGGCATCAGCGTGGCGGTCGCGCCGACCATCACCTCGGCCACCTACGATGCCAGTAATCGCACCCTGGTCGTCACCGGGACCAACTTCCCGGCCAATGCGGGCGCGACCAACGACATCGACCTGTCCAAACTGACCGTTACCGGCGAGGGCGGCGAGACCGTCACCCTGACCGGCTCGGGCGTGGAAATCACCGACAGCAGCCACTTCAGCGTTGTGCTCAATGCCTCCAGCGACATGGCCCTGATCATGCTGCTGAACAAAAACGGCCTGACCTCCACCAGCGGCGCAACCTACAACCTCGCCGCCGCCACCGGCTGGGCACCCGGCTACGCCAGCACACCGGCGGATTTGACGCTCAATCCAATCACGGTGAGCAACGTCTCCGCGCCGACGCTCGACAGCGCCATCTACGACGCCAGCACGGGCGTCTTGACGGTCACCGGCGCCAACCTGTTGCGCTATTATGGCGCCGCCAACGACATCGACCTGAGCAAGCTGACGCTCACCGGCGAGAGCGGCGCGACCGTTCCGCTCTCCGGCGCCAGTGTCGAGGTAACCAGCGGCACCAGTTTCGCCGTAACCCTCAATGCCGCCGACCGCGCCGCAGTGGGGATGATCTTCAACAAGAACGGCGCCGTATCCACCGGCGGCACCACTTACAATTTGGCGGCGGCGGAAGACTGGGCCACGGGTGCCGACAGCGCGGTCGTCGTCGCCGACCTGACCGGCAACGGCATCACTGTCAGCAACGTCCCCATCCCGACCATCACCTCCGCTACCTACAACAGCGTGACCGGGCTCCTGACCGTGACCGGCACCGGCTTCGTCAAGCACGACGGAGCCGACAACGATGTCGATCTTTCGATGCTGACGATCACCGGCGCGGGCGGCAGCAGCGCGGCCTTCACCCTGACGACCGACACGGATGTCGAGATCACCTCCGCTACCCAGTTCAGCGCCACCCTCGGCGGCGCGGACAAAACCGGCGTCAACACCCGACTCAACACCGCTGGCACCGTCGCCAGTGACACTACCCTCTACAACCTCGCCGCCGCCGAGGATTGGATGCGCGGCGCCGATGCCAACGTAACCATCGCCGATCTCACGAATAACGGCATCACCGCGACCCTGAATCAAGTCCCCAGCATCACCAGCAACGGTGGCGGCGCCACCGCCACCGTCAACGTCGCTGAGAACCAGAGCGCCGTTACCACCGTCACCGCCACCGACCCCGACGCCGGTCAGGCGCCGACCTATACGCTCGGCGGCGGTGCGGATCAGGCCAAATTCTCGATCAATCCGACCTCGGGCGTGCTCACCTTCCTCGCCCCTCCCGATTTCGAGTCCCCGACCGACAGCGGCACCAACAACAGCTATGAGGTGATCGTTCAGGCCAACGATGGTCAGGGAGGGACCGATGCCCAGACCCTCACGGTCACCGTGACCGATGTCAGCGAAGGCGGCGGCGGTGGAGGCGGCGAACCACCACCGCCACCACCTACCGATACCGACGGTGACGGTCTTCCCGATGGCGAGGAAGGAGATGAGGATACCGACGGAGACGGGCTGCCGGACGACGAGGACACCGACTCCGACAACGATGGCCAGGATGATACAGAGGAGGCTGGAACCGACACCGACGGGGATGGCCTGGACGACAATTTGGATTCCGATGACGACAACGACGGCATCGACAGCGGCGAGGAAGGCGGTGTGCCTGATCCCGACGGCGCGGGCAATGGAGACGGCAATGGAGACGGAATCCCCGACACCAAGCAGGACGATGTCACCTCCTTCGAGAGCGGCGAGACGGATGACGATGGCGATCCTCGGTACGTGACGCTGGAAAACACCGGAGGCGGTCGTCAGGACAACCTGGAGGTCAGCCCGCCGCCGTCCGATAGCCAACTGCCCGAGTCGCTCCGGGGCAGCCAGTTTCCCTTGGGCGTCTTCAGCTTCGACATCGAGAACACCACGCCGGGCGGCACCGAGACCATCCGTCTCTATGTCGATGGCGATCTGCCCGTCAATGGCTATCTCAAACAGAACAACCAGGGCGATTGGGTGAGCGTGCCCATGACGCTGACCCGCGAGGGAGACAAACAGATCGTCGAATTCGTGTTGCAAGACAATGGCCCGCTGGACAGCGATCCCACGCCTGGCGCCATCAGCGATCCGGGTGGTCCCGTGTTTCTGGCGACATCGGACTGTCCCTATGACCCCTTCCGACTCGATAGCGATGACGATGGAATGACCGATGTGGTCGAGGCCGACCTCGGTTTCGATCCACTCGTGAAGGATAACGATATCCTTGGCAATGACGAATTGTTCGTGCGCCAGCTCTACCGGGATCTGCTGGGCCGGGAAGCCGAGGAGAGTGGTTTGGCCTACTGGGGCGAGCCTCTTCAGCAAGAGACCACGACACCCGCCCGCATGGTCGACGCCTTCATGGAATCGCCAGAGTTCCAGACCAATTCCGCGACCATCGCTCGCTTCTATGAAGCCGCCCTGGGTCGGTCGCCCGATTATTGTGGCTTTAATTATTGGATGGAAAAAGCGATGGCGGGTGATGATCGACTGGCGATCGCGGGCGGTTTTGCCGCCTCGGCGGAGTTTCAACAGACCTATGCCTCGTTGAGCAATGACGCCTATGTCACGGCCCTTTATCGCAGCACCCTCGGCCGCGATCCTACCACCGAGGAGCAGACTGAGTGGACCGACGCCTTGGCGGGCGGAGCCGCGCGCTCCGAGCCGCTGCTCGCAGTCGTCGAGTCCGCGGAGTACCAGGCGGCCTCGACCGCGGAGGTCAGCCTGGATCTGCTCTATCTAGGACTGCTCGATCGGGCGCCAGATGAGTCTGGCTATGCTTACTGGCTCGACCGAATCCTTGCCGATGGCGATTCAGTGGACGAGATTCAGGGAATCATGAACAGCCCCGAGTACAGGGATCGTTTTCTGCCGACGGATGGGGAGGCTCAAATGACGCTGATCGGTCAGGACATGGAGCCCGATGTGCTGTTTGGCTGAAGCCGAGCGCGGTTCTCGGGCACGCACCACCTGAACACGCCGACCCTGTGGGTTGGCGTGTTCGCTGGTGACGCACTCGGCGATTGGCGGCTGACCGGAGCCACGGTCGAAGATTACCAGCCAGCCACCGTCCAAGTTCCATCCAGCCAGATAGCCTTGTATCGGCGCGCCCTTGAATCCCAGGCAAGCAGGGCGCCGTCGCGCGCTCGGTCTCGCGGTAGAATCCACGTTCTCCACCCAGGCCAATCCACCCACCATGTACGCGACCGGCACCCTGATCAAACTCGCCCCTCAGGGGTCCATGGACGCGGCGCGCGTTCGGGCGATCCTGCGCGCGGCCCATCTGCTAGTACCGCTATCGACGATCGCCCTCGCGCTTGGGGCGGGTTTGGTCCTGTTGCCGCTGTATTGGCTCTGGCCAGCCGTCATCTGGCCGCGCTGGCTCTGTCTAGGTCTGCTCGCGATCGGCTCGCTGGCCGCCGTGATTGCCTGGACGCGGCTGCGCGATCAACTGCTAAGGCCCCTGGTTCGCCTGGAGAACTCCCTGACCCAGGTCTGCCAGGGCGAGCCGGGGGCCAGCGAGACCCTGCACGAGACTGGCGTACTCGGGCGCATCTCCCAGGACATCCGTAGTCTCAACGATGAGCTGACCGATCTCTACGAGGACATGGACAACCGGGTCGCGCGCCAGACCCGCCGGCTGGCCCAGAAGACCGCCTCGCTCAAGATCCTCTATGACGTGGCCGCCGGCATCCATCAGACCGAGAGCGTCGAGGAACTGCTGCTGCGTTTCCTGCGGGTGCTCAAGGAGATGATCAACGGCCGCGCGGCGACCGTGCGTCTGGTGATGCCGGACGGCACCCGGCGTCTGATCGGCTCCATCGGTCTGGACGACGGTCTGGTGCGCGAGCAGGACATGGCGCCGGTGGATCTCTGTCTGTGCGGCAGCGTGCTGGCCCCCGGCGATATCCTCTGCGACAACGATGCCCGCTATTGCGCGCGCATCTACGGCCGGCGCATGTTCGCCAGTTCCGAGATGGAGGTGGTGACGGTTCCGCTGGAGCATCGCGATGAGCTGCTGGGGGTCTACAGTATCTTCGTCGACCGGCCGGGGGTGAAGGCGCGCGAGGACATCATGGATCTGCTCTTCACCGTCGGCCATCACCTGGGGGTGGCGATCGCCAAGCAGCGCTCGGACGCCGAGGCGCGCCGGCTCTCGATCGTCGAGGAGCGCAACGCCCTGGCGCACGAGTTGCACGACTCGCTGGCCCAGACGCTCGCCAGTCTGCGTTTTCAGTGCCGGATGCTGGATGACTCGCTGGCCGAGAGTCGGATTCCGACCGAGGCGCGCAATGACCTGTCGCGCATCCGCAACGGGCTCGACGAGGCCCATACCGAATTGCGCGAGTTGCTCGCCAGCTTTCGCGCGCCGCTCGACCGGCGCGGGCTGGTGCCGGCGCTGGAGAAGCTCACCCAGCGGCTCGGCCGCGAGACTGGCGCCCATGTACTCTTCCAGAATGACAGCCGCCCCTTTGAATTGTCCGCGACCGAGGAACTGCAACTCTTGCGTATCGTCCAGGAATCTCTCGCCAACATCCGCAAGCATGCCCAAGCGCATACGGTGCGGGTGCTGCTGACGCGCGAGAGCGGCGGTCGGCACGTTCTCTTGGTCGAGGACGACGGCATCGGTCTCAGCGCCCCGGCCGACGGGTCCAGCCCCGGCGAGCGGATCGGACTTTCCATCATGGAGGAGCGCGCGCGACGCATCGGCGCGGAGCTGCGGATCGAGAGCGAGCCGGGCGAGGGCACCCGGGTCGAGGTTCTTTTCGATGTCAACCGGCGTCCTGGACGCCAGACGCGGGAGACGCTCTGATGCGCGTGCTGCTGATCGATGACCATGCCCTGTTTCGCTTCGGCCTCCAGGAACTTTTGGAGCGGCGGGGTATCGAGGTGGTCGCCGTGGGAGACGCCACCGCCGGTCTCGACATGGTGGCCAGGACCGCCCCCGACGTGGTGTTGCTCGACATGCGCATGCCGGGGCTGACCGGTCTGGAACTGCTGCGCCAACTGCGCGGGGCCAGCCAGTCCATGCCGATCGCCATGTTGACCACCAGCGCCGAGGAGCGCGATGTGGTCGAGTCGCTGCAGAGCGGGGCACAAGGCTATCTGCTCAAGGACATGGAGCCGGATGCCCTGATCGCCGCCCTGGGTGAGATCGTGCGGGGACGAACCGTGGTCGCGCCCGAGCTGGCCATCGTGCTCGCCAAGGCCGTTCAGGGCGAGGTCAAGCTCGCCCGCGTCGATACCGGGCTGGCCGATCTCACGCCGCGCGAGCAGGAGATTCTCTGTCACCTCGCCGAGGGCCAGAGCAACAAGGCGATCGCCCGCCAGCTCGGGATTTCGGACGGAACCGTGAAGCTCCACGTCAAGGCGATCCTGCGCAAGCTCGAGGTGCATTCGCGGGTGGAGGCGGCGGTGATCGCAGTCGAGCGGGGGTTGTGCGAGCGCGCGTCGGCGCGGGATTAGGCGATTTCCGTGGCGTCGTCGAACGGCCGCCTGGTGGGCGTTGCCTGACCGGAGTGACCCCGGATGCGTTTTTTGAATGCCGGGCGAGGGCGCTTCGGGCTATGGTCACGGACCAGCATCGCCCGGCACCAAGATCTCGGCGGTCTAGCGTCTTTGAAGAGGAGCCTGTCCATCCGTGAAGAATTTTCTCCAACTCATCAAGAATTGTCTGACCGATATCCGCGAGATCCTGCCCTGGGATCTGGAGGAGCGGCTCCAGGCGAACCCCGAGCTCATGATCGTCGACGTGCGCGAGCCCGATGAATTCGCGGCCATGCACATCGCGGGCTCGATCAATGTCCCGCGCGGCATTCTGGAATCCGCCTGCGAGTGGGATTACGAGGAGACGGTCCCCGAACTGGTCCAGGCGCGCGATCGGGAGATCGTGGTGGTCTGTCGCTCGGGTTATCGCAGCGTCCTGGCCGCGCATTCCATGAATGTTCTGGGTTACTCGGATGTCGTCTCGCTCCAGACCGGATTGCGCGGCTGGAAGGACTACGAGCAACCGCTCGTCGACCAGGACGGAAACTCGGTCGATCTGGACGATGCCGACATCTATTTCACCCCCAGGCTGCGCCCCGAGCAGCGGCGTCCGAGCGCGGGCTGAGGGTGAATCAATGGGGATCTATTGGCCGTCCAAGGCGCTCGAATGGGAGGAGGCCGGGAGGGTTGGCAGGATGGGCTCGCGATGCCAGCCGAGGGACGAATGTGACAGGGCCTCGCCGGCTTGCTCATGCCATTCGGCGAGCACGGTGCGCCGCGCGATCCGGCCGTCCAGGGCGATCTCGTGATCGGCGGGTCGGTGCGTGTGACCATGGATGAGGTGAATGGCGCGGTGGCGTTCGAGATGCGCGCGGACGCTGTCCTGGCTCACGTCCATGATCTCGCTGGATTTATCCGAGTTGGCGGCGGCGCTTTTGCGTCGATAGTCCGCCGCGAGGGCTCGGCGGCTGGCGAGCGACTTCCAGAGGAAGAGTCGGATCACCAGCGGATTACGGACCCGGCGGCGGAACTTCTGATAGGCGAGGTCGTCGGTGCAGAGCCGGTCGCCATGCATCAATAGGGTTGGTTCGCCGTCGAAATGAAGGAGCGTCGGGTCGCCCAGAAGCCGGCAGCCGGTCTCCCGCAGGAAGGCGCGGCCGATGAGAAAATCCCGATTGCCGTGCATGAGGGCGCACTGGGTTCCGGATTCGACCAGCGCGCGCAGGGCCGAGCGGACCCTCAGGTTCATCGGTGTCTCGTCATCGTCGCCGATCCAGGCGTCGAAAAGGTCGCCGAGGATGTAGAGCCGCCGCGCCGCGCGCGCGCGGCCGGCGAGAAAGTCGAGAAACAGCCCGAGGGTCGCCGGACGCTCGGGCGAGAGGTGCAGGTCGGAGATGAAGAGCGACTCGCCGTCCACGTCCTGCTCGGCTGGACGCGGGTCGCGAGCGCGCCCGCCCGCCATCCCGATCAGTCCTCGCCCGCGTCCAGCCACCCCTGCAGCGCCTCGATCAGCGACTTGGCCTGGGCGCGGCTGGAGATGTTGAACTTGGACTGTTGGCGATACTCGCCATTGCGCTTCTGATAGCGGCGGATGGTGTATTTGTCCGCGCCATAGGTCTCCTTGGCGCGATCCCATTCCTGGTAGCGGAAGATGATTGTGGTCCAGCTCCCCTTGGAGAGGATGACCTTGTCCAGTTCCTTGGTGGTTTCGATGCCGTCTTCCAGATAGGTGACGGTCAAGTCTTCGACCTTTTCGGTCATTCCTCTGTCCTCTGTTGTGGGGTCATGGGTCCGGAGTGGCCCGGAGTCTCATCCGCTCGCCCCCCTTTGGCCCCATGGCGTTTGAGTAAATCGACGATCCTGGGGCGGGCGTCCCGCCGGCCTTCGGACCATTCCAGGGCCAGATCCAGGGGCCGGCGGCCGGCGGCGTCGGTCTGGTTGACATCCGTCCCCATGAGGATCAGGCGGCGAACCGTTTCCAGATGTCCCCCCGCGATGGCGAGCCGCAGCGGTGTGTCCCCGTGCGTGTCGGCTCGGTTCAGATCCGCTCCCCGGCGAGTCAGGAATTCGAAGGTGTCCCGATCCGAGACACCCGCGCGCGCCAGGTCGAGCAGGGCCTCCCAGGGGTCCAGGGGCACGCCCCGGACGACCAGCATTTGCGCCACCTGGGTCTTGCCGGTAGCCAGGGCGACCTCCATCGGCGTCGCGCCGGCGGCATCCAACGCCAGGGGGGCGGCTCCATGCTCGATCAGCGCGCGAGAGATGTTGACGCTGCCCTGTCGCGCGGCCACATGCAGCGGGAAGTCGCCATTGATATCCGGCTGGTTGACGTCGGCGCCCCAGTAAAGATGTCGCTTGACCTGGTCCAGATCCCCGATCCCGACCGCGCGATAGAGACTCAGGGTCGGTGGCGCGGGCTCGTTACAGGCGGCGAGCAGGAGCGTGGCCACCAGAACCAGGACGAGCGAAGGCTGAGGCATGGCGGCGAACCCGCGCGGCTGATTCATTCAAGGGATCGGATGTTAAGGCCAGCGCGAAGGGCGTCGCAACTCTCGACGGCGCGTCCGGCGCCGGATTCGCTGACTGGCCCGTGATAGAGTGATGCCATGATCGGAAAACTTCTCCTGACCCTGGCCGTGTTGCTCGGCGCCTACGCCGTCATCCGCGCGCGATTTCGCGCCGCGAGCGGATCGGAGTCGTCCCGGCCGCTGGTGCCCATCGGCGCGGTGCGTCTCGTGGCCTCGATCCTGATCGCCGTCATGGCGCTGGGGAGCAGCCTCTATGTGTTTCAGGTCTGGAGGCACGATCAGGAACGGGTCCAGGTGCGTGTCATCAACGCCAATACCGGTCGGATCACCAACTACGAGTCCCGACGCGGCTCCATCGAGGGGCGCGTCTTCAAGACCCTCGACGGAAGCGAGATCCGTCTCGCCGACGTGGAACGCATGATCATTTTGTCGGCGGAGTCCGATTCCAATCGCTGAAGGTGTCGGTTCCGCTGGGGTCATAGATCTCGCCGCCGCTGTCGGCGTAATCGCGCAGGAGGCCCGCCGCTTCCAGGCGCATCAGATCGGAGGTGACGAGGATCCCGCGCCGGGCGTAACCGGCGATCCAGTCCTGGGGCTTGTGGCCCTCGTCGAATCCGACCGCCCGCGCGTCCTCGTCCCTGGCCGCGCAGACGAGGCGGTCGATCCCGGACCAGGGAATCGCCCCCAGACACATGGCGCAAGGCTCCGCGCTGCTGAAGAGGACGCAGCCTCCAGGCACGGCCTCGCGCAGGTTGTAGTGTCCGAGTCGCTGCTGGGCGCTGGCGATGGCCACCATCTCCGCGTGCGCGATCGAGCAGTGCGAGGCGACCACCAGGTTGACCCCAGCCGCGACCAGGCGACCGCTCCGGGTCTCGAAAACGGCGGCGCCGAAGGGTCCGCCCGTACCCAGGCGCACATTCTCGTGCGCCAGATCCAGCACCAGGCTCATGCGCCGGGCATCGTCGGAGGTCCGCGTCTCGTGGGCGGTCAGAAAGGGGTCCAGCCATGGGGGAAGATGGATATGGATGTCGTGCATCAGGTCTCCGCGAGCGGCTGACAAGCCGAGGCGCGGCTTGTATCCGAGAATTTCGCTTCCAAGTTGCCGGTGTGGATCAGCGTGGCCATCCGGGCCTGTGTAGCGGGTGCCGCATCGCCTCCTGACCCCGCCCGCCTGTCAATCAGATTCAGGAGAGAGTGATGCGCTATTCCATCTTACCCCTCATGCTGACCGGACTGCTCGCCGCGACTCCGGTACTCGCCGATTGGAATCTCGACCCCGCCCGTTCGGCCGTCACCTACGTCACCATCAAGGCGAAGGACGTCGCCGAGAATAACCGCTTCCAGGAGATGCGTGGGCATATCGATGCCGAGGGCCTAGCGGTGGTCACGCTGATGCTCGATAGCGTCGAAACCCTGGTGCCGATCCGCAACGAACGCATGCGCGAGTTCCTGTTCGAGACGAGCAACTACAAGATGGCCGAGATCCGGGCCAAGGTCGATCCCGCGGTCATCGGCGCGCTGGAGGTCGGCGAGGTCGTCCGGATCGCGGCGGAGGCCAATCTGACGCTCCATGGCCAGACCCAGCCGATGCCCCTGTCCATGATGGCGGCCAAGCTCGATGCCGGAACCCTGATGGTCGCGACCACCGAGCCGCTGCTCGTCGATGCCTCCAAGTTCGGACTGAGCGAGGGTGTCGAGAAACTCCGCGAGATCGCGGGCCTCGCGAGCATCAGCGAGGCCGTGCCGGTGGTGTTCGTCGTGACCTTCGTGGAGACATCGGGACAGTAGAGGCGGTCCAGGGCGATCCGCGTGGATCGCCGTCTCCCTCCTGTCTATGGTTTTTGTTAGCGGGTATCATCCCATGCGGCTCGTGTGCTCTATGGTCGGCGCCTGTGGCGGCGCGAGCGAACGGCCCCATGAGGACGAAGCCATCTAGCCTCTCTTCAAGACAGGATCCGAGTACTCATGACGCCCGCCATTCGCGACGCCCTTCAGTTCTGTCCCAATTTGCCGACCCTGCCGGGGGTCGCCGTGCGCATTCTGGAGATGGGTCGCGACCCCGATGTTCATATCGGTGTCCTGGCCGGGGTGCTGGCGCGCGATCCGGCCTTGTCGAGCCGGATCCTGAGGGTCTGCAACTCACCCCTCTACGCCAAGCGACGGACCACCAGCAATCTGCATCAGGCGGTCATGCTTCTGGGGCTCAATTCGACCATGACGATGGCGTTGAGCTTCACCCTCTCCGAGGTCTATCACGTCAAGGCGTCCCATCGGCGGACTCTGGATCATATCTGGCGGCGCTCGATCATCGCGGCCCTGATCAGCCGCCTGCTGGGCGAGGAGATGGGTCTCGGTTCGCTGGACGAACTCTATCTCGCGGCCCTGCTCCAGGATCTGGGCATCCTGGCGCTCCACGCCTCGCTCCCGGAGCGCTACGGCCCGCTGCTGGAGAGCTTCGAGACCCACGACGGTCTGATCGAGCTCGAGCGCCAGGCCCTGGGTTCGGATCACGGCGAGGCGGGGGCCTGGCTGATGCGTCATTGGGAACTGCCCGAGCGTCTGGCGGTGACGGCCGAGGCGGTCCACGATCCGGATGATCCGCGGCTGCCCGAGGAACTGAAAGCGTCTGTTCATTGCGTGACCGTGGCGGGCCAATTGGCCGACTTTTTCCTGAGCGAGGGGCGGGCGCCGGGCCTGGATGCCGCGGCCAGCTCGGCGCGGCGCTGGCTGGGCCTTGAGGAAGCGGCCATGGAGTCCCTGGTCGACCGGGCACTCCAGGCGCTGCCGGAGATGAGCGCGCTTTTCGAGATCGAGGTCGTCACCCCCCAGATGGCGACCGGTCTGCTCGACCAGGCGCGCGAGGTGCTCGCCACCCGCAATCTCCGACTGATGCATCAAGCCGCCGAGCACCACCAGAAGGTGATCGAAATGGAGGAGGCGGCCGAACTGCTCCAGCGCGCCGCCATTCACGATTCACTGACCGGTCTGCACAACCGACGCCATTTCGACCATATCCTCGAACTCGAATTCGCCCTCGCGACGGAAAACACCTGGCCGCTCACCATGGGCTTCATCGACCTGGATCATTTCAAGGAGGTGAACGACGCCCATGGCCATGTGACGGGCGATTCCGTCCTGGTACGGGTGGCCTCGGTTCTCAAGAAAAATCTACGCGAGCGCGACTACATCATGCGCTACGGCGGCGAGGAGTTCGTGGTTCTGCTGCCGGGTCATGGACTGGAAGAGGCCAGGCATGTCTTCGAGCGGCTTCGCCGGGCGGTCGAGAGTACCCAGCACAAGGGGGATTCGGGCACGCCGTTTCGCGTCACCAATTCCATCGGGGTCGCCTCGCACATGGGCGGAGAGCATCGCTTCGAGGAGGCCATCGATCTGGTCCGCGCCGCCGATCGCGCCCTCTACGACGCCAAGCGTCAGGGGCGCAACCGCGTCATCGTTTACTCCGGCGGGTGAGGGCGCGCCGATCGGCTCAGGCCGCCTTCGGCCGTTTCCAGGTATAGACGGCGGTCACCGCGTAATTCCAGACCGCGCCGACCAGAACTCCCGCCAGTGCGGACAGGAACCAGCCCGAATGCCCCTGCTGGAACAGATGGTTGGCGATGCCGACATTGGCCAGCGCCCCCAGGCTACAGGCCAGGACGAAGCTCATCCAGCCCCAGAGCAGTTGGCGCCCGCGCAGACGCATGTCGCGGTAGGTCAGGATGTTGTTGAGGAAGAAATTGCTGGTCATGGCGACCAGCGTCGCCGCCGTCTGTCCGACCAGGAAGGCGCCCTCGCCGAGAACATGCAGGATCGGCCACAAGACCGCCAGGTGGACGAAGACCCCCAGGCCGCCGATCAGCGAGAAGGCGATGAAGCGCAGCGGAATCAGCGGACCGATGATCTTCTGGGTCAACATCAGCAGGTACTCCCAGAGCACGGCGTTGTCGAGTTTGCTGTTTCCGGCCTGGCGCTCACGAAAACTGAAGGGCAATTCGCGAAAGCGCAGTGGACGCTCGGAGGCCGAGAGGATGTCGAGCAGGATCTTGAACCCGACGCCGCTCAGTCGCCGCACGCAGCCTTGAATGACGCTGGAGCGCACCAGGAAGAAGCCGCTCATGGGATCGCGCAGATCGACCCGGATCAAGCGTTGACCGATGTGGGTCGCCAGCCGGCTCATGGACCGACGTCGCGCGTTCCATGTCCCGGTATCGCCACCTTCCACATAGCGGCTGCCGACGACGATATCCAGATCCTCCTCCTGGATGGTCTGAAGCATCCGGGGCAGCAGCGTCTCGTCGTGCTGGAGGTCGCCATCCATCACCGCCAGATAGGGCGCGGAGGTGGCCAGCATGCCCTCGATGCAGGCGGAGGAGAGTCCGCGCCGACCGACGCGCTGGAGCAGACGGATCCTCGGATCGCGCCGCGCCAGCTCGCGCACCCGTTCGGCGGTTCCGTCGGGCGAGTCGTCATCGACGAAGATAAGCTCCCAGGCGATACCCGTGAGCACCGTCGCGACGCGACGCGCCAGTTCCTCGACCGAATCGACCTCCTTGTAGGTGGGCACGATCACGGCGAGTTCGGGCGGTAGGCAGGGGGAGGGGACGGTCGGCTGATCGTGCATCGGATGAAACCTGGGGTCGGTCTGTCGGACAATAGGAAGGCGAATCGCCGCTGGCCGCCGCCAAGAGGCCGGGCGAGCGTCGCGCATTCTAACGCGACCGGCCCGACCGCGAGCGCCTTAGACCATTTCCGGGAACGTCCCTACCCAACCAAAAGGGCCTGAAATGGACGGGATTAACAGGATTATTGAAGATTTACAGGATTAAAAATAGGGGCTTATCAATGCTCCCTGACAACTGACAACTGACAACTGACAACTTCAACCCTGTCTTCCCGCGGAACACCATGATTCACAGCTCGGAGAATCCCAGCCTCGCCCAGCATTGGCGACTGATGCTGGTCCTGATCGTCGGCCTGACCGCCTGGCGTCTCGCGATCGCCGCCCTCATGCCGGTGACCCAGGACGAAGCCTACTATTTCGATTGGGCCAGGACGCTCGCCTGGGGCTATTTCGATCATCCGCCCGGCGTCGCGCTGCTCGGGCTCGGCACCCGGCTGGAGCCTGGATCGGTCTTCATGGCCAGGATCGGCGGCCTCCTGGCCGGGCTGCTGACCCTGTTGATCTTGGCCCGCTTCTATAGCAACTGCGGGCTGACCGCCGTCAGGGATCAGGCGCTCGCGCTGATCCTGGCCGGCGCGACCCTGCCCGGACTGGTCGGGGGCGTCATCACCACCCCGGACAGCGCGCTGGCGCTCGCCTGGGCGCTGGCCCTGCACGAGGGCGAGCGCGCGCTCGCGGTGGATCGTCGGCGCTGGATCACCGCCGGACTGGCCATCGGACTGGGGCTGCTTGGCAAGTACACCATGGTGCTGATCGGGCCGGTCCTGCTCTGGGCCATCCTGCGCTCGGACTGGCGCGCGCTCGGCACCCGCTGGCCTTATCTGGGCGCCCTCGCGGCCCTACTGGTGTTCGCCCCGAACATCCTCTGGAACGCTCAGAACGACTGGCTGACCATGGGCTTCCAGTTCGGGCACGGATTCTCGACCGATGTGGGCGCCTTGGCCGCGCCGGAAGCCTCGGCGATCGAGCATTCCGGACCCAGCGAGCCGGCCGAGCGAATCGCGAGCCTGCTGGCGTATCTCGGCACCCAGGTCGGTTTCTGGGGCCTGATCGCCCTGCCCATCCTGCTCGCGCCCTGGCTGGGGCGCGGTCGCCAGGAGGCCGCGACTAAGCCGGAGCATCCGCTCTCGGCTCCGGGTCGCGCCCTGCTGATCGCGGCGGCGGTCTTTCCCCTGGCGTTCTTCGCCCTGGTCGCCCTGGTCA
The DNA here is from genome assembly GCF_016583575.1 of Thiocystis violacea. Lineage (GTDB taxonomy): Bacteria > Pseudomonadota > Gammaproteobacteria > Chromatiales > Chromatiaceae > Thiocystis > Thiocystis violacea. Next base: position 18,503 of record NZ_NRRG01000054.1, read on the forward strand.
GCGAGGTGGAGGCCAACTGGCCGGCCATGTACCTGCTCGCCGCCGCGCCCCTGCTGGCGCTCTGGCTGCGTCGGGCCTGGAACTGGGCGCTGGGCGCGGCGCTCGGCAATCTTCTGCTGGTGAGTCTCTACGCCTTCCATGCCGCGACCGCCGCGCTACCGCTCCCGGACAGCCAGAACCGTATCCTGCGCGAGACGCATGGGTTCGATGAATTGGCCGAGATCGCCGCCACACTGGACGCGCCGGTCCATGCCGATCGTTACCAGCTCACGGCCATGCTGCGTTTCCATCGGCCCGAGCTGGAGACCAGTCAATGGCCGGGGCTCAGCCGTCCCTCCGAGTACCTGCGGGGTCGAATCGCGCCCAGACTCGATCCGGATTCGATGGACGGGCCGTTCTGGCTGGTGACCCGCTTCGGCGCGCCGCCCGCGATCCCCGGCTTCGAGGTCGGGATCCAGCGCACCTTGTTCGACTGCGCGGGCGAATCCTTGCTGGAAGTGGCGAGCGCGCCCTGCCGCCGTCCGCTGCATGCCTGGCATCTGTATCGCTACGCACCGGCGAGGCGCTGAGCGCGGGGCGCTGGAAAGCCATCCTGCTCGGGGTTCAGCGCGGTGGATCGTCCTCCACATAGCGGGTCTCGATGCGGGGCGTCGAATCGAGCGTGCGATGGACCGGGCAGCGCTCGGCGATCTCCAGCAGACGTTCGCGCTCCTGGGCATTGAGGTTGCCGTGGATGTTCAGGCGCTGGACGATACGGCTGATCTTGACCGGCTTCTGGCCGCATTCGACGCAGTCCTCGGCATGGACGCGCTCATGGCTCAGGATCACCTCGATGTCGTCCAGACTCATCCCCTGGCGCTTGGCGTAGTGACGCAGGGTCATGGAGGTGCAGGCCCCGAGCGCCATCAGCAGCAGCTCATAGGGGGTCGGACCCAGCTCCGAGCCGCCGAACGACTTGGGCTCGTCGGCCAGCCATTGATGGCGCTCGGTATAGAGACCGCGCAGGAACTGGGTGTCGATCTCGGTCACCAGCACCTCGCCCGGCCGCACCCTGGGAGCGGTGCCGGTGCTGGGCTCGAAGGCATGACGGTTCAGTCCAAGATAGCGGCTCGCCCAGGCGACCAGGGTCTCGGCGACGTACTCCGCGTCCTCCCGATTGCTCAGCATGTGGTCGGCCTTGTCGAGCGAGATGAAACTCTTGGGGTGCCTGGCGGCCTGATAGATCTTGGCCGCCTCGCCGATATCGACGATGGTGTCGAGCGGCGAGTGAAAGACCAGGAGGGGACGATCGAGGTGACGGATGTGATCGGGGGAGGCGTAGCGCTCCAGGTCATCGAGCAATTGCTGGCGGATCTTGAAACGTCGCAGACCGATCTTGACCTCCGCCTCGCCGGTCTCCTCCAACTGCCCACGCGCGCCGCTGAAGAGGTGCTGCACATGCGCTGCGGTCGCTGGCGCGGCGATGGTCACCACGGCCTCGACCGAGGGCAATTGGGGCGCGGCGGCGAGCACCGCCGCGCCGCCCAGGCTGTGGCCGACGAGCAGGGCCGGGGCCTCGAAGTCCTGCTCCAGCTTGCGCGCGGCGGCCAGCAGATCCTGGACATTCGAGGAAAAATTGGTATTGGCGAAGTCCCCGTCGCTGTTGCCCAGTCCGGTGAAATCGAACCGCAGCACCGCGATTCCGCGCGCGGCCAGCGCCCGACTGATGCGGCTGGTGGCGGCGACGTCCTTGCTACAGGTGAAACAGTGCGCGAACAGGGCATAGCGCGCGATCGGGACGCGCTCCGGCGGGGTTTCCAGGAGACCCACCAGGGTGTGTCCGTCCGCGTTCGGGAATTCGAGCTTGATCCGAGCCATTCAATCCACCCACTTCGGTTGCGTCATCGGCTTGTCGTTCGGCGCGCGGGGATGGCGGGCCTCGACCCCCCGGCGTGCGTGCATGCTGCAGTGCAATATACCCGATATCGCCTCGTCGCGAGCAAGCGGATCGAGAAAAAAGATCCATATAATCATTAGATTAAATTCTGAAGTCAGCCGTCGAGCCGATCTCCTGATTACGCCGGCTGGCCAAGACAAACTCCATTACGCATGCCACAGTGAATCCATGAACTCCTCATCCCGCCCGCTCCGCGCCCGTATCCATCTGGAGGCGATCCGCCAGAATTATCGCCTCGCCAAAGAGTTGGCCCCCTCGGCGCGCGCGCTCGCCGTGATCAAGGCCAATGCCTACGGTCACGGAGCCGTCGCCGTGGCTCGGACGCTGGCCGACGAGGCCGATGGCTTCGCGGTCGCCTGTGTCGAGGAGGCGCTGGAGTTGCGCGAGTCCGGCATCCGTGGACCGATCCTTCTTTTGGAAGGGGTCTTCTCGCCCGAGGAGATCGCGCTGGTGGATCGCGCCGGCCTGGCGATGGTGGTTCATGGCCGGGAGCAACTGGCCTGGGTTCTATCGGCACGGCCAGCCCGTCCGCTGGACTGCTGGATCAAGGTCGACACCGGCATGCATCGGGTGGGCTTCGCGCCGTCGGATGTCGCCGAGGTTCAGTCCGCGCTGGCGGCCTGTCCGCATCTGGGCGAGCTGTCGGCCATGACCCATTTCGCTCGCGCGGACGAACCCGAGCATCCCTACACGCGCCTCCAGCTCGCGACCTTCGCTCGGGCGCTGGAGGGACAGGCGATCCCCCGCAGTCTCGCGAACTCGGCCGGCATTCTCGCCTGGCCCGAGTCGCACGGAGATTGGACCCGCCCTGGGATCATGCTCTACGGCGTCTCGCCGCTGATCGGCGCGGCTTCGCCAGCCGTTACCTTGCGTCCGGCCATGACGCTCGAATCCGCCATCATCTCGATTCGGGATCTGGCCGCGGGCGAGCCGGTGGGATACGGAGGGCGCTTCGTCTGTGATCGCCCGACCCGCGTCGGGGTGGCCGCCATCGGCTACGCCGATGGCTACCCGCGCCACGCGCGCGACGGTACGCCGATCGCGGTCAAGGGTCGGTTGACGCGACTCATCGGACGGGTCTCCATGGACATGATCACACTCGACCTAACCGGAATGGCGGATGCGCGCGTCGGCGATCCGGTCGAACTCTGGGGCGGGATGGTTTCGGCCACGGATGTCGCCCTCGCGAGCGACACCATCGCCTATCAGCTCTTCACCGGGCTGAGCCGGCGCGTTCCCCTGATCCACGAGGACGCTTGAACCTAGAAAGAGCCGCCAGCCGCCAGCGATCAGCCTCCAGCCTTTGTATGATCGAGGTTTTTGCTTCTTGTAGGCTTCACCCAATGGGTGAGCCTTGGCCGGTCTCGGTCAATGGCCAAGTGGCTGATTCCCAATCGCTGGCGGCTGGAAGCTGACAGCTCTTTTGAGGTTGAAGCGGCCCGGTCCTAATGGAAATGATGCACGTAACGCAGATTCACCCTTGAGCCTTCCGTGCGGTTCTCCGCCCAGGTTTCCCAATAGACATTGGCGAACAGGTGATCGTGCTGGGAGAAGTGATAGACCAGCCCCGGACCGATGCCCAGCACCTGTTCCTTGGTGTCGGACAGATCATGTCCGTCCAGCTTGTTCTCGGTGAACTGCTTGAGGTAATAGCCGTTGATGCCCAGTCTGAGGCGATTCGGCAGAACCTCGTAGGCGCTCGCGAAGTTGACATGGATGGCCTGCCCGGCTTGGGAGTCATCCGCGCCAAGCGGGCCGAAGGGGTCCGAGTTCTCGGCGTTCCAGAGATAGTGCAGGCGCCAGGAGAGCGTCCACTTGGGCGCCAGGAAGGCGGTCGCGGCCCAGTAGGGATTGAAGGAGAAGACGTTGCTGCCGGGATTCAGGGCATCATCGGCGTCATAGGCGCCGGTCGGCAGCAGCATCTGAAGCTCGACGCGCTGCACGAAGGTCGGGCCATTCGGACCCATGATCGGATCCCATTGAAGGTAGGGTCCGATCAAGAGGTCGCCGAGATTGGCACCGTTGGCCGAGAGCGCGAAATTGTCCTCCGGATCCAGGTCGAAATCGACTAGGGGCAGCATCAGGTTCAGGCCCCACTTGCCACCCAAAGCCAGTTCCTGGTCGGACTGATAGACGAGCTGGGTCAGACTGATGTTGACGTCCACCTCCGCCTTCTCCAGCCCCCGGCCGGTGGGCAGGCGCATATCGTCCCCATCCACGTCCTTGAGACGGCCATCGCGATAGAACTGGAAATACTGCTGCGCGTACCAGCCTGGCCCCGCTGGCGGCGCGCCATCGAGAAAGCTGGTGAAACCCAGATTCACGGCAGGGAGATCGTAGGCACCGACCGTGGGGGCCAGAACCAACCCCAGGCTGACGGACAAGGACTTCAAAGGGAACACTCGCATGGCGACGCCTCTTGTTATTCGGCTGTTTGAGCGGGCGCCAAATTAACATAGCCATCCCATGGGAACCCAATGTCCAGGGGCCGTCCGGATTGACCGGAGTCAGGGTAAAGGCGGGGGATCGCGCGGGTGTCGAACTTCAGGCCGGTGGGGTGGTCGCGATCATCGAGGGACGCCGGTTGAAGCCCTCATGCCACCCGGCCAGCGCCGGCCGCCCATCGCGCCACTCGCCCACGGCGCCGCGCAGATCGAGGTAACTCAGCGCGACCGCGATCGCGATGGTGCCGAGATCGACGCGCTCCCGCAAGGCGTCGGCATCGCGCTCCAGGCTATCGAGCGATCGCCGGATGGCGCGACGCTTGAGATCGAGCCACCAATCCCAGCGCAGCGCCTCCGGTCGTTTGTAAAGCTCCATGAAGATCAGGATCGCGCTATCGAGCACACCATCGGCGAGCGCCTGCTCGCGCATCACGCGCCAGTGCCTCTCCCCGGTGGCCGGGATCATGCGCCGACCGATGTGGCAGCGGTCGAGGTACTCGCAGATCACCGGACTGTCGAAGAGCGTCTGGCCGTCGTCCAGCACCAGGGTCGGGACCATCGACAGCGGATTCTCGCCGGTCAGGATCTCGGGTTCGGACCAGCCATCGATCGTCTCGATTGTGACCTGATCGAACAGACCGGTTTCGTGCAGCAGCACGGTGACCTTGCGGACATAGGGCGAGGTATGGGAATGGCGGAGCAGCATCGGATCCCCCCAAGTATGTGAACGGCAATCTTGAGCCGGGAGTTTACGCCCGAATCCCGCCTGGGCGACCTATCTTTTCCAGTGTTTCAGCGGATACTGATCGACCATCCGATCCTTGGCTTCACCAGCGCCACCATCGCCGCGCGGTCATCGCAACGATGGGATCTCGACGGCGTTCGAACGGCCGGCATGGACATCGATTGACGAGGCGCCGGGAAGGGGTAGAGTGCCGGGCCGTGGCGGGCATCACATCCCATCCGATCGCTTCGGCGTATGCTCCCATAGTGTCCGCCCTCGCGGGATATCGCCGCCGTTCGACTCGGGCCAAGGTCGTCGTCTCGGCCAGCTCGGGTCGGCCCAGGATGGGCCGCCAAGCACCCAGTCGCACACGTCATGGCGTGGCGCGGCCGTAGAGATCCAGCAGGCCATCAGTGAGTTCGCATGAGCGTTTCGATCGATTCACCGCACCCCAATGAAACCACGGGCGAAACCTCTCCGCGGTCGCCGGCGAGCCTGGATGCCGTGCATGCGTTCTCGACCCTCGTGGCGACCGGGTTGGACCGGGAGCGCCTGCTGGAGGCCATCCTGGACAGTGCCATGCGTCTGCCGGAGGTGGATGGGGGCGGCCTCTATTGGCGCGAGCCGGACGGGAGCTATCGGCTGGTGCTCAAACGGGGTCTCTCCGAGACCTTCTTCGCCCAGGTCGCGCATCTGGCGGCCGACTCTCCGCAGGCGGAGGTGATCCGACGCGGCCGTCTGGAATGCGGTTGCCTTCCGGCCCTGGACCATTGCACCGATGCCTCGCTGGTGCAGCGGCCCGTGCTGGTCGAGGAGGGCATCCTCTCGGTGGTGGTACTGCCGATCCACGTCGGCGGCGAGCCGCTGGCCTGTCTCAACCTGGCGAGCAAGCAGTCGGGCGCGGTCGGCGAGACGACCCTGACGACCCTCGATACCCTGGCGCGTCAGTTCACCCAGGCGCTGGAGCACCAGCTCGCCCAGGTCGAGGCGAGCGGCCAGCGGCAGAACCTGGCGGGGCTGTTCGAGGCCCTCGCGGATTACCTCTTCGTCCTCGACCTCGACGGTCGCATCCTGCACTACAACCCGGCGGTGGCGACGGGCCTGGGCTATGGCGAGCGTCTGCTCGGCGAGCCGGTGTGGGCCGTGCATCCGCCCGAGGCGCGCGCGGAGGCCGAGCGCGTGGTGGGCGAGATGCTGGCCGGAACCCGCGCGAGCTGTCCCTTGCCGATGCTCAAGGCTAATGGCGAGCGGATTCTGGTGGATACCCGCGTGGTGATGGGGCACTGGGACGGTCGGCCGGCGCTCATCGGGGTCTCGCGCGACATCACGGAACAGGTCAACCAGCAGGACGCCTTGCGGGACGAGCGGCGTTTCTCGGCCGGACTCATCGATGTGCTGCCGGGTCTCTTCTATCTGTTCGACGCCCAGGGCCGCTTGGTGCGCTGGAGCAATATCGCCCAGATCACCGGCTATCCCAATGAGCGGATTGGCGAAATGGCGGCGTTCGACTTCTTCGTGGAGGAGGATCGGGCGCGGGTGCAAGCCGCGGTGCTCCAGACCCTGGAGCAGGGCGAAGGCGTGGTCGAGGCGAGGCTGCTCCTGGCGGACGGCCGCCAGATTCCTTACCGCATGACCGGACGGCGCATCTTCATCGGGAGCACGCCCCATCTGATCGGCGTCGGCGTCGACATCAGCGAGCAGCAGACGACCCTGAACGCCCTGGAAGGCGTGCGCACCCATCTCAAGACGCTGATCGGCACCATCCCGGATCTCGTCTGGGTGAAGGATCCGGACGGCGTCTATCTGAACTGCAACCCGGCCTTCGAGCGCCTCTACGACACCCCCGAGACCGGGATCGTCGGCAAGACCGACAACGACTTCGTACCCGCCGAGCTGGCGGAGTTCTTCCGTGCCCATGACCGCGCCGCGGCGGAGGCCGGCCGGCCCAGTGTCAACGAGGAGTGGCTGGAGTTCGCCGCCGATGGCTATCGCGGTCTCTTCGAGACCATCAAGTCGCCGATGCGGGCCGCCGACGGAAGCCTCATCGGCGTGCTGGGCATCGCGCGTGACATCACCGAGGCACGCGCGGCCCAGGAGGCACTGCGCGAGCGCGAGGAAATCTACAGCCTCATCTTCAACCAGGCCGGCGACGGCATCGAGCTGACGGACGCCGAGACCCTGCGCTTCGTCGAGATCAATGACGCCGCCTGCGAGCTTCTGGGCTACACGCGCGAGGAGCTGCTCGGCATGACTTTGGCCGACATCCAGGGCGACCGGGACGCGGCCAGGCTGCGCGAGCGCGCGGCGCATGTACTCGCCACCTCGGGGCAGATCCGCTTCGAGAGCCAGCATCGTCGCAAGGACGGCCGCCTGTTCGATGTCCAGGTCAGCGTCCAGGCCGTGCGTCTGCGCGGCCGGGACTATTTCGTCGGCGTCTGGCGTGACATCGGGGCGGAGAAGGCCAGCCAGATGGCGCTGGCGAACGAGGCTGAATGGCGGCGCGCGCTGATCGAGCACTCGCGCGACGGCATCGCCATCTTCGATGAAAACCACCGCACCATCGAGATCAACGCGCGCTTCGCCGAGCTGCTCGGCTACGCGCCCGAGGAGGCCATCGGTCTGTCCTCCTGGGACATGGAGGCGGATTTCACCGAGGCCGACATCCGCCGCGCCTTCGCCGACCCGCTCGCGGTCAACGCCACCTTCGAGACCCGCCACCGGCGCAAGGACGGCAGCCTCTACGATGCCGAGGTCAGCGTGCGCGGCGCGCGCATCGGCGGGCGCAACGTCTTCATCAGCCTCACGCGCGACATCAGCGACCGCAAGGCCGAGCAGCGCGCCCTTCAGGAGCGCGAGGAGATCTACAGCGCCATCGTCAACCAGGCGACCGATGGCATCGTGCTGATCGACGCCGAGACCCAGCGTTTCAGCGAGTTCAACGAGGCGGCCTGCCGGGGACTCGGCTACACGCGCGAGGCGTTCGGCCACCTGACGCTCGACGACATCAAGGGGGATTGGGATTCGGGGCAGGTGGCCGAGCAGGCGCACGCGCTGATCGAGCACGGCGGCGGTATCTTCGAGGTCACCCACCGCACCCGAGAGGGCGAGATCCGCCATGTGCGCGCCTCCAATCGCGTCCTCGATATCCGCGACCGGCGCTATTTCGCCGCCATCTGGTACGACGTCACCGAGCAACGGCGAGCGGAAAACGCCTTCCACGAGGCCATGCTGTTCCTGCGGGAGAGCCAGTCGATCGCCCGCCTAGGGGGCTGGAAGGCCAATCCGTCCATCGGTACCCTGGTGTGGACCGAGGAGGTTTCCCGCTTGCTCGGCCGGTCCGTCGATGCCCCGCCGATCACGCTGGAAGAGGGTCTGCGGCACTACGCGCCGGAATACCTGCCGCTGATCCGCCAGCGGCTCCAGGAATCCTGGGAGGCGGGTACGCCCTTCACACTGGAATGCGAGGTCGTCGCCGACTCGGGCGCTCGCTTCTGGGCGGATCTGCGCTGCATTGGCCGGGTAGATGGCGAGGGCGAGAGCTACCTCACCGGCACCTTCCAGGACATCAGCGAGCGCAAGCGCCTCGCCGCGGAGCTGGACGCGCACCGCCATCACCTGGAAGAGCTGGTGGCCGAGCGCACCGCCGAGCTGGAGACCGCGAACCGTCAACTCCTGATCAGCGACCTGCGGCTCAAGGCGATGTTCGAGATGAGCCAGCAGGCCGACACCATGGACGAGCGCGCGCTCCTGCAACGCGGCATCGACGAGGCGGTGCGCCTGACCGGGAGCGAGATCGGCTTTCTGCACTTCGTCAACGCCGATCAGGAGAGCCTCGAGCTCTACACCTGGTCGGAAGGTACGCTGACCCAGTGCACGGCCGTCCACGACAGCCACTACCCCATGTCCGCCGCCGGAATCTGGGCGGACGCGGCGCGCCAGCGTCGTCCGGTGGTCCACAACGACTATCAGGGTCTGCCCGAGCGGCGCGGCTATCCGGAGGGCCACGTCCATCTGATCCGTCACCTGGGCGTACCGATCGTCGAGGACGACCGGGTCCGGGCACTGATCGGCGTCGGCAACAAGCCGACCGATTACGACGAGTCCGACGAGCACGAGCTCCAGCTCATCGCCGAGGACATCTGGCGGATCGTCATGCGCCGCCGCGCCGAGGCCGCTCTCGCCGCCGCCAAGGAGGCCGCGGAGCAGGCCAACCACGCCAAGAGCGCCTTCCTGGCCAACATGAGTCACGAGATCCGTACCCCCATGAACGCCATCCTGGGACTGACCTATCTGCTCCGGCAGGAGGCGTCCGATCCCAGTCTCCGCGAGCGGCTCGGCAAGATCGCCGGCGCCTCGCGGCACTTGCTCCAGCTCATCAACGACATCCTGGACCTGGCCAAGATCGAGGAGCGAAAACTGGTCCTGGAAGAGACCGAGCTCGATTTACCCGCCCTGCTGAGAAATGTTTGCACCCTGATCGGCGAGCGCGCCTACGAAAAGGGGCTGGAGCTGGTGGTGGATCTCGATCCGGCGATCGGCGAGGGGCCGAGCCTGCGCGGCGACCCGACCCGGCTGACCCAGATCCTGCTCAACTTCCTGGGCAACGCCGTCAAGTTCACCGACCAGGGGGCGATCCGGCTGCGGGCGTGCCTGCTGGAGGATCGTCCGCGAGAGCAGCTCTTCCGCTTCGAGATCCAGGATAGTGGCATCGGTATCGCGCCCGAGGCTCTGGGTCGTCTCTTCCAGTCCTTCGAGCAGGCCGACAGCTCCACCACCCGCCGCTATGGCGGCACCGGGCTGGGGCTCGCCATCAACCGGCGGCTCGCCGCGCTCATGGGTGGCGAGGTGGGCGTCGACAGCCAGCTCGGGACAGGCAGCACCTTCTGGTTCACCGCCCGTCTTGGCAAGGATCCGTCCTTCGGCCGGCGCGCGCGGCCGGTCACCAGCTTCCAGGGCCGCCGGGCGCTGGTGGTGGACGACCAGCCCGAGGCGCGCGAGGTGCTGAGCGGCATGCTGCATGCCTGCGGCGTGGAGACGCTCGCCCTAGAGTCCGGCGAGGTCGCCCTGGAGCGGCTGCGGGTGAGCGCCGAGCCCTTCGATCTCATCGTGCTGGACTGGCGCATGCCGGGGCTGGACGGCATCGAGACCGCGCGACGCATCGCCGCGCTGCACCTGGCGCCGCAACCCGTCCGCCTGCTACTGGTGACGGCCTTCGATGATCCGGGGCTGCGTGGCGAGGCGCGCGAGGCCGGGTTCGCCAGCGTCCTGATCAAGCCGGTCACGCCCTCGGCGGTCCACGACATCCTGGGCCAGGTCTTCGCGGGCGTCGCGCCTCATGAACCCGAGGCCGCTCAGTTCGAGTCCGATGCCGAACGCGCCCTGTCGCGGAGCTATCGCGGCACCCGTGTACTGATGGCCGAGGACGACTTCATCAATCAGGAGGTGGGCAAGGGGCTCCTGGACGCGGTCGGGCTGGTGGTGGAGATCGCCAACGACGGCGTCGAGGCCCTGGCCATGGCCCGCGCCAATGACTATGCGCTGATCCTCATGGACATGCAGATGCCGGGCATGGACGGACTGGCGGCGACCCGCGCCATCCGCGCCCTGCCGGTTGGCGGGGATCTACCGATCCTGGCCATGACGGCCAACGCCTTCGCCGAGGACCGCGAACGCTGCCTGGCCGCGGGCATGGACGACTTCATCGCCAAGCCGGTCGATCCGGATGCGCTCTACGGGACGCTTCTGAGCTGGCTGACGCGGACGCGACCGCCCGCCCCGGCGGCCAGCATCAAGGCTCATGAACCGAGCGCGCCTGTTCTCGACCTGGCGCGCGGCCGGCGTACCTTCCGCGATCAGGCGGCCTATCGACGCATCCTGGGCCATTTCATCGAGGCCCACGGCCAGGCGGGACGGGAGATGGAAACCCTGCTAGCGGCTGGAGACCAACCCGGAGCCGCCGCGCTAGCCCACAGACTCAAAGGGGCCGCCGGCTCGCTGGCGCTCGCGGAGGTCGCGCGCATCGCCACCGCGATCGAAGGATCCATCAAGGATGGGACCGAGCCCGGTCCGGGTCCGGACGACTTGCAACAGGCCCTGGACGCCGCCGCCCTAGCCATCGCGCGCTTCATCGGCGATGCCCAGGCGCGCTAGTACAGCGGGGCCGAACTTCAACCAACAAGTCTGTCCGGTCCCGAGGCTTCGGCTTCGTGAGCGACGCGACGAAGCTCAGCGACGGCGGACGCGCCCCTGATCCGCTTCAATCGAACGCTGGGACAGTGGGTTAGTGCGTACCCCAACCGATCCGCCCGAGTGCGGAGCAGGCGATCAAGCGGGCGACGTATCAAAGCAATCGCATCAAAAAATGCTTATGCAGCTTATCGATCAATGCTTTACGAGATACGGCTGGAGTTGATCGTGAACTGCAAGGCATTGATTCGTAAGGTCATGTGATCGCCCTGGGTGACGTATGGCAAGGGCGTGGGCGCGGTGGCCAAGGAGATGGGCCTGGTCGAGCAGACCCAGCGCCACTGGGTGAAGGTGTTCGATGCCAGCACGCTCAACGGCGCAGGCGCCCCGAAGGTGACGGGGAGGGGATGGAGCTGTCGCAGCTGCATACGGAGAACGCCATGATCGCCGCGACCCGAGAGCCCGCGCAAGCGGACTTTTTCATGCCCCGAGATTGTTACAAGGTAAGCGTCCGGCCAATTACATCTATCCGGCTCCCTGCCGAATCTGCAAGATGACATTCTGTTCCACATCGACAGGAGTTTCAGCATGGCAGATCGACGGCGCACACGCCAACGTCCCTTGGGCCGTCACAACAGAGAGGATATTGATTCGGCCGCGTTGACCCGTCACATAAACATCGGGTCTGACGCCACGCTCATCCCAGGTTTTTCCAGAATGGTCGCGTAGATCAACGGCCGCCTCATCCTCAAAGCCAGTATCCGCGCCGAGCTTTCCTGCAAAGCTCTGAATTTTTAGGAATTTCTCTTTGACAAACAGCTCGACATCCGCTGCTTCTTGCTCGCGAGCCACGTAGTTTGGCTTTTGATTGGTTAAATCGAGTCGATGTAAATGATGATTGACTGTCGCGCCGATTACAGCCACACCATACCGCTGCGAAAGCCACTCCGCCAACAGATCGCAGGTCCACAGCGCCGTGTCGTAACCGAAATCTTCAGGGGTTAAATTAAGAATGGTCGGCTTCATCCACGCATCCATCTCTTCGGTCACAATGGGCGAGGTTCCCGGCGCTTTCTTGGCATCAAGACCCGCCCAGCCATCTTTTTGATAACGCTTCAGCCAATCCTAAATAACGCTTCGACTGAAACCTAAAATCTTGATGACGTCTTCTGGACTGTAGTGATTTTACTCAACCGCATGAACCGCGATTTTTCAAAGATAACTCATCACCTCGTCAGGGATTAAACGCGCATCGGATAGCCAGTTCGGTTTCATGGCAACCCTCATCATCTCATGGTCGTATTCCGATATAGACACCTCAACATGCTTTTTGTTCCAGTAAATGTCTGGATGATTAATGCGATAACTCTCAGTACAGTACAAAACGAATAGCCTCGCCTAGCTAATACAGCACGAGCCTCATGTCATGCTCGACCTTGAACGGTCGTCCATCGAGCATGAATCCGAGGACACAGAGCCGTTCGGCGCCGAAGC
>NZ_NRRG01000055.1 GCF_016583575.1 Thiocystis violacea
GCCGGCGGCCAGCGCGCTGGCCGCGGCGCGTCTGGATCTCGATGAGCCGAGCGCCCCCGCTCGGCCAGAGGCCCGGACCGGTCCGCCGCCCGAGCCGCCAGCCCGCGCGGGCGTTCCAGTGCTCGAAAGCGCCGCCGACTGGCCGCGTCTCGCCGCGCGTCTCACGGTTGGCGGTATTGCCAGCCAACTCGCCCACAACTGCGGTTTTTCCCACTACGGCGACGGACGACTCACACTCACGCTGGATCCCGCCGCCGAGCACTTGCGGGCCCCGAGCGCGCTGTCGCGACTGCAGGCCGCCCTGGAGCAGGCCCTCGGAGAACCCCTCAAGCTGGAGATCCAGGTCGATCGGCCCCGACAGGAGACCCTGGCGCAGCGCCGCTCCCGTGAGGCCGATGAGCGGCAGCGGGTCGCCCTGGATACCATGCGGGAGGATCCGGTCGCGCACGCGCTGCAAGAGGGCCTCGAGGCCGATTGGGTTCCGGGGAGCATCCGTTCCGCGGACTAGCGCGGCCACTTCCACGTCGGGCCGTAATGATCGACGGGACGAATTCAGGCATGGCCAGACCCGCGTGGGTCGCGGCGATGCGAGTACGAGCGCCCGGATTCCGGGCGTTTCGGATCATCACCAAGAGGTAGATCGATATGAAGGCCGGACTCGGTGGTCTGCTCAAGCAGGCGCAGAAGATGCAGGAAGAGATGCAGCAGGCACAGGCACGCCTCGCTCAGGAAGAGGTCGTCGGCGAGGCCGGCGGTGGCCTGGTCAAGGTGACCATGACCGGTCAGCACCAGGTCAAGCGGGTCGAGATCGACCCCTCGCTCATGGGCGACGACAAGGAAATGCTGGAGGATCTGCTGACTGCGGCCATCAACGCGGCGACCCAGCGTATCGCGGAGAAGGTCAAGGAAAACATGACCGAGTTGACCGCCGGGATCCCCTTGCCGCCCGGCATGAAGCTGCCCTTCTAGGGGCGCGGACGGCCGTGGGTGAGCGCTCGCTGCTGAATCAGTTGATCGATGCCCTGCGGTGCCTGCCGGGTGTCGGTCCCAAGTCGGCGCAGCGCATTGCCTTTTATCTTCTGGAGCGGGATCGGGACGGTGGCTCGCGGCTCGCGCGCATCATGGCGGACGCCATGACCCGAATCGGGCGCTGTTCACGCTGCCGGACGCTGACCGAGAGCGAACTCTGCGAGCTGTGCGCCAATCCGAATCGCGATGACGCCTTGCTCTGCGTGGTCGAGCAGCCGTCGGAGGTGGTCGCCATCGAGCAGGCCACCGACTACCGGGGACGTTATTTCGTGCTGGGCGGGCGGCTCTCGCCCCTGGATGGCATCGGTCCGGATGAACTGGGGCTCGCGGCCCTGGAATCCCGGCTGCGGGACGAGCGCCTCCGCGAGGTGATCCTGGCGATCAGCCCCACCGTCGAGGGCGGCGCCACGGCGCATTTCATCGGTGATCGCGCCGCGCGTCATGGGGTCAAGATCACGCGCATCGCCCACGGTGTCCCGTTGGGCGGTGAGCTGGAGTATGTGGACGGTGGAACCCTGGCGCTGGCCTTCGCCGGACGCCGCGACCTCTGAGCGGCCGGTGGGCCGTCGGGGATTCATTGAATGTCAGTATGACCAGGGGGAGTGACGAGCCTATGTCGGACACCATTTTCGGCCGGATCGCCTCGGGGGAGCTGTCCGCGGACATCGTTCACGAGGATGAGGACTTGGTTGTCTTCCGGGATCTCAGTCCCCAGGCGCCGACGCACTTGCTGGTGATTCCGCGCAAGCCGATTCCGACCCTCGATGACGCGGGTCCCGAGGATGCGGAGTTGCTGGGAAAATTGCTGCTGGCCGCCGCCAGGGTCGCGGCCCAGGAAGGGATCGCCGAGACTGGATACCGGACCGTCATCAATTGCAACGCCGGAGCCGGTCAAACGGTGTTTCATCTCCACCTGCATGTGCTTGGCGGACGCCCCTTGCGCTGGCCGCCGGGGTGACCGGATCCATGGTTGGTCACGGGGACCGGACCCTCGGTCCTGGCCGGGGTGCTTTGATGAAGTCAGAACAACCGTTAGCATGATCGGACGACGGACGGGCGTCCGTCTTACATCGTCGAAGGCTGGATGTGAATCGAATACATCAGGAGATCAAGAGCGGTCGCCGCTCGAGTTCAACGACATGGCAGTGAATCCGAATCCCCGAAAAACCGATCCAGATGGATCCAGATCCTTCGAACTGAAGGCGGCGAGCTTTACCCTGCCCATCATTCGGCTGCTCGATGCCAATGTCGAGGCCGTCGCGGCCCGGCTTGGGGCCAAGGTTGAAAAGGCGCCCGACTTCTTTCGCAATACACCAGTCGTGATCGATCTCAGCGATCTGCCCTCGGGTGTCGGCGCGATCGAATTTCCGCTGCTCGTCGGCCTGCTGCGTGGCTATGGAATGATTCCCTTCGGTGTGCGCGGCGGCAACCGGGAGCAGAATGCCGCCGCGGAGGCGCTCGAACTGGCGGTCCTGCGTGAGTCCTACGTGCGTCGGGGCAAGTCCGCGAACGAGACGTCGACGAAGGAAATCGACATGGAGGTTTCGCCCACTCCGCCCAGGGAGGCGGCCTCGTCGACGCCGGCGCCACCAGCCCGGCGGCCTGGCCAGGGGTTCATGCTGATCAACAGGCCGGTGCGCTCCGGGCAACGGGTTTATGCCTCGGGTGGGGATCTGTCGATCGTCGCGGCCGTCAGTTCGGGCGCGGAGTTGATGGCGGATGGCAATATCCACGTCTATGGGCCGTTGCGCGGGCGCGCGCTGGCCGGGATGAATGGTAATCTGGAGGCACGCATTTTCTGCCAGGACCTCCAGGCGGAGTTGGTTTCGATCGCTGGACACTACCGTGTCAGCGAAGGCATTCCCACTGAACTGCGCGGTGTTCCGGTCCAGATCTTCCTGGATCAGAAAATTCTGCGAATCGAGAAACTTTGACGGTCTCCAGAGCCGGGAAACGGAATAGATCCCTTTAAGGAGGGTGTGACTTTGGCGAGAATTATCGTGATTACCTCGGGCAAGGGTGGGGTCGGCAAGACGACCACGTCCGCCGCGCTAGCCATGGGGTTGGCTCAACGAGGCAAGCGCACCGTGGTCATTGACTTCGACGTGGGGCTGCGCAACCTGGATCTCATCATGGGTTGCGAGCGTCGCGTCGTCTACGATTTCATCAATGTCATCAACGGAGAGGCCAACCTCAATCAGGCGTTGATCCGCGACAAGCGCTGCGACAATCTTTATGTGCTTCCCGCCTCCCAGACGCGCGATAAGGATGCCCTGACGAAGGAGGGCGTCGAGCAGGTTCTGGTCGAGCTGTCGCACAATCATGATTTCATCGTCTGCGACTCGCCCGCCGGTATCGAGCATGGCGCCACCATGGCGATGTATTTTGCCGATGACGCCATCGTCGTCACCAACCCGGAGGTGTCCTCGGTTCGGGATTCCGACCGCATGCTTGGCATTCTCTCCAGCCGCTCGCGGCGCGCCGAGAATAACGAGGAGCCCATTCGCGAGTATTTGCTCCTGACCCGTTACGATCCGCTGCGTGTCGTCAACGGCGAAATGCTGAGTGTCGAGGACGTCCAGGAAATTCTGTCGCTCAAGCTGCTGGGCGTGGTTCCGGAATCGAAAGCGGTCCTGACGTCATCCAACTCGGGTATTCCAGTCATTCTCGACCGCGAGAGCGACGCCGGGCAGGCCTACAGCGACATGGTGTCGCGTTACCTGGGTGATGAGGTGCCGCACCGGTTCCTGCATCCGGAGAAAAAAGGCTTTCTGAGTCGCTTATTCAGAGGGTGAACCATGGGATTGCTCGATTATTTTCTCTCCTCGCGCCCCAAGGGCAGCGCGAATGTGGCCAAGGAGCGGCTACAGATCCTGGTGGCCCATGATCGCGCCACGCGCGATCAGCCATCCTATCTGCCCCAACTCCAGCAGGAGATCCTGGCGGTGATCCGCAAGTACGTCGACGTGGACATGAGCGCGGTCTCCGTGAACTACGAACAGGGCGACTCGCACGAGATCCTGGAGCTCAATATCATCCTTCCGGACGCGGTCCACCATCATCAGGCCTGACAGGCGAATAGATCCGGCGGGGGCCGAGGTCGGCTGACGGCGTGAGCGCTCTGTATTGACACGATCGGAACAGTCGCGGTTCGGGCGCCGAACCAAATCCGAATCAGGGATAGCAAGGAGGTATCCGACTCCCGTGAACGCGAGGGAACTGCGAGCCGAAAAACTTCGATTCCTCTATGGCGGATCGCCGGCGGTGCTCGGTGTGAGCGGGCTGGCGGCCTTGATTCTGGTCGTGGTGCATTGGGGGCTGCTCCCCGCGCCCTGGCTGATCGCCTGGCTGGTGATGCACACGCTCATCCTGGTTGGGCGGATCTTCCTGGTGCTCGCCTATCGTCATCATCCGGGCCGCGTCGCTGAACTGACGTGGCTGCGATTTTTCCGGCTCGCGACACTCGTCGGAGGCTTGAGCTGGGGTCTGGCCGGGGTCATTCTCTCGCGGTCCGGGGAGCCGGTTTATCAGGCGTTCGTCGCCTTCAGTCTGGCCGGAATCAACGCGGGTGCGATCACCGCCCTGGCGGTCGATCGGCTGTCCACGCTGCTGTTCGTGGTTCCCTCGCTGTTCCCGCTGGCGGCCAGCTTCATCCTCGATCCAGATCCGCTGGCCTTGGTCATGGGCTTGATCGTTCTGCTGTTTCTTGCGTTTCTCATCATCATGGTCACGCGCATGGAGGCCTATTTGCGCGAAAACGTCTGTCTGCGTCTCGTCGCCGAGAAGCAACGGGGCGAGATCGAGGCCAATGAGATGCGCTGGCGCATCGTGGCGGAAGGTTGCGGTCTGGGCCTTTGGGATTGGGATCTGGAAACGGATCGGGTTGTGTATTCGGGTCGCTGGAAATCCATGCTGGGCGATCGAGAGCCGGCGTCGGGCCTGGCGATCGCCGAGTGGAAGAGCCTGGTCCATCCCGAGGATCTGCCGGCCGTGCGGCTCATGCTTGAGCGGCATTTCAGCGGCGAAACGCCATTCTACGAGGTGGAGCATCGGGTTCGGGGTTGGGACGGGCGTTATACCTGGGTGCTCGACCAGGGACGCCTGATCGAGCGACGTCCGGATGGATCGCCGAAACGCATGATCGGTGTCGATATGGATATCACCGAGCGTAAGTTGGCCGAAACGGAGTTACGGATTGCCGCCAGCGTCTTCGAGAGCCAGGAAGGCGTGATTGTCACGGATGCCCACGAGGTCATCCTGCGGGTCAATCAAGCCTTCACGCGGATGACGGGTTATGCGAGCGAGGATGTGGTCGGAAAGACCCCGCGCCTGCTGAAATCCGGACGCCACGGCCCCGACTTCTATGCCGCCATGTGGGCGAGCATTCAAGACTCCGGCTCCTGGAAGGGCGAGATCTGGAACCGGCGCAAGAGCGGCGAGATCTATCCCGAGTGGCTCGGTATCACGGCCATCCGGGGCGACGGGGACGGAGTCACGCATTACGTGGCGACCCTGCATGACATCACCGAGCGCAAGGCGGCGGAGCAGGCCATTCAACACCTGGCCTTCTATGATGCCCTCACGGGGCTACCCAATCGGCGGCTCCTGCTCGATCGCTTGAGTCATGGACAGATCGTCAGCGAACGCTCGGGTCATTGCGGGGCCTTGCTGTTCATCGATCTGGATCGTTTCAAGGACCTCAATGATAGCCTCGGTCACATGGTGGGGGATCTGCTGCTCCAGCAAGTCGCTCGTCGTCTGAGCCGCGTCGTGCGGGACGTGGACACGGTCGCGCGGCTGGGAGGCGACGAGTTCGTGATCATGCTCGAGGATTTGAGCGAGGACGAGCGCGAGGCCAGGCGTCAAGCGGAAGATGTCGGCGCCAAGATCCTGGGGGCGCTCTCGGCCCCCTATCAACTGGCGGAGCATCAGCATCGGAGCACCCCGAGCATCGGCGTCGTTCTCTTTCGCGGTCCTGATCCGACATCCGAGGATCTGATCGCGCGGGCGGATCTGGCCATGTATCGGGCCAAGCAGTCGGGGCGTAACAACCTCTGTTTCTTCGAGCGGGAGATGCAGGTATCGGTGGATGATCGCTCGGCCTTGAGGGACGAGCTTCGTCGCGGCATCGGGCGGAAGCAGTTCACCTTGCACTATCAGCCGCAGGTGGATCGCGACGGTCGCATCCGGGGCGCCGAGGCCCTGCTGCGCTGGGCCAACCCCCTGCGCGCCGGGGTCTTGCCCAATGAGTTCATCCCGTTGGCGGAGGAATCGGGGCTCATTCTGCCCCTGGGCTACTGGGTTCTGCGGGAGGCCTGTTCTCAATTGGAGGCTTGGTCGGGCGATCCGGATACGCGGCGTCTCACGCTCTCGGTCAATATCAGTGCCCGTCAATTCCGCGACCCCAACTTCATCAAGGAGCTGAGGGACATTTTGCGCCAATCCGGCGCCGATCCGAGACGCTTGCGGTTGGAAGTCAACGAAGGTCTGCTGCGGCGGGAGCCCGCGTTCGTGAGCGAGCGTCTGGCGGAACTCAAGGCGATCGGTCTCGGATTGAGCCTGGACAATTTCGGAACGGGCTATTCGTCGTTGACCAAGCTCAGGGATCTCCCGTTCGACCAGTTGAAACTGGGCCAGCCCCTGGTGTGTGACTTGCCCCTTGACCTCGGGATGACCGCGATCGCCGCCAGCCTGATCGACGTGGGGCATGCGCTTGGTCTTGAGGTGCTGGCCTCCGGAGTCGAGACCGAGGCGCAGCGATCCTTCCTGCACGCGCACGCCTGCGATGCCTTCCAGGGCTATCTGTTTGACCGCCCGCTCGCGCGACAGGAACTGACCGAGCGGCTGCGGCCATCCTCCTGATCCCGCTGTTCGATCCTGGCGATCAGGCTGGTGCCAGCAGCCCTTGCAGCAACTGCCCGAAAATGTGGCTGAGTTGGTCCAACTCCTCCACACCCACGCATTCGTTGGCCTGGTGGATGGTGGCGTTGAGCGGACCCAACTCCACCACCTGCGCCCCGGTGGGCGCGATGAAGCGTCCATCCGAGGTGCCTCCTCCCGTCGAAAGCTGGGTCTCGACCCCGGTCACCGCGCGGATGGCCGCGCGGGCGGCCTCGACCAGCTCGCCGGCCGGTGTCAGGAAGGGATGTCCGGACAGACGCCAACGGATGTCGTAGGCGAAATCGCCCCTGTCGAGGATCCGCTGGACACGGTGCTTGATGGTCTCGGGATCCAGCTCGGTGGAGAAGCGCAGGTTGAACTGGGCCTCGAGCCGCCCAGGAATGACGTTGTCGGCGCCCGTGCCCATGTTGAGGTTGGCGATCTGAAAACTGGTCGGCGGGAAGTGGTCGTTGCCCGCGTCCCAGACCTCCTCGCACAGGGCCGCGAGCGCGCGGGCGCCGGCATGGAAGGGATTCTTGGCCAGATGCGGATAGGCGACATGGCCCTGCTTGCCGTGGATCGTCAGGAATCCCGAAAGGCTCCCGCGGCGGCCGTTCTTGATCGAATCGCCCAGGCGCTCGCGGCTGGATGGCTCGCCGACCAGGGCGTAATCGATCGTCTCGCCCCGTTGCTGGAGCCGTTCGATGACCTTGACCGTCCCCTCGATCGAGGGGCCTTCCTCGTCGCTGGTGACGAGGAAGGCGATCGAGCCCCGATGATCCGGATGTTCCGCCACGAAGGCTTCGACCGCCGTGATCATGGCGGCGAGCGAGCCCTTCATGTCGGCGGCCCCGCGACCGTAGAGCCGCCCATCGCGGATGGTGGGAGCGAAGGGGTCGGAATCCCATTGGTCGAGCGGTCCGGTCGGAACCACGTCCGTGTGTCCCGCGAAACAGAAGACCGGCGCGGCGGTTCCGCGCCGCGCCCAGAGGTTGGTCACCTCGCCGAAGGGCATGGGCTCGATGCGAAAGCCCAGGGCGGCCAGGCGCTCGGCCATGAGCGCCTGGCAGCCCTGGTCATCGGGTGTCAGCGAGGGGCGACGGATGAGGTCGCAGGCCAGTTCCAGGGTGGGGCTCATCCGCGGAACAACTCCTCGTACTCGGCCTCGGAAAAGCCAAGGTGACGTGAATCGCCTCGATCGAGCAGCGGGCGTCGGATGATCGAGGGCGATTCCAGCATGACCCGGATCGCGCCCTCGCGGTCCATTCCCTCGCGAACCGCGTCCGGCAGCTTGCGCCAGGTGGCGCCGCGACGGTTGATCAGGGCCTCCCATCCAAGCTCCTCGACCCAGGCGCGCAGGCGCTCCTCGTCGAGTCCCAGCTTTTTGTAGTCATGAAAGCCGTAAGCGATCCCGCGTTCGTCGAGCCAGCGGCGCGCCTTCTTCATGGTGTCGCAGTTGGGGATGCCGTAGAGCGTCGTCATCAGATGTCGCGCAGCAGCTCGTTGATGCCGACCTTGCCGCGCGTGCGTGCGTCGACCTGCTTGATGATGACCGCGCAATAGAGGCTGTGACTGCCGTCCTTCGCCGGCAGATTGCCCGAGACCACCACGGCGCCGGGCGGGATGCGCCCGTAACTGATCTCGCCGGTCTCGCGGTTGTAGATCTTGGTGCTCTGGCCGATGTAGACGCCCATGGAAACGACCGCGCCCTCGCCGACGATGACCCCTTCGACGATCTCCGAGCGCGCGCCGATGAAGCAGTTGTCCTCGATGATGGTCGGTGCGGCCTGCACCGGCTCCAGCACGCCGCCGATGCCGACACCGCCGGACAGATGGACATTCTTGCCGATCTGGGCGCAGGAACCGACCGTGGCCCAGGTGTCGACCATGGTGCCGGAATCCACATAGGCGCCGATGTTCACGTAGGAGGGCATGAGCACGCAGCTCGGGGCGATGTAGGAGCCTCGGCGCGCGGTCGCGGGCGGCACGATGCGCACGCCGCCCTCGCGGAACTCGCGCGAGTTGGTGTCGGCGTACTTGGAGGCGACCTTGTCGTAATAGTTGGTGAAGCCGCCCTTGATGAACCAGTTGTCCTCGATCCGGAAGGACAGCAGCACCGCCTTCTTGATCCACTCGTTGACGACCCAGTCGCCGTCGCGCTTCTCGGCCACGCGCAGCTCGCCCTTGTCCAGCCGCTCGATGACGTCCTGCACCGCGTCGCGGACATGGGTCTCGACGTTGCGGGGGGTGATCTCGGCGCGTCGCTCGAACGCCTCGGTGATGATGCCTTGCTGATCGCTCATGCTGTGCTGTACCTGTTAGGTGCTGGGGCGAGCCCCATGGAAGAACGGGAATGCGCCGATGGACGGGTTTATCGGCCGGGGCGTCGCGCGGTGTCCTACAGACGCGCGATCAAGCCCCGGATTCGACGGGCGGCGTCGACGCATTCGTCCAGTGGCGGAACCAGGGCCAGGCGGATCCGGTTCGCACCCGGATCCTGACCATCGATCTCGCGCGAGAGATAGCGTCCCGGCAGGACGGTGACGTTTTCCTCCGCGAACAGCCGACGCGCGAACTCGGTGTCCGCGATGGGCGTCTCCGGCCAGAGGAAAAATCCGGCCGCCGGCATGTCCAGGCGCATGACATCGCCCAGGATCTCACGCACGGCCGCGAATTTCTCGCGATAGAGCCGACGATTCTCGCGGACATGCGACTCGTCGCGCCAGGCCGCGAGGCTGGCGTGCTGCGTCGGCAGTGACATGGCGCAGCCGTGATAGGTCCGATAGGCGAGGAAGCCGGACACCAGCGCCGCGTCGCCCGCGACGAACCCGGAGCGCAGACCGGGTGCGTTGGAGCGCTTGGACAGGCTATGAAAAACGAGACAGCGATCGAATCCATCGTTGCCCATGACGGCCGCCGCCTGAAGCAGTCCGGGTGGCGGAGTGGTTTCGTCCAGATGGATGTCGCCGTAGCATTCGTCCGAGGCGATGACGAAATCGTGCCGGTGCGCCAGTTCGATCAGATGGGTCAGGGTCGACTCGTCGAAGACGGCGCCGGTCGGGTTTCCGGGCGAACAGATGTAGAGGAGCTGGCAGCGCTCCCAGGTGGCCGGATCCACGGCCTCGAAATCCGGGACGAAGCCGTTCTCGGGCCGGCAGGCGAGATAGCCTGGCTCGGCCCAGGCCAGCAGGGCCGCGCCCTCGTAGATCTGATAGCAAGGATTCGGCATCAGCACCAGGGGCGCGCGGGAAGGGTCGACAACCGCTTGGGCGAAGGCGAACAGGGCCTCGCGCGTGCCATTGACCGGCAGGATCTGGCGTTCCGGGTCGATCGCGAAGGGGCGGCTCGTGCCCGACGCGGTGGGTTGGAAGCGCCGCCGCAGCCACTCGGCGATGGCCTCGCGCAACTCGGGTAGTCCTCGCGTGGTGGGGTAGACCGAGAGCAGGTGCAGATGCGCGATGAGCGCCTCGGCGATCAGGGCGGGTGTCGGATGCCTGGGCTCGCCGATGTGCAGGCCGATCGGATCCAGATGGCTCGGCGGCTGGATTCCCTGCTTGAGCGCCGCGAGCTTTTCGAAGGGGTAGGACTGGAGTCGGCCGAGGTCCGGGTTCATGGCGTCTTTGGGATCCGAAAGGGGGCATCGCCCGTTGGGCGCGGTTGGGACGCGCGAACGAAGCGGTCTAGTATAGGTCAAGGTGGGCGGCTGGCTCCACGTCGAGGAGGTGTGTATGCAACTGATTCGCGAGATTCATCATGCGAGCCTGATCGTCGCCGACACGGCCGAGGCGTTGCGCTTCTATCAAGGGATCCTCGGCCTTGAGGTTCTGGGCGACCGGCCGGCGTTGTCCTTTCCCGGCGCCTGGCTCGCGGTCGGGACAGGTCAGATCCATCTGTTGGAACTGCCCAACCCGGATCCGGTCGAGAACCGCCCCCCGCACGCGGGCCGGGATCGTCACCTGGCCCTGAAGGTCTCGTCGCTCGATGCCCTGATCGTCCGGCTGGATGCCGCCGGATGGCCCCACGGCATGAGCCGTTCCGGGAGACCGGCGCTTTTCTGCCGCGATCCGGACGGCAACGGGCTCGAATTCATGGAGTGAGGGGCGCGCGAGCGAATCCGCGCCGTGGCGGGAGGATTCGCCACGGTCGATCAGAAGCCTCTGAAATACCAGAGATTGTTCCAGCCCGGCGGGGTGACCGCCGGGCCGCCTGGCCGCGCGCGCTCTGCCTGTTCCTCGGGTGACCTGGGATCGACCGGCATTGGTATCGGGAGCGGTCCGGGTCCAAGGTCGCGAAAGAGTTCCCGGTCTCTCTCGATGCGTTCCTGGCGCTCCGCCCGGCGGCGACGCACGTCCTCTTCCCAGGCTTCCTGCCGCGCCGCGCCGCGCGGATGATTGATCCGTCGCCGCTGTTCGTGGATCGCGCGCGCCGCCGCTCGCTCTGCCTCCCAAGCCTCGCGTTGGGCTCGGACCTCATCCAGCCATGGGTCGGGGCCGTCCGGGTGAGGCTGTCCAACTGGCGCCGGAGGCGCGGCATTGGAGGCGATCATGTCCGACTCGGTGGCGGGGAGGCCGCCCGCGAGACCCCAGAGTAACAGACCGGCGATAGCCGGCCAGACGCGGCGAGCGCCATCTCCCGGATTGCTCGCGCGCCAGCTAGGCGCTCGGATTCTGGCCTTCGAGTCTGTCATGGATCTCGCGCCTCAGGCAGGCGAGCGCGCGCTCGCAGGTGATGGGTGTCTCGTCCTCGGTGGTGATGAAGAAGACATCGTCGACCTCGGCGCCGACGGTCGCGATCTTGGCGTTCTGAAGCCGGATTCCGCAACTCTGAAACACGGCCCCCACCTCCGCGAGCAGTCCGGGTCGATCCAGGGTCGTCAGCCGCATGATGGTCCTGTGATTCGGCTCGTCCGGTGAGAAACAGACCCGGGTCTCTATGGGAAAGTGCCGATGACGACGGGGAACCGAGCGCGCCACCTTGATGCTGGCATGGGCCGGTTCCGTGATGCGCGCGACCAGTGTCGCGCGGACCTCTTCCATCCGCTCCGGGTCGTCGACCGGTGTGCCATCCTGGTCGAGAACCTGATAGCTGTTGACGGCCATGCCGTCATCGGTCGTCATGACCCTGGCGTCCATGATGTTCAGGCCCATCTGGTCGAGCGTGGCGGTGGTGCGGGCGAAGAGGTTGGCCCGATCGCGCGAGTAGATGAAGATCTCGGTTCCGCCGCGCGCCGTGACGGGGCGAATGACCACCAAGGGGTATTGCGTGGGATCCGTGTCCAGGATCCGGCGCGTCTGCCAGGCGATTTCGTCGGGCGAATTGTGCAGGAAGAAATCCAGGCTGAATTTGCGCCAGAGTGTGTCGCAGTCGCCGGGGTCGGCGCCGTAGCGGGCGACCATGCGCAGGCTTTCGGCCCGTTTCTGGTCGATCAGTTCGCTCTGGGCCTGCGGGTTGTCCAGGCCGCGCAGCAGGGCGCGGCGGGTGCCGTGATAGAGCTCGCGCAGCAGGGCATCCAGCCAACTGTTCCAGCGCTGTGGATTGGTCGCGCGGGCGTCGGCGACGGTCAGCAGATAGAGATAGTCGAGCCGTGTCGGGTCGCCGATGAGCGCGGCGAACTCCTGGATCACCTCCGGGTCGCTGATGTCCTTGCGCTGGGCGGTCATGGACATGACCAGATGCTGTTCCACCAGCCAGGCCACCAGTCGACTGTCGAACTCGCTCAGACCGTGCCGTTGGCAGAAGCCCCAGGCATCGCGGGCGCCGAGGATGGAGTGGTCGCCGCCGCGTCCCTTGGCGATGTCGTGAAAGAGCCCGGCCAGATAGAGGAGTTCGAGCTTGGGGATGCGCCGACCGACGGCGCTGCACAGGGGGAATTCCTCGTCGTGCTTGGGGATGGTGAAGCGGCGCAGATTGCGCAGCAGCATCAGGGTGTGCTCGTCGACCGTGTAGACATGCAGAAGGTCGTACTGCATGCGCCCCACGATGTTGGCGAAGGCCGGGATGTAGGCGGCGAGAACCCCATAGCGGCACATGCGCCGGATGGCATGGGTGAGTCCGGAGGGTTCGCGCAGGATCTCCATGAAGAGGCTGCGGGCACGCAGGTCGGCGCGGAAGGCGTTGTCGATGCGGTGACGGTTCTCGCGGATCAGGCGAATGGTGCTGGCGCGCACGCCCTCGAGCTCGGGGCGGGTCTGGAGGATGTGAAAGACCTCCAGCAGGGCGATGGGGTAGCGTCTGAAGACGCTTGGCGAGGTCACCTCCAGATAGCCGCTGCGCGATTGGAAGCGTTTGTTGATCGGAACCGGCGGGCCGATCTCGTCATGCAGCAGGATCGCCTCGCGAAACAACTGGAGCAGCATCTCGTTGAGGCGGTTGAGTTCCTGGACCGTGCGGTAATACTGCTGCATGAACTGCTCGACGGCGAGATTGTTCTCCCCGTCGTGGAAGCCGAACTGTTGGGCCAGGGTTCGCTGATAGTCGAACAGCAGCCGGTCCTCGCGCCGCCCCGCCAGACGATGGAGCGAGAAGCGGATGCGCCAGAGTAGCGTTTGCCCCCCGACCAAGGCCTGATGCTCTGATTCGGTCAGGAAATCGTGATCGACCAGCTCGTGCAGGGTCTCGGCGTCGAAGTGACGCTTGGCGACCCAGCCGATCATCTGAATGTCGCGCAGCCCGCCCGGATTTTCCTTGATGTTGGGCTCCAGGTTGTAGGCGCTGTCGCCGTACTTCTGCCAGCGTCGACGCTGTTCCTGGGTCTTGGCGGCGAAAAAGGACTCGCTGTCCCAGATCCGATCGGGACCGGTCGCCTCGCGCATTTGCCGGAAGAGCGATTCGCTTCCGCACAGCCGGCGCGCCTCCATGAGGTTGGTCATGACGGTGACGTCGCTCCTGGCCTCGCGGATGCAGTCCTCGACGGTCCGCACGCTGTGCCCGACTTCCAGTCCGATGTCCCAGAGGAAGGTCACCAGCCGTCCGAGCGGCTCGGCCAGTTCGCTGTCGGCCTTGGGGTCGATCAGGATCAGGATGTCGATATCCGAGGCCGGCTGGAGCTCCTGGCGCCCGTAGCCGCCGACCGCCGCCAGCGCCGCGTCCGGGGTGTCGCCCAGATGCAGGGTCCAGACCTCGCGCAGAACCTCGTCGATGAGCTGGCTGCGCTCCTGAACCAGGAGGGTAATGGGAATACCGAGGTCGTACTGATGGTAGAGATGTTCCTTACCGCTCCCGAGGCGCGCCTTGAAGGCCGGGATCGCGGCGAGGGGCGTCTGGGGGGCGACGCCGGACGTTTCCTCGCGCGGGAGCGGGGAGGGCGTCGCGATGTCGGCCGGCTGGGCGCCGCTGTTCATGATGGCGAGGGGTCGTCGCGCTCCTCGGCGCGCAGGGTCAGGATCTCATGGCCCGTCTGGGTGACCAGCACCGTGTGCTCCCACTGAGCGGACAGGGTTCGGTCCTTGGTGACCACGGTCCAGCCGTCCGGCAGAACCTTGATGAAGCGTTTGCCGGCATTGACCATGGGCTCCACGGTGAAGCACATGCCGGGCTGGAGCCGCAGCCCCTCGCCCGGCTTGCCGTAATGCAGAACCTGGGGATCCTCGTGAAAATCCCGGCCGATCCCATGGCCGCAGTATTCGCGCACCACCGAGTAGCCCTGGGATTCGACGAACCGCTGGACCGCGTGACCGATATCGCCGAGCGTCGCCTCGGGACGCACGGCGGCGATGCCGAGCATCATGGCCTGCTGGGTGACGGTCACCAGCCGCCGGGCGAGCACGGAAGGTTCGCCGACGAAGAACATCTTGCTGGTATCGCCGTGATAGCCGTTCTTGATCACGGTGATGTCGATGTTGACGATGTCGCCTTTCCTGAGCCGTTTGTGGCTCGGAATGCCATGGCAAACCTGGTGATTGACCGAGGTGCAGATGGACTTTGGAAAACCGCGGTAATCGAGCGGCGCGGGGATCGCGTCCTGGATTTCGGTGATGAACCGGTGGCAGATACGGTCGAGCTCGTCCGTGGCTACCCCGGGCTTGACATAGGGCTCGATCATGTCGAGCACGTCGGCGGCGAGCCGGCCCGCGACGCGCATCTTTTCGATCGCCTCGGGCGTTTTGATCTGTACACTCATTTTGCGTCTGGATGCGTCCACTGTCTTGGTGTCGGTTCTCGTCGTCAAGCGCCCAGGCAATTGCCCCTGCAGAACCGGCTATGGTATAAAACGCGGCGCGCTGCCGCAATTGACGCCCGCCCTACGGCTTCTAATGTTGGGGCCATGACGGCCGCGCCAAGCGAGAAACGAAGGTTTTTCGCTTTCTTTATTCGACTCTAACGAGGGTTGCGACGAGTTCCCGTCTGGCCAAGGCCGCGCGCCTGGTTTGTCGTGATCGCGTGGCACCAGGCGTGAGATTTGGCCTGGCCAGGCGCCAGTCAATCCGAGTCGATCCGTCCACACACGCGCCGTCACAGGTGGCTGGGTGCCCGTTGATATTCGGGTTGCCGCCTGGGGTGCGTGGAGGTCCAACCCAATTACTCAGGAATCAAGACATTGAGCGAAGTTACAATGCGGCAGATGTTGGAGGCTGGAGTCCACTTCGGCCACCAGACCCGTTACTGGAACCCCAAGATGGGGGCCTTCATTTTCGGGCATCGCAACAAGATCCATATCGTCAACCTCGAGAAGACGCTTCCGCTCTATCAGGATGCCGTCAACTTCATGGGTACCCTGACCGCCAATGGTGGCAAGGTGCTCTTCGTCGGCACCAAGCGCGCGGCGCGCGAAGCCATTAGCGAGGAGGCGGCCCGCTGCGGCATGCCCTTCGTGAATCATCGCTGGCTTGGCGGCATGCTCACGAACTTCAAGACCATTCGTCAGTCCGTCAAGCGCCTCAAGGATCTGGAGGTCATGTTCGAGACCGGCTCGATCGAGCGCTTCAACAAGAAAGAGGCCCTGGGTCTGTCCCGTGAGCGCGCGAAGCTTGAGCAGAGCCTTGGCGGCATCAAGAATATGGATGGCCTGCCGGACGCCATGTTCGTGATCGACGTGGGTCACGAGAAGATCGCCGTGACCGAGGCCAACAAGCTGGGCATTCCGGTCATCGGCGTGGTCGATACCAATAACGACCCCAGCAATGTCGACTACGTGATCCCCGGCAATGACGACGCGATCCGCGCCGTTCGTCTCTATATCTCCGGGGCCGCGGACGCCATCCTCGATGGTCGCAGCACCGCCGCCGCCATGGTCGGCCGTCGCGATGTCATCGAGGAGTCGGAGCCGTCCGCCTAGGGCCGGAGGCTCGCGTCGCCGGGCGCGCCGGGGTTCCGACCCCGAGACCGCCCCGGAAAGGCCCATTGCGAGCCGTCGCGTTCAGCGGCGGCTCGCCCCATCAAGAATTTCAGTAGGCCCTCTCCTGGAGGGTTAACGAGGTGATCCAGCAATGGCGATTTCAGCCGCAATGGTCAAGGAACTGCGTGAGCGCACGGGCGCTGGCATGATGGAGTGCAAGGCCGCGCTCGTCGAGGCCGACGGAAACATCGAGGCCGCCATCGATGCCATGCGCAAGTCCGGCCAGGCCAAGGCCGCGAAAAAATCCGGACGCACCGCGGCCGAGGGCGTGGTCATGATCGGGATCGCCGAGGGCGGCAAGCGCGGCGTCATGGTCGAGATCAACTGCGAGACCGATTTCGTGGCCAAGGACTCCAATTTCCAGGCCTTCGCGGAGGCCGTGGTCGCGACCGCGCTTGCCGGCGATGCGCCGGACGCGGAGCAGCTCGCGGCCCAGACGCTGGTCGGCGAGCCATCGACGACCGTCGACGCCTCGCGCGAGGCCCTGATCGTCAAGATCGGCGAGAACGTCCAGGTGCGCCGACTGCTGCGTTTCGACGGGGTCGAGGGCGTTCTTCACAGCTATCGTCACGGGGTTCGCATCGGCGTGGTGGTCGAGCTGGTCGGGGGCGACGAGTCGCTTGGCCGCGATATCGCCATGCATGTCGCGGCGAGCAATCCGCTGTGCGTGAGCGAGGAACAGGTGCCGTCGGAGGCGCTGGCCAAGGAGCGGGAGATCTTCAAGGCGCAGGCGCTCGAAAGCGGCAAGCCCGAGGCGATCATGGACAAGATCGTCGAGGGTCGCGTGCGCAAGTATCTGGAGGAAGTGACCCTGGTCGGCCAGCCCTTTGTCAAGGATCCCGAGCAGACCGTCGCCAAGCTGCTCAAGCAGGCGGGCGCCCAGGTGCGTCGCTTCGCGCGCATCGAGGTCGGCGAGGGCATCGAGAAGAAGACCGAGAACTTCGCCGAGGAGGTCATGGCTCAGGTTCGCGGTAACTGAGTCGTTGCTGTATCCTCGGACCCCATCCGATCCACGCCCCCTCACGAGGTAACCGGCCATGACGGCCCCCGCCTATCGACGCATCCTGCTCAAGCTCAGCGGCGAGGCGCTCATGGGCGCTGGTGCCCATGGTATCGATCCGGATGTCCTGGAGCGCTTCGCGCGCGAGGTCAAGGGGCTCGTCGATCTCGGTGTCCAGGTGGCCCTCGTGATCGGGGGCGGCAACATCTTTCGTGGTTCCGGTCTGGCGGCGCGCGGCATGGATCGCGTGACGGGCGACCAGATGGGAATGCTGGCAACGGTGATGAATGCCCTGGCCATGCAGGACACCCTGGAGCGCCTCGGAACCCCCGTGTGTGTCATGTCGGCCCTGCGGATCGGCCAGGTCTGCGAGGACTACATCCGTCGCCGTGCCCTGCTCCATCTGGAGCGGGGGTGCGTCGTGATCCTGGCGGCTGGGACCGGCAACCCCTTTTTCACCACGGATTCGGCGGCCAGTCTGCGGGCGATCGAGATCGGCGCCGACCTCTTGATCAAGGCCACCAAGGTCGATGGGGTCTATTCGGCGGATCCGGTGACCGAGCCGGGCGCGACCTTCTATCCTCGCATCAGCTACGATCAGGCGCTTCGCGAGGGACTCAAGGTGATGGACGCCACGGCCATCGTGTTGTGCCGTGACCATGGTATGCCACTGCGTGTCATGAATATCAACGAGCCAGGGGCCCTGTCGCGATTGATCCGCGGCGAGGACGTCGGCTCATTGGTCGTAAGCGGGAGCTAAGATGATCGACGATATCAAGAAAGACGCGGCCGACCGCATGGCCAAGAGTGTCGAGGCACTCTCGCACGAGCTGGCCAAGATTCGCACCGGCCGCGCGCACCCTTCGTTGCTCGACCACGTCATGGTTTCCTACTACGGCTCGGAGATGCCGATCCGTCAGGTCGCGAACGTCAATGCCGAGGACGCGCGCACCCTCGCGGTGACCCCGTGGGAAAAGAACATGGTGCAGGCGATCGAGAAGGCGATCATGCAATCGGATCTGGGCCTCAATCCCAACACGGCGGGCACCGTGATTCGAGTGCCCATGCCGCCCCTGACCGAAGAGCGTCGACGCGATCTGATCAAGGTCGCGCGTCATGAGGCGGAGCAGGCTCGTGTGGCGGTTCGCAATATCCGCCGCGACGCGAATCACGAGCTGAAGGAACTCGTGAAGGAGAAGATGATTTCCGAGGATGACGAGCGGCGTGGTCAGGAAATCGTTCAGAAGCTGACCGATCAGTACGTCAAGGATGTCGACGCGGTATTGGCGGAAAAAGAACAAGACCTGATGTCCATCTGAGGACGGGCCGCCGATCCCTGATCTACCTATCGTGGAAACCGCATCCCCCGTTGTACTCGTTGCCGAGCCCGAGCGTCGCATGCCCCGGCATGTCGCCATCATCATGGATGGCAACGGTCGTTGGGCGAAGCAACGCAACCTTCCGCGCACGGCGGGGCATCGCGAGGGGGTCAAGAGCGTGCGCGCCGTGGTCGAGGAGAGCGCGCGCCGGGGTGTCGAGATCCTGACTCTGTTCGCCTTCAGCAGCGAGAACTGGCGGCGCCCGCGCACCGAGGTCAATATCCTCATGGAGCTTTTCATCAGCGCCCTGAGGAACGAGGTGCGGCGGCTGCACGAGAACAAGGTTCGCCTGCGCGTCATCGGCGAGCGCGCGGCCTTTCCGGAGCGTTTGCAGCATCGCATCGCCGAGGCCGAGGCGCTCACGGCCGACAATACCGGCCTGCATCTCCAGGTGGCCGCCAACTATGGCGGACGCTGGGACATCACCCAGGCGGCGCGCCGACTGATCGCCGAGGTTCAGGCCGGCCTGCTGGATCCCGAGTCGATCGACGAGCGGGTCTTCGCCAGTCATCTGTCCTTTCCCGACCTGCCCGAGCCCGACCTCTTCATCCGAACCGGTGGTGAGCAGCGTTTGAGCAATTTCGTGCTCTGGCAGTCGGCCTACGCCGAACTCTATTTCTCCGAGGTTCTCTGGCCGGATTTCGACGAGGCCGCCTATGGGCAAGCCCTGGAGGACTACGCGCGTCGCCAGCGTCGCTTCGGTCGCACGGGTGACCAGATCGAGGCCCCGACCCTGGTCGGTGCCCGCGCACGGGGCTAATCTCTTGTCGGCTTCGAGCAATCTGAGACGTCGCACGCTGACCGCCCTGGTCCTGGGACCGCTGGTCATCGGGGCTGTACTCTGGTTGCCGACACCGGCCTTCGCGGTCTTCTTCGCGCTGGTGGTGCTGATCTCCGCCTGGGAGTGGTGCGGACTCGCCGGGATCTCCGGGATACCGTCGCGAGCCGCCTACCTGGCGTTCATGGCGATCGGCCTGGCCGCGCTCTGGTGGTTACCGCAATGGCAGGTTCCCTTGCTTGTGGCCAGTGTCCTCTGGTGGATATTCCAGTCGGTCAGGATCCTACGTTTGCGCCGGGTCGATCCGGTCTCGGGCGCGCGACCCCTGCTGCTGGCGATCGGATTCCTGGTGCTTGCCGGCCCCTGGGTCGCCTTGATCAGCCTGCATCGAATCGACCCGATCGGTCCCAGCCTGGTGTTCTCGCTGCTGATCCTGATCTGGACGGCCGATTCGCTGGCCTATTTCGTCGGCCGCC
The DNA here is from genome assembly GCF_016583575.1 of Thiocystis violacea. Classification (GTDB taxonomy): domain Bacteria; phylum Pseudomonadota; class Gammaproteobacteria; order Chromatiales; family Chromatiaceae; genus Thiocystis; species Thiocystis violacea. The sequence goes on from NZ_NRRG01000055.1 coordinate 19,877, forward strand.
GCTGGGGACGGGCCAAGCTGGCGCCCGCGGTGAGTCCGGGTAAGACGCGCGCCGGCGTCCATGGCGCCATGGTCGGAGCGGGCCTCTGCGCCCTGCTGTTCGCCTGGTTTCTCGCGCTTGATCCGTTCCACGCGCTCATGGTGCTGGCGGTCTGCGCCTCGACAGCCCTGATCTCGGTCGTGGGCGACCTCTACGAGAGCCTTCTCAAGCGCCGCCGGGGGCTGAAGGACTCGAGTCAATTCTTGCCCGGTCATGGCGGTTTTCTCGATCGGATCGACAGCCTGACCGCGGCCGCCCCCCTCTATGCCCTGGGGATGACCTGGGCCCTAACCTGAGCGGAGTAGGATGGTGATTGGCGTGACCGTACTGGGGGCCACCGGCTCCATCGGTGTCAGCACGCTCGACGTGTTGGCCCGTCATTCGGATCGTTTTCGGGCGGTGGCCCTGACCGCCAATCGGGATGTCGAGCGGCTCGCCGAGCAGTGTCGCCAGCATCGCCCCAGGTATGCCGCGATGGCCGATCCGGAATCGGCCCGACGTCTGCACGAGAGCCTCTCGGACATGCCCGATCGCCCCGAGGTGCTCGCGGGCATCGAAGGGCTCGAGCAGTTGGCGTCGCTCCCGGAGGTCGATTATGTGATGGCCGCCATCGTCGGCGCCGCCGGACTGCGCCCGACCCTGGCGGCGGCGCGCGCAGGAAAGCGCGTCCTGCTGGCGAACAAGGAATCGCTGGTGGTCGCTGGCGCCTTGCTGATGCGGGCCGTGGCCGACAGCGGTGCCGAATTGCTGCCCATCGACAGCGAGCACAACGCCATCTTCCAGTGTCTGCCGGCCAACTTCAGCGATGGGCTCCACAAGGTCGGCGTGCGACGCATCCTGCTGACCGCCTCGGGCGGACCCTTGCGGGACTGGCCAATCGACCAACTTTCCGCCGTCACCCCGGAGCAGGCATGCGCGCATCCGACCTGGGCCATGGGGCGCAAGATCTCGGTCGATTCGGCGACCATGATGAACAAGGGGCTGGAGGTCATCGAGGCCTGCTGGTTGTTCGGAACCGATACCGACCATATACAGGTGGTCGTGCATCCTCAAAGCATGATTCATTCACTCGTCCAGTACGACGACGGCTCGGTGCTGGCTCAGCTCGGGAATCCGGACATGCGAACCCCCATCGCCCACGCCATGGCCTGGCCGGAGCGGATCGACTCGGGCGTGACGCCCCTGGATCTCTTCGCGGTCGCGCGTCTCGATTTTCAGGAGCCGGATCTGGCCCGCTTCCCCTGTCTGGGGTTGGCCTTCGAGGCCGCGCGACAGGGCGGCACGGCCCCGGCGGTGCTCAACGCCGCCAATGAGATCGCGGTCGCGGCCTTTCTGGAGCGACGGATCGATCTGCCTGGGATCGCGGCCGTCGTGGGCGACGTGCTCGCGGGCTTCCCGCATGCCTCGGTCGAGGATCAGGGGCTCGAATTCCTGCTGGATGTCGATCGCCGCGCGCGCGAGCACGCGGAACGATTGGTGGGCTCAAGGGTCGATTGACCACCATGGACATTCTTTTCGCCATCGCCTCTTTCATCGTCGCCCTGGCGATCCTGATCGCCGTGCATGAATTCGGGCATTTCTGGGTCGCTCGCCGTCTCGGCGTCAAGGTGCTGACATTCTCGATCGGGTTTGGGCGGCCGCTGCTGCGTTGGCGTCGCCATCCGGACGACACCGAATACGTCCTGGCCATGATTCCGCTCGGCGGCTACGTCAAGATGCTCGACGAGCGGGAAGAGGAGGTGCCGAAGGAGTGGCTCGGTCGGGCCTTCAATCGGCAGGCGCTGTGGAAGCGCTCGGCGATCGTCGTCGCGGGGCCGCTCTTCAACCTGCTGTTCGCGATTCTTGCCTATTGGGCGATCTTCATCCTGGGCGACTCGGGGCTCAAGCCCGTGGTGGGCGAGGTCGAGCCCCAATCGGTCGCGGCCGAGGCGGGTTTTCTGCCGGGCGATGAATTGCTGCTGGTCGGCGACCGCCCGGCGCGAAGCTGGGAGACCGCCCTGATCGCCCTGACGATCGAGGCCATGAAGGGCACGGACCTGTCGATCCAGGTGCGCGACGCCGATCGACAAGAGCGCGAGCGCATCATTCCCGGCGCGGCCGTCGCCGGTTTGACCGAGGCGCCCGATCTGCTCGGGCGGCTTGGCGTGCAACCCCGTCGCCCCGCGATTCCCGCCGTGATTGGCGAGATCGTGCCGGGCGAGCCGGCGGCGCTGGCCGGTCTCGCGGTGGGCGATCGGGTGATCGCCGCGAATGGCGAGTCCATCGATTCCTGGCGGGATTTGGTGGCCCTGGTCCGTGAACGGGCCGGCGAGACCATCCGGCTCGATGTCGAGCGTCAGGACCGGGGCGTCCTGAGTCTTGATATCATCCCGAGCGCGACCGAGGTCGATGGCCAGTCGGTCGGGCGGATCGGAGCCGGTGTCGAGCTGCGCGATGACCTGATGGAGGACTACCTCGTCCAGGTGCGCTACGGCCCGGTCGAGGCCATGGGCCAGGCGCTCGACAAGACCTACGAGATGAGCTTCCTGATGCTCCGCATCATGGGCCGGATGCTGATCGGCGAGGCGTCCGTGCACAATCTGAGCGGGCCGATCACCATCGCCGAGACGGCCGGACGCACGGCGAGCTATGGCCTGGACTCCTTCGTCAAGTTTCTCGCCATCGTCAGCATCAGTCTGGGCGTCTTGAATCTGCTGCCCATCCCGGTACTCGACGGGGGCCATCTGTTCTTTTATCTCATCGAGTGGATCAAGGGCAGTCCGGTGTCCGAGCAGGTTCAACTCCAGGGCCAGAAGCTTGGTTTCATTCTGCTAGCCGCCCTGATGACCCTTGCCTTTTATGTCGACCTGTCCAGGCTATTGGGCTAATTAGAGCGGATCCCTTATACTAGCGCGCCTTGGATGCCGGCTGCCCGGCGGAACTCGGCTTGACTTAGGGGAACCCCTCTTGCGCGCGAAAAACCAGATTCTTGGACGTGGCGCATGGCAAGCGCTCTTGTTAGGCGCCCTGCTGTCAATGGCCCACCTCTCGGCCCTCGCCGAGGTGTTTCAGGTCTCCGATATTCGGGTCGAGGGGTTACAGCGAATCGCGCCCGGCACGGTTTTCAACTATCTGCCCGTGCAGGTCGGCGATACCGTTGGCGACGACGTCACGGGCGGCATCATCCGCTCGCTCTACCAGACCGGTTTCTTCGACGATGTCAGGGTCGAGCGCGACGGCAGTGTGCTGGTGATCTGGGTCCGCGAGCGTCCCGCCATCGCCGAGATCAAGATCAGCGGTAACAAGGATATCGAAACCAAGGCGCTGGACGCGGCCCTGGCGGATATCGGTCTCAAGGAAGGACGGGTGTTCAACCGTTCCGTGCTCGATCGGATCGAGCAGGAGTTGGAGCGCCAGTATTTCGCGCGCGGCAAGTACGGCGTCCTGGTCCAATCGACCGTCTCGCCGCTGGAGCGCAATCGGGTCGCGATCAACATCGAGGTGATCGAGGGACTGACCGCTCGTATCAAGCAGATCAATATCATCGGCAACAAGGACTTCGAGGTCGATGAACTGCGCAGGCAGTTCGAGCTTGGGCCGACGCGCTGGAATTCCTTCTACGCCAAGAATGACCAGTATTCGAAGCAGAAGCTCGCGGGCGATCTGGAGTCGCTGCGCTCCTTCTATCTCGATCGCGGCTATATCAAGTTCGACATCAAGTCGACCCAAGTCTCGATCAGCCCCGACAAGAAGGAAATCTATGTCACGGTCACCATCGAGGAAGGCTCGCCCTTCCGTGTGAGCGACATCAAGCTGGCCGGTGATCCCTCCGTTCCCGTGGAACAGTTGTTTCCCCTGATTCAGCTCAAGCGTGGGGAGTTCTTCTCGCGCAAATCCACCACCGAGAGTGCCGAGCGGATCTCCAGTCTGCTCGGAGACGAGGGTTACGCCTTCGCCAACGTCAACACCGTCCCCGAGATCAACGAAGAGGCCCGTGAAGTGGCCGTGACCTTCTTCGTCGACGCCGGCAAGCGCGTCTATGTGCGCCGGGTCAATATGAAGGGCAATACCCGGACCCGCGACGAGGTGTTGCGACGCGAGATGCGTCAGTTGGAGACCGCCTGGTTCTCCACCGATCTGGTTCGCAAGTCGCGCGAGCGTCTCCAGCGTCTGGGGTATTTCGAGGATGTCTCGATCGAGACCCCCGCCGTGCCCGGTTCGGCCGATCAGCTGGACGTGGATGTGACGGTCAAGGAAAAGCCCGCCGGCAATCTGGCCGCCGGTGTCGGCTTCTCGCAGTCCCAGGGTATCCTGCTCAACGCCAGCGTGACCCAGAACAACTTCCTGGGTACCGGCAAGCGTGTCTCGGTGGCCTTCAACACCAGCACCGCGACCCGGCTCTACCAACTGGGATACAACAATCCCTACTACACGGTCGATGGGATCAGTCGCGGCTTCAACCTGTCCTACCGGGAAACCGACTATGACGAGCTGGTCGGCGCGGATTATTCGACCGATGTCGGCGTGGCCGGAATGACGTTCGGGCTGCCCATCACGGATACCAGCCGCGCGGGACTCGGCTTCAACTATCAGTACACGGATTTCACGGCGGGCGAATCCGATCTGGCCCAGCAGTTCGTGCAGGAAAATGGAAATACCTTTCACGATTTCGCCCTCCTGGCCGATTACACGAACGATACGCGGGACACGGCGATATTCCCGACGCGCGGTAGCCTGAGGACCGCCCGCGCCGAGCTGACCGTTCCGGGGAGCGACCTCCAGTATTACAAGCTCCATTACGAGGAGCAGATCTATATTCCCCTGACCTCGCGTTTCGTCTTTTCGATGACCGGCAACCTGGCCTATGGCGACGGTTATGGCGACAGCGACTACCTGCCCTTCTTCGAGAATTTTTACGCCGGTGGTCCGCGTTCCGTGCGTGGCTGGAAGGCCAACTCGCTGGGCCCGCGCGAAATCAGCACCGACGATCCCGTCGGCGGCAATCTCAAGTTCTCCGGCAGCATGGAGATCTTCGCCCCCGCGCCGGTCGGTGGTCAGTTCGAGAAGACCCTGCGCCTCGGTGCCTTCCTGGATTTCGGAAATGTCTGGTCGACCTATGATTCGGATCTCCTGACGTCGGGCGAATTCGATCTGGGCGATCTGCGCTACGCGAGCGGCCTCTCGGTGACCTGGCTCTCGCCGGTCGGGGCCTTGTCGGTGAGTCTGGCCTTCCCCCTCAATGAAAAGGAGGGCGATGATACCCAGTTGTTCCAGTTCGGATTCGGTCAGACCTTTTGATCCCTGGAGTCGCGCGTGAAGACCCTTGCCGTCCCGCTTCTGAGTCTATTCCTGGCGCTTTTCCAGCAGACGCTCGACGCGGCCGACTATCGCATCGCCGTGGTGGATCCGAATCGGGTCGTCGAGCAGTCTCCGCAGTACGAAGCCGCTCGGGATGCCTTGCAGCGGGAGGTCGAGGAGCGAGAGCGGGATCTGCGCGATCAGCAGGAGCAGATCACCGCCTTGCAACGGCAACTGGAGCGCGATGGTTCGCTGATGAGCGAGAACGAGATCCAGCGTCTCCAGAACGATATTCGCAGTCGCACCCGCAAGGTCAAGTACGCAAAGGATGAATTCCAGGACGATTTCGCCCTTCGTCAGAGCGAGTTGCGGACCAAGCTTGGCCGTCAGGTTCAGGAGGTCGTCGTCGAACTGGCCAAGGAGCAGAAGATCGACCTCATCCTCAGCGAGGGGCTGGTCTACGCCAATCCTCGGATCGATATCTCGGATCTCGTCATCGAGCGCCTGAAACAGGAATTCGACAAGAAGTGAGTCCGGCGACACGCCTGGATCCGCGTTCGTTCCGAACGGCGCCTTGACGCCCCACGGCCTGGAGGCTGAACGCTTGGAGATCTGTCTCGGAGAGCTCGCCGCCCGTCTCGGTGTGCCTTTGCGGGGTGACGGCGCGGTCCTGGTGACCCATGTCGCCCAACTGACCAACGCGGATCCTCGCAGCCTGACGTTTCTCGGCGATCCCGCCTATCGTCCCTATCTGGCCGAGACCCTGGCCGCAGCGGTGATCCTCTCCGAGTCCGACGCCGAGGCCGCCAGGGTTTGCGTGCTGGTCAGCGACAATCCCTATCTGACCTTCGCCAAGGCGGCGCGTATCCTGCACCCGGATCCCCCGGTGGTGGCGGGCATCCATCCTTCCGCCGTGGTCGATCCCGGCGCCCGTGTGGATCCCACGGCTTGCATTGGGCCGCTGGCGGTGCTGGAGGCGGGCGCGGTGGTTGGTTCCCGTGTGTTCATCGGGCCGGCCTGCCTCCTCGGAGAGGGGGCGGAGGTTGGCGAGGATAGCCGTCTGGTCGCGCGGGTCACACTCTGCGCCGGAACCCAGATCGGCCGACGGGCCTTGATCCATCCGGGCGCGGTGATCGGTTCCGATGGCTTTGGTTTCGCCAGGGAGGGAGAGCGGTGGATGCGCATTCCTCAGGTCGGACGGGTGATCCTCGGTGACGACGTGGAGATCGGGGCCAACACCACGGTCGATCGCGGCGCGATCGGTGACACGCGCATCGGACATGGCGTCAAACTGGATAATCTGATCCAGATCGGTCACAACGTCGTGGTGGGCGACAACACCGCCATGGCGGCCAATACGGGCATTTCCGGCTCGACGCGGATCGGGCGCAATTGCACCGTCGCCGGGGCGGTGGGGATGGCGGGGCATCTTGAGATCGGCGATGACGTTCATTTCACCGGCATGGCCATGGTCACCCGGTCGTTCAAGGAGGCCGGTCACTACAGCAGCGGAATACCAGCGATGCCAAGCGCGGAATGGCGACGCAGTGTGGCGCGTTTCAGACACCTGGATGAGTTGACGCGCCGAGTCAAACAACTTGAAGCCAAGATCGCAACCATGAATGAAACACAAGGGCGGGAGGAATCCTAATGGATGGTTCGCATCCGGTTCCCACGGAATCCAGTCGGCCCGAGGGGGGCGCGGAGGACGTCGTGAGCACGATGGATATTCACAAGGTGTTGAGCCTCTTGCCGCACCGTTATCCGTTCCTACTGGTCGACAGGGTCGTCGACTACAAGGTGAACGAATACCTGGTCGCGCTCAAGAACGTCTCCTTCAACGAGCCGTTTTTCACGGGTCATTTCCCGGTGAGACCGGTCATGCCGGGTGTCCTGATCGTCGAGGCCATGGCTCAGGCGACCGGATTGCTCGCGATGGCATCGCGTCCGGACCTGGTCGGTGAAAAGTCGCTCTACTATTTCGTCGGCATCGATAAGGCGCGCTTCAAGCGACCCGTCGAGCCGGGCGATCAACTGATCATGGAGGTTCGGCTTGGTCTCGTGCGCCGGGGAATCTGGAAGTTCGATGGCGAGGCCAGGGTCGATGATCGGGTGGTCGCCACGGCCGAGATCATGTGCACGGCCAGGGATTACGACGCTTGATCCACCCGACCGCCCTGGTCGACGCCGGCGCCGAGCTTGACTCCAGCGTCGAGGTCGGCCCCTTCGCGGTGATCGGGGCGGGCGTGCGGATCGACGCCGGTACGCGCATCGGGCCGCATGCCGTGCTCCGTGGACCCATGCGGATCGGGCGGGACAACCGTATCTTTCAGTTCGCCTCCGTGGGCGAGGATCCACAGGACAAGAAGTACGACGGCGAGCCGACCCGGCTGGAGATCGGTGATCGCAACCAGATCCGCGAATTCGCGACCCTGCATCGCGGGACGGTCCAGGACCAGGGCGTCACCCGTATCGGCGACGACAATCTCTTCATGGCCTACACCCATGTCGCCCACGATTGTCGTATCGGCAACGAGGTCATCATGGCCAACGCGGCCTCGCTCGGCGGCCATGTCGAGATCCAGGACTGGGCGATTCTCGGCGGCTTCACCATCGTGCATCAGTTCTGCCGGATCGGGGTTCATGGCTTCTGCGCCATGGGTTCGGTGCTGACCAGGGATGTGCCACCCTATTTCATGGTCGGCGGTCATCCCGCCGAGCCTCACGGCATCAATGTCGAGGGATTGCGTCGGCGCGGTTTCGCCGCCGAAGCCATCCAGGCGATCAAGCGCGCCTATCGGGCGCTCTACATGGCCAATCTGAAGCGGGACGCGGCCTTGGCGCGCATCCGCGAGATGGCCGATACCACCCCCGAATTACGGATTCTGCTCGATTTCATCACCGAGAGCGGTCGCGGGCTGATTCGCTGATCCAGTGGTCGACGGAGGGCTCACCAGATCATGAACCAGGGGGCCGACCCTCTCGTCATCGGTATCGTCGCCAACGAGGCCTCGGGCGATCTGCTCGGCGCTTCCCTCGTGCGCGAGATTCGCCGCCGGATCCCAGGGGCGCGCTTCGTCGGCGTGGCCGGGCCACGCATGCAGGAGGCCGGTTGCGAGACCCTGTTCGACATGGAGCGACTGTCGGTCATGGGGCTCACGGAGGTGCTCGCCCATCTGCGCGAACTGCTCGGGCTGCGACGCCAATTGAGACGCTACTTTCTCGAACATCGTCCGCATGTCTTCATCGGCGTGGATGCGCCGGATTTCAATCTGGGCCTGGAGCGACGGCTGCGCGGGCAGGGGATCAAGACCGTGCATCTGGTCAGTCCGACCGTTTGGGCCTGGCGGCCGGGACGGGTCAAGGGGATCCGCCGCGCGGTGGATCTGATGCTGAGCATCTTTCCGTTCGAGGAGGCCTTTCTCAGGGAACATGGTGTGCCGGCGACCTACGTGGGTCATCCGCTCGCGGATGAAATCCCGCTGGAGGTCGATCGTTCACAGGCGCGCGCCGCGCTCGGGTTACCCCTGGAATGCCGGGTCATGGCCCTGCTGCCGGGGAGCCGCGTCGGGGAGATGCGGCGTCTTGCCGCGCCCTTCATCGAAACGGCCCGGTCGTGCCTGGCGGGCGAGCCGGACATGCGGTTCGTGGTTCCTCTCGTCAACGCCCGGCTGCGTGGCCTCTTCGAGGCCGAATTGCGGCGGTTGGCCCCAGGGCTCCCCGTGACCCTGGTGGACGGGCGCGCTCGGGACGCGATCGCCGCCGCCGACGTCGTGCTCACCGCCTCGGGAACGGCCACGCTGGAGACCCTGCTGCTGAAGCGTCCGATGGTGGTCGCCTATCGGGTCCATCCTCTCACCTACCATCTGGTCAAGGGACTCGGTCTGGTGAAGGTGCCCTATGTCGCCATGGCCAACCTGCTGATCGGCCGCGACCTGGCACCGGAATTTCTCCAGGACCGTTGTCGCGCGGATCTCCTGGCCCCCGCCCTCATGGCCTTCCTGGACGCCCCGGAGCGGGTCGCCGGGATCCAGGCCGAGTATGGTCGCGTCCATCGCACACTGCGTCGGGACGCGGCCGCGACCGCCGCGACCGCCGTACTGGCCCTGATCGGGCGCGCCTAGCCAATGGCCGGCGGGATTCTGCTGATCGCGGGTGTCGACGAGGCCGGACGCGGACCATTGGCCGGCCCCGTGTGCGCTGCCGCGGTGATTCTGGATCCGGCGCGCCGGATCGATGGGATCGCCGACTCCAAGAAGCTCACGCCGGCGCGTCGGGAGCGTCTGGATGGACTGATCCGAGAGCGCGCCCTGGCCTGGTCCATCGCCTGGGCCAGCGCCGGGGAGATCGATCGGTTGAATATCCTGCAAGCGACGATGCTGGCGATGCGCCGTGCGGTGGCCGCGCTCCAGGTCACGCCTGGCCGGGTGCTCATCGACGGCAACCGCTGCCCGGATCTCGATGTCGACGCCGAGGCGATCGTGGGCGGTGACGGGAGCGTTCCGGTCATCGGTGCGGCCTCGATCCTGGCGAAGGTCGCGCGCGATCGCTTCATGGTGCGATTGGATCTGGAGTTCCCCGGCTATGGCTTCGCCAAACACAAGGGCTATCCGACCCGAGACCATCTGGAGGCCCTGCGAAGGCTCGGACCGACCGTTCAGCACCGCCGCTCTTTCGCTCCAGTGCGTGAATTGGTCGGGATTAGTTCCCAGGCGTGAGATTGCAATTGGCTCGTCACGACATTTTTTCGCGAAAACTGATGCCCCGTTCATGGTTTTGAAGGTGCGACTGGGGCTATGTTTACCGCCGGACGATCTGCCTTCCACACGCCTGCTAGGGAAGATGTGAAAGCGGATGGCTGGGCGCTAGCGCGAGCCCCTAGACTAGACTTGCCGAGCGAGTTGTTCTCTGTCACAGCGAGAGATGAAACCATGAAAAAAACCATGACGCATACAGCCCTTATTGCCCTGCCCCTCGCCCTGGTGCTGACGGGTTGCGGCCAGCCATCGAATGTGAGCTTCAAGCAGGACGTGCTGCCCATCATCAGCAAGCATTGCGTCGAATGTCATTTGCCCGGCGGGGCTGGCCACGAGGCCAGCGGATTCCTGGTCGAGTCCCATGCCAGTCTGATGAAGGGCACTAAGTTCGGTCCGGTCATCGTTCCGGGCGACTCCTTGTCCAGCAGCCTTTACCGGCTCGTGGCCGGCGAGGTGGATGCCTCCATCCGCATGCCGCACGGCAAGGATCCGCTCAGCCAGCAAGAGATCGCCATGATCGAGACCTGGATCACCCAGGGCGCGCAAAACAACTAGCGGAACCGGCCTCGCTTCACCTCGGGCGGCCACGGCTGGGGCACCAGTTCGCCGCCGCCTGTTCCCTTCGGAGGCTGGCCGCGGCCCAGCCCAATCGAAGACGTCGCGTTCGACTCGTCTTCCGCGGCACAGGGGGGCCGCGCCGGTCGATACCGCTCCCTCCCTCCCT
>NZ_NRRG01000056.1 GCF_016583575.1 Thiocystis violacea
GTGGAAGGGGAGACGCGCATTCTGCAAGGCTATCTGGCCGAGGGCGGGCGGGCGACGGTGCGGGCGCGCATCCGGGGCGACGCCGCCTATCTGACCCTCAAGGGGCCGACCAGCGGGATTTCTCGGTTGGAATTCGAATATCCCATCCCGGTCGCCGATGCCGAGATCCTGCTGCGCGAGCTGGCGGTTTCCCCGTTGATCGAGAAGGTTCGCTATCGGGTGCGCGCGGGTCGCCACGTCTGGGATCTGGATGTCTTCGCCGGGGCGAACGCGGGCCTGGTGCTGGCCGAGGTGGAATTGGAGGCCGAGGACGCGGATTTCGAGCGGCCGGATTGGGCGGGCGAGGAGGTTTCCGACGATCCCCGCTACTTCAATGTCAATCTCGCCCGGCATCCCTACGGCCATTGGTGAGCGGATGCGATTGGCGCTGATCGCGCTGGCGTTCGGGCTCCTCCTGGCCGGCTGCGATGGGGGCTCGTCGAGCGACGATGGCGTGCTCCGATTCGGTCTGTCCAGTCCGCCGCGCGTCCTGGATCCCTGCTTCGCCACGGATGCCACCTCCGAGCGCGTCAATCGGCTGCTCTATCGGCGCCTGGTCGAGTTCGATGAAAAGGGGCTGCCGATTCCAGGCATCGCCACCTGGACGGTACTGACGCCAACCCATTACCGCTTCCGTCTGGGCGAGTCCGGCCGCGACTTCACCGATGGAACCTGGCTGACCTCCGCCGACGTGGCCGCGACCTACGGCTTCATCCTGGATCCAGCGAATGCCTCGCCCCATCGCGCCCAGTTGAGCGCGATCGGGTCGATCGCCACACCAGACCCGGACACCATCGATTTCCATCTGGGATCGCCGGACCCGCTGTTCCCCGCCTATCTGGCCGAGGGGATCCTGCCGGCCGCCGTGATCGCCGCCGGAGTCCAGCCCGCCACCGAGCCGCTCGGCAGCGGTCCCTTCCGGATGCTCGACTGGCCCGAGCCGGGGCGGCTGCGCCTGGAGCGCCGCCGCGACAGGCTGATTCTGGAGCTGATCACGGTCAAGGATCCGAACGTGCGCGTCATGAAGCTGTTGCGCGGCGAGGTCTCGATGCTCCAGAACGATCTCTCGCCGGAGCTGGTCGATTATCTGGCCGCGCGTCCCTCGATCCGGGTCGAGACCCGGCCGGGCCGGAATTTCTCCTATCTCGGCTTCAATCTTGAGGATCCGCTCGCCGGTCATCCGAAGGTTCGACGGGCGCTGGCCCACGCCTTGGACCGCGAGGCGCTGCTGCGGTATCTGTTTCGCGACCGGGGTCGGACCGCCGAGTCCATTTTTCCGCCCGAGCACTGGGCCGGTCACCCGGATCTCAAGCCCTATCGCCATGATCCCGAGTTGGCCCGCGCGCTCCTGGGGTCGCTCGGGTACGGACCCGAGAATCCGCTCGCGCTCACCCTCAAGACCTCCAGCGATCCCTTCCGCCTCCGTCTCGCGACCGCCATGCAGTCCCAACTCGCCGCCGTCGGGATTCGTCTGACCATTCGCGGCTATGACTGGGGAACCTTCTTCGGCGACGTCAAGGAGGGGCGTTTTCAGCTCTATGGTCTGAGCTGGGTCGGCATCAACACCCCGGATATCTTCCGCTACGCCTTCCACGGCTCGGCCATCCCGCCGAACGGCGCGAACCGGGGGCGTTACCGCCATCCCGAGACGGATCGCCTGATCGACGCCGCCGCCCGCGCGCCGGACCTGGACGGCCAGGCCAGGCTCTATCGCGAGCTGGCTTCACGGCTGCACGCGGAGCTTCCCTACCTGCCGCTCTGGTACGAGGATCAGATCCTCGTCAGGCGTCCCGAGGTTCGCGATTATCGGCTCGCGCCCGACGGGAATTACGATGGATTGGAAGACGTTTGGCTCGGTGACGGCTGAGGGTCCGATCCAGACTCAACAACAGCGTCCGGCGCTGGCTGGCCGCCTTCGCCTTCCAAGGGCCGCGAATTGATCAACGCACCGACCCTGTTCGACTCAAGAACAGGTTCGGCCATGCGGGACTGAGAGCCTGGCTGGTGTCATCCAAACACCGGGCGGAGCGATTGAGCGTATAAATATAAATTCCACGGCGTATTGATGGCGCCATGCTTGAGTGCCTGATATTGTCCAACAACGCTGCCCAGTGCGATATCAACGACGGCCCCGCCGGGTATTCCTTCATTCAGACACTTCCCAACTTGAGTGGCGCAGTTGTAAGACAGAAAAGAATAGAGGCTGAGGGTGAAATTCGACATCACGGCCCGTTTGATAGCCGTTTCGTCGAGCTTGGTCAAGCGCACCACGGCCGGCGGCCCACCTTCGGCTTTGATGTCATCCGCATATCTCTGATTGACCGCCGAGCTTACGATCAGACCCGCGTAGGAACCCGGCCACCGACTGATATAGACGACGCTCGGCGGCGAGCCACCGTCGACCTTCATTGCGGCGTGGCCAATATTCAGCTCCGCCGACACCAATTTAGGGAACCATACATACACTTCAACGGCCATTTGGCGACTCCGATTCGGTGTGTATTCAGAGCGATTATTGGATGCCCACGCGATCAACGGCTGGCGTACCTTTCTTGTCGGGCCTGAGTGGAAGCATAGCAGGGCATGGCCACGATCGATGGGGTTGGCAGTGGACCGCCCCGACGTTGATTGACATGCCTCAATGCGCGGACGAGCAGGTTCCCAGACCACGCACCGCTCGCGTGAAGGATCCCGCTCGCGGCCCAAGGGCGACCGCTGCACGATGAAAGACGAACGCGCCTGCCCTGGCCGAGTCGCCGCCGTGACAGGCGCGCACCTCGGCTTCCAGCGCCGAGCCGGACCATGAAGCGCCATGCCGAGCGCGGAGGCTTTATGTGCGGACTCAGGGCGGACTAGCCGCGTGTGTAGCCGGAGTGGGCGGGCAAGCGGGACCGAACCAACCACCGGGGGCGAGGCGGGCGTTCCCCTAGGGGGATAGGGAGGTCGTGACGGGCTCGGAGTGGCTGGGATTGTCCTCGGTGGGTCGAGCGAGCACGTCATCTCGGGTCGTGACGCGAACAGCAGGGAGCGCCGAACGGCTGGAGCCGACGAATCGATTTTCCGCGTGCCCCTAATTTGGCGACAGCTCGACGCGGATACCGGTCACTACCACCTTGCATCCTCACTGATTGCTTAGGACGCATTGCGGACTCCCAGAGCGGCTTCGCAAGCGATCACTGGACGCGCTTTGCGGTCACTCGCAGACAGCCCTTTGGATGGCTAAGTTCGGCCCGAAGCGGCCGTCCGCACGATCCACCCTAGGTGGCTGGTCCTCACACTGCGGACGGTGATCTCACCCACCAGCCTCATCGCCTCGCGAATCTAAAACCCAGCGGCAGCTCCTGGCTAACGTGTACTCCCCGGTGACAATACAGGGGTGCCTAATTGGCGTCCGGTGCCCCTCCCAAGGGCCACGGTTGGACTTGCACCAACTTGCCGACTAGCATGCCGGTCACATGTGGACTGCGTGGCACCTGTCCACCCTACAAACTTAGGTTTGCGCCTATTGACGACCGCCGGTGCCGGCTCCCGTGCCACCGCTCCCCCTCATGCTTCCGCCCATGCTTCCGCCCATTCCCATCGAGCCGCCCGCTCCGGCAGCGCCCGATCCCGTACCGTCGCCCGATTCCGTGCCGCCGCCCGATCCCGAGCCACCGCCCGATCCTGAAGCGCCTGCCGATCCCGAGACGCCGCCCGAACCCGAAACGCCACCCGATCCCGCAGCACCACCCGATCCAGCGGCATCGCCCGATTCCATAGCGCCGCCGCCTCGCATCGCGCCGTTGGCGCCCATCGACCCGCCGGCCCCGGATTGGGCGCCGAAGGTTTGCCCTGGCCCTTGCTGGTCAGGTGTCGGCTCTGCCGCTAACGCGAACCCGATGGGCAGAGACAGGGCGGTGACCAAGGCCGATGCCATTAATGAACGCTTCAACATTGTGCGGACTCCTCGTCAAATGGATTGCCTAATTGGCGGACTGCGAGCGTGGCTACGGCAACCCGTTCCGTTGCCACGCCAAATAGCGAGTGTTGGTGACCGAAGTTTAAGCTTCGCTCCCGCGCGCAATCGCACCCGGTTGAGCGGCCTCTTTCTGGTTCTTGACTGGTTTCAAGACCACCGCGCCGCTACGGTCCGTACTGACCGAAATATTCCCCGGTTCTCTTGGTAAAGGGGCAGACACAGAGTGAGGCATGTTCGTGAGAGAGTCTGTTCGGTGACCCACATAGCTCAGGCAGACAGGCAACGCCGCGGGTGGAAAGGCGCCGCGGGGACCGCACGGCGTCGCTTCGGCGAACAGTTCGGTGGCATGGTGCTGGCCGGCGCCGCCCGGCCGAGCGGCCGGCGTTGATCCTTGTTTGTTTGGCGGATGTGACCGCAATGGGGTCGTAACCGGCCTACACTGAACGTTAGCGCCAGTGACCGCACCTGGGACGAACCTGACACTGACGAAGGAGCGGCCGGGCGCTACGCGGGCTTGGCGATCATCAGCCAGACCGCGCCCAGCAAGGGCCCGATGGCGATCACGCCCCAGAACACCCAGCGGCGCGCGTCGCGCCAGTAGCTCGCGGGAATGTCCCCGCCGGCGGCGAAGTCGCGCGCCTGGCGCGCCTGGCGGATCTGCGTCGGGATCAGGAGGCCGGCCCAGAGTGCCCCCGAGAGCACGAACAGCCCTTGTCCCCACAGCAGCCAGTGCGGACCCAAGGGGTCGAGCCCGGCGACCCAGGCCGCCCCATATCCACCGATCGCGATCAGCACGACGCCGCCAACGGTGAACCACCAGTCGGTGAGGGTGACCAGCCGCTGACCGAAGGCGATCACGCGCGGCTCCCCGGTGCGGTCGGCCGCCAGCTTCCACGCCAGGGTGACCACGACATTGCCGACCAGCGCCACGACACCGAGCACATGGAGGGTCTTCAGGAGACTGTAGAGCATGCGAATCCGCCCTCGGCCGTGGACGAAGCCTCCCGGACCGCCCGCGCGACGTTCAAGATTCTCCGCTGGCCCCTGGAATCGGTCGCGCGAAAGCAGGCGAGCAACTCCGCTTCCGAAGGGCTCAGCAATCCGGGGAATTGATCCAGGCACAGCAGCCACTCCGGACGGACAGTCGCGAACGTCTCCGCCAACAGGCGGGCGGCCTCGATACCCGGGCGTCTCGCACCCTGCTCGTAGTTGCCGATGCGCGACTGGCTCAAAACTCCGTGGGTACGTTCGGACAACTCGACCTGGGTCCAACCAAGCCGTTTGCGCTCGGCGCGGATGCGCTGTCCGATCCGCTGAGACAATTCCTGTGGTTCCACGATTTGTTCCTTGTTGGTGATCACTCGGGCCAATGAAATCAATGGAGGGTCGACCTGGCGCCGGGCGCCGCTCGGCCGGTCTGCGTCAGAGGTTATCAGGGTCGCCCCGTAGCGGCGCGACCGCTCCACTGTCGCGGAAACGCCGATAGTCGTCGAGAACCAGGGCATGATCGAAGGCGAGCCGCTCGGGCAGCGCATCGACCGGAAAGACCGCGAGGTGGCGCGCGTCGTCCTGGGCGCGGGGCTCGCCGGTCGCCTCGGCGACGTAGACGGCGGTCACGGTGTGGCCGCGCGGATCCCGTCGCGGGTCCGAGTAGACCCCCAGCAGGGCGCGCAGCGTCACCCGCAGCGCCGTTTCTTCCAGCGCCTCGCGCACGGCGGCCTGCTCCAGGCGCTCGCCGATGTCCACGAAGCCGCCGGGGATCGCCCAACCAGGAGGCGGATAGCGCCGTTCGATCAGCACGATCGGGCGACCGGGCCGGTCGGTCAGCTCGATGATGGCATCGGCGGCCAGACGCGGGGTAACAGGTTTGGGCATGATCGCGCTCCAGGCTGATTCAGACGGTAGGAAAGGGCGCGCGCGAGACTCGCAAGATTCGCGTCCAGGTACGACACGGGCTCGAAGGCGAAGACCCCGCGCGACGGGTTGGCGGGATCGCCGGCCAGATCTCATAGGGCGGCGCGAAGGGCGCGCCCGGCGCATCGGCCAGCGTGTCGGCCATGCCCACCTTCCAGCAGATCGGAACACGCCGAGCCTCGTCAGGCGCCTGCCGGCTACCCCAACAGTTGCCGGCTGGTGAGGATTCTGGAGCCAGCCAAGGGGCCATCGCAAGCCTGGAGCGAGTTGGCGCGCTCCGGTCTCGCGGCGGCCCCCCAACATCCCCTGGGCGACACCCTTTGCCAGAATGCGACAGGTGATGAGGGCGTCCGAGATCGGGGATCGGCTCGCGCCTGGCCTGGTGTACAATCGCGGGCGATTTCCCCATCCCAATTGCCCGAGCCCCTTGACGATCTCGCGTCCGAGGCGGGCGGAGTGAACCTTGGATAGAGCACCAAAACCAGCCAGGCCGCGCGCCTCCGAAGCGGCGCGGACAGCGATCGCGAGTCCATCCGGATCGAATCGACCCCGAACGCCCAAGCCAGGGGACTCGAAGCGGAAAACCCGGTGGGCGCTGCGAACGCCGACCTCGATCCCCGGCTGGTTCCTGCATTTTCTCGGACGCGGCCTGGGCGTGCCACTCCAGGTGCTGACCCTGGGTCTGGTGGGCGCGGCCGTCTTCGTCAGCGTCACCCTGCCGGAGCTTCCGGACGTGCAGCGTCTGCGCAATATCCAGTTTCAGGAGCCACTGCGTGTGTTCAGCGCGGATGGCGCCATGATCGGCGAGTTCGGGATCGAGCGGCGGCGGCCGGTCACGATCGAGGCGATTCCCCCGATCGTCATCAAGGCGTTCCTGGCGACCGAGGACAGCCGTTTCTTCGAACACGGCGGCATCGATTCGGTGGGCATGGGACGGGCGCTGCTGAGCTATCTCGCGACCGGCGAGAAGTCCCAGGGCGCCAGTACCATCAGCATGCAGGTCACGCGCAATTTCTTTCTCTCGCCGGAAAAAACCTTTCAGCGCAAGCTCGCCGAGGTTCTGCTGACGCTGCACGTCGAGCAGGTTCTGACCAAGCACGAGATCCTCGAACTCTATCTGAACCAGATCTTCTTCGGACACCGGGCCTACGGGATCTCGGCCGCGGCGGCGCTCTATTACGATAAATCCCTGAACCAGCTTTCGGTGGCCGAGGCCGCCATGCTCGCCGGCATTCCCAAGGCGCCATCCACCAACAACCCCATCTCCAGCCCCGAGCGCGCGCTCGCGCGTCGCGACTACATCCTCGGGCGGATGCTGGAGCTTGGCTACATCGACGCCATGGAGCACGAGATCTCGATCAAGACGCCGGACATGGCCAGGCCGAATCGGCGGCTGCTCGATCTGGACGCCGGTTATGTCGCGGAGATGGCGCGGGCGGAGATCATCCGGTTCTACGGCGAGGAGGCGACCAACCGGGGGCTGCGCGTGACCACGACGATCGACTCGCGGACCCAGACGGCCGCGCAGGAGGCGGTGCGGACCGCACTGCGCCAGTACGATCGTCGGCATGGCTATCGGGGCCCCGAGGCGACACTCGATCTGACCGGTCTGACGGACGCGGACCTGGACGCCTATCTGGATGGGGTTACCCGCCTCCCCGAACTGGAGCCGGGCCTGGTGACCCGACTGACTTCATCCGGCGCCCAGGTCTACCTGGGAAAGGGGCAACGCATCGATCTCAAGCGCGCCGAGATGTCCTGGGCTCAGGGCTACCGCAATTCCGCCCGTTGGCGCGGCCCGAAGCGGCGCTCCGGCAACGCGGTTCAGGTCGGCGATCTGGTTCGGCTCAAGAAAACCGACAAGTCCGGCTGGTCGCTGACCCAGATCCCGGCGGTGGGCGGCGCCCTGGTCTCGCTCGATCCTCGCGATGGCGCGGTGCGGGCGCTGGTCGGCGGCTATTCGTTCAACGAATCGAAATTCAACCGGGCGGTCGACATGCGCCGTCAGCCGGGCTCCAGCTTCAAGCCATTCGTCTATGCCGCGGCGCTCGACAAGGGCTGGACCCCGGCCAGCCTGCTCAATGATCGGGCGGTCAAGCTCAAGACCAGCGAGCGCTGGAATCCCAAGAACGCGGACCACAAGGAAATGGGTCCGGTCAGCCTGCGCCGGGCCCTGGCCCTGTCGCGCAATCTGGCCAGTATCAATCTGCTGCAAAGCGTGGGGATCGAGCACGCCCAGGACTATATCCGGCGGTTCGGATTCGACCTCCAGGCGATGCCGCTGGGGCTCTCGATGGCGCTCGGAACGGGTGAACTCTCGCCGGTGAAACTCGCCGAGGGCTACGCGGTGTTCGCCAACGGCGGCTATCACGTAGTCCCTTATTTTATCCAGCGCATCGAGGATGGCGATGGCAACCTCCTGTTCGAAGCCAAGCCCGCCAGGTCTTGCCGCGATTGCTGGTACAAGATCGAGGACAAATCCGCCACCACCCGTGGGCTGGCGCCCGAGGCCACGGCCGAGCCGGTGATCGACCCGCGCACCGCCTACCAGATGACCTCGCTGCTGCGCGAGGTGGTGGAGCGCGGCACCGGCACGCGCGCCAAGAAACTGAACCGCTCGGATGTCGTCGGTAAGACCGGCACCACCAACGACATTCGCGATTCCTGGTTCGCCGGCTACCAGGCCAACTTCGTGACCATCGCCTGGATGGGTTTCGATGACTTCGGCAAGCTCGGGCGAGGCGAGGAGGGCGGCAAGGCGGCGCTTGGAATGTGGGTGGATTTCATGGGGGACGCGCTCGAGGGCCAGCCCATCGCCAAGCTGGATCCTCCTTCCGGTCTGGTCCAGGTCCGCGTCGATCCGGCCAGGGGCGCCGAGACCAAGTCAAAGAGCGGCGTCCTGGAGATGGTGCAGGAGGAGCATCGGCAGGCGTTGCTCGGACCCGAGCCCATCAAGGTGGCTGGTCCGGCCAGCACCTCTCGGAAGACGGCGCGCAAGGGCGGCGGTGCCACCACGGTCAAGCGTTCCGCCCCGCGCGTCATGGACGATCTGTTCTGACGTTCGCCGATCGACGCCTGGTCAACAGGACAGCAGCGCCAGGCGCGGTTGGCGCTGAAGCTTCATCAGATCATCCCGGAGTTGGCGCAGCCGTTGGTCCAGATGGGCGCGCTGTGGATCGTCCAGGCTGGCGCCGAGCCGGATGAACAGCTCGGCGATTCGCGACTCGATGGTCTCGCCGGCGCGCTCGAGTTCCTCCGGAAGATCGGCGAAATCGACCAGCCAGGCGGTCATGAAGACCCCGATCCGCTCCTCGCTCGCGCCGTTTTCGAGCAGACTGATGAGTTCCCCTCGCTTGCGCGCGCGATAGTCGACGACGGCGGCTTCCGCGTCCGGCATGCGCGCGGTCACCTCGGCGACGATCTTCCCTTGCTCCGCGCTCAGGCGGCCGGTCCAGTCCTCGATCGAGCGGACGTAGCGTCGGGCGCGTTTGCGTGTCTCCCAGGACCAGTCCCGTTTCGCCAGATCCGCCCTGTCCTCCGCCGCTTCCTCGGCGAATTTGCGTGCCAGGGCGCCGATCTGCGAGGGCCTCAGGTCCGCGAGCAGAGGTGTCGCCAGCTCGACCGCGAGTCGCGCCTGTCGTCGGTAGAGATCGCGAAACTTTCCGCTCAGGCAGGACATCCCGGTGGCGTCGAAACCGACCCGGCTGGCCTGGAGCGTCCGGTCGAAAAAGGCCGCGAGATGGGGCAGTTCCTCGGCGCGATGGCGGCTGAGCGCGAGAGTCAGTCGGGGCTCCCAGCGGTCCATCTGCTCGCGGCTCAGGCCCAGGTAATCGCTCGCGTATTGCCTGGCGAAGAGGTCGGCCGTGTTGTAGACAAGGGTGACGCGGCTGCAACCACTCAGCAGGACCGTGAGGATCAGCGCCGCCGCGAGCCAGGCGAGCCGGATCCGCCAGGCGCTCGCGCCGGCCTGGATGGACGGGGAGCCGCGACTCGACCCTCTGGTGTCGGCTCGCGGATGGGGCGCTCGCATCGGTGGCTCTCCTCCTGGTGACTGGAGCGGGATCGGTCTCATGGGGACGTGCTTGTTTGAATCTCGCGGGTCCGACTGTAGACTCTCCCGTTTTACGTCAACCATTCGCCAACGAGGTTCTCCGTGGCCGTCCCTGAGTCAGACTTTCACCGCATCAAGCGCTTGCCACCCTACGTCTTCAATATCGTCAACGAATTGAAGGCCGAGGCACGAGCGCGGGGCGAGGACATCATCGACTTCGGCATGGGCAATCCGGATCAGGCCACGCCCCAGCACATCGTTGACAAGTTGGTCGAGGCATCGGTTCGCAAGGACACCCATCGTTATTCGGTCTCGCGCGGAATTCCCCGTCTGCGCCGGGCCATCTGTCACTGGTATCGCGACCGCTTCGACGTGCATCTGGATCCCGAGACCGAGGCCATCGTGACCATCGGTTCCAAGGAGGGACTGGCCCATCTGGCGCTCGCCACCATGGGCGCGGGCGACACGGTGCTGGTGCCCAATCCGGCCTATCCGATCCATCCCTACGGCTTCATCATCGCCGGCGCCGACGTGCGGCATGTGCGCCTGACCCCGGATGTCGACTTCTTCGAGGAATTGCAGAAGGCGATCCAGGAGTCCTGGCCCAAGCCGAAGATGCTGGTGCTGAACTTTCCCGGTAACCCCACGACCCAGTGCGTGGAGCTGGATTTCTTCCAGAAGGTGATCGACATCGCCACCGAGCACGGCATCTGGGTGGTGCATGACATCGCCTATGCCGACATCGTCTTCGACGGCTACAAGGCCCCTTCGATCCTGCAGATCCCCGGCGCGAAGGACATCGCGGTCGAGTTCTTCTCCATGTCCAAGAGCTACAACATGCCCGGCTGGCGGGTCGGCTTCATGTGCGGCAACCGGACCCTGGTATCGGCCCTGGCGCGCATCAAGTCCTATCTGGACTACGGCACCTTCACGCCCATCCAGGTGGCGGCGATCGCCGCGCTGGAGGGGCCGCAGGCGTGCGTGCGCGAGATCAGCGACATGTACCAGAGCCGCCGCGACGTGCTCTGCTCCGGCTTGAATGCCGCCGGTTGGCCGATCGAGCCGCCGAAGGCGACCATGTTCGCCTGGGCGCCCATCCCGGAGCCTTATCGCGAGATGGGATCCCTGGAGTTCTCCAAGAAGCTGCTGCGCGAGGCCAAGGTGGCGGTTTCCCCCGGCATCGGTTTCGGCGAGTACGGCGACAGCCATGTGCGTTTCGGTCTGATCGAGAATGAGCACCGGACTCGCCAGGCGGTTCGCGGCATCAAGGAGATGTTCCGGCGCGACTCGCGGGCCGGATCCTGATCGGGAAGACAGGCGTTTGTCCTGTCGTTCCTTCTGAATTTGGGCCGCGCCCCGAGGCCATCCGGTCGGCGCGCCCGCGAATCGAGGTGAGATGCATGGAACCGGTGAAGGTCGGACTCTTGGGCTTGGGAACGGTCGGCGGCGGCACCGTGACCGTCCTGGCCCGCAACGCGAACGAGATCGCGCGTCGCGCCGGTCGCGGGATCGAGATCGCCCGCGCGGCGGCGCGCGAGTATCGGCCCGAGACGATCCAGGGTCTGGAGTCCATCGGCCAGATCGGCGACGACGCCTTCGCCCTGGTGGAGGATCCCGAGATCCAGATCGTGGTCGAGCTGATCGGCGGCTACTCGCCCGCGCGCGAGCTGGTTCTGCGGGCGATCGAGAACGGTAAGCATGTGGTCACCGCCAACAAGGCGCTGATCGCCAAGCACGGCAACGAGATCTTCGCCGCCGCTCAAAAGAAGGGCGTCATGGTGGGCTTCGAGGCGGCGGTCGCCGGCGGCATCCCCATCATCAAGGCGTTGCGCGAGGGTCTGGCCGCCAACCATATCGAATGGATCGCCGGCATCATCAACGGCACCGGCAACTTCATCCTGACCGAGATGCGCGACAAGGGCCGCGACTTCGCCGACGTGCTGGCCGAGGCGCAGGCGCTGGGCTACGCGGAGACGGATCCGACCTTCGATATCGAGGGCATCGACGCTGCCCACAAGCTCACCATCCTGGGCTCGCTCGCCTTCGGCATTCCCCTCCAGTTCGATCGCTGCTTCACCGAGGGCATCTCGCGCATCGGCGCGCTGGATGTCGCCTATGCCGCCGACCTCGGCTATCGCATCAAGCATCTGGGTATCGCGCGCCGCTCGGCCGGCGGCATCGAACTGCGTGTGCATCCGACCCTGATTCCCGAGCGGCGTCTCATCGCCAACGTCGATGGGGTCATGAACGCGGTGCTGGTCAAGGGCGACGCGGTCGGACCCACGCTCTACTACGGCGCCGGCGCGGGCGCCTTGCCGACCGCCTCCGCCGTGATCGCGGATCTGGTCGACGTGGCGCGCGCGCTCACCACCGATCCCAACAACCGCGTCCCGCATCTGGCCTTCCAGCCTGACGAGTTGGCCGACACCCCGGTACTGCCGATGGACCAGGTGGAGACCGCCTACTATCTGCGACTCTCCGCGCTCGACCAGGCGGGCGTCATGGCCCGCATCGCCAGCATCCTGGGCGACGAGGGCATCAGCATCGAGGCGATCAAGCAGAAGGAGCCAGGGGAAGGGGAGACCCATGTGCCCCTGGTCATGCTCACCCATCGAGTGATCGAGGGCCGGATGAATCAGGCCATTGCCCGGATCGAGGCGCTGGATTCGGTGCAGGGCTCCGTGGTACGGATCCGGATGGAAACCCTGTCTGGTTGAGTTGGGGCGCGCCCGGTGTCCGGGCGATCCGCCTTGGGGAACCACCCCGCGTACCCTGTCGGGTAGCAGGGTGACCTTACGGTCACCCTGCTACCCGACACGCCAGGCTTGCGATCATCACGGATCCTTTCAGAACCCCAGCCTTGAACCCCGCGCGGCCTGGTTCCGCGAACCTCTCCCAGACCAAAGGGGCACGTTTCGGTGATGTCACGCGGTTGTGGTGAATCTCCAGGCGTCGCTTTGGTATCCTTCCCGCATCCGAAGCCGTTACCGGGATGTCCTCATGTCTATCGCTTACCACGCGCTTGTGTTGAATCTTCATCAGCCTCGGGGGAATCTCCAGGAGCTCCTGGAGCACCAAACCTGGGAAGCCAAGGAGATCCTGTTCGCGCTCGACCGCATTCCGCGCAGCCTCTGGGGACACGAGGATCTCGCCAGGGTCCATCTGTCGCTGTCCGGAACCCTGCTGGAAACCCTCTCCGATCCGACCTTTCAGCAACAGGTCTACGGTACCGTGGACTGCGGCTCCCTGCTCTGGCATTTCCAGAACCAAAAGCTCTTCGAGGTGGTCGGAACCGGTTACTTCCATCCGGTCCTGCCGCTGATCCCGGAGGCCGACCGCCGGGAGCATCTGAGTCGCTGGCTCGGGATCGCCCATCATTTGCTGTGGCGTCCACGTTTCCAGGGCTTCTGGCCGCCCGAGATGGGATTCTCGATGGAGCTGATCCCCTTGCTGCGCGCCTTCGGTTACCGTTATGTCTTCGTCGACAGCGAGCATGTCGAGCCGCTGACCGAGATGAGCTGGCAGGAACTGCGTTATCGGCCCCATATCGCTCGCCATGGAGACGACGAGATCGTGGTCGTGGTGCGCGACCGCGAGCTGTCCGATGCCCAGGAGTCCGGCATGGACGTGGACTGGTTCTTGAACGAGGTGGCCGAGCGCACCAAATGGTGCGATTTCCCGCCGCTGGTGACGACCGGAACGGACGGGGAGAACGGGGGCTGGTTCCGCAACGTGACCGAGGGCGCGAACTACTGGAGCGCCTTCTATCTCCCGCTGCTTAAGCGCGTGGCGTCCGGCGAGGCGGCCATCGCCCCGACCTTCGTCAGCGATTATCTCGATGAGCACGGGGCCCATGGCGAGGTGCGGGTGCGCACCGGGGCCTGGAATACCGGCTGGCACCATGGCCGCGATTTCACCCAATGGCTGGGATCGGAGCGCCAGCGCCAGACGGTCGGCGATTGCGCCCGCGTCAGTCGCGCGGTCCACGAGGCCCGCTGGTTCGCCGGGGAGCGCGGTCTCACGGAGGGTCCGCACGCCGAGGCCATCGCCGAGGCCCTCGATCAGCTGCTGCTGGCCGAGACCAGTTGCAATATTTACTGGGGCGAGGCTTGGGTTCCTCGGGCCGAGGCCGGGCTCGAAGCCGCTGTCCAGGCCCTCGGCCGCGCCGGCATCACCCTTCCCGAGGAGGCGGCGATCCTCGATTCACCCACGGGCGAGCGGACGGTCCAGACGCCAACGGCTTCGTCCGAGGATCCGCCAACCGACCTGGCGTCGCCGCCGGTCGCCTCGGATCCGCTCGTTGTTACCCAAACCACGGAAACCCTTTCCTAGGAGCTGAATGTGAACCCATTGCCAGAATACATCGGAGAGATCCCCAATCTTTCCGGAAGCGAGGAGGATGTCGCGCGGGTCGTCGCGAAGGGCCGCGAGAAGAGTCTCTTCGCCAAGCCTGGCGGGATCGACTTCGGCTCGATCCGCAGCGCCACGGCCATCGCCCTGCACCAGCACCAGCCATTGATCCCGGCCGGCGGCGGGGATCTGCGCACCGCCGCGCTCATCAGCAATCTCCAGTACATGATGGAGAATCAGCATATCGGGGATAACTACAACGCCCCCGCCTTCGTCTGGTGCTACAAGCGGATTGGCGAATTCGTCCCCCAGCTCATGGGCGAGGGCAAGTCGCCGCGCTGCATGCTGGAGTATTCCGGCACCCTGCTGCACGGTCTGCGCAAGATGGGCGAACACCATGTGATCGACGCCCTCAAGACCGTCACCTGCAACCCGGATTACAGCCCGGCGATCGAGTGGCTCGGGATGCCCTGGGGTCACGCGGTGGCGCCGTCCACGCCGGTGCAGGACTTCCGGCTGCATGTGCGTGCCTTCCAGCAGCACTTCGCGGCCATCTTCGGCTGGGAGGCGCTGGAGCGGGTGCGTGGCTTTTCGCCCTCCGAGATGGCGTTGCCGAACCACCCGGATGTCGCCTACGAATTCGTCAAGACCCTGGTCGACTGCGGTTTTCAATGGGTTCTGGTTCAGGAACACACGGTGCAGCAGATCTCGGACGGTCGTCATCCGGCGCGTCCGCATATCCCGCATCGTCTGATCTGCACCAATTCCAAGGGCGAGACGGCGAGCATCATCGCCATCGTCAAGACCCAGGGGTCCGACACCAAGCTGGTCGCCCAGATGCAGCCCTGGTACGAGGCCCAGGGTCTCGATCGGGTCGAGCTGGCCGGGAAATCCATCCCGCCGCTGGTGACCCAGATCGCGGACGGTGAGAACGGTGGGGTCATGATGAACGAGTTCCCATCCAAGTTCATGGAGGTCGTGTCGCTGTCGAGCCATTCCGCGAGCCCGATGATGAATGTCAGCGAGTATCTGGAACATCTGTTCGCCAGCGGGGTCGAACCGGGCGATCTGCCGGAGGTCCAGCCGCTGTTCCACGACCGCATCTGGTCACGGATTCGCCCTGGCGATGGTCCGGAGAAGCTGGCCGAGGCGATCGAGGAGATCAAGCGGGAGGATGGTCGCTTCCACATGGAAGGTGGAAGTTGGACCAGTGATCTTTCCTGGGTCAAGGGTTACGACAACGTGCTGGGGCCGATGGAGGAGGCCAGCGCCAGCTTCAACGAACATGTGCTGCGGCCGGGCCTCCCGACCGACAATCCCGCCTACCGCAACGCGCTCTTCCATCTGATGTCATCCCAGACCAGTTGCTACCGCTATTGGGGACAGGGTCTCTGGACCGATTATGGTCGCGAGATCTGTCGCCGCACGGTCGAGATCATCGAACGCGATTGCAAGTGACGCCTCTGGCTGGCCTGCCCGCCGCCGCGAGCGGAGACGCTGGGGCTTGGTGGGCCAGTCGACGGGATGTCGATTTCCGCGTGTTGTTTACGATGAGATCGACCCCGATATTTGGTTTCAATGATTCGAGTCAATAGAACTATTTGGAGAATGCCATGGATGTAAAAGCATCCTTGAAGCCAGTGGAAATGACTAAAAAAGTCGCCAAGATCGCGACGCTCTACGACCCGCGCGTCTGGAAGGAGAAAGGGCTTTGGTGGACCATGGGGCTGTTCATCGTCACTTACGTGGTGGTGGTCCTGGTCCTGGGTGTGATCTGGTCCCGATCGCCCCCGATGTTCGATGTGCGCGACAACGCGCTGACCATGGTCGGCGGCGAGGAGAACCGACTGGTGACGGGCGCCTACACCACCGCCGCCGCGATCAAGATCGGTGAGACCCTACTCGATAAGCCGGGCGGTTACCTGAGCAATGACGTGACGCCTCCTGGGGTCTATCTGGATAACATCCCGAACTGGGAATTTGGCGCGCTGACCGAACTGCGCGACCTGTCCAACTCACTGCGCAACGAGCTGAGCCGCGCCCAGTCGCAGTCGCTCGAGGACAAGGATCTCCAGATCGCCCAGCCGCAGTTCAACTACAACTCGGATTCCTGGATTCTGCCATCCACGGAATCGGAGTATGGCAAGGGCATCGATGCGCTCCAGCGCTACCTGAAGCGACTGAGTGATCCCGCCAGCCGCGACGCACAATTCTTCGCCCGGGCCGATAACCTGGTTTCCTACTTGCAGGTCGTCGAGAAGCGTTTGGGCAATATGTCACAGCGCCTGTCCTACGCCGTCGGACAGGAAGACCTGAACACCGATTTGGCTGGAGATCCCAGCGCCCGCCAATCCACGCCAGTCCCTCAGGAGGCGAGTACCAAGACGCCGTGGGGGCAGATCGATGATGTCTTTTTCGAGGCGCGCGGTTACACCTGGGCGCTCATGCATACTTTGAAGGCCATGGAGTTGGACTTCGAGAGCGTGCTGAAGAACAAGAATGCCCAGGTATCCCTGAAGCAGATCGTGCGGAAACTGCAGGCGACCCAGAACCCGATGTGGAGCCCGCTGATCCTCAATGGGACCGGCTTTGGCCCCATGTCCAACCATTCACTGGTGATGGCGTCCTACATCTCGCGGGCCAACGCGGCGATCCTCGACTTGCGCCGGTTGCTGCAAGAGGGATGATCGCGCGCCCGCGCTAGGGTGACCAATGAAACGGCGAGGACCGACGGCTGTCGCGCTCCTCGCCGTTTTCGTTCGGGGCGCAAGGCGCGCCACGGACGTCAGGAGGCCGAGGATCCAGCGATGATGCCTCGGGTCTCTAGATAAAGCATCACCTCGTCGGCCAGGACATGCGGGGGCTTTTCGCCCGCGAGCAGGGTCAGTTCCGGCGAGTCCGGTGCCTCGTAGGGGTCGTCGATGCCGGTGAAGCCCTTGAGTTCGCCAGCGCGCGCCTTCTTATACAGACCCTTGGGATCGCGCTGCTCGCAGATCTCGATGGGGGTATCGACGAAGACCTCGATGAACTCGCCGTCCTCCATGGTGCGGCGCACCAGATCCCGGTCGCGACGATAGGGGCTGATGAAGGCCGTGAGCGCGATGATTCCGGCCTGCGAAAAGAGTTGGGCGACCGCGCCGATGCGTCGGATGTTCTCTTCACGGTCGATCGCCGAGAAGCCGAGGCCGAAGCGCTGGGCGAACGCCTCGCCATGCCTGTCCTTGAGCATCCCAGGTCCGGCATTGAGCGCGTGGCGCACATTGTCCCCATCGAGCACGGAACTGTGTATGCGTTGTTGATGCAGGCGATGATCGAGCGTGTTGGCGATCGTACTCTTGCCCGAGCCGCTGAGACCCGTGAACCAGATGACGCACCCCTTGTGGCCTTTCATTTCCTCTCTGTGTCCGCGTGATACCTGATGTTCATGCCAGGTGACATTGGTGTCGTTCGTCATCGTTTACCTCGATCTCTTCCAGTGAAAGCCAGTGAATCGTCTGGCGGTGCTAACAGGCGGTGCCGACAGCCTCGGAGATTCCATGGACGCGATCCATCCCGACTGAATAGCCCTGCCCTGGATTCATGAATCGACACGGCGATCCATCGGACCCGGTCTTTCAGGTGCGTGACCTGACGAAGATCTACGTCATGGGCGAGGTGAGCGTCGAGGCCCTGCGGGGCGTGGATCTCGATCTCTATCCAGGCGAGCTGGTCGTGTTGCTGGGTCCGTCCGGCAGCGGCAAGTCTACACTGCTCAACATCCTCGGGGGCTTGGACTCGCCCACCAGCGGGCGGGTGATCAGCGCCGGCCGCGATCTGACCCAGGTCGGAGAGCGCGCGCTCACCGAGTTCCGTCGCCAGATCGTTGGGTTCGTCTTCCAGTTCTACAACCTCATCCCAAGCCTGACCGCGCGCGAGAACGTCGCCATCGTGACCGAAATCGCCGAGGATCCCATGTCGCCCGAGGAGGCCCTGGGACTGGTTGGATTGAGCCAACGGCTGGATCATTTCCCGGCCCAGCTCTCGGGCGGCGAGCAGCAGCGGGTCGCCATCGCCAGGGCGGTCGCGAAACGCCCGCGCGTGCTGCTGTGCGACGAGCCGACCGGGGCGCTCGACTCGGCGACGGGGGTGATCGTCCTGGAGGTCCTGGAGCGCGTGAACCGCGAGTTGGGCACCACCACGGCGGTCATCACGCATAACGCCGCCATCGCCGCCATGGCCGATCGGGTGATCCGGATGAGCGACGGGCGCATCCAATCGGTGAGCGACAATCCCGTCCGCCTCGCCCCGAGCGAGATCCACTGGTGAGCGTGCTGGTGCGCAAGCTCCGGCGCGAGACCTGGCGCATGCGCGGTCAGGTTCTCGCGATCGCGGTGGTGATCGCCGGCGGGGTCGCCACGCTGGTCATGTCCCTGGCGACGCTCGATTCACTGACCCTGACCCGCGCGGCCTTCTATCGCGACTACCGTTTCGCCGATGTCTTCGCCTCGCTGAAACGCGCGCCCGAGGGTCTGCGCGAGGCCGTGGAGGCGATTCCGGGTGTCCAGCGGGCCGAGACGCGGGTGGTGGCGGCGGTCAATCTGGACATCCCAGGCTTCACGGATCCGGCCTCGGGTCTGCTGGTTGCGCTCCCCGAGGGCGCCAATGCCGGGCTCAACCGGCTTTATCTGCGCGAGGGGCGGTTGCCCGAGCCCGGTCGCGACCAGGAGACGGTGGTGAGCCAGGCATTCGCCGACGCGCACGCCTTCCGCCCCGGCGATCGTCTGGGCGCCATCATCAATGGACGTCTCCAGCGTCTGGAGATCGTCGGGATCGCCCTGTCGCCCGAATTCATCTATCAGATCAAGCCGGGCGACCTCTTCCCCGACTTCGCCCGTTACGGCGTGCTCTGGATGAATCGCGAGCCCCTGGCCAACGGCTATGGGATGGATGGCGCCTTCAACGACCTGGTGCTGACCCTGACCCGCGACGCCCGCGTCCGGGACGTGATCGAGCGGCTGGATCTCCTGCTCGAACCCCACGGCGGCCTGGGTGCGATCGAACGCCGGGATCAGCTCTCGGATCGCTATCTCGGCGCGGAACTGGAGCAGTTGGCGGGCATGGCCAAGTTCATTCCCGCGACCTTCCTGGGCGTGGCCGCGTTCCTGCTGAACATGGTGCTCTCGCGGCTGATCGGCGCCCAGCGCGACCAGATCGCCATTCTCAAGGCGTTCGGCTACGGATCCTGGGCCGTGGGCTGGCACTACGTGCAGTGGGTGCTGGTGATCATCCTGCTCGGACTCATCCTCGGACTGGCGGCCGGACTCTGGTTCGGTCTGCTGATGGCGGAACTCTATCGCGGGTTCTTTCATTTTCCCTATCTCACCTTCAGCCCGCGCCCCCAGGTGATCAGTCTGGCCGTGCTGGCGACCCTCGGCGCGGGGCTCGCCGGAACCCTGTCGGCGGTGCGGCGCGCGGTGCGTCTCCCGCCGGCCGAGGCCATGCGTCCCGAGCCGCCGCCGAACTACCGCGCCACGCTCGTGGAGCGGCTTGGGCTTCAGCGGTTCCTGGATCAGCCGACCCGGATGGTGCTGCGCAACATCGAACGCCGGCCGCTCAAGGCCCTGCTGTCGGTTCTCGGCATCGCCATGGCCTGCGGCATCCTCATGGTCGGGCGGTTTCAGGAAGGGGCGCTGGATTATCTGATCCAGGTGCAGTACGGACTGGCTCAGCGCGACGATCTGACCCTGACCTTCGTCGAGCCGACCTCACGCCGCGCCATCCTGGAACTGGCGGCTCACCCCGGCGTCGATTGGGCGGAGCCGGTGCGGCAGGTCGCCGTGCGTCTGATTCGGGGTCAGGCGAGCTATCGAACCGCCATCCAGGGTCTGGAGTCCGAGAGCCGCTTGCGGCGAATTCTCGACGACCGGCTTCAGGTCCGACCGCTCCCGCCCGAGGGACTGGTCCTGAGCGATCATCTGGCGGCGGTGCTTGGGGCCGGTCCGGGCGATTCGCTGCGGGTCGAGGTGCTGGAGGGACGGCGCGAGCGCCTTGAAATCCCCGTCGTCGGCATCGTGCGCGAGTTCACCGGCGTCGCCGCCTATATGGATCTGGCGGCCCTGAACCGGGCGCTCGGGGAGGGTGACAGCGTGACCGGCGCCCTGCTGGCGCTCGTCCCCGGCGCGCGTGACGCCGTCGTGGCCGAGCTGAAACGGGCGCCCAGGGTCGCGGGCGTGACGGATCGGATGACGGCGATTCAGAGCTTCACCGATTCCATGACCGAGATCGTCCTGAGCTTCGCCTTCATCAGCACCCTGCTGGCCGGCAGCATCGCCTTCGGGGTGGTGTACAACAACGCCCGCATCCTCCTGACCGAGCGCGATCGCGAGCTGGCGACGCTGCGCGTCCTGGGATTCAGTCTCGCCGAGATCACCTATATTCTGGTGGCTGAGCTGGCCCTGCTGACCGCCGCCGCGATCCCGCCGGGGTTCTTGATCGGCCTCGGCCTGATCGCCGCGATCGTCGGGGGGCTGGACTCCGAACTCTACCGTATCCCCATGATCATCGAGCCCAATGTCCTGGCCTTCTCGGCGACCGTGATCCTCGTCTCGGCGCTTCTGTCCGGGCTGCTGGTCGCGCGCCGTCTGCGCCATCTGGATCTGGTGGCGGTCCTGAAGACACGCGAATGAATCGACGCCGTCCACCCATCCTTCGTCATGCCGGCTCGATCCTGATCGTCCTGGCCGCGCTCGCGCTCATCCTCTGGGGATTTCGCCCTGTCCCGCGACTGGTGGACGTGGAGCCCGTGACGCGCGGACACCTGGCCGTGACCCTGGAGGCGGAGGCGCGCACGCGCGTCATCGATCGCTATCGGATCTCGGCGCCGATCGCCGGTCGGGTCGGGCGTCTGAACCTGGAGGTCGGCGATCCGGTCGCGGCCGGCGAGGTGGTGGCGGTCATGGAGGCCGCAGCGTCCCCGGCCCTGGACAGGCGCCATCGGCAACAGGCGCGGGCGCGGATCGCGGCCGCCGAAGCCGAACTGGCGGCGGCCCGCGCGGCGGTCGAGGCCGCCGAGGCGAACGAGGCCCTGGCCCGAGCCGAATTGGCCCGGATGGAGCCTCTGGCCGGGCGGGGCATGGTCTCGCTCACCCAGCTCGATCAGGCCAGGGCCGAGGCCCGGGGGCGTGCCGCCGAACTGGTCTCGGCGCGTTTCGGCGTCGACCGCGCCGAGCACGACCTGACGGCGGCCCAGGCCGATCTGGCTTACACGGGTGAACTGGAACCGGGCGAGCAGGGCCGGCTGGCGCTGCGCGCGCCCGTGGCCGGACGTATCCTCAAGCGCGAATTCGAGAGCGCCCGGGTCGTCCAGGCCGGCGATCCGATCCTGGAGATCGGCGATCCCGAGCGTCTGGAGATCGAGGCCGATGTCCTCTCGGCGGATGCCGTGCGGCTCGCCCCCGGCATGCCGGTCTGGCTGGAGCGTTGGGGCGATCCCGAGCCGCTGGAGGCGCGGGTCGAGCGCGTCGAGCCGGTCGCCTTCACCAAGATCTCGGCACTCGGGGTCGAGGAGCAGCGGGTTTGGGTCATCGCCAGTCTGGTCTCCCCACGCGCGGCCTGGCGGCGCCTGGGCGACGCCTACCGACTCAACGCCCGCTTCGTGCTCTGGGAGGCCGAGGACGTGCTACAGGTACCGAGCAGCGGTCTCTTCCGCTGGGGCGAGGCTTGGGCGCTGTTCCTCGTCGACGACGGACGGGCGCGGTCGCGGGAGGTCGAGGTCGGGCGTCGGGGCGCGCTGCGCACCGAGCTGAGGCGTGGTCTGGAGCCAGGTGACCAGGTGATCGTCCACCCGGATCGCGAGGTAATCGATGGGGCGCGGGTGAAGGTCCGAGGCACGTCACCGGATGGTTAGATGATTTTCTGTTAATCCTGTCTATTCTTCCCGAGCATCAGACGCATGCGGTTGTCGTCGATGGCGATCAGATCGCCATCCTTCAGCCGCCGGACCTTGACTCGCTCCTGATTGACATAGACCCCATTGGTGCTGCCGAGATCCTCGACCGAGATTCCCTGACGATTGTTCGTCAGGCGGGCGTGAAAGCGACTGACCCGCAGGCTGCGAATGCAGATGTCGTTCTCGGCGGATCGACCGATGCGGATCTCATCCTTGTCGAGCGGGAACTCGAGGTCGCGATCGAATTCCAGTATCAGCCGCGAGACCTGGTTTTCCTCGGCCCGAGCCCCGGCCGCCTCGTCGCGGCGACGGCTGCTCGGAGGCTCCCACCGAAGGGCGTTGAAGGTCGTCTGGACCAACTCGGGGGTGATGCGGTGAATCTGTCCCAAACAGGCATTGAAGAGCACGAAATCGCACAGTGTGTTGATCAGACGCATGCTCCCGCCCGTGAGCATGTGGATCCGGGTCATCGCCCGTTCGGAGAAGGGTTGCTGTCGCGTCTGTCCGACCGCGTGGAGCTGATACTGGATGTAGGCGCTCGCGTCCGCGGGATCCAGCGTGTTGAGATAGGTCTGAAACCGGAGGCGGTCGGCGAGCCGCTTGAATTCGGGGTGGGCCAATGTCTTTTCGAAACCGTCCTGGCCGATCAGCACGATGAAGAAGCGCCGCGCCGTTCCATCCTCGCTATCGGATGCCGGACCCAGGATCTCGGGCAGCAGCTTGAGAATGGGAGCCTTGAGATTCTGCGCCTCGTCGATCACCAGGATGACGCGCTCGCCCGCGTCCATGCGCTCATTCATGAACTCGTCGAAGGCCTCGATCAGCAATCGCCGGTCGAGCCCGTCTGGCCGCAGGCCGAAGCCATGCAGAAGAACCTGAAGGAAATCCTTCTCGGCGAGCAGGGTGCGATTGATCCTGGCGACGCAGGCGTGATCCAGGCGTCGGTCGATGGCCTGGTTGACCAGGGTCGTCTTGCCCGAGCCGGGCGCGCCGTTGACGACCAGCAGGCCGTCATCCCAGTCGTCCAGGGCCTCCTCGATCCGGTTCAGGGCCGCGTCCATGGCCTCGGTGAGGAAGAGTTCCGCGACGTCCGTCGTATTGCGAAAGGGCGGCGCGCCGAAGCCAAAGAACTCCAGGTAATTGAGCTTCCCGATCGAGGCGATACGCGATTGCATCGATAGCTCTGTGTTGGCCGAAGCGGATCCCATGTTTCAATCCACGCCCGGCCAAGCCGGGCGATACGGCACGGAAGAGGTTACGCCTTCCGTGCGGCATTATCCCCCTGAAGGGGGAGGTTTAATCTGGAGATTTCGATGAATCGTGCGCGGAATCATAACAGCATCATGGGTATGGCAGAGGGTCGCGGTGGCGAAATCACGACCGATGGCGCGGGTTTACGCCTAAAGCAGGGAGCCCGGCCATCGCCTGGGGTTCAGATCTCGCGCGCGAGCCGCGCGGCCTCGCCGATATAGCGCGCGGGTGTCAGCGCCCGCAACTCGGCCTTGGCGCTCGCGGGAATCTCCAGTCCATCGACGAACCGGGCGAGCGCCTCCGGACCGATCCGCCGCCCGCGCGTCAGTTCCTTCAGCTTCTCGTAAGGCTGCTCGACCCCATGACGGCGCATCACCGTCTGGATCGGCTCGGCCAGCACCTCCCAGTTGGCGTCCAGGTCCGCGGCCAGGCGCTCGGGATCGGCCTCCAGCTTGCCCAATCCCTTCTGGATCGACTGGAAGGCGATGCTCGCGTGCGCGAGGCCGACGCCCAGATTGCGCAGCACGGTGGAGTCGGTCAGATCCCGCTGCCAGCGCGAGATCGGCAGCTTGCCCGCCAGATGCTCCAGGATGGCGTTGGCGATCCCCAGATTGCCCTCGCCGTTCTCGAAATCGATCGGGTTGACCTTGTGCGGCATGGTCGAGGAGCCGACCTCGCCCGCGACCGTGCGCTGCTTGAAGTAACCGAGCGAGATGTAGCCCCAGAGGTCGCGGCAGAAGTCGATCAGGATGTTGTCGAACCGCGCGATGGCGTCGAACAGCTCGGCCAGATAATCGTGCGGCTCGATCTGGGTGGTGTAGGGGTTCCAGGTCAGGCCCAGCGCCTCGACGAAGGCTTGCGCGAAGGCCGGCCAGTCGACCTCCGGGTAGGCCGAGCGATGCGCGTTGTAGTTGCCGACCGCGCCATTGATCTTGCCCAGCAGGGCGACCTCCGCGACCCGCGCCCGTTGCGCGCGCAGGCGGTGGACGACATTGGCCATCTCCTTGCCGAGGGTGGTCGGCGTCGCCGGCTGGCCGTGGGTGCGCGAGAGCATGGGTTGATCGGCATGGCGGTGCGCCAGGGCGCGGATCGTCTCGATCAAGCCGTCCATCTGGGGCAGCAGCACCCGGTCGCGACCCGACATCATCATCAGACCATGCGAGAGGTTGTTGATGTCCTCCGATGTGCAGGCGAAATGAAAGAACTCGCTCACGGCCGACAACTCCGGATTCTCCGCGACGCGCTCCTTCAGAAAGTACTCGACTGCCTTGACGTCATGATTGGTGGTGCGCTCGATCTCCTTGACACGCTCGGCGTCGGCGAGTCCGAAGTCCCTCGCGATCGCGTCGAGCGCGCCGTTCGCCGCCGGCGAGAAGGGCGGCACCTCCGCGATCGCCGGATGGCGCGACAGCGCCTGGAGCCAGCGCACCTCGACCAGGACGCGGTGATGGATGAGACCGAACTCGCTGAAAATGGCCCGCAGATCCGAGGTTCTGGCGCCGTAGCGGCCGTCCACCGGAGAGATCGCGGTGAGGGTGGAAAGCGGCATCGACATGGTTGGCTCCGGTAGGCAGGAAAATGGCCCGCTAGGTTACCGCGAAAGTCGCGAGCGCGCGCCGTCACGCCCTGGATTGGGTGCGACCAAAAGTGACGGGCGCCGGCCATCATCGGTTGGGGTGAAGGACAGGGCGGGGTGGGACATCAGGCTGGTAGGCAGGAAGCTGAATCCCTGGTATTGATCGGGGACGACACGTCGAATCCATCCTGGAAGCGCCATCGATATGACCCTGACCGAACTGCGTTACGTCGTCGCCGTCGCCGAGGAGCGTCATTTCGGACACGCGGCCGAGAGCTGTCATGTCAGTCAGCCGACCCTGAGCCTCGGGGTGAAGAAATTCGAGGATGAACTCGGCGTCGTCCTGTTCGAGCGCGGACGTCACGAGGTGCTGGTCACGCCAGCGGGGCGGCGGATCGTCGAGCAGGCGCGCCGCGTGCTCGCGGAGGCGCGGGTTCTCAAGCGTCTGGCCAGCGAGGGGACCGATCCCTTGCGCGGAACCCTGCGTCTGGGGGCCATCTACACCATCGGACCCTATCTGCTGCCGGGGCTCTTGCCGGTGATGAAGGAGCGGGCGCCCCATCTGACCCTGATCGTCGAGGAGAACCTGACGGCCGTTCTGACCGAGCGACTGAAGTCCGGCGCCCTGGATGTCGCCGTGCTCTCGCTTCCCTATGACGAGCCGGGCATTCGCACCGAGCCGCTCTACGACGAGCCCTTCGTCGTGCTCATGCCCGCGTCGCACCCGCTCGCGAGCCAAGAGAGTATTTCCATCCGGCAGCTTGAGCACGAAACCGTCCTGCTGTTGGGCAAGGGGCACTGTTTCCGCGACCAGATCCTGGATTTCTGTCCTCCCTGCGGCAAGCCGGCCGATGACGACGATCTTCAGCACGCCCTGGCGGGTGGCTCGCTGGAGACCATTCGCTATATGGTGGCGAGCGGCGCGGGCGTGACGATCCTGCCGGGCACGGCCGCCTGCGCCGACCGTTTCCCCCAGCGCCTGCTGGTCATTCGCCGTTTCGCGGGCGAGCCGCCCAGCCGTCGGGTCGCGCTCGCCTGGCGCGGCGGCTTCACCCGCGCGGCGGCGGTCACGGTGTTGCGCGAGGCGATCCTGGCCTCGGGTCTGACCGGCGTGCGGAGGCTGGCTTCGAGTGCCGACTGAGAGGTCTTGAGCCTCTGAGTGTACGGGATGGGCATCGCTCTCGCTCTGCCCATCCTACGAGGATGTTTTCACAAGCTCCGAGCCGTTCCGTCGATCGCGATCATTTTGGTTCCACAATGAGACTGGGGTTGACGGCCGGGCGACTCCTGTTGCATAAAACACATCCCGGCGGCGCGGCATCGTTGTGAATAAGCGACATTCTCGCGGAACTTTGCCGTCTTCTCGCCATCGGACATCTTTGGTGGCGAAGCCATCCAAAGTGTCCGGTACCCCTGGCGTAACGCCTTTTATCCCACCCGATGCAGATTCCCGGCTCGCCGCTTCCCTCGTCTGCTCCGATCACCTCGGAGCCGTCCTGGGGAAAGGTATCGCGGGTCGTTCCCCTGGTTCCCAGTGGCGATCCGCCCCCCCTGATCGAGCGCCCGGTGACGCAGGTCGGCAAGGGCGAGGTGATTCCGTTCGATCCGTCCCGTCGTGCTCCGGTGAGGATGGCGATGCACGACGGCTACGCGCGGCAAGCGCTGGCGGCTTACGAGGAGGTCGCGCGCCTGGAGCGGCGCGATGGCCTCAACGCCCTCGCGGGGATCGACGACTACGCCTGAGTGGCCTCTGGTCTTGCTGGATGCGTATTCCTTGCGCGATTCCAGGATAGGCTTTCGGCATTCAGCGGGGACAGTGGTCTCCGTCCAATCTCTTTCAATGGAGTATCGACAGGATGAGCCAGGCGGCTGGATATCCGAACCCATCGGTCGCCGAGAAGATCGGCCTGGCGCCAGGCCGCAAGCGCCGCCGCCGCTGGCCCTGGTGGCTGGCTCTAGTGACGATCGGCTTGATCCTGGGCGGGTTTCTGTGGCGAGAGGAAGGGCAGGGGGAACGGATCGACTTCAAGACCGCCGAGATCCGTCGGGGCGATCTGAGGGTCGAGGTGACCGCGACCGGTCGCTTGCAGCCGGTGACCCAGGTGGATGTGGGCACCGAGGTTTCGGGCACCATCCAGACCGTGGAGGCGGACTTCAACGACCGGGTCGCTCGGGGGCAGGTGTTGGCGCGGCTGGATCCCGATCAGTCCCTGGCCAAGGAGCGTCAATCCGCGGCGGCCCTGGCCCTGGCTCGGGCTCAGGTCGACGAGGCCCAGGCGACCGCGGACGAGACGGCCAGCAAGCGCCGCCGCACGCGCGATCTGATCACCAAGCGCCTGGTCTCCCCGGAGGATCTGGACACCGCCGAGGCGGCGGCCGATCGGGCGACGGCGCTGCTGGCGGTGGCGCGCGCCAAGGTCGATCAGGCCCAGGCGCAGCTCGACGCCGATCGGCGCACGCTCGACAAGACGGTCATCCGCTCGCCGATCGACGGCATCGTCCTCATGCGTGATGTCGAGCCGGGGCAGACCGTCGCCGCCTCGCTCCAGACCCCGGTGCTCTTCACCCTGGCCGAGAATCTGACCCAGATGGAACTCAAGGTGGACGTGGACGAGGCGGACGTGGGGCAGGTGATCGAGGGGCAACGGGCGGTCTTCACCGTCGATGCCTATCCGCGTCGGACCTTTCCGGCAACCATTACCCAGGTCCGTTTCGCCCCCGAGACGATCAATGGTGTCGTCACCTTCGGGGCCCTGCTCGCGGTCGACAACGCCGATCTGTCCCTGCGTCCGGGGATGACCGCGACCGCCGACATCCTGGTGCGCGAGGAGACCGACCTGCTCCTGGCGCCGAATGCCGCGCTCAGGTTCAGTCCGCCGAAACCCCAGGCCGAGAAGTCCAAGGCGAATCTGCTCGGGATGCTGCTGCCACGCTTTCCCGGTGGCTCCCGATCCCGGCCCGCCGCAGGCGCGGCCAATGCCAAGGGCGCGCGGGTGTGGATCCTGCGCGACGGCGAGCCGGTCGCGGTCGAGGTGGAAACCGGACTCACGGATGGCGCCATGACGCAGATCCTCGGCGACGCGCCGGCGCCGGGCACCCAGGTTCTGGTGGATCTCAAACGCTCCGGACCGCGCTCGTGAAGGAATCCGATCCGCCCATCCCGACCGCCGAGCGCCCGCCATTGATCGAGTTTCGCCAGGTGAGCCGGATTTATGGCCGGGGGCTGGCGGAGGTGCGCGCCCTGGATCGGGTGGACCTGCTCATCCAGGCCGGCGAGTTCGTGGCCGTGATGGGTCCGAGCGGGTCCGGAAAGTCGACCGCCATGAACATCCTTGGCTGTCTGGATACCCCGAATGCCGGTTCCTACCGGTTTCGCGGGGTGCCGGTCGAGTCGCTCGATCGCGATCAGCGCGCCCGGCTGCGGCGCCACTATCTCGGTTTCGTCTTCCAGGGCTTCAACCTGCTCAACCGGACCTCGGCCCTGGAGAACGTCGAGCTGCCGCTCATCTATCGCCATATCCCCAGGGCGGAGCGCCATCAACGGGCGCGCCAGGCGCTTGCCATGGTTGGTCTGACGGGCTGGGAGCACCATACGCCGGGCGAGCTGTCGGGCGGCCAGCAGCAACGGGTCGCCATCGCGCGGGCCATGGTGACCCAGCCCAGTCTGCTGCTGGCTGACGAGCCCACGGGCAATCTGGATACCGCCAGGAGTCACGAGATCATGGATCTGCTGACCGGTCTCAACCGCGACCAGGGAATCACTGTCCTCATGGTCACCCACGAGGCGGACATGGCCGATTATGCCCACCGCGTCATCCATTTCCTCGACGGTCGGGTGGCCGACACCCGGCCCGAGACAGAGGCGGCCTGATGCTTTGGAACGCCTTCCTGCTCGCGCTGCGCGAAATCCGACGCAACCTGCTGCGCTCCTTCCTGACCATTCTCGGCATCGTGATCGGGGTCGCCGCCGTCATCGTCATGGTGACGCTCGGGGGTGGCGCGACCCGGCAGGTCGCCAGCCAGATCGAGAGCCTCGGGAGCAACCTGCTGATGATTCGGGTTGGCCAGCACATGGGACCGGGCGTGGGATCGAGCGCGCCATCCTTCTCGGTGGCCGATGCCCTGGCCATTCAGCGCGAGGTGCCGTCCGCGCGCGCGGTCGCGCCCGCGGCCAGCGAGTCCATCACGGTCATCGCCGGCAACAAGAGCTGGTCGACCCAGGTGAGCGGGACCGACAACGCCTTCTTCGATGTCCGCAATTGGACGCTCGAGTCCGGGCGGATCTTCACCGAGAGCGAATTGCATGGCGGGCGCTCGGTCTGTCTGATTGGCGAGACCGTGCGCAAGGAGCTGTTCGGCGCGCTGGATCCGCTCGGCGAGAGGATCCGCCTCAAGACCATGTCCTGTCAGGTCGTCGGTCTGCTGCGGAGCAAGGGGCAGAGCAGCATGGGCTCGGATCAGGACGATCTGGTGGTGATCCCCTTGCGGGCCTTTCAGCGGCGCATCGCCGGCAATCAGGACGTGCGACTGATCCAGGTCTCGGTCCGTGACGGCGAGTCGACCGAGCGCGCCAAGCAGGATCTGGAGCGTCTGATGCGCGAGCGTCGCCGCATTCAGGATTCCGAGCAGGACAATTTCAGCGTGCGCGACATGCGCGAGATCGCCAGCATGCTGACCGGAACCACCCAGATCCTCACGACCCTGCTGACGGCGGTGGCGGCGGTGAGTCTGCTGGTCGGTGGCATCGGCATCATGAACATCATGCTGGTCTCGGTGACCGAGCGCACGCGCGAGATCGGCATCCGGCTGGCCATCGGAGCGCTGGAGCGCGAGGTGCTGCTGCAATTCCTGGTCGAGGCGGTGGTCCTGTCCTCGCTCGGCGGGATCCTCGGCATCCTGCTCGCCATCGGCGCGTCCATCGGGCTGGCGTCGCTGTTGCAGGTTCCCTTTGTCTTCAATGGCGGAATCGTCGTCATCGCCTTCCTCTTCTCGGCGGCGGTCGGGGTCATCTTCGGTTACTTCCCCGCCCGCCGCGCGGCGCGTCTCGATCCCATCGAGGCGTTGCGGCGGGAATGATTCGCCCTCGGTCTTGCTCCAGGCTCAGTAACGGACCCGCAGGATGAGCAGTTCGGATCCCTTGCGATCGAACAGGATCTCGATCACGCCGGCCTTGGTGGCCAGCAAGGCGCGCTCGTCCAGATAGCTGACCTTGAAGATGGCCATCGCGGCGCAGCGATCGCTGTCGGCGACTGGCTGGACCTGAAGCCGATCGAAGGTGATGCGGCGCGCCGAGGTCTGGCGGAACCAGTCGGCATAGGTCTGACGGATCGCGAACCAGGTCGCCAGCTCGTTCTCCTTGGCCAGCGGGCTGTAAAGCGCCATGAACGGATCCAGCGCGCCGCTCTGGTAGGCGCGCTGAAAGCGTTGCAGCACCTCGGGGACGCCCTGGCAGACCTCCGTGGTCGACAGGATCCCCGGTGCGATCGGGGGCGGAACCGGCGCGGCGCTCAGACGCAGGGGTGGCTCGGGTGGTATCGGCGGTTCGGGCGGGTTGGGTGGCTCGGCGGGCGGAATGCTCGGTCGAGGCATGAATGGCGCGC
>NZ_NRRG01000057.1 GCF_016583575.1 Thiocystis violacea
CATTACGGTAGGACGGCCAGTTACCTGACCGCCCCCGTACAGATCCCGGCGTGCGGAATTCCCGCACCGGGCTCCTCAGTGTGACTCGCTTCGCACATCAAGCGACCGTTTTGCTTTTGCTCAGAAGTCATGGCAGATGCGCGGGCGTGGGAGCTGGAAGACCTTCAGCAGATCGATGAGCCCCTTCCAGGTGTAACTGCGCCGCTGACTGCGGCGATTCAGGATGTGATAGAGCATCCTGACCACCTGGTAGTGGAAGTCCCCCAGGCTCTCGTAGTTCCCGCGGATTCCATAGTATTGATAGTGTCCTCGCAACTTCGCGTTGAGTGTGGCGAAGAAGACCGCCTTGGGTAGCCGACAGTGCGTGCGACACCAGTTCCGTAGGCTCGCCAGGGCCGCACGGTATTTCTTGCGTGCGGTGCGACGCTTGATCGCCGGTTTGACCCAGCGCCCGCGTCCCCAGCGAAACTCGAAACCTAGGAATTCAAAGGTGCCACTCGCTTTCCAATGGGACGGGCTGAACCGCAATAGGTTCGTCTTCTCGTCTGCCACTTCCAAGCCATATTTCGCCAGCCGCGAGCCGAGCACCCGATAGAAGCGCTCGGCATCGGCCTGATACTCGAAAGCGCAGACGAAGTCGTCCGCATACCGACACAGATACACC
The DNA here is from genome assembly GCF_016583575.1 of Thiocystis violacea. GTDB lineage: Bacteria > Pseudomonadota > Gammaproteobacteria > Chromatiales > Chromatiaceae > Thiocystis > Thiocystis violacea. The sequence continues at coordinate 665 of NZ_NRRG01000057.1, forward strand.
GCCCCTTGGCAGTGTGTCTTGACGGTGTCCTCGAACCAGATATCCAGGGCATGATGGAGGTAGACGTTGGCGAGGATCGGGGAAACGATCCCGCCTTGGGGCGACCCCTCTTCGGGGAGCACCACCATTCCGTCCGGCTCCAAGATGCCAGCCTTCAGCCATTTGCGGATGAGTCGCAGGAAGGCTTTATCGTCGATGCGTTGCGCGAGCATCTCCAAGAGCTTGTCGTGTTCGAGATGATCGAAAAAGCCTCGGATGTCGGCTTCCACCAGATAGTGGTACCGCCCACTGCGCAGCTTCGCGCTGAGATCACGCACCGCATCCAACGCTCCGCGTCCCGGTCGATATCCATAGCTGCCATCCATGAAATCAGCTTCATAGATGGCTTCCAAGATTTTGCTCACTCCAATCTGTAGCAGTTTGTCTGCCACTGCCGGGATTCCCAAGGGCCTCAATTTCCCATTGAGCTTGGGAATGTATCGTCTGAGCACCAGCTTGGCCCGATACCAACCCCCGCGTACGGCTGCCGCCAGTCCTTCGACGTTGGCCTGTAGGTTCTCCTGATAGTGTCTGGCATCGAGCCGGTCGACGCCGCTCGCGGCGTGGTGGTTGACGAAACACCAGCACCACAGCAGAAACTCAACCGTCAGCCGTCCGAAGAGGTTGCCAAACCGATGGGCCTTGTCCGTTGCCGCTTTGTTCGCTATCGCCCGCAGGAAAGTTGGCTTCATGATCCGATCCGACATGTCCGGGTGAAGTGTCCTGTGCGGGCGGCGTCACACTGCCGGCCCCTTCCCCATGTACACGGCTTTCCCGTGCTCGGAGTACTATGAGCCGGTCTGACTCCCCAACCGCTTCCAGCGTCCCTCCCTTCTCGGTCAGGATCGCCTCCCCGCTCGACTGGCTTCAGGCTTCGGTCTAATTCCGTGTCCGGGTTTCCCCTCGCGTGTCTCAGGAACCGCTTGCCATACCTCCGCCGTCGGGAGCCGTTGGGGTCTCCCAAGTTCTCGACGCCTCTCTTCTTGCATGCCAGGCGCTCGGACCCCGGCAGACCCTCGGGATTCTCGCCGTGAACGAACCTTAGGGTGAGGTTTGTGTTCTCTGTTCTCTGCCTGGTTTCCCGGCAGTGCCACAAGATTTCGCCCATCATTCGTTCGATCGAATCCTCTGTCTTGGCTTCCAGCACGTTAACGCTGTCGCCGTCTGCTCTTATACTTTTCACGAGGCTGAAATCGCTTCAGGGTGGCGCGGACACCCCTCTGGCCTACAAGATTCTCTGTGTACGCTTCACCCCTGTTGTTCACGATGGCTTCAGTGTCCTTACCAAGGCGTCGCTCTCCGCGAGAGGCGCAACACGCGATACGGGTGGGTGGCTAGCCCTTGCCCGACCGGGACTTGCACCCGGCAAGAAGCGCCAAGCTTCGCTTGGCGCACTAACGTATTAAGTTCAGTATCTGACGGGCAAGCAGGGGTGAGTCGGACCGCAAGGGACCGCCGTCATGGGCGAATCCCAGGCGCCCGACCGGCCGGTGGCCGTTCAGTCGGGGCGTGGTGAAACGCTGTCGTTGTGGAGATGCTGGAGGACGCGAATCCAGATGCGGGTGAATCGCCCCTTGGTCGTGACCCGCCCGCGCAGTCCGCCGTGCAGCCATCCATACCAACGTCTTACGTACTGCCGGAGCCGCTGGAAGTCGGCTCCTTGCTCATGAAGCCGGCGCGCACGGGTGATGAGTCGGTCGATGGACTGCGCGGCGGGCCGCCGTTTGCGGCCCGGTCGGAAGCGATACCCGAGAAAGTCGTACCCCTTTCTGGCTCCCACGCTCCAGCGTCACTGCCATTAAGTTAAGGATTTTCCGTTCGCCCTGAGCTTGTCGAAGGGCGGGCGGAAAATCCTAAGCCTCCGAGCTTGAAGCCGTTCATGGTTCGACAAGCTCACCACGAACGGCTTAGAACGGCTTAACTTAATGGCAGTGACGCTCCAGCGTCGCGTCTGCCAGTTGGCGCGGTGCGATGGGTTGAGACGGGCCGCTGGAGCGGCCCGACGACACTCCCACGCTGGAGCGTGGGAGCGAGCGAAACCCCTTGCGGTCTTGCCGATCCACCTTTCCCAAGCATCAAGAGCCTCAGACTGTGATTCAGCGACCCACCTTCAAACCCCATCTGACCCCGGCGGTCATCCCCGGCGAAGGCGTGCTGCTGCTGTCCGAGGACGGTGCCCGCGCCCTGCATGGCCGGCTGTACGAACGGCTGGCGCCGCTGCTCGATGGTACCCGCGATCCGGATGATCTGGTCGGCGCGCTGGCCGCCGAGTTCGATGCCGCGCACGTCTATTATGCGCTGATGCTGCTGGAGAAAAACGGTCACCTCCAGGAGGCGGCGCCCACGATCCCCGCCGGCATCGCCGCGTTCTGGTCGGGCCTGGGCCTGTCGGCGACGGCGGCGCTCGCCGCGCTGGCGGAGCAGACCGTGCGGGTTCACCAGATCGGCGCGGTCGATGCCGCGCCCCTGCACGCGGCGTTCGACCGGCTGGGTATCCGCCTGGCGGAGCGGGAAGCGACGCTGAACGTGGTCTTGACCGACGATTATCGACGCCTGGCGCTGGCGGAGCTGAACGCGACCTTTCACGCCGCCCGACAACCCTGGCTGCTGCTGAAACCGGTCGGTCACGAACCCTGGCTCGGGCCGCTGTATCGAGCGGACGCACCCGGCTGTCACGCCTGTCTGGTCAAGCGCCTGGCGCGGCATTGCGCGACCGAGGGCTTTGCCGCGCGGGTGCTGGCGCTGACGGAACCGCTGCTAACGGCGCGCGCGGCGCTGCCGGCGACTCAACAGCTCATGGCCGAGCTGGCGGCCATCGAGATCGCCAAGTGCCTGGCCGGCGCCCCGGTGACGGTCGCGGGCGCGGTGGTCAGTCTCGACGCCTACGGCTTGGCGATGCGCACCCATCGTTTGCTGGTCGATCCCGCCTGTCCGGTATGCGGTCAGTCGTCCGCAGCGGAGCCGCGTCCCGTGACGCTGGTCTCGCGCAAGGTGCATTTCATGCAGGACGGCGGACATCGCAGCGTCGCCCCGGAACAGACGCTGCGCGACTACGAGCCTCTGGTCAGCCCCATCACCGGGGTGGTGAGCCAGCTTGCGCCCGTCCACGCGGCGCAGGGCATCGCGCATGTCTATGTCGCCGGACACAACCCGGCCTTGCGGCTGGACTCGCTCGCGCACCTCAAGCGCGGTCTGCGCAATGCCAGCGCGGGCAAGGGAGTGACCGAGACGCAGGCCAAGGCGAGCGCGCTGTGCGAGGCCATCGAGCGCTACAGCGGCGAGCGTCAGGGCGACGAGACGATCGTCACCGCCAGCGTTCGCGCGATGCGCGAACGCTACGGCGACGCGGTGATCCACCCCAACGCGGTGATGGGTTACAGCGCCCGCCAACTGGCCGAACGGGACGCCTGGAACGCGAAAGGCTCCAAGTTCAACCGCGTCCCCGAGCCGCTCGACGAGACCCTGCCGATCGACTGGACGCCGGTGTGGTCGCTGACGCAGGAAGGGCACAAATACCTGCCGACCCAGTTGCTCTATTACGCCTCGCCCGCCAGCGCGGACTGCGACCGCTTCTTCGCCATGGGTTGCTCCAACGGTAACGCCTCGGGCAATAACCTGGAGGAGGCGGTGTTGCAGGGCTTGTTCGAGCTGGTCGAGCGCGATGCGGTGGCGCTCTGGTGGTACAACCGGCGGCGCGTGCCGGGCGTCGAGATCGCGAGTTTCGGCGAGCCCTATCTGCTGGATCTGGGCGACTATTACGACGGACTCGGGCGCGACACCTGGGCGCTGGATGTCACCAGCGACCTGGGGATTCCGGCCTTCGTCGCGGTGTCGCGACGGCGCGACGGATCCCAGGAGCGCCTGCTGTTCGGTCTGGGGTGTCATCTGGATGCGCGGATCGCGCTGCAACGCGCCTTCGCCGAGATGAACCAGATGCTGGGTCTGGCAAGCGAGGGCCAGGAGGCGGGCGAATTGGCCATCGAGGATGACGAGACGCGGCACTGGCTGACCACGGCGACCCTGGACAATCAGCCCTATCTGGCCCCCGATCCGGCCACGCCGCCGCGCGCGCTGGCGGATTTTCCCAAGCGTCACAGCGGCGATCTGCTCGCGGACATCGCGACCTGCCGCGCCATCGTCGAAGCGCGCGGAATGGAGGTGCTGGTGCTGGATCAGACCCGCGCCGATGTCAGGATGCCGGTCGTCAAGGTGATCGTGCCGGGGCTGCGCCATTTCTGGGAGCGCTTCGGGCCGGGGCGGTTGTACGAGGTGCCGGTGGCCATGGGCTGGCTGGAACGGGCGCTGACCGAGGATGAACTCAATCCGATTCCGATCTTTTTTTGAGCGGGGTGCGGTTCATCCTGACCAAGCAGTATTCAACACCCTGATCCAGCCTGATTGGGAGCAACTCGGCCCCCTCGGTCGAAGTCAAACATCCGGAGTGACGCCATGCTCGTTGCCGTGCGTGATCTCAAGTCCAATCTGTTGCGCATTCTTGCCCAGGCGCAAGCGGGAGAGGTGATCGAAGTGATTTCACACCAAACACCCATCGCCAGAATTATCGGGATTCCAGCCATGACGCATTCCGGTTTGGATCAAGGATTAGGCGAACTGATCGGTAACGGAACGCTCTCATGGAGCGGCGGCAAACCAAGGTTCGCGCCTCCGCTGAAACTAGACCCAACGGGTTGCTGTGTCAGTCAGATGTTGCTGGATGACCGTCGGTGATCCTGTTTTGCGATACGTCCGCCCTCATCAAGCTCTATCTGCTGGAGGCCCGCAGCGACGAGATGCAATCGCTCGCGACAGCGGCCTCGATGATCGCGGTCTGTCGGATCGCCTGGGCGGAAAGCATGGCCGCTCTGGCACGGCGTATCCGCGAACATCCAGTCGATCTGGCGATGATCGATCAGTTACGCGAGCGTCTACGAAATGACTGGCCTTATTACGCGATCATCGAAGTCACCCAGCCTCTGGTGGAACTCGCGGGCGAGTATGCCGGTACCTTTGCGCTGCGCGGGTATGACAGCGTTCAACTGGCGGCAGCCAGCCTGCTGCGACAAGCCACGCAAGAAGAGCTTCGGTTTGCCTGTTTTGATGACCGGCTGTGCAAGGCTGCCGACGTTTTGGGTATGCGATGCGGTTGAAGCCACTTCGATGTCGAAACCGCGTGCCGTGGCGCGGGAAGCGAGCGCTTTATTGATGAGAATTCAAGGCATGAAAAACTGGACTCGCGACGGCATGTTGATTGTTGCCACCTTTCCACACCACGGGCCTGTTTCCCGGGATGAAGACGTCACCGTGATGCCTTCCAAGGGCGCTGAACTGGCGCTGGTTCTTGAAGAGATTGCCTTGTCGATCGATACCTCCGGACACTCATCGCGATGAATTCCAATTTTCACCTTCGTTTTTGCCCTGGCGCGCGTCTCCTCACCGAGGGTGAGGACTGGTTGATCGCCCGAGGCGTGGAGTCGGCGTTGCGCCATCGCGCGCCCGGTCCGGCGGCGCGCACCCTGCTGCAAGCGCTGGCCGAGACCGGTGGACTGGCCGATGACCTGATCGCGCGCGCTCAGGCGGCCGAACCGGACGTCGCGGGCGCGATTCTGTATTACCTGCTGAATCGCCTGGAACAGCGCGGGCGGCTGTCCTATGGCCTGGTTCAGGATGGACAGCGCCTGGCGACCCTGGAGCCGATGACCCCGGCCTTTCGGCTGGCGCCGCTGGAGGCCGACTCGGCGGCGTCTTATCGGCTGTCGCGCTTCGCGACGCTGCGCCGCGACGGCGATCGGACCCTGATCGAATGTCCGCTGGGGCACGCCCGTCTGCGCCTGCATGACGGGCGTCTGGCCGCCGTGCTGGGCGTGCTGGCGAGTCCGCGGACGGTGACGACGCTGGCGGCGGACTTGCCCGAGCTGACACCGGCCACGGCGGCCGGGCTCATTCAACTGCTGATGAGTCTTCAGGCCGTCTTCGTCTGCGATGACGCGGGCCTGATCCCGGAGGACCGTGACCCGGCGCTGCGTCAGTGGGAGCCCCATGACCTGCTGTTTCATGCGCGCAGCCGGATGGGACGCCACGACGCGCCGGTTGGCGGCACCTTCCGTTTTGTCGATCAACTGCCTCATGCGCCGGCCCTCAAGCCACCGGGTCCGGGGAGGCGGGTGGTGCTGCCGAGACCCGATCCTGCCGGCGTGGGTCCGGCGTTCTTCGCGGTGGTCGAGTCGCGTCGCTCGATCCGTCAGGGCGGCGCCCAGCCGCTGACCCTGGAGCAACTCGGCACCCTGCTCTGGCATGTCGCGCGGGTACAGAGCCACCGTCCGGCCAATCCGGACGATCCCCGTCAGTACGCGTCAAGCCTGCGGCCGGTGTCCGGCGGCGGTGCCATGCACGAGTTGGAACTCTATCTGACCGTCACCCGTTGCACGGGCCTGGAGCCGGCGCTCTATCGCTATGATCCCGGCGCGCACGATCTGGAGTGGATCGCCGCGCCGGGCGCCGCGACCCAGGGGCTGGTGAACGACGCCATGCGCGCGGCCGCGATGGAGACCCCGCCGGATGTGCTCATCACCCTGGCCGCCCGTTTCGAGCGCCTGTCCTGGAAATACGAGAGCATCGTCTATGCGCTGATCCTCAAGCATGTCGGGGTGATGTATCAGCAGCTTTATCTGGTCGCCACGGCCCTGGGGCTCGCCCCCTGCGCGCTCGGGGCCGGAAACTCGGAGCGGTTCGCCGCCGCCGCTGGAACCCTTTATCATGAGGAAACCTCGGTGGGTGAGTTCGCCCTGTCGGGACCGCCGGAGTCCTTCTGAAATGCGCTTCCAGCTTCCAGCCCACGGCCCTTCAATGAAGCCGTTCGTGGTGAGTCCTTCGGCTTCGCTCAGGAGAGCCTTGTCGAACGATGACCTCGGACTGCGCCACCGCTTCTAATGAACATGCTCTTTCGCCAGGCCGCGCTCACCAAAGTCACGGACCCGGATGAGCTGGATCGATCGCTGGAGATCGTCCGGCCCATGCACATTCTGGGTCTGAGTCTGGTCGCGGCGGTGACGCTTGCCGGTGTCCTCTGGAGCATCCTCGCCACCGCGCCCGAGCGGGTTGGCGGCGAGGGCGTGCTGCTCTCGACCGCTGGCGTCGGGGTCGTGACCTCGCCCGATACCGGCTGGATCGAGCGCCTGCTGGTGCGGCCGGGCGATGTCGTCGAAAAGGATGCGCCGGTGGCCGAGATCCGACGCCCCGACCTGCTCGATCAATGGCAAAGCGCCGTCACGGAGGCCGAACAGTCCCGCCACTATCAGGACGCGCTCCAGCGCTCCAACGAGGCGCAATGGCGACTGGCCGATGAACAGGAGGCGCGTCTGCTGCGCGCCTATCGGGAGCATCTGGCGAGTCTGGATGCGCAGCACCAGATCCTGCTCAAGCTCAACGAGGGCATGTCGAAATTGCGCGAAAAGGGCGCGATCTCGACCGAGTCGCTGATCGAAAGCCAGGCGCGGCTTGGCGATCTGGAAGACAACATGCACACGATCCGCAACCAGATGACGGAGCTGGAGGTGGAGCATGAGACGACGCGCAATCAACAGCGCCGAGAACTCGATCAGGCCCGGATGCAGGCGGACCTGCTGCACGATCAGGCCGAGAATCTGCGCCGGGAGTACGAGCGCGACCGCCTGGCGAGGGCGCCGGCGGCCGGTCTGGTGGTCGAGGTCAGCGTCAGCGAGGGCGATCCGCTGACCCCAGGGCAGGCGATCGCGCGTCTGCTGTCCTCGGTTGAGGGCGATCCGCGCGGCGTCAAGGCGATGGCCTTCGTGCCCGCCGCCGACGGCAAGCGCATCCAGACCGGCATGGAGGCGCGGGTCGCGCTCTCGACCGTCAAGCGTGAACTCGACGGCTATCTGCTCGGCACCGTGATCCGGGTCGCGGAGCTGCCATCGAACCGGGCCAGTCTGATGAACCTGCTGCGCAACGATGTGCTGGTGGACAAGATCCTGGCCGCCGGCCCGCCGCTTGAGATCGAGGTCGAGCTGCGCCCGAGCCCGGTCAACCCGAGCGGCTATGTCTGGTCGTCCGGCAAGGGGCCGGCGGTCAGCATCCAGCCGGGTATCCTGACCCAGACCGAGGTGGTGGTCGGACGCACCCACCTGATCAGTCTGCTGTTCCCGGTCTTCGATCATGTCTTCGGCTGGTATCGGGCCGCGACACGATGACGGCCTCAGTGTGCCAAAGTTGGATCGAGGAGGATCAGGGCGTGCCAACCAGCGCGATGATCTTGGCTCGCACTTCGGCGAGTTCGGCAGCGCTGACAGTCCCTTTATGCTTGGCTTGCCGTACCCGCCAGTCGAGACTCTTGACTTGATCAGCCAGCACCGCGCTGTCCGTTTTGCCGGAGATGCACACCTCGAAAGGGTAGCCCTTGACCTGCGTGGTCAGGGGGCAGCAGAGCATCAGGCCGGTTTTGCCGTTGTAGTCCGATGGACTCAGCACCAGCGCCGGACGATGCCCCGCCTGCTCATGTCCGGCCTGCGGATCGAAGTGCAACCAAACGATATCACCGGTATTCGGTACGTAATCGCGCGGCATTACCAAGCCTCATTGCCAACGGCCGGACCGGTTTTCACCTCGGCGTGCTGGTTGTCTGGCGTGATCGCGGCCAACAAGGCATCGAGATCATAGGCCTTGCGCGCCAAGGGTTCGATAACGATGCGGCCATTTTCTTCACGCACGTCGACCGGATCGTCGAGTTTCAGACAAGCCGCCTCCATGACTGCGGCGGGAATACGAACGGACGCGCTGTTGCCCCATTTCTTCACCAACACCTGCATGATGCCAATCCTCTCTTGTATCATCAATGTCGATACATTATCCCGTTTCCGCCAGGATGCCAAGCCACTCAATGACCCGAGTCCCGCATGGCGATTCCTGCCGGTCACCGGACCGTCCGGGCACGCAATCTTGACGACGCCCGGCATGCTGAAAGCGATCCTGCTCGGCGGGTATCGGGCCGCCGTGCGATGAAGCGCCCGCGTCCGGTCAAGACCCCGAGCATCCTGCAGATGGAGGCGCTGGAGTGCGGCGCCGCCGCGCTCGCCATGGTGCTTGCCTATCATGGGCGCTGGCTGCCGCTGGAGGAGCTGCGGGTGTTGTGCGGGGTCTCGCGCGATGGCAGCAAGGCGGTCAATCTGCTGAAGGCCGCGCGCTCACTGGGGATGGAGGCGAAGGGGCAGCGGCGCGAGCCCGCCGAGTTGGCGAACCTGCCGGTGCCGGCCATTCTCTTCGTCAACATGAACCATTTCGTGGTGTTCGAGGGGGTCGTCAAACAGGGGTTTCGGATCAACGACCCGGCGAGCGGGCGCCGGGTGCTGAGCGGCGAGGAATTCGACGGCTGCTTCTCCGGCATCCTGCTGGCCTTCGCGCCCGGACCGGATTTCCAGCCCGGCGGGCGACCACAGCCGCTGTTGCCGCGACTGTTCGAGATGACCCGCACCACCCTGCGCCCAATCGCGCTGGTGCTGCTCGCCGGCGCACTGATGGCGGTCTTCATGATGCTGATGCCGGCCCTGCAGCGGATCTATCTGGACAAGATCCTGATCGGCCGGCTCGATGCCTGGGTCTATCCACTGCTGGCGGTACTCGCGGTGACGGTGCCGCTGCTCGCGCTACTCTCTTATCTCAGGCTGACGCTGGTCGCCCGGATCGGCGCGCGGCTGTCCGTCGTCCTCTCGACGCGGCTGGTCTGGCATGTCTTGCGTCTGCCGGTGCCCTTTTTCGTGCAACGCTACGCCGGCATGGTGAGCAGCCGCATCGGTCTGGCCGATGTGCTGGCCTATGGGCTGTCGCGGATGCTCGCCGAGGTCACGATCAATCTGGCCCTCCTGCTGCTGCTGACCCTGCTGCTGTTGCAATACAGCCTGACCCTGACGCTGATCTGCGTGGGGCTGTCGGTCGTCAACGTGCTGCTCTTTCGCGTCCTCCAGGAGTCGCTCAAGGAGGTCTCGGAGAAGGTCGCGATGGCGTTCGTCAAGATGCAAAGCAAGGTCATGCAGGGACTGCGGATGATGGAGACCCTGAAGGCGACCGGCACCGATGACCTCTTTTTCGCCAAGTGGTCCGGTCTGCACACCCTTTATGTCAATGCCGAGCAGAAGAGCGTGCGGCGCACCGCACTGATTGCGGCCACCCAGACGCTCACCGCCACCCTGACGACGGCTGCCGTGCTGGTGGTGGGCGGCTACTACACCATGATCGAGGATTTCAGCATCGGCATGCTGGTGGCCTTTTCGGTGATCGCGGGTCTCTTCACCCAGCCGGTCGCGGCCCTGGTGAACGCGGCGACTCAGTTGCAGGATCAGCGCGGCAACCTGGCGCAGATCGACGATACCCTGCGCTACCCTCAGGCCAGTGAGTTCGATGACCGGAGCGCGACGGCCCCGGAACGCGCGACCACGACGCGAATGAAGCGCCTGAGCGGCTGCGTCACGCTCGATGCGGTCGCCTTTGGCTACGCGCCGCTGGAGCCGCCGCTGATCGAGGGGTTCTCGCTCGACATGGCCCCCGGTAGCCGGGTCGCGTTGGTCGGGGCCTCGGGCAGCGGCAAGTCCACGGTCGGCCGCCTGGTCTCCGGACTCATGGAACCGCGCGCCGGCGAGATCCGTTTCGATGGTGTGCCGCTGCATGAGCTGCCGCGCGACATCCTGCGCAATTCGCTGGCCGTGGTCGATCAGGAGATCGTGCTGTTCGAGGGCAGCATCCGCGACAACATCACTCTGTGGGACGACACCATGCCGCACGCTCAGATGGTCGCGGCCGCCGAGGACGCCATGATCCATGAGCTGATCATGACCCGGCCCGGGGGCTATGACGCCCGGCTCGAAGAGAATGGACGCAACCTCAGCGGCGGTCAGCGTCAGCGTCTGGAGATCGCCCGCGCGCTGGTCGGCAATCCCTCGATCCTGGTACTCGACGAGGCGACCAGCGCGCTCGATGCCTTGACCGAGAAGGCGGTGATCGACAACCTGCTGCGGCGCGGCTGCACCTGCCTGATCATCGCCCATCGTCTGAGCAGCATCCGCGACTGCGACGAGATCATCGTGCTTGACCGGGGCCGCATCCTGCAACGCGGCACCCATGAGGCGCTGATCGCCGAGGATGGTGCCTATCGGCGGTTGATTGAAACATGACGGATCGGCCTGGACTCGTCACCGACTCAACCTTGCTGGAGCAGGCTCTCGCGCCGCTCGGCACACGCCATGGGTTGGCGGGCAACGCACCGCGCCGCTTCGACGAGCCCAGCCGCGCGGCGCTGGTTCTGAACGGCCGCGTGGATCTCTTTCTGGTCGCGCTGCGCGATGGCGAGCTGGTCGGCGCGCGCCATCATTTTGCGACGGTGCCTCAGGGCGGACTGATCTTGGGGATCGATTCGGCGCTGGTCGGTATGGGATTGAGCCTGCTGGCGGTGGGACCGATCGGCACGGAGATCCTGGAGGTCGCGCCTGCGTCGATCGAAGGGCTCGCCGCCACGCCCGAGGGCGCCGCGCTGGTGGCGCCGGCGCTGGATCGCTGGGTCCAGGCGCTGATGCGCGGCATGGCCCGCTGGGTCACCCCGCGCCCGGACATCGACCACCAGATCACGCCCGTTGAGGCCAGTTCAGGCGAGGGGCTGTCAGGCGAATCACCGTCGGGGGAATCAATGTCAGGCGCGCCCCTCTCGGTGCGCGCAGGCCGACGCTTCACGGTGCGCGGCGGGGTGGGCTGGGTCCGGGTCACGCCGAGCGACTGTCTGCTGCTCGACATGCAGGAACTGGCGGAGGACGCGACCGAACGGCTGTTTCCGCTGTCTCCGGACGGCTGGCTCATGTCCCTGAAGGACCAGGCGCTGGCGGCCGTCGACACCCGCGTGGCGCTGCTCGATGGCGCCGCCTGGACGGGACTGACGGCGCTGCACCGGCTGCTGTTCGAGATCGGCGTGATGAATCTGCGTCTCGCCGATGTCGATGAACACAACCGTCTGCGGGCGCGCATGACCGCCACCACGGCCAAGCGATTGCAGGGCCTGGGGCAATTGATGGCGGCGGTGGACGTGCGCGCCGACCGGATCGGCGCACCGCTGAACGAGCCGCCCCTGGTCGCGGCGGTGCGCCTCATCGGGCAGGATCAGGGCTTCGCGGTGCGTCTGCCGCCCAGCGCTGGCGGCGACGGGACAGGCCCGCCGCCGAACCTCACGGAGCTGGCGCGCGCGAGCGGGTTCCGCGTGCGCGCGGTCAGTTTGCGCCGCCGCTGGTGGACGTCCGATTTCGGCACCCTGCTCGGTTTCGATCGCGACAGCGGCCAGCCGCTGGTGCTGCGGCTCGATGCGCGCGGACGCCCGCAGATCATCGACCCGACGGGCGACGAACCGCCGCCCTTCGAGCGGGTCGGCGACACGGCCTATCAGTTGAGCGGCTCGCTGCCGGCCCGCTCCATCGGCTATCGGGACCTCTTCCGGTTCGGGCTGTTTGGGCGTTCGCCGGATCTGACCGCGACCCTGGCGACCGGGGCCATGCTGGGTCTGCTCGGCATGGCGATCCCGGTGGCGACCGGCCTGATGATCGATCAGGTGATTCCGGACCACGAAACCGGGCGCCTGATCGAGATGGGCCTGTTGCTCGCGGTCCTGGGCGTCACCGGCTTCGTCCTGACCTACATCAGCCTGCTCGGCTATGCGCGCATCGAGGCGCACCTTGGCCGCTCGCTGCAATCGGCCCTGATGGACCGTCTGCTGCGGCTGCCGCTGAGTTTCTTCCAGCGCTATTCCGCCGGTGAGCTGGCCACCCGCGTGGGCGCCATTACCCTGATCCAGAGCCTGATCTCCACGGCCAGCGCCAACGCCATCATGAGCGGCGTCTTCTCTGTCTTCAGCTTCGTGCTGATGTTCCTCTATGACGCGCACCTGGCGCTCTGGGCCAGTCTGGCCGTGCTCATCTATGTCACGGGCAGCGCCCTGCTGCTGGCGCGGCGTCTGCGTCAGGAGCGACCGCTCGCGGCCATCAACGGCGAGATCAACAGCACGCTGCTGCAACTCATCCTGGGGGTCACCAAGATCCGCCTGGCGGCCGCCGAGGACCGCGCCTTCGCGCGCTGGGCCGACCTGTTCGCCCAGGGTCGTCGGCGCCGGATCAGCGCCGAACGACTCGGTGCGACCCAGGCGACGCTGAACGAGGTCTTCGCGCTCTCCGGTCTCTTCCTGTTCGTGCTGGCGATCGGCAAGCCTTCGGAGGCTGAGTCGCTGGTCGCGCTCGGGGCCTTCGCCGCGCTCCTGATCGCCTTTCAGCGTTTCGCGGCGGGCATGACCGAGATGACCCAGGTCCTGACCCAGCTCCTGGCCATTCAGCCGCAGATGGAGCGAGCGCGCCCGCTGCTCGACGCCTGCCCGGAAGCGATCGAGAGCCGCGAGCATCCGGGACTCATCTCCGGCGCGCTGGAGGTCTCCGGCGCGCGTTTTCGCTACCGCCCGGAGGGTCCGCTGATCCTCGACGGGGTGTCGCTCAAGGCCGCGCCCGGCGAGATGATCGCCATCGTCGGCCCCTCGGGTTCGCAAGTCGACCCTGATGCGCCTGCTGCTCGGGTTCGAGACCCTGGAGACCGGCGCCATTCTGATCGACGGCAAGCAACTGGATCACCTCGACGCGGTGGCGGTGCGCCGGCAGATGGGGGTGGTGCTGCAAGGCTCGCAGCCGCTGCCGGGGTCGCTCTATGAGAACATCGTCGGCGCCGTGGGCGGCACGCTGGACGATGCCTGGGAGGCGCGGAACGGGTCGGTCTGGCCGATGACATCCGCGAGATGCCGATGGGCATGCACTCGGTCATCCTCGAAGGCGGCAATTCACTGTCGGGCGGGCAGTTGCAGCGACTCATGATCGCCCGCGCCATCGTTGGACGACCACGTATTCTGTTGCTGGACGAGGCGACCAGCGCGCTCGACAACCGGGTCCAGGCCGTGGTCACCGAGAGCCTGGAGCGCCTGAGCGTCACCCGAGTGGTGGTGGCCCATCGACTCAGCACCGTCATCAACGCCGACCGGATCTACGTCCTGGTCGACGGACGCCTGGTCGAGACCGGCCGTTATGCCGAGCTGATGGCGGCGGATGGGGCGTTCGCGCGCTTGGCCGAGCGACAGATGGTCTAATGCGGCGTGAAGAGTTTGGCGTCAAACGCTTGTCCGCGCTCTTCTTGCCAACGGGTTCGAGCCGTCCGACGGCATCACCTGTGTTGCCTTGCGCTATCGGGGGAGTCGATCCCGTGTCAGACGTGCCGGCGGGCAGGGTGGAGGTCGCGCCATGAGTCTTTTCGCTGGAATGCGGATTTCGTGTTAGGCGCTGGCGGCCATGCTGGCGCTCTGGTGCAACGTCGCGGCCGATTCGCTCGCCGAGATTCAAGACCGCGGGACGCTCCTGGTAGAGGTCAAGGGGCATGCATCTCTCTCGCTGCTCGCTCAATGTTTTGATATTAAAAAGTTTTTATATGCCGACGCGCATTCACGGTGAGTCGCCCTCATGACCCGGCTGAAAAACCTGGCATTGAACCCCTGGATTATCCTGCTCAGTCTGGCGGGGGGCTTGGCGCTAGGCGCCTATTGGCCCGAGCTGTCGCTGAAGCTGGCGTTCGTGGGTCACGTCTATCTGGATCTGATGAAGATGGTCGTGCTGCCCTTCATGCTGTCGGCCGTTATCCTCAGCACGCAACGTCTGATTCAGGAGGGTCGTGGCGGCCGGCTCTTTGGCCGGGTGTTGCTGGTGTTCGCGGTCTTCGCGCTCGCCGCCGCCGTCATCGGCGCCGCTACGATGCTGGTGCTACAGCCCGGAACCGATCTGCCGCGTGAAACGCTGGATACCTTTGGCGAGATCGTCGGCGGCGATCTGGACTCCAGCAATATCGCCATGGAACTCAACGGCCCGGATCCGCAGCCACCCGCGACGGGCCTGGAAACGCTATTGCTCAGTCTGGTGCCATCGAACATCTTCGCGGCGCTGACCAAGGACGAGACGCTCAAGATCCTGGTGTTTTCCATCCTGCTCGGCATCGCCGTCGGTCAGGTGCCGAAGGACGTCTCGGACGGTTTCAGCAAGACGCTGGAGACCCTCTATCAGGGCTGTCAGAAGATCATGCAGTGGATGAATTATCTGCTGCCGCTGGTGCTGCTGACCATGAGCGCCGGACAACTGGCCAAGACCGGCGTGGAACCGCTACTGGCCATGACGCAATTCGTGGCCGCCTTCGCGCTGGCCTCGGCGCTCCTGCTTCTGCTGGCGATCTGGATCATCTGGCAGCGCGGCCCATTGTCCCTGGGCGCCACGCTCGCCGCGCTGCGCGGCCCCTTCGCACTGGCGATCGCCACGCGCAACAGCGTGATCTGCATGCCGGTCATGATCGAATCGCTCACCCGGTCATTGGGGTTCGCCCGCGCCCAGGTCGAGTTGCTGGTTCCGCTCAGCGTGTCCCTGCTGCGCATCGGTCCAATCGTCTATTACGTTTGCGCGACCCTGTTCATCGCCCAGCTTTATGGGATCACGCTCGGTGCCGGCGAACTCGCGCTGGTCATCACGGCGTCCATCCTGGCCGGGTTTGCCTCGGCCGGCATGACGGGGCTGGCGATCGTCTCCCTGACCAGCATCACCTGCGGCTATCTCGGTCTGCCCTTCGAGGCGGCCTTCATCCTGTTTCTGGCCGTCGATCCCATCTGCGACATTCTGCGCACGCTGGTGCTCGTGATCGGCAACACCGCCTCGGTGGCACTGATTGGCGCGCGCCCCGTGCGGGTCACGGAGACTGCATGCCTTTCATAGGCGTCCTCGGCGGGATGGGACCTGTCGCGACGGTCGACTTCATGGCCAAGCTGGTGGCGCTGACACCCGCCAGCCGCGACCAGGATCACCTGCCGGTCGTGGTGATCAATCTGCCTCGGATACCCGACCGCAGCGCCGCGATTCTCGGGTCTGGCCAGGATCCGCTACCCGGTCTCAAGGAAGGCATCGCACTGCTCAACCGTGCCGACGTGGGTCTGATCGCCATCCCGTGCGGTACCTCGCATCACTGGCATAGCGAACTCAGCGCCGCAAGCCGGGCGCCCATCCTGCATATCGCGCGCGCGGCGGTGTCGCGGGCGCCTCGGGGCGAGCGCACCCTGATCCTGGCCACCCGTGGCGCCCTAGCCTCGGGCTTCTTTCAGCGCGAACTAACCGCCCGCGAGACACCCTTCGACATCCCATCACCGGACGACGAACAGGTCGCGGTGGACGATTGCATTCGGCTGATCAAGTCCGGACAACCCGAGGCGGCCGGAGCCTGTCTGGATCGGGTGTTCGGCAACGCCCACGCGCGCGGCGTGCGGACGGTGATCCTGGGCTGTACCGAACTGCCGCTCGCCGCCGTCCATGCCGAATGGCAGGCACCGCACTTGATCGACTGCACCCTGGAACTGGCGCGCAGCGCGGTGGAATACGCCTTGCAGCGCGGCTGGAATTGCGTCTGATCCTTGGGGATCGGACGAGGCCAGGGGATGGATCCTGGCAAGAGCCGCGGATTCCGGCGTTCGGTGACACCCTTATCGCACAATCCTGTCTCGCCGGAGATCCTGAGCGATCCGGCGCGGTTTGCCCGATCGATTCGAAGTCATCAGCCTCGGCCGGCGAGCATGCCCCGCTCGATGATGAATTCGATGATGGCGTCGACGCCTTCCCCCGCCTTGAGGTTGGCGAAGACGAAGGGTCGCTCGCCGCGCATCCTTCGCGAGTCCCGCTCCATGACCTCCAGCGAGGCGCCGACGTAGGGGGCTAGATCGATCTTGTTGATCACCAGCAGATCGGAGCGGGTGATGCCGGGGCCGCCCTTGCGCGGGATCTTCTCGCCCCCGGCAACGTCGATCACATAGAGGGTCAGGTCCGCCAGCTCGGGGCTGAAGGTGGCGCTCAGGTTGTCGCCACCGCTTTCGACGAACACCAGATCCAGATCGGGAAACTGGCGTTGCAGGTCTTCCACCGCCGCCAGGTTCATGGAGGCGTCCTCGCGGATGGCGGTGTGCGGACAGCCGCCGGTCTCCACCCCGAGGATCCGCTCGGCCGGCAGCGCCTGGCTGCGGATCAGGAACTCGGCGTCCTCACGGGTGTAGATATCATTGGTGACCACGGCGATCTGGTAGCGATCGCGCAGACGTTTACAGAGTTGGTCGAGCAGGGCGGTCTTGCCCGAGCCGACCGGCCCGCCGACGCCCACGCGCAATGGGGTCTGACTCATTGGGTATTCCTCATGATCGGAAGAGTCGGGTGTACTGGGTCTCGTGCCGACTGCTGGCGATGGCCAGGGCCGGAGAGCTGGCCCCGATGGCGTCGTCCTCCAGGGCGAGCGCCCTTTCCACCGCCTCCGGCACGACCTCGATCAGTCGCGATAGCGTCTGGTGACCCTGGGTCTGTCCCAAGGGGATGATCTTGATCGCGGCCAGCACCAGATTCTCCAGCCAGCCCCAGGCGTAACCGATCAGCGTTGGCGCGGGCTCGATGCCCCAGTGGGCGGCGGCGTAGGCGAAGCCGGTGGCCTGGGCGCGGGCCAGCAGCGGCTTGCGCCCGGCCGCGCCGGGAACCTCCAGCGAGACCAGCAGATCCGCCAGGGCGCGGCCTCGGTTGGACTCCTCGGCGCGTAGTTCCTGGGTCTCGCGGCTGGCCAGCAGCCGGACGGTCCAGTCGGCGAGCGCGGCCTCGTCGCCTTGGCGCGCGGCGCCATGCATGCGTGCGAGGATCGGTAGATCGAGACTGCTCTGGGTGGTGCGCAACTGATCGCACAGCCAGGCTTCCAGGTCGGCGGCCGTGCGCAGCCAGCCGCGCTCCACTGCCCATTCGATCCCTTGGGAATAGGCGAAGGCCCCGGTCGGCAGCGAGGGACTGGCCAAGTGCAGCAGGCGCAATAGGGCGGGGTCAGTGGTCATGAGGGGCGTGGTCGTGCCCCGAGTGATGGCTGTCGTAAGCGCCGGGCTCGGGTTCGAAGGGGGCGGTTTCCAGCTCGACCGTCAGACCCAGACCGCGCAGCATGGCGTCGAGGACATGGTCGTGCTGGTAGCGCAGCCGACCGGGCTCGATCTGGAGCGCCACATGACGGTTGCCCAGATGATAGGCGGCGCGGGCCAGCAACAGCGGGTCATCGCAACGCACGGTGGAGAGCGACTCGTCGCCCGCCCGCACCCGCACCACGGCTCCGTCCTCCGAGAGCAGGCAGTCACCATCGCGCAGGGTCGCGCCACGCTCCAAGAACAGCCCCGCCTCGCGCCCATCGTCCAGGGTCAGGCGCAGTCGACCGCGAACCCGTTGCTCCAGTGTCAGCGTGAGCGTGGTGTCGGCCGTCAGCGGCCAGTCGGATTTTCGGGTCAGACGCATCATGGGGTACGGCTCGTCATGGCGATCAAGGGTTTGCGCGGGCGTATCCTAGCAGGCATTGCCGATCAGTCGCTTGGGGACCAGCAGGCCCGCACCCCCGGACGCACCGCTTCGTCAGCTATGGCGACGCGGCGGCCTATCGCGAGAGGCTCAAGGCCCTGCGCGCGGACTGGGACGACCGCTCCGAGGGCTGATCACCAGCCCGTCCGCCTCAGAACAGAAAATACCGCTGCGCCATCGGCAGCACCGTCGCCGGCTCGCAGACCAGCAGCTCGCCGTCGGCGCGGACCTGATAGGTCTGCGGATCCACCTCGATCATCGGCAAGTAGTCGTTCAGCACCATGTCCTTCTTGCCGATGTCGCGGCAGCCCTTCACGACGCCGATCAGGCTTTTCAAACCCAGGGCGTCCGGTATCCCCGAGGCCAGGCCCGCCTGTGACAGGAAGGTCATGCGGGTCGCCGCGCGCGCCCCGCCGAGCGCGCCGAACATGAGCCGATAGTGGACCGGCTGGGGCGTGGGGATAGAGGCGTTGGGATCGCCCATGGGCGCGGCGACGATCATCCCGCCCTTGATGATGAGACTCGGTTTGACACCAAAGAAGGCGGGTTTCCAGAGCACCAGGTCGGCCAGCTTGCCGACCTCGACCGAGCCAACCTCATGGGCGATGCCGTGGGCGATGGCGGGGTTGATGCTGTACTTGGCGATGTAACGACGCGCGCGCCGGTTGTCGTGCCCGGCCGGATCGCCCGCGAGGCTGCCGCGCTGAACCTTCATCTTGTGCGCCGTCTGCCAGGTGCGGATGATCACCTCGCCGACCCGGCCCATGGCCTGCGAGTCCGAGGCGATCATGGAGAAGGCCCCCAGGTCGTGCAGGATGTCCTCGGCGGCGATGGTCTCGCGACGGATGCGCGACTCGGCGAAGGCGACGTCCTCGGCGATGCTCGGGTCCAGGTGATGACAGACCATGAGCATGTCGAGATGCTCGTCGACCGTGTTGACCGTATAGGGTCGGGTCGGATTGGTCGAGGACGGCAGGACATTGGGCTGTCCGCACGCCTTGATGATGTCCGGCGCATGACCGCCGCCCGCGCCCTCGGTGTGATAGGTGTGGATGGTGCGGCCCTTGAAGGCCGCGAGGCTGTGCTCGACGAAGCCGGATTCGTTCAGGGTGTCGGTATGGATGGCGACCTGCACATCCATTCGCTCGGCGACGTCCAGACAGCAGTCGATCGCGGCGGGCGTCGTCCCCCAGTCCTCGTGCAGCTTGAGCCCCATGGCCCCGGCCTGGACCTGCTCCTCCAGCGCCTGGGGCAGGCTGGCGTTGCCCTTGCCGAGAAAGCCCAGGTTCATCGGCAACGCCTCGGCGGCCTGGAGCATGCGGTGGATGTTCCAGGGGCCGGGGGTGCAGGTGGTGGCGTTGGTGCCGGTCGCCGGTCCGGTGCCGCCGCCGAGCATGGTGGTGACGCCGGACATAAGGGCGTCTTCCACCTGCTGTGGGCAGATGAAGTGGATGTGCGAGTCGATGCCGCCGGCGGTGAGGATCTGGCCCTCGCCCGCGATCGCCTCGGTGCCGGGGCCGACCAGAATGGTCACGCCCGCCTGGGTGTCCGGGTTGCCGGCCTTGCCGATGCCGGCGATGCGTCCGTCCTTGATGCCGATGTCGGCCTTGACCACACCCCAGTGATCCAGGATGAGCGCGTTGGTGATGACGACGTCCACCACCTCGGCGCTGACCCGCTGGCACTGACCCATGCCGTCGCGGATGACCTTGCCGCCGCCGAATTTTACCTCGTCCCCATAGGTCGTGTAGTCCCGCTCGACCTGGATCCAGAGATCCGTGTCGGCGAGCCGCACCCGGTCGCCCGTGGTCGGGCCGTACATCTCCGCATAGGCCTGCCGGCTCATCTTCGCCATTTACAAGTCGCCCATGATTTGCCCGTTGAAGCCATAGACCCGGCGATCGCCCGCATAGGCCACCAGTTCGACGTCGCGTCCCTGACCCGGCTCGAACCGTACGGCCGTGCCGGCGGGGATGTTCAGCCGATAGCCGCGCGTCGGATCGCGGTCGAAGCGGAGCGCCGGGTTGGTCTCGAAAAAATGGTAGTGCGAGCCGACCTGAATCGGTCGGTCGCCGCTGTTCTCGACCCGCAGGGTGAGGGTTTCGCGACCGGCGTTGATCTCGATCTCGCCGGGCGCGGCGATGAGTTCGCCTGGAATCATTGGGGGCCTCCGGGATTCTGAATCAAAGGATCGGCTCGTGAACGGTCACCAGCTTGGTGCCGTCCGGGAAGGTGGCCTCGACCTGGACCTCGGGGATCATCTCGGGCACGCCTTCCATCACGTCTTCCCGACCGAGCAAGGTGCGGCCATGGTCCATCAGCTCGGAGACGCTGCGCCCATCACGAGCGCCCTCAAGAATGGCGGCGCTGATATAGGCCACGGCTTCCGGATAATTCAACTTCAGGCCCCTGTCCTTGCGCCGCTCGGCCAGCAGGCCGGCGGTGAAAAGCAGCAGCTTGTCTTTCTCGCGGGGTGTCAGTTCCATGATGGATCCTCGTGCTGTGTCAAGTGGCCCAAATGCGCGGGGCGATGGCGGGACGGCCCAGCAGGGGCGGACGGATGGCGGACCAGATCGCGGCGAGACCGGCGCGCACCCGGTCGCTCGCGCCGCCCAGCGCGCGCGCGATCAGCAGATCCTCGACGCGGGTCACGCCGATCAGGGTGTCGGTGTCCATGGTCGAAACGGCGCGGGCGAGTCGCAGGATCCTCTCGTCGGCGCCGGTGGCGATGAGCGTCCCGACGACCGGAAGACCGCGCATACCGCTTGGTCCGTCGAGATCCTCGGGGCGCTGGATCAGCCGATGGTCCCAGAGCAGCGGTTCGCCGTCCCGGTCGACCCGCAGGCGTAGACTGGCGCATCCGGGATCGAACCGCTGTTGGTGGCTCGGCAACCCCAGACACTGGATCTCCCAGCCGATGAAACGGGCATCGCCGCGCAGATCCACATGGGTGTCGAGCCGGGCGTTGGCGCCGGGAAAGAGGATATTCTCCTGTGGCAGCCATTCCAGCGCGGCGTCGCGCACCCGCAGGGTCTGATGCTGCTCGGCGCGCGGCCCCAGACTGCGATAGAACTTAGCCGCGCCCGGTGTGGTGATCATGGCCGCCGCTCCGGGCGCCAGATCCACCTCGACCTCCAGCCGATCGCCACCGACCAGTCCGCCGGGCGGGTGCAATAGATAGAGATGACATACCTCGCCCTCCGGATAGAAGGCGCGCTGCACCGCCAGCGGACCGCGCCGACGCCGCCCGGCCAGCACCGTTCGCTCGCCGCGACGCTCCAACTGGAGCGACAAGGCGGCCTCCCAACCAGGCTCTGGCGTGACCGGATTTCGGCTTGGAGCCGCCGTCGGCATCACTGGTCGATCATTCTGAAAAAGGTCCGCTTGGCTCATGACAGACTAGGTAGTAACATCTCTACATCCATGCCGAGTCGAGCCACCCTCATGACGATCACCACCATGTCCAGTCGCGAATTCAATCAGCATGCCAGCGAGGCGAAAAAGGCTGCCGCCAAGGGTCCGGTCTTCATAACCGACCGTGGACGGCCCGCGCACGTCCTGCTGAGCATCGAGGACTACCAGCGGTTGACGGGGGGGCGAATGACGCTTGCCAGCGCCCTGGCTCAGCATGACGTGCCTGATTTCGATTTCGACCCACCACGCGCGACACATCTCTATCGGCCCGCGGACCTCGACTGATGTTTTTGCTGGATACCAATGTCGTTTCCGAACTCCGGCGACCGGAAAAGGCGAACCCCAACGTCCTGGCCTGGGCATCGGCGCGTCCGTTGGCGTGTTTCTTCATCTCGTCCATCACCCTGCTGGAGATCGAACTCGGTGCGCTCCTGATCGAGCGGAAAGATACGGCTCAGGGCGCGATCCTGCGATCCTGGATCGAGCATCAGGTATTGCCTCGCTTCGAAGGGCGCATCCTCCCGGTCGACGCCGACGTTGCCCGATACTGTGCACGTTTGCATGTGCCTGACCCGCGTTCCGAACGCGATGCGCTCATTGCCGCCACGGCGCTGGTGCATGGTATGACGGTGATCACACGCAATATCGCGGATTTTAATCCGACCGGTGTCCCCACGATCAATCCCTGGGTGCTTTCCTGAGACACCAGGGTTTCGCCAGTGACCTCAGTCTCGATCACTCTCGACTCAAAGGTCAATCGGCCCGCTTGCTTCCCTTCGCGTCGGTGCCGTCACACGGTCAGATACTCCTTGACCAGCGTCTCATCGAGCCGGTCTATCGCCCCGGTCGCCACCGAGCGTCCGCGGTCGAGAATGCAGAAGCGATCCGCGACGCGCCGGGCGAAGGGGAGTTTCTGCTCCACCAGGACGACGGTCAGTCCCAGCTCGCGGTTGAGCCGGCGAATGATGTCGCCGATCTCCGCGACGATGTTGGGCTGGATGCCCTCGGTCGGCTCGTCCAGGATCAAGAGCTTAGGGTCAATGACCAGCGCCCGGCCAATGGCAAGCTGCTGTTGCTGACCGCCGGAGAGGTCGCCGCCGCGCCGTCCGAGCATTTCCTTCAGCACCGGGAAGAGTTCGAAGATGAAGTCTGGAACCTGGCGCTGACGGTCGGATCGCGCGGGCAGGCCGATGCGTAGATTCTCCTCCACCGTCAGCAGGGGGAAGATCTGCCGACCCTGGGGGACATAGCCGATGCCGAGTCGGGCGCGCTGCTCGGCCGACTGTTTGAGCAGATCCCGGCCCAGATAATCCATGCGACCGGAGGCGACCGGCAACAGCCCCATGACGCACTGAAGCAGCGTGGTCTTGCCGACCCCGTTGCGCCCCATGATGCAGCTGCATTGGCCTTCCGGAATCTCCAGGTCGAGATCCCAGAGGGTATGGCTGGCGCCGTGGAATTGGTTGAGTCCTTGGATGTTCAGCATGGCAGGCCCGAGGCTCCAAACGGATTTCGATCATTCACGGGGCGTTATTCGAAGGCGATGATCAGTCGTTTACCCAGGGCCGCCTGAAGACGTGCGCTCGGGGCGATGGCGTAAGCGTCGTCGATCACGGACGGATCGGGAATCGACTGCCCTTCATCCAGGCGACCGTCCAGGGTCAAGGTCAGCGCCTCGGAGGCGTTGAAGAGGGCCTCCTCCAGCGTTTCACCTTCCGTAAAGGCTTCTTCAAGGTCGACGAATTGAACACAGTAACCACCACTATCTTGCGGGGTCAGGAGCGCGGGATAACGGATGTCCATTGGCATTACCTCAACTTGATGCCAGAGAGTATCCGTTTGGCGTTCCCTTGGATCAAATGCCTCAAGGCCCGCCCCCCAAATACACCTCGATCACCCGCGGATCGTTCCGTACCTCGTCCATGCTTCCCTCCGCCAGTACGCTGCCCTGGTGCAGCACCGTGACCTTGTCGGCGATGGAGCGCACGAAATCCATGTCGTGCTCGACCACCACCACCGAGTGCTTGCCGGCGAGCGAGCGTAGCAGTTCCGCCGTGCGGTCCATCTCCTGATGGGTCATGCCGGCGACCGGCTCGTCGACCAGCAGCAGATAGGGGTTCTGCATCAGCAGCATGCCGATCTCCAGCCATTGTTTCTGGCCGTGCGAGAGCGCGCCGGCGCGCTGGTCGCGCTGGTCTTGCAGACCGATGGTCTCCAGCACCTCGTCGATCCGCTCGCGCTGCTCCGGGGTCAGGCGGGCGAGGAGTGTCGGCCAGACGCGCTTGTCGGCGGCCATCGCCAGCTCCAGGTTCTCCAGCACCGCGTGCTGCTCGAACACCGTCGGCTTCTGGAACTTGCGCCCGATGCCGACGCTGGCGATCTCGGGTTCGGACAGACGCAGCAGATCGATGGTCTGACCGAACCAGGCGGTGCCGGTGTCGGGCCGGGTCTTGCCGGTGATGATGTCCATCATGGTGGTCTTGCCGGCCCCGTTCGGACCGATGATGCAGCGCAGCTCGCCGGCGTCGATGTAGAGATTGAGATGGTTGATGGCGCGAAAGCCATCGAAGGTCACGGAGATGTCCTCCAGATAGAGGATGGTGCCGTGACTCATGTCCAGCTCCAGCGCCTGTCTGGGGACCATGAAGTCCCAGACCTGGTCGCGGCGCATGGCGGCGCGCAGGTTGTCGAGCGTCTTCATGCGGTCGTCTCCTTACGCCTGAACAGTCCGGCGAGCCCCTGGGGCAGCAGCAGCGTGACCAGCACGAAGAGTCCGCCGAGCACGAACAGCCAGGCGTCGGGCATGACGCCGGTGAGATAGGTCTTGCCGTAGTTGACCAGTATCGCCCCCAGCACCGCCCCGTAGAGGGTCGCGCGCCCGCCGATCGCGACCCAGATGAGGATCTCGATCGAGTTGAGCGGCGAGAACTCGCCCGGATTGATGATGCCGACCTGGGGCACGTAGAGCGCCCCGGCGATGCCGGCCAGCACGGCGGAGAAGGTGAAGATCCAGAGCTTCACATGCTCGACCCGATAGCCGATGAAGCGGGTGCGGCTCTCGGCGTCGCGAATGGCGACCGCGACCCGTCCGAGCTTGGAGGTGACGATGGCGCGGCAGGCCAGATAGCCGCCGGCCAGGGCCAGGGCGCTGGCGACGAAGAGCCCGATGCGTGTCGCGTCCGACTGGAGATCGAAGCCGAGCAGATCCTTGAAGTCGGTCAGGCCGTTGTTGCCGCCGAAGCCCATCTCGTTGCGGAAGAAAGCCAGCATCAGGGCATAGGTCAGGGCCTGGGTGATGATGGAGAGATAGACGCCCGTGACGCGCGAGCGGAAGGCCAGCCAGCCGAAGACGAAGGCCAGCAACCCGGGCGCGAGTACCACCATCAGGGCCGCGAACCAGAACATGTCGAAGCCGTGCCAGAACCAGGGCAGTTCCGACCAGTTGAGAAAGACCATGAAATCCGGCAGCTCCGGGTTCCCGTAGACACCCCGGTCGCCGATCTGGCGCATCAGATACATGCCCATGGCATAGCCGCCGAGGGCGAAGAAGGCGGCGTGGCCCAGGCTGAGAATCCCCAGATAGCCCCACACCAGATCCACCGCGACGGCCAGCAGGGCATAGGTCAGATACTTGCCGAGCAGGGTCACGGTGAAGGTCGAGACGTGCAGCGAGCTGTCGGCCGGCACGGCCAGATTCAGCACCGGAACCAGCAGGGTGGTGAGCGCCAGCAGCGCCAGGAAGATCTGGCCGCCGCGATCGAGATGGAAGGTGCCCAGGCGGGTGACGGGTGGCATGGTCGTTCAGCCCTCCGCGGCCCGGCCCTTCTGCGGGAAGAGTCCGCGCGGGCGCTTCTGGATGAAGAGGATGATGAACACCAGCACCAGGATCTTCGCCAGCACCGCGCCGGCCCAGGGTTCCAGGATCTTGTTGATGACCCCCAGCGACATGCCGGCGACCAGCGTTCCCCAGAGATTCCCCACGCCGCCGAACACCACCACCATGAAGGAGTCGATGATGTAGGTCTGGCCCAGGTTGGGGCCGACATTGGTGATCTGGCTCAGCGCCACCCCGGCCACCCCGGCGATGCCGGAGCCCAGCCCGAAGGTGAGCGCGTCCACCCGCGCCGAGCGCACCCCCATGGCGCGCGCCATGGCGCGGTTCTGGGAGACCGCACGGACCTGTAGCCCCAGGTTGGTGCGGCGCAGAACCAGGAAGAGCGCGGCGAAGACGATCAGACAGAAGGCGATGATGTACATCCGGTTCATGGTCAGCGACAGCAGGCTATTGACCTGCCAGGAGCCGGACATCCAGTCCGGATTGGCGACCGGCACGTTCTGCGGCGAGATGAGCGTACGCACCAACTGTTGGAGGATGAGGCTGACGCCGAAGGTGGCGAGCAGGGTCTCCAGCGGTCGGCCGTAGAGAAAGCGGATGACCCCGCGCTCGATCAGCACGCCGACCGCCCCCGCGACCAGGAAGGCCGCCGGGATGGCCAGGAGCAGCGCCAGTCCGATCTGTTCCGGCATGAGCTGTTGGAGGATGTAGGTGGTGTAGGCCCCCAGCATCATCAGCTCGCCATGGGCCATGTTGATGACCCCCATGACGCCGAAGGTGATCGCCAGTCCGATCGCGGCCAGCACCAGCACCGAGCCCAGGCTCAGGCCGAAGAAGAGCGTCTCGGCCAGACCATAAAGATCGCGCTTGAAGTCGATATCGCGCAGCACACGGTTGGCGGTGGCGAGCACCTCGGGATCCGGCTCGCCGGCGATCAGGCGCTGCACGCCCCCGCGCACGGCCGGATGGGTGCTGCCGTCGAGCCGTTCGAGCGCCTCCAGGCGTCGGCTGGCGTCGGGGCTGGCGAGGTCGGCCAGGGCGATGGCGGCTGTCATGACCTCGCGCACCGAGTCGTCCCCCTCGGCGTCGAGACGCGCGCGCAGCAGGGCGACGCCGTCCGGGTCGAGCTTGTCCAGCATGGCGTTCACGCCCGAGAGCCGAACGGCGGCGTCGGGATGCGCGAGGTTGAGACCCGCGATGGCCGCGCGCACCTGTCCGCGCAGCCGATTGTTGAGTCCGATCCGCTTGAGGTCGCCTTTGTCCGCCGTCCCCATCGAGTCGCCGGTCAGCGGGTCGATCAGATCGAGCCCGGCCGCGCCTGGGCGGGCGATCACCAAGGCCCCGTCGCTCTTGCGCAGATGCAGCTCGGTCGCCTGAAGCGCCGTCAGGAGGGCGCGCGCGCGTGGATCGCCGCTCGCGGCCACCAGCCCGACACCCTGCTCCAGGCTTTTGAAGCTGTTCTCCCGGATCAGTTCGACACCCGGCTCGAAGTCGGCGGGATCGGCCGCTGCGGCGGGAATCAGGACCGCGATCAGCAGCAGGGCCGCGATCAGCCGCTGACCCAGCGCCCCGGGTCGCGTGGCATCGTGAACGCATGGAGTTGGCATGCCGCATCCTCGAACCGCGCCGGGATCGGCGCGGCTTGGCTCTGGAACGTGCGATCGGCCGCCGGCGGGAGGCCGGCGGCCTCGGCCGGATCAGAAATTCTGACCGGAACAGGTCTTGGTGACGCTGTTGTAGTTGCCGCAGGAGATCGGCGGGGTCCAGTCGGCGATGATGTCCTTGCTGCCCGGCAGGAAGTCCGACCAAGCGTCGCCCGGTACGGCCTCGGTTTCCGAGACGACCGAGAACTGACCATCGTCCTGGATCTCGCCGATCAGCACCGGCTTGGTGATGTGATGGTTGGAGAGCATGACCGCCTTGCCGCCGGTCAGGTTCGGGGTCTCCAGTCCGATGATGGCCTCGGCCACCTTGTCGGTGTCGGTGGTCCCAGCCTTCTCGACCGCCTGAACCCAGAGATTGAAGCCGATGTAATGGGCCTCCATCGGGTCGTTGGTGACCCGCTTGTCGCTCTTGATGTAGCCATGCCAGGTCTTGATGAAGGCCGCGTTGGCCGGCGCGTCCACGCTCATGAAATAGTTCCAGGCCGCCAGATGGCCGACCAGCGGCTTGGTGTCGATCCCCGACAGCTCTTCCTCGCCGACCGAGAAGGCGACCACCGGGATGTCCTCGGCCGAGAGTCCCTGGTTGCCCAGCTCCTTGTAGAAGGGCACGTTGGCGTCCCCATTGATGGTCGAGACCACGGCGGTCTTCTTGCCGCTGGAGCCGAACTTCTTGATGTCGGAGACGATGCTCTGCCAGTCGGAATGGCCGAAGGGGGTGTAGTTGATCAGGATATCCGCCTCGGCGACGCCCTTGCCCTTCAGATAGGCCTCCAGGATCTTGTTGGTGGTGCGCGGATAGACATAGTCCGTGCCCGCCAGCACCCAGCGTTCCACGCCCAGGTCGTTCATCAGATAGTCCACCGCCGGAATCGCCTGCTGATTGGGTGCCGCGCCGGTGTAGAAGACATTCTTGGACGATTCCTCGCCCTCGTACTGGACCGGATAGAAGAGCAGTCCGTTCAGTTCCTCGAACACCGGCAGCACCGATTTGCGCGAGACCGAGGTCCAGCAGCCGAAGACCGCCGCGACCTTCTCCTTGGCGATCAGCTCGCGCGCCTTCTCGGCGAACAGCGGCCAGTTCGAGGCGGGATCGACGACCACCGCCTCCAGTTGTTTACCGAGCAGACCGCCCTTCTTGTTCTGCTCCTCGATCAGCATCAGCATGGTGTCCTTCAGCGTGGTCTCGCTGATGGCCATGGTGCCGGAGAGCGAATGCAGCACGCCGACCTTGATGGTGTCGGCGGCGGTGGCGATAGTGGACAGTCCGAGTGATAGCGCGGCCGCGAGCGCCGCGGCCGGAGCGCGAAAATTGCGGTTCATCATGGTGCGTCGGAACTCCTGCTTGGTGAGTGTTGGGCGTTCGTCCGTAGGCCGTCAAGCAGGGGTCGTGCCAGGGCGGAATCGCCCTAGTGAAAACAGTGGGTGGATGGATCCTCGCGCGGTCGGCGTCGGATCGCTCGGATCATCCTGGTGCGCCGCGCGGTCGGCGTTGCCCCGCCATGGTGCGCCCTGGCGCGGACCTCGTCCGCTGGCCTGCTTCCGGCTCAGAGCGATTCGGCTGAAAAGCTGTCGCAGGCCGAGAGTTCGCCGGACTCGAGCCCGCGCTTGAACCAGCGCACCCGTTGCGCGGAACTGCCGTGGGTGAAGCTGTCGGGCGTGATCTGACCCTGACCTTGGCGCTGGAGCCGATCGTCGCCGATCGCCGAGGCGGCGTTGAGTCCCTCCTCGACATCGCCCTGCTCCAGGATGTCGCGGGCCTTGTGCGCGCGATGCGCCCAGAGGCCGGCGAAGCAGTCGGCCTGAAGCTCCAGCCGAACCGAAAGGGCGTTGGCCTCCTTGCGACTGGATCGCTGGCTCAAGTCCTGAACCCGATCGGAGATCCCGAGCAGGTTCTGCACATGATGTCCGACCTCGTGCGCGATCACGTAGGCTTGGGCGAAGTCCCCAGGCGCGCCGAATCGGGTGCGCAGCTCGTCATAGAACACCAGGTCGATATAGACCTTTTGATCGGCCGGGCAGTAGAACGGCCCCATGGCGGCCTGGCCCAGACCGCAGGCCGAGCGGGTCATGCCGCTGAAGAGGACCAGTCGGGGATCGCTGTAACGCTTGCCCTGCTCGCGAAAAATCGTTTGCCAGGTGTCTTCGGTGTCGGCCAGGACCACCGAGACGAATTCCGCCAGCTCGTCCTGACCCGCCGACGCCTGGACGCGACCAGGATCGGGCGCTGGGTCGAACCGCGGCCCCGTCTGTTCCATTGGGGCCTCGCCGAGTTGGGAGAGCAGCAGGCTGGGGTCGACGCCCAGCAGGAGCAGGACGACGACCACGACGATCCCTCCCAGCCCGCCGCCGATGCCCGCCTTGCGTCCGACCCCATAGGAGGAACGTCTCGAGCCTTGGGGCAGGCCGCCGAGCCCGCTATCGCGACGGTCTTCCACGTTTTCACTGCGTCTGCCGGTCTTCCAGCGCATGGTTCGTCTCCAGATGGGGCGTTGTCAGGCCGGCGTCCGAACGCAGAATTGTCGGATGAGGGCTTGCAAAAGGTTCAGGGTCGGCGGGATGCGATCGATCGCGAGGAACTCGTCGGGCTGATGGGCCTGGGCGATGTCGCCCGGTCCGAGCACCAGGGTTTCCATCCCGAGCTGATTGAGAAACGGCATCTCGGTGCCGAAGCTGACCGCCTCGGCGGCATGGCCGGTCAGGGTCTCGCAGGCGCGCACGATCGCCGCATCGGCGGGCGTCTCGGCCGGGGGGATGGGCTCGAACAGGGGTTCGACCGACCATTTGAGTCCGCGTCGCTCGCCGACCTCGCCGACCCGACGGGCCAGCTCGGCGCGCAGGTCCGCCGGATTCAGACCGGGCAGGACGCGCAGATCCAGGTGCAGCTCACACTCGCCGCAGATGCGATTGGGATTGTCCCCGCCGTGGATGTGGCCCAGGTTGATGGTGGGGTAGGGCACCGGAAAGGCCGGATGCCGATGCGCCCCTTGCAGCTCGGCGCGCCAGCCGAGCACGGCGGACAACACCTCGTGCATGCCGTCGAGGGCATTGTTGCCCAGGCTCGGGTCGCTGGCATGACCGCTGCGCCCGATCAAGCGGACCGACTCGCCCATCACCCCCTTGTGGAGCCGTACCGGGCGCAGATTGGTCGGCTCGCCGATAACGGCATGGCGGCCGAGCGGGCGACCGGCCGCGACCAGGGCGCGCGCGCCATGCATGGCGGATTCCTCGTCGGTGGTGGCCAGGATCATCAGCGGACACTTGAGATCCGCCGCCGCGAAGCCGCGCGCCGCCTCTAGGGCGAGCGCGAAGAAGGACTTCATGTCCGAGGTGCCGAGCCCGTAATAGCGTCCGTCCGCTTCGGTCAGCTTGAGCGGATCATGGTTCCAGAGCGGGGCATCGAAAGGGACCGTATCGGTGTGACCGGACAGCACCAGCCCGCCCGGACCGCTTCCCAATGTGCCGAGTAGATTGAACTTGCCGGGATGACCGGGGATCCCGAGGATCTCGACCCGGAACCCGGCGCTCTCCATCCAGCCGGCCAGCAGGTCGACCAGGGGCTGGTTGCTGTGATCGAAGGCCGGGGTGACGCTGCTGACCGAAAGGGTGCCGATCAGACCTTCGAGCATTCGCGAGAGCGGGGGGGCTTGGGGG
>NZ_NRRG01000058.1 GCF_016583575.1 Thiocystis violacea
AGTCTTATAAGGTTCAAGTTCGTCAAAGATTGGCCGAAGGACTTCCCATTCTTCATCGGAAAGGTCGCTCGGATATCTCAAAGGCCATTTTTCCAGGTCTGAAGTCATCATAATCCGCGAATTAGAATCCGTATTTTGTATAGATTTGGCGGATTTTATGGTGCCAGGCTCTTTGAAATCAAGGGTTTAGTTTTTAGACATCCTCTAAATGTAAGTTAATGGTTGGCGCATAACAAGCCGCTCAAGCCGACCCATCGCGGTTGGGGTGAACAAGAGTGAACCCCAACATTCGTAGCGCAAATCGCCCAACAAAAGGTGAATGAGCGGACCACGCGGATGGCGGGGCGCTTTTCATGTAACTCGGTGCCGGCTGGACGGCTTGAGAGCTAGTCGTTGGAAAAGGCGGGGGAATCGCGGGAGAGATGACGCGTCCGTTGCGTCGCGTATTTGGCCCGTCGGCGACCCGGCTAGCGAGCCGCCGGCGACTGGGCCTCCGTCAGGCCTGGACCCATTCGCCGAAGTTGTCGGTGTTCTTTTCCTCGCCGTCGCCGTAGCCCGCCTCGTAGGGATCGGTGAGCCGCTGCTCCTCGCGCTTGGGGTTGCGCAGAAAGCCACATTGCCAACCCTGAATGTATTCGTCGTTGACGCCCATCTGTTCCATCTTGGTCACGGCGTCGTAGTAGAACTGATTCATTTCCGGTCTCCGAGCGATTTTTGTTGGTGAGGGCGTCGTCGGTCAGGACTTCGCCAACTCGATTTATTTCGATAGACGGATCAAATACCGACAACCCTGATCCGCCCAGTCCTCTCTCTAGCTCGACTCTCGGACGGAGCGCCACCCCGAACCGAGGGCGCGATCGCGGGGACGAGAAGGGGCATAAGAATACAGCGTTTTTCTAATAGGTGACAAGTACGCTTGGGCGCTCGGGACGCCCCAGGACCCGACGCCCTGTGTCGATCCGCGACGACTTGCGAAGCGCTGGATCGGCACGCATATGCCCTGAATTGGCTCCGGACTCGCCGGCGCGGGCTTCCTGGGCGGGGCACTTCGCCAGTATCGCACGTCTCGATGATCCGCCCTCGGCGGCGACCGTGCGGGCATCACCCGGATTTTCACGCGACCTGGAGGTTTCCACCCCGTCATGCGACCAGCTCATTTGCTTCGCGTCCTGGATCGCGAGTTCGTCAGCACCATCGATGGTCATCACACCCCGGTCATGCTCTGGGGTCCGCCAGGCGTGGGCAAGTCCCAGATGGTCGCGCGCATCGCCGAGCGTCACGCGGCGCCGGTGATCGATATCCGTCTGTCGCAGATGGAGCCGAGCGATCTGCGCGGCATCCCCTTCCGCAACGGCGAACGGGTCGAATGGGCCATCCCGGCGATCCTGCCGGACGCCGAACGCCATGGCCCAAGCGGCATCCTCTTTCTCGACGAGATCACCTCGGCGCCGCCCGTCGTCTCGGCGGCCGCCTATCAGTTGATTCTGGACCGTCGGCTTGGCGAGTACGTCGTCCCCGCCGGCTGGGCCATCTTCGCCGCCGGTAACCGTCAGGGCGATCGTGGCGTCACCTATAGCATGCCGGCGCCGCTGGCCAACCGCTTCTCGCACTTCGAGGTCGAGACCCATCTGGACGACTGGGTGGCTTGGGCCTATGACAGCGGCATCGACGAGCGGATCATCGCCTTTCTGCGCTTCCGGCCGGAGTTGCTGTTCGATTTCGATCCGGCGCACAACCCCATCGCCTTCCCCTCGCCGCGCTCCTGGGAGTTCGCCCATCGGGGCTTAAGGAAATTCGAGGACCAGCCCGATCTACTGCAAGGCACGCTCCAGGCGTGCGTGGGACCGGCGGCCGGGATCGAGCTGGCGGCCTTCGTCAATAGCCTCGACCAGATGCCGGATCTGGATGCCATCGTCCGAGGGGAAAGAGTCTCGGTGCCGCGCGAGATCGATCTTCAGTACGCGGTCGCCGCCGCGCTGGTCGGCCGGGCGATCCGCTCGCTGAACGAACCGGACGGGCCTGGGATCATCGGCCACATCCTCCAGTACGCGGGGCGTTTCCCGCAGCGCGAGATGGGCGTCATGCTGGTCTCGGATCTGCACCGGGCGGTTGGCGAGCGGCTGTTCGAGGTGCCCGCCTTCGCCGACTGGGCGCGCCTCGTGTCGGACGTGATGCTCTATGACTGAGAGCGCGACGGCCCAAGGCGTCTCCGCCGCCATCGAGACCAAGCTGGCGGCGGCGCGCACGCGCCTGATCCTGGATAAGCCATTTCTCGGGGCACTGGTGCTGCGTCTGCCCATGCATCCGGCCAAGCCGGACTGGTGCCCGACCACCGCGACCGATGCGCGGGCCTTCTACTTCAACCCGGCCTATATCGATTCGCTGAGCCTGGAGCAGACCCAGTTCATGCTCGCCCACGAGGCGCTGCACTGCGCACTCTCGCACTTCGCGCGCCGTCAGCACCGTCTCCAGCATGCCTGGGATCTGGCCTGCGATTACGCGATCAATCCGCTCCTGATCGAGGATGGACTCAAGCCCCCGCCGAACGCCCTGGTGATGCCGCTCTACAAGGGGCTGACGGCCGAGGAGATCTACCCGCTGATCGACGACCGGGACGAGTCGGAGACCCTGGACACCCATGCCTATGACGCGGACAACCGGCGTGGAGGGAACCGCTCGGGTCTGAGCGAGAAGGATCTCGACAAACGGCGAGGCCCCCGGACGCGCACGGAGCCCGAGGGACGCCAGGGACGACAGGCCGGAACCGAGCGCGGCGAACCGACGCCGGAAGCGAGCGCCGGCGCGCCCCAGCCGCTAAGTCCGGACGAACGCGAAACCCTGTCCGTGCAATGGCGTCAACGTCTCGCCGGGGCGGCGCAACAGGCCATGCAGGCCGGCAAGCTGGGCGGCGAGCTGGCGCGTCAGATCGACCATCTGCTCCAACCCCAACTGCCCTGGCGCATGCTGCTGGCCCGTTACCTGACCGCCCTGGCGCGGGACGATTACAGCTATCAGCGGCCCTCTCGACGCGAGGGCGATTTCATCCTGCCGAGCCTGCGCAGCCAGCAACTGGATCTGGTCGTGGCGATCGACACCTCCGGCTCCATCAAGGATTCCGAGCTCGATGAGTTCATTCAGGAGATCGACGCGCTCAAGGGACAGGTGCGGGCGCGCGTGACCCTGCTCCCCTGCGACAGCGCGCTGTGCGAGGGCGCGCCCTTCCGTTTCGAGCCCTGGGAGGAATTCGTTCGGCCCAAGCGACTCCAGGGTGGTGGCGGGACCAGTTTCCGGCCCGTCTTCGAGTGGATCGCACGCACGGGGCTTCAGCCCGATCTGCTGGTCTACTTCACCGACGCCAAGGGCGACTTCCCGGAGTCCGAACCCGCCTATCCGGTGACCTGGCTGGTCAAGGGTCGCTCCGGGGTTCCCTGGGGGCAGCGCATCCAGCTCAATTGACTTGACCCCGCGCGAGCCCCGAGTTCATTGTTCTTCCACCCTGATTCAGGTCGCCATCGCCCATACTCGTGGCCACTGTCCAACAGCCAACCGCCGCCAACCCGAGCCCGGCGGACAGTCCGCCCACCCGAGCCAACCATGACCAACCACAAGTCCAGCCATCGTTTGAGACAGGCCCTGGTCGCGGCCAGCGTCCTGGCGCTGATCGGCGCCAGCCCGGCGCGCGGCCTGGATTTTGATCTTCCCGACATGGGCAGTTCCGCCGACAGCATCATGACCACGGGTGCCGAGGCGCGTCTGGGCAAGGCGTTCATGCGCAGTGTCCGCGAGGCTTTGCCGGTCCTCGATGACCCGCTGCTCACCGACTATGTCGAATCGCTCGGGGCCACCCTGCTCACGGCGGATCGCCTGGCCGCCAGCCCGTTCAATTTCTTCGTCATCGATCAACCCGTGGTCAATGCCTTCGCCGGTCCGGGCGGAAACATCGGCGTCTATGTCGGCCTGATCCTGGCGGCCGAGACCGAAAGCGAACTGGCCGCCGTCATGGCCCATGAGATCGCCCACGTCACCCAGCGCCACCTGATGCGCGGCGTGGAGAATCAGAACAAGGCGATCGTGCCGGCCACCGCGCTCCTGATCGCGGCGGCCATCCTGGGCGCGCAGGTCTCGGCGGACGCGGGTGTGGCGGCGATCGCGGGCATTCAGGCCGCGACCCTCCAGCGCCAGATCAATTTCACCCGCGACAATGAGCAGGAGGCCGACCGTCTCGGCATCGCCACCCTGTCCAAGGCCGGCTTCGACCCCTACGCGATGCCCGGATTCTTCGAGCGGCTCGCCCGATCCAGCCGGGTGTACGAGAACAACGCGCCCGAGTTCCTCCTCACCCACCCGGTCAATACCAACCGCATCGCCGACGCCCTGGGCCGCGCGGACGACGTCGGCGCCCGTCAGCGACCCGACAGCCTGCGTTTCCAACTGGCCCGCGCGAAATTGCGGGGGCACGCCTACAAGCGCCCGGAACAGGCGGTCGCGCATTTTCGCGAGACGCTGCGCGAAGGTCGCCATCGCGACGAGACCGCCGAGCGTTACGGCTACGCGCTGGCCCTGGAGCGCGCCGGCAAGCTCGCCGAGGCCGAGGAACTAACCGCCAAACTACTGGCGGCGCACCCCAGTCTCCCCGAGTTCATCATCCTGGAGGCCCAGCTCGACATGCGACAGGGGCGTCTCGACCAGGCCATCAAGAACCTCGCACAGGCCATCGGCCTCTCCTCGGACAACTGGCCGCTGCGCGTGGCCCATGCCGAGATGCTCATGAAGGCCGGCCGGCACGACAAGGCGATCGACGAGCTGACGACGGTCGCGAGGCTGCGCCCCGGCAACGCCCTGTTGTACGATAGGCTGGAGCAGGCGTCCTTCAAGAGCGGAAACCAGGCGGCCACCCACCGCTTCCGTGCCGAAAGACTCTATGCCGAAGGGGATACCGAACCCGCGATTCGCCAACTTGAGATCGCGCTTCGCCAACGCGATATTCCCTATCACGAAG
The DNA here is from genome assembly GCF_016583575.1 of Thiocystis violacea. Classification (GTDB taxonomy): domain Bacteria; phylum Pseudomonadota; class Gammaproteobacteria; order Chromatiales; family Chromatiaceae; genus Thiocystis; species Thiocystis violacea. Next base: position 5,000 of record NZ_NRRG01000058.1, read on the forward strand.
CGGCCCGGATTCAGGCGCGACTCGATGCCTGGAAAGAAGAAGAGCGTGACGAAAAGCGCGACAAAAAAGGAAAAGGCCGAGGAACGGACCAGCGGGGATTCAACCCCGCGGCCGAATAATCATTCAACGAGGAGACCTCCCATGATGATCGACCACCGCATGACCCCCGCCTGGACCGGGCCGCGCCTCTAAACCAGGATGCGATGATCCGGCTTGCGCATGACGAGCCCGCTCGCCAACCCTGCCTGGGCGACGCGGCGCCAACCCGTTTGAACACCCACATTCGTCGGGACGCGCCTCGGCCCGAGTCGTCGCGCGTCTCGTCGAACCTTTCTCTCACCACTGATGCTTGACAGGAGATCCTTCATGATCGACGCCAAACGCAGAATTCTATTGAAAGGCTCACTGGCCGCCGGTTCGGTCGGCGTGGCCGTTGGCGCCGGACTGCTGACACCCCGGCTCGTCCTGGCGGAGTGGAACGAGGCGGCCTTTCACGCCAAGGACATCCCCTCGGCCCTAACCGCCAGCATGGGCAGCGACGCGGCCGAGACCAGCGACAAGATCAAGATCAAGGCGCCGGACATCGCCGAGAACGGCGCCGTGGTGCCGGTCACGGTCGAGACCGACCTGGAAGGCGTGACCTCGATCGCCATCATCGCCGCCGAGAACCAAACCCCCCTGATCGCCTCCTTCGAGCTGGCCGAATCCGCCCTGCCCTTCGTGTCGACGCGGATCAAGATGGCCAAGACCGCCGATGTGGTGGCCATCGTCAAGGTCGGCGACAAGCTTTACCAGAACGCCAAGAACGTCAAGGTCACCATCGGCGGCTGCGGCGGCTGATCGAGATCGGCATCACGTCCGCGACGCGAGCTGACCCACGAACACGAGGAAACACACGATGTCCGATATCAAGATCCGCGCCAAGCTGAGTGACGACGAAACCACCGTCAAGTGTCTGATGAATCACGTTATGGAGACAGGTCTGCGCAAGGACAGCAAGACCGGGGAGATCGTCCCCGCCCACTTCATTCAAGAGGTGGTTTGCAAGGTCAAGGGCCAGGTCGTCATGACCGCCGCCTGGAGCGGTGGTGTCTCCAAGAACCCCTACCTGTCGTTCAAGTTCAAGGGCGGCGCGGTCGGCGATCCGGTCGAGGTCTCCTGGACCGACAACAAGGGCGAGAGCCAGAGCGCGACCGACGCCATCGCCTGAGGAGCGCGCCAAGCGCCGGCGATGACGGCCCCGCCCTGGCGGGGCCGTCGCGTTTGGGGGACGGGAGGCTCAGCGCGAACGCAGGCGCTCGGCATGCCGCAGGACATGGGCATCGTTCAGCGGACCCGTGTAGATCTTGGGCTCCCCTTCCGGACGACGACGAAAACGTTTGTAGGGCCAGAGATACTGTTCCGGACAGGTCATGACACAGGCCTCGATCCCCCGATTCAGCGCGGTCGCCGCCTCGATGTCATCCTCGCTGTCGATTCCCTCCGGCGCGGGGATACAGTGGATGACGAAGCCGAGTTCGCCTTGCCGCCGCTCGGCGAACATGAAAATCACCGGCGCCCCGGTCCGCCGCGCCAGACGATTGACCAGCAGCATGGTCAGGGCGGGGACGCCGAAGAACGGCGCGAACACGGCGCCCTTGCGCGCCCTGGGCTCCTGATCCGGCAGGACGCCGACATAATCGCCGCGCTCCAGCGCCTGGACCAGCACCCGGATCCCCTTGGGCGTGATGGGCGCCAGTTCCGCGCCACTGCGCGCGCGCGCGGCGCGGATCATGTCGTCCAGATATTGTTGGGGCTTGTAGAAGATGGCCGTCCGCCCTTGCGCCGCGAGATAGAGCCCGGCCAGTTCCCAGGCACCGAGGTGCGGCGACAGCACGATCAGGCCCCGGCCGTCCCGACGTCTCAGCAGTTCGGCTCCCCGGACCTCGCGCACCAGCGACAGCACCCGATCGGCCGGTCTGAGCCAGAGGTAGGCGATCTCGAAATAGGTCTTGCCGAATTCACTCAGGTTGCGATCACGCAGGCGCCTTTGCTCGTCTTCCGTCAGTCGTGGCAGGCAGATGGCGATGTTCATCAGCGCGTTGCGGCGCTGGCGATTCGGCCAGCGCGCGGTGATCCAACCCGCGCCCGCGCCGATCCGATGGATGAGCGGCAAGGGCAACCGGGAGACCAGATACATGAGCAGACGCAGGGTCCGATCCTTGAGCGCGAACCCAAACGGCCGCGACTCCTTCGTTGATATGCTCGCCAAGCGCTTCTCCTGGAAAAGCGATCCAGACCCCTGGTGGCCTCGGGGGTGACAGGAACCGACCAATTGCTACACTGCGGGCTCACCGCCCCATGACACAACTACTCGCCTTTCTGCGGAAAGGCCGCATGACAACAATAACCACCACCAATAACGACCACCAAACGAGGAATCATCGCCATGAGCGACGCTCTGCCAACCGGCCTGACACCCCAGGAAGCCATTGAGATGCTCCAATCCCATCCTCAGGCCGTCCTCGTCGACATCCGATCGTCGATGGAATTCCTGTTCGTCGGACATCCCAAGGGCGCCGTGCACGTCGCCTGGATCGACGAACCGGACTGGGTGGTCAACCCACACTTCGTCACAGAGATCCGCAAACTGCTACTTGGCGGCGCGATCTGCGACAAGGAGATCTCCAACTGCGCCCCCGTGATCTTGATCTGCCGCAGCGGCAAACGCTCGCTGGAAGCCGGCAAGGCGCTGATCCAGGAGGGATTCCGATCCGTCTTTCATGTCGACGAGGGTTTCGAGGGCGAGCTGGACGAGAATCACCACCGCGGCAGTGTCGGCGGCTGGCGCTTTCACGGGCTCCCCTGGGAGCAATGCTGAGAGGTTGTGAACGTTCAACCCGGCCTGGGCTCGACCCGTAGGATGGGCAGAGCGAGAGCGATGCCCATCCTGTACGCTCCGAGGCTCAAGATACAAGGACGGGCCGAGCGAAATCGAGCCCATTATCTTTCAAGCTACGAGGCGCTTGCCTGAATGGCCTTGGATGATTTCCAGGCAGGTTAGTTAAGCTCGCGAAGCACCGAGCGGCAAGGGTACGCGATGCTTACCCTTGCCGCTCCCGGACACTGGCCTCAGGCGCTCACCAGGCGTTGGATATCGAGTTTGACGTCGATGGCGGAGCAGACCGTCGGCGGACGATGGCCCGCCTCGTCACGCTGATCGACCAGTTGCTGAAGGCTGATCTTGTTCAGATGCTCGTAGATGCGATCGCTGAGATCGTGCCAGAGATCATGCGTCAGACAGGGACCGTTGTTCTGGCAGTTGTGAGCCCCGCCACAACGGGTGGTATCCACGCTTTCGTCGACGGCGGCGATCACCTCCGCGACCGGGATGTCGGCGGGCGGGCGGGCCAGGTTGTAACCGCCGCCGGGACCGCGCACGCTGGTCACGAGCGCGCGCTTGCGCAGCTTCGCGAAGAGCTGCTCAAGATAGGACAGCGAGATGCCCTGGCGCTGGGCGATGTCGGCCAGCGCGATCGGCCCATGGCCCTGATGGATGGCCAGATCCAGCATCGCGGTCACGGCGTAGCGGCCTTTTGTCGTCAGTCTCACGGGCACCCCCTCTTGCATGACTTCGGCGGCGAATCATACGTTACCCGAGCATTACGATCAATTAAGCCCCACGCCTTATCGGGGCATCCGTCGGCGCGACCTCGGGCTGGGTCGCGGGCTCGATCGCCATCGAATCCAGGTCCGCGTCGTGCTCGAAATGGTGCATGATCCCCCGCCCTTCCAGCGCCCGCGACATGGACTCCAGCCGCTGATCCATGTGATGGATGTGGTCGAGCATCCGGTTGATGGCGTTGGCGACCGGATCGGGCGCGTCGCGGGTCGCGCCATAGGCATCGAAGCCCATGCGCTTGGCGGTATCGGCGCGCCGGCGCGTGGTGGCGTCAGGACTCGGCTCGATGATGCGCCCAGGCACGCCCACGGCGGTCGCGCCGGCTGGAACCGACTTGACGACCACGGCGTTCGAGCCGATCCGCGCGCCGTCGCCGATCTCGATCGGACCCAGCACCTTGGCCCCGGCCCCGACCACGACATCCCGCCCCAGGGTCGGGTGACGCTTGCCTTTTTGCCAGCTCGTGCCGCCCAGGGTCACACCGTGGTAGAGGGTGCAGTCCTCGCCGATGACCGCGGTCTCGCCGATCACCACGCCCATGCCGTGGTCGATGAAGAAGCGCCGCCCGATCACCGCGCCGGGGTGGATCTCGATGCCGGTGAAGAAGCGGGCGAGGGTCGAGAGCACCCGCGCCAGCCATTTGAAATCGCGCCGCCATAGCGGATGCGCCAGCCGGTGCATCAAGACCGCGTGCAGACCCGGATAGGTGGTGAGGATCTCGAAGGCGTTGCGGGCGGCCGGATCGCGCTCGAAGACGCAGGCGATGTCTTCCCTCAGTCGATCGAACATGAACCTCCTTACAGCTCGCTCGCGGGATTGGCCGCGGTTTCCGGAGTCTCGCCGGAGCGCGCGAAACGTCCCGGACGCTTGCGCCCCTGGGCGGCGCTCAGGATTCCGCGCAGGATATTCAGCTCGACGCGATCGGGTCGGGCACGATTGAAGAGTCGCCGCAACCGCCGCATCAGACTCCGCGACTGCTCGGGGTCGCTGAAGCCGAGGTGTCGCAGGGTCTCGGCCAGATGGCCGAACAGCCCTTCCATCTCCTCGGCGCTCGCGAGATTCCTGGGACTGTCCGTCAGACGCTCGCCGCCGCTTTCGCGCGCGCACCGGCGGATCTCGTAGGCCAGCACCTGGGCGGCGGCGGCGATATTCAGCGAGCTGAACTCCGCGTCGGTCGGGATATGGACGAGGAAATGACAACGGGCCAGTTCCTCGTTGGTCAGACCCGAGCTTTCGCGCCCCAGGACCAGGGCCACCTCACCCTCGGCGGCCTCGGCGAGCAGACGACGGGCGCATTCGGGCGGCTCCAGCAGCGGCCACTCGATCGACCGCCGCCGGGCGCTGGCGCCGATCACCAGCCGGCAGCCTGTCAGCGCCTCGGTCAGGCTCGGGTGGATCCCCGCCCGCTCCAGCAGGTCGTCCGCGCCCGAGGCACGGGCCAGCGCCTCGGCGTCCGGCGGCTGTCTGGGCGCCACCAGCTCCATCCGCGACAGGCCCATGGTCTTGAGCGCCCGCGCCACGGCGCCGATGTTGCCGGTGTGGGTGGTCTCGACCAGCACGAAGCGGATTCGCGCCAGCGACTGGGTCATTTGGTCTATCATGAGCGGCTCAATCTTCAAGAATCTCGCTGTCTCTTCCCGACTATGATACAGCGACCGCCCTGGATATCCCGCAACCGATGCACCCAAGCCTCAACATCGCCATCCGCGCCGCGCGCAGCGCCGGCAAGATCATCCTTCGGTACTCGGATCGGGTCGACCAGATCAAATTCGAGTCCAAGAGCCGCAACGACTTCGTCAGCGACATCGACCGCGCCGCCGAGGCCGCCATCATCCAGGAACTGCGAAGCCGCTTTCCCAGCCACTCCATCCTCGCCGAGGAGAGCGGCGCGCAGGGTCACGGAGACTATCAGTGGATCATCGACCCGCTGGACGGGACGACCAATTATCTGCATGGCTTCCCGCAATACGCCGTTTCCATCGCCCTCCTGCACAAGGGACAGCTCGAATGTGGCGTGGTCTACGATCCGCTGCGCGAGGAGCTGTTCACTGCCGCGCGCGGCCAGGGCGCCCAGCTCAACGACCGCAAGATCCGCGTCACCAGCCGCCCCTCGCTCGAAGGCGCCCTGATCGGCACCGGCTTCCCCTTCCGCGATCAACGCCACATCGACACCTATCTCGGCATGTTCAAGGCCATGACCCTGGCCACCGCCGGACTGCGACGCCCCGGCTCGGCCGCGCTGGATCTGGCCTATGTCGCCGCCGGTCGCACCGATGGCTTCTGGGAGCTGGGGCTTTCGTCCTGGGATTGCGCGGCGGGCGCGCTGCTGGTCAAGGAGGCCGGCGGCCGTATCAGCGACCTCTCCGGTGGCGAGCGCTTCCTGGACACCGGCAACATGATCGCCGGCAGCGTCAAGGTGCATGGCGCCATGCTGGAACTGCTGCGCCCCTTCCTGAACGATCAGTTGCGGGCCTGAGTCCCCAGGGCTCCAGCGACCTTGTAGGGGTTGCCGCAATCGGTCGCTTTGTGAGGAACCCTACAGCGAACGGCCCGCGCCTTTCCTAATAAAAACAAATATTAGAGAAACGGCATAAACCCTGCATGACGGCCCCAAAGCGAACGCCTTGGAGCCCCGAATGAAGCAAAAAGACATCACCGCCCTGCTCGACGAGCCGGCCTGCGCGCACAACACCAAGGCCAAGTCGGGCTGCGCCAAGCCCAAGCCGGGGGCGACGGCGGGCGGCTGTGCCTTCGATGGGGCGCAGATCGCGCTGCTGCCGATCGCCGATGTCGCCCATATCGTGCATGGCTCCATCGCCTGCGCCGGCAACTCCTGGGACAACCGGGGGGCGCGCTCGACCGGCCCGGCGCTCTATAAGATCGGCATGACGACCGACCTGACCGAGCAGGACGTCATCATGGGACGCGGCGAGAAGCGTCTCTTCCACTCCATCAAGCAGGCGATCGAGAGCTACCAGCCGGCGGCGGTCTTCGTCTACAACACCTGCGTACCGGCCCTCACCGGCGACGACATCAAGGCCGTCTGCAAGGAGGCGCAGGCACGCTGGGGGACACCCGTGGTGCCGGTCGACGCGGCCGGTTTCTATGGAACCAAGAACCTCGGCAACCGCATCGCTGGCGAGACCATGGTCCGCCATGTCTGCGGCGGCCGCGAGCCGGATCCGCTCCCCGAGGGGATCGAAAGGGACGGCGTCAAGGTCCACGACATCTGTCTGGTCGGCGAGTACAACATCGCCGGCGAACTCTGGCGGGTGATGCCGCTGTTCGACGAGCTGGGTCTGCGGGTGCTGTGCAGCCTCTCCGGCGACGCCCGCTTCCGCGAGGTGCAGACCATGCACCGCTCGGAGGTCAACATGATGGTCTGCTCCAAGGCCATGATCAACGTGGCCCGCAAGCTCAAGGACGCCTTCGGCACGCCCTGGTTCGAAGGCAGTTTCTATGGGGTCGCGGACGTCTCACAGGCGCTGCGCGACTTCGCCCGCCTCATCGACGACCCGGATCTGACCGCCCGCGCCGAGACGCTGATCGCCCGCGAGGAGGCGCGCATCCACGAGGCCCTGGAGCCCTGGCGTCAGCGCCTCAAGGGCCGCAAGGTGCTGCTCTACACCGGCGGGGTGAAGTCTTGGTCAGTGATCTCGGCGCTCCAGGATCTCGGCATGACCGTGGTCGCGACCGGCACCCGCAAGTCGACCGAGGAAGACAAGGCGCGCATCCGCGAGCTGATGGGCGAGGACGCGGTGATGCTCGACGAGGGCAATCCGCGCGTGCTGATCGACATGGTGCGCAACCAAGGGGTCGATGTGCTGATCGCCGGCGGGCGCAACCTCTACACCGCGCTCAAGGCGCGCATCCCCTTCCTCGACATCAATCAGGAACGCGAATTCGGCTATGCCGGCTACGAGGGCATGCTGGAGCTGGCGCGTCAGCTCTGTCTGACCATCGAGAGCCCGATCTGGGAGGCGGTGCGCCGTCCCGCGCCCTGGGCGCGCGCCGCAGTCGCGTCCGACCCCTCGAACGAGTCCTCGCCCGCGGACCCCGTTGAAACCCCATCCCCGGCCTTGGAGGCGCGTCATGCCTGAGATCATCAAGCGCAAGAAGGCTCTTTCGGTCAGCCCGCTCAAGGCCAGCTCGACCGTCGGTGCGGCGCTCGCCTTCCTCGGCTTCAACCGTGCCATCCCCATGCTGCATGGCTCGCAGGGTTGTTCGGCCTTCGGCAAGATCCTCTTCGTGCGGCATTTCCGCGAGCCCATCCCGCTTCAGACCACCGCCATCGATCAGGTGAGCGCCGTCATGGGCAGCCAGGACATGGTGATCGAGGGTCTCAAGACCCTCTGCGACAAGAACAAGCCCGACCTAATCGGGCTGCCGACCACCGGCCTGGTGGAGATGCAGGGCGCGGACATCAAGATGGCGGTGCGCGTCTTCCGCCAGACCTATCCGCAGTATGATGCGATCCCCATCGTTCCGGTCTCCACCCCGGATTTCGTCGGCTCCATGGAGTCGGGCTACGCCGAGGCCACCCTGGCGATCATCGAAACCCTGGTCCCGACCGCCGAGGAGGCCGGGACTCAGCCCGGCCGCCGTCGCCGGCAGGTCAACGTCCTGGCCGGCTCGCACCTGACGCCTGGCGACCTGGAACATCTCAAGGATCTGATCGAGCTGTTCGGTCTGCGCCCGGTGGTGCTGCCCGATCTCTCGGATTCGCTCGACGGACACCTGCCCGAGGCCGACTACAGCGCGCTCACCATCGGCGGCGCGCTGGTGAGCGAGCTGGCGACCCTGGGCGATGCCCTGGCGACCCTGGTGATAGGCGGTTCCATGAACCTGGCGGCGGACGCGCTCAAGGCCCGCACCGGCGTCCCCGACCATCGCTTCGCCCATCTCATGGGCCTGGAGGCGGTCGACGCCCTGGTCGCGACCCTGGCCGAGATCGCTGAAGCGCCCGTGCCGGCGCGTATCGAGCGCCAGCGCGCCCAGCTCCAGGACGCCATGCTCGACAGCCATTTCATGCTCGGCATGGCGCGCCTCGCCATCGCCGCCGACCCCGACCTGCTGGTCGGTCTGACCCAGATGCTCGCGGGCGTCGGCGCGGAGACGGTCGTCGCCGTGGCCCCGATCAACGCACCGGGACTGGCCGACGCGGTTTGCGATCAGGTCAAGATCGGCGACCTGGAGGATCTGGAGATCGGCGCGCGCGCCAACCGGGCCGAACTGCTCATCACCAACTCGCACGGCGTCCACACCGCCCAACGCCTCGGCATTCCGCTGTTGCGCGCCGGCTTCCCCCAATACGACCTGGTCGGCGGCTACAGCCGCACCTGGATCGGCTACCTGGGCACCCGCGCGACCCTGTTCGACCTGGCCAACCTGCTGCTGAGCCTGGAGAAGGGCGAGATCCACCCCTATCGCTCGCCGCTCAAGCAATGGCCCGCCAACGAACGCGGCAAGGACGTCAAACACGCCGCGTAGGATGGGAAGAGCGCAGCGAAACCCATCATCCCCGTCAGGAACGGAGATCCCATGACCGTGGAACGACGCCTGAGAATCCTTCGTTGTCGTAGCGAGGCACAAGAGATGAGCACCGAGGTTCGAGTGGCCTTCGCCACCTCCGACATGAAGCACGTCGACCAGCACTTCGGCGCGGCCGAGGCATTTGCCATCTATGCGATCGGGCAGGACGCGGCGAGCCTGGTCGAGGTCATCCAGTTCGGCCAACTCGGCATGGACGGCAACGAGGACAAGCTGGCGGCCAAGATCGAGGCGCTCCAGGGCTGCATCGCCGTCTATTGCCAGGCGATCGGAGCCTCGGCGGTCAATCAGCTCCGACCCCATGGCATTCAGCCGGTCAAGGTCACCCCCGGAACGCCACTGGCCATGGCCATCTGCTCGCTCCAGACAGAGATGCGCGAAGGCCCCAGCGCCTGGCTGGCGCGCGCCATCGAGAACCAGACCCCAGGGCGCGCTGGCCGCTTCGACGCGATGGAGGCCGAGGGATGGAGCGAGTAATCGAGGAAACCGTGACCGTGGTCGCCGTGGCGGATGGGCACGCCTGGGTGGAGGCGAACCGGCGCTCCGCCTGCGGTCACTGCGGCCGCGCCGAAAGTTGCGGAACCGGAACGCTGGCCAAGCTCTTCCGTCACGGCCCCCACCGTCTGAGGATCGCCGATCCGGTCGGGCTGCGCGAGGGCGAACGGGTAACGATCGGCATCTCGGCTGACACCCTGATCCGCGCCTCGCTGACCGCCTACCTGCTCCCACTCGCGACACTGGTCGCCGCCGCCGGATTGGGAACCGCCTGGGGCCTGCCCGAGGGCGCGGTCGCGCTGTTCGGGATCGCTGGACTCGGCGCGGGTCTCTGGCTGGGCGGCGCGCTGACCGGCGGGGTCGCCGGACGGGACCTCTACCGCCCGACCCTGGCGCGCCGGACGACCCAGGCGCGCCTGGTCCAGCTCGACCCGACGGCCGCCGCCCGAACACTGGATTCAAGCCCGGGAATCACCCCTTCACTCATTTCGAGGCACGAACCATGACCGAAACACTCACGCCAGTCGTCGAGAACGAAGGGCTCCTCAAGTCCGCCTTCGTCATCGAGATGGTGCGCCAGATGCGCGCCATCGACCCCTACGGCCAATACGACCGACTCTCCACCAGCGAGATCCTGGAACCCTTCATCCTGACCAAGGAGAAGAAGCGCGAGATCCCCATCATCGGTGACCCCGACGAGTTGGTCATCGCGCGTGTCAAGGTCTTCTACAACGCCATCTCGGCCATGATCGAGTCCGAATGCGGACTCATGGCCGTGCCGCTGGTCAACCTGACCCACGAAGGCTTCGGGCGCGCGCTCATCACGGTCGGCAAGCTGGTCGTCATGGACCGCACGGTGCGCGATGTCCATCGCTTCGGCTTCCCCAGTCTCTCCAAGATGAAGGACGAGGCCGACAAGGTCCTCTCCGTCGCCCTGGAGTTGATCGGCCAACACTCGAAGGTCGCCGGACTCTGATCCGCGCGGCGCGCCCAACCCGTTCAGGAAGCCAGCCATGAATCCAGAAGAGCTCAAGGCGCTCGAAAAGGCCGTCATGAAGGCCAAGCGCATCGCCTCCGAGAGGGCCAGCGAAATGCACGACCTGGTCGAGGACCGCCTGCCCGCCGCCTACGAGGAGATCCCCGCGATCGCCCAGGCGACCTACGACGCCTGCAAAGCCTGGGCCGAGGCCAACGCCCGGCTCAAGGCGGCCAACGGATAGGGGCGCGTTGGGGGCGAGTGGCCCCCGCCGTCCTCCCGGCCCGACCCGGGCCGAACCAGACCATCATTTTTCACACACAAGCGCCCAACCGCGCGGGATTCGGAGAACCGAAATGTCTGTCATCACGGGAATTACCAGGGGCGGCGTCGCATGGACGCCCGCTTTCATCGTCGCCCTCAATCAGCAGAAATGCATTGGCTGCGGGCGCTGCTACAAGGTCTGTCCGCGGAGCGTCTTCGAGCTGATCGATCGTGAGGATCTGGATCTCGAGGAGGATTCGGAGAATTATGACGACGATTTCGACGACGAAGCGCCGGGAATGGTCATGAACCTCAAGGATCTGCTCGACTGCATCGGCTGCGAGGCCTGCTCGCGGGTGTGTCCCAATAACTGTCTGTCGCACGAACCTCAGACGATCGCTGCCTGAGTGAGAGGTCGCATCGGTCGTCAGCGATCGGAATGACACCGGCTCTTGCCTGGAACGCCAAAGGCAAGAGTCCCCTCTCCAAAAAGCCCCCTCTATCGTTCCGCATCGCTTGGCGAGCCTTATGGATCGGCAGGGAGTCTCGCCCCGAGAGATCCGCGAACGTATCTGGGTCAACCAGCCCTCGACGCTTAACCATCGCGTCCTTAGCCGGATCTGGAAGCCATCGATTGCGCGCGCCGACCCAAGCGCCCGTTTTCCGGTTACCGAACTGGGCGAGATCCACCCCGCCGGCCGAAAAATACGTGATCCAGTTCTCAATTTCGACATCCGACCGACCGACCGACGAACGGTATTCAAAACAGTCCGACAGACGGATGTGCCAAACATCCATTTGAAAAACGGTGTTTTTACCGATTTTGGCGGCTCGCAATGATCGCCCTACCGAGCAAGAAAAGCCCGTCCCCTCCTAAGTCACCGGCGATTCGCCGTGCTTTCTCCAAACTATAATTTGAATCGGACACGACTCAAGACTCTCAGCGAGGAGGACGTTGTGAACATTCTCACTAAGCTTTCTGTCGTTCTGCTGTCAACGTTCTCTGTGCTGGCGAGCGCGGAGGAGTGGTATGCGGGCACGACATTCATCAGTTCCGGTGACAGCGATGCTTGCGTCATCGTGAGGTTCAAGGCAGGAACCGATTTTTATACCCTGAGTCAGGCGGACGGTCTCTATAGCACCATCACCTCTCTCCTCACCGACCAGGATCTCGGTGATGTTACCCTCAGCCACATCACGCCCTCCCAGAATCACGAGGATGGAATCAGCGGGGAAAGTCTGGCGAATTATTTTCTATCGAATGGAACCGCCGTCTGCACCATGGGAGGACAGTCAGTGGATGCGGTTGGCTTCATCAGCACCTTTCCCTGTGAATATCAGAACGAAAACCAGATGTGTTTTCGGCTCTATGTCGATACCGGCGAACTTGATCTGACGATGATTGGAATCCCTCAAGCTCCGGCCGCCCTGGGTGGCGTATTCATCAAGCGCGAAGTCTGGAACGCGGTTTATGGATTGATCTCGGGCAATTCAGGAAGCCTCCCCTTTGGAATGTCGCGTAATGACATGGGTGAAGAGGCCTTATCGGGGATGCTAGAGCCCATGGCGACTTCGCTTAGGCTCATCTTGCCCGGAAACGAGTGATCCCCGCGCTCAAGAGCATGAGTACCGCCAGCGTTCGCCCGGCCGAATTCAGCCACCCCTCGGGGTGGCTGCCGTTCATGCTCCTGTTCATCGCGTTCACCCACATTCCAATAGCCCATGCCTGGCACACGATCCAGCATGGTCTCATCACCGAAGCGGCCTACCAGGCCCTGCCTGGCCCAGTCAGACTCGCATTCAGACCCTACCTGAGCCGCGTCAAATTGGGCTCCATGGCCCCCGATGCCATCCAGGACTGGGAGAATCACGAGATCGACCTGCATTCCTCCGATGCCGAGGCCGGGCGGGCACTCGACCACCTCCAGGAACTGTCCGAGGAGTTGATTCTCGGCCTGCGCAACGGCGAGGCGAGCCGTGCCCATGCGCTCGGGATATTCCTTCACTATGTTCAGGATCTCAGTCACCCGCTGCACACGGACGACGACCCGAGCGAAACCCCGCCGCTGCATCAAGCCGAGGAGGTGAGCACCTGGAGTCGACGGGCCGATCTCCAATTCGCCGATCCCGGACCCCGGCTCTGGACGGACATCCAGACCTGGGCGAATGAGCGAATCCCGCTGACCAATCGGCTCCATGCGCCCTGGATCGACGCGGCGATCGCGGGCACGGACACCTTGCCGCTCGCTCAAGTCAGCTTTCAAGAGGCGGTAGCCTCCACGCGGGATCTGTGGATGAGCTTGTGGTATCAGGCCAAATCCAGGCCGTCACGGGTCTTCACGCGGGTCAATCGAACCCTGGTTCAACCGGATCAGGAATTTCAGATCACGGTTACGTCGAATCGAGCGCTCGACGGGGAAGTCGACCTGAGTTGGCGTCGCGACGGGCGGACGAACCGCCCTGTTCGCTGGAGCCAGACCCTGGATAAGGGGCGGGCCTCGATCAAGGCGCCATCCGAGGAAGGGAAATTTCTGCTCGGCGTCCACACCAACGCCGGTAGCGCCGAGATCGGCATCCGCGTTAGCACGCGCGCCTATTTCGATCTATCGGAACTCAGTCCAATCGGATACGTGCTGGAGGCCCGCTGGCCAGGAACCTCCGCCTCCTTTCGGCATTTCCTGGCGCCTTGGGACATGATGGCCGTTGGAGGCGCCCTGGACGACCCGATGACCGAGGCGAATGAATCGAACGACTCCGCGTTCATACCAGGCCCCTTCACTCACATCATCACCTATCTCGGACGCGATCGTCTCGGCCAGCCCATCGCCATGGAAATGACCCAGAGGCTGACCCAGACGATCCATCAACTGCGCCTCGTGAGGCTACCCGAAGGCGAACCCGACGAGGCGCCGGATAGGCTCGGGCTGCCCTGGGTGGATATTTCAATGAGCGACCGGACCTGGCATTGGTCGCGTCCGTTTCATCCCTGGCAACGCGAGCGCATCGAAGCCGTGGCTCCCGCGTTGATCGCTCAACTGCAGGATGATTGGGAGGGCGAGTTCCCCTATCAACTTGAATTCACCTGGTCCGGCGTATTCACGGATACGAACCTATGGCTTGTCGACGATGGTCGGGGCGGCGGGGCTAGCTGCACGGATTACTGGCTTTCGCTATTCGAGGACATCGCCGGAATCTGCATCACTGGATCCCGTATTCCAGCCGCGGATCTCATCGATTATTTCCTGAACGATCCCATTGCCTCGAACATTGATATACCGGATGATCTCAATCCCTTCCCCTTTCCATTGACCACGCGGGACATATTGGAGTTGGGGTATACCCCGATCGATCCGCCCCCTCATCGGTTCGCCTGCCATGACGCTGCGGAGGTGGGAGTACCCATTCCAAGCCGCCTGATCCTGAGCCCGGATCTAGCCACCCCAACCTTCCTGCCGAATGCCCCGATCCTACCCTTGGGAACTACTCCGAGTTTCCCGCCGACCTGGGGCTTCGGTTTCCTTGGTGATCTGTTGGGCCTTTTGAGCGACGAGGAATCAGCGACCGCATCGCCCTGACTCGGCCCGTCGCTCTAGGAGATCGCGGCGCGGGATCCGGCACCGCCCAGGTTCCGATGGACGTTTTGGTCGCACCGCGCCCGATCCTTTACCATGATCGGATGAAAACCGATCCCTCTATTGCCTCGACTGGGGCCGTGAAACGCCGGTGTATCGCTGACCGATCGGGGTGCCAGCGGGCCAGGCCGATCCCGGTTGGCGGCGACGCTCTCGAACCAGAGCGCGGATCCTGGCGGCTGGACCGGCGTCTCTGGTGGTGCGCGATAGCGTTCTGGTTCTTGCTTGGCTGTCTATCCGCCGCCGCCAATCCAGTCGCGACCGAGAACGTCGTGGCGAGTCTGGTGGCGGAACGCACCCAGGTCGCTCCGGGCTCAAGCCTGGAACTGGCCCTGGTGCTCAGGATCCGGCCCGGCTGGCACACCTACTGGCGCAATCCCGGCGACTCCGGCGAGCCGCCCCGGCTGACCTGGATCCTGCCCGATGGGGTCATCGCCGGTCCGCTGCGCTGGCCGCTTCCCGAACGCATCCCGGTGGGTCCGCTGGCCAATTACGGCTACTCCGGGCAGGCGATTCATCCGCTGACCCTGGAGGTGCCGGAGGATTGGCCGGTCGGTGTGCCGCTGCCGCTGCGCGCACGGGCCGACTGGCTGGTGTGCGAGGAACACTGCGTCCCCGAGTCCGCCGAGTTGGCCCTGACACTCGCGACGGCGCCCAGCCCCGGACCAGCGGATCCCGAGGTCGCGGGGATCCTGGCGGTGGCCCGTGCCGGTCTGCCCGAGGGTCGTATCGATGGGGCTGTGCTGACCGCCACCGACCGGGGTCTGAGACTCTCCATCCCCTGGAAGGCGGGCCAGCCCTCGCCCGCCGAGGTCGCCTGGTTCGCGGGCGCCTGGGGTCTGATCGAACATGCCGCGCCGCAATCCTGGAGTTGGTCCGGCGATCGGCTGGAGATCGCCCTGACGCCGGGGAGCGCGGCCGAAAGCGCGGCGCCCGACGGACTGCTGGCCGTGACCGGAGCCGATGGCGCGGTCCGATCATTCGAGGTCGCGGTACGCCGCGCGGACACGGCGCTCGGGACCAAGACCGCCGACCAGAAGGCCCCGATCGGCCTGCCGCTAGCGCTGGCCTTCGCCCTGCTCGGCGGACTCATCCTCAATCTCATGCCCTGCGTCTTTCCGATCCTGGCGATGAAGGCCATGAGTCTGGTGCGCGGGATGGCGGGAGAGGGAGCCGACGAGGGGCGCGAACGCCTCCGGCATGGCCTCGCCTATACCGCCGGGGTGCTGGTCTTCTTCGGCGCCCTGGCTGGACTGCTGCTGGCCCTGCGCGCGGGTGGGGCCGCCATTGGCTGGGGCTTCCAGCTCCAGTACCCGCCCTTCGTCGCCCTCATGGCCTATGTCTTCCTGACGCTGGGATTGAGTCTGTCCGGGGCGGTGACCCTGGGCACCCGTCTCATGGGTCTGGGTGGCGCCCAGGTTGGGTCCGGGACGGCGGGTGCCTTCGGCACCGGCGCGCTGGCGGCCCTGGTCGCCGCGCCCTGCACCGCGCCCTTCATGGGGGCCGCGCTGGGCTATGCCGTCACACTGTCCTGGCCGCTGGCGCTGGCCATCATGCTGACCCTGGGTCTCGGACTGGCGCTGCCCTTTCTGCTGGTGTCGCTCCTGCCGGGGCTGGCGCGCCGGATGCCGAAACCCGGCCCCTGGATGGAGAGCCTCAAGCAGTTCCTGGCCTTTCCGCTCTATGGCGCCGCCGCCTGGCTGGTGTGGGTATTGAGCGTGCAGACCGGACCGGCGGGCGTGGCCGGCGTGCTCGCCGGCATGGTGCTGCTGGCCTTCGCGCTCTGGCTGCGCGAGCTGGGCGGCGGGCGGCAACCCTGGGTTCGGCGGGCGCGCCTCCTGGTCGTTGTGGCCAGTCTGGCGGGGGCGCTCGCCCTGGGACTCTCCACCACGCGCCTGGCACCGGTGGCGGCGAACGCGGTCGGCGACGAGGCCGCTGGTTTCGCGACGCCCTACACGGCGGACCGTCTGGAGGCGGCACGCGCCGAGGGCCGTCCGGTCTTCGTCAACATGACCGCCGCCTGGTGCATCACCTGCCTGGTCAACGAGCGGGTAGCCCTGGGAACCGCCGCCGTGACCGACGCCTTCCGCGAGCGGAATCTGCTCTATCTCAAGGGCGACTGGACCAACCGCGACCCGGCCATCACCGACTATCTGTCCGGTTTCGGGCGTAATGGGGTACCGCTCTATGTCTATTATCCCTCGGACGGAGAACCGCGCGTCCTGCCGCAGATCCTGACGCCGGATCTGGTGCTGGAGGCGCTGGCGGGATCGCCCTGATCCGCCACGCCATCATGCAACCACTCGGCCCGCCGGTCGTCGAAGCATGGCCGGAGAGTCGATTCACTCGTCTCGAATCAGGTCAACCACCCAGGAGAACCGCCATGCGCTCATTCATCCGTTCAGCCCAGTCACTGTCCATCCTGGCCCTGACCGTCGCCCTAGCGGCCGGCCCGGCCATCGCCGCCCTGCGGGTGGGCCAGCCCGCGCCGGCCTTCAGTGTCAGCGACACCAGCGGAAAGGTCTGGACCCTGGAGACCCTCGCCGGTCGGCCGGCGATCCTCGAATGGACCAATCACGACTGCCCCTTCGTGGTCAAACACTATGGCGCGGGCAACATGCAGGCGTTGCAAGCCGAGGCGAAGGACGCCGGCTATGTCTGGCTGTCGGTCGTCTCGTCCGCCCCCGGCAAGCAGGGGCATGTCAGCCCCAGCGAGGCCGATGATCTGACCCAGCGCCGCTCGGCGGTTCCGACCGCCGTGCTGCTCGACAGCGACGGCGTCATGGGTCGGACCTATGGGGCCATGACCACGCCGCACATGTACGTCATCGACGCTGGCGGCACCCTGGCGTACATGGGCGGCATCGACGACCGCCCGACCACCAACCCGGCCGATATCCAGGGCGCCACCAATCATGTGCGGGCCGCCATGACCGATCTGGCCGCCGGACAGGCGGTCGGCACACCCCTGACCCGTCCCTATGGCTGCTCGGTGAAATACTGAGCGGACCAACTCCAGTCGTCCGGCCGCCCCGAGGTTCGCCGGACCTCGAACCGACCCATCATTCGAGGACAACAGCATGTCGCCTTATCCCTTAGGCCGCCTCGCCTTCCTCTGGCTGAGCCTGTTGATGCTCCCGGCCCTGCCCGCCCTCGCCGGCCCGGCCTTCCTGGTCGACGCCGACTGGCTCGCCGAGCATCTCGACGACGAGGGACTGATCCCGCTGGAGGTCCGCTACCATCCGCACCGCCATTTCACCGTCGGCCACATCCCTGGCGCGGTGCAGGTCCAGCGCTTCAAGGATCTGGGCGACAACCAGGCCAGCCCCATCATGCGCTTCCCCACGCGCGACGCCTTTCAGGAGACGCTGCGCGGCTGGGGGGTGAATGACGACTCCACCCTGGTGCTCTATGACGACGCCAGCACCGCCCTGACCTCCCGGCTCTACTATCTGCTGGAGCTGTATGGATTCGACATGGAGCGGGTCAAGATCCTCGATGGCGGCACGCTCGAATGGACCGGCTTCAATGAGCTGGTGAAGGAGCCGACGCCCCCGCGAGCGCGCGGCTCGGTGACCCTCAAGCCGGCCAATCCCGACCTCTTCGTGGAATGGACGGACGTTTATGACGACTTGGTCTCGCGTCGCGACCCCGAGGTGATCCTGATCGATGCCCGCCCCCATGACATGTACACCGGCGAAGTCATCCGCCATGCCATCATGGGCGGACACATCCCCGGCGCGATCAATCGTGTCAGTCTCGAAGGCACGGATGGCCAGACCGGCAAGTGGCGCGACGACGACGCCTTGACCGCCTTATATGCCCGGATCCCCAAGGACAAGCGGCTCTACGTCTATTGTCATGACGGTTTTCGCATGGGCCTGGCCTATCTCCAGCTCAAGCATCTGGGCTACCGGGACGTGCGGCTCTACAACGGCGGCTGGTCGCACTGGGGCAACGAACTGACCCTGCCGGTGGTCGAGGGACCGGAGCCATTCGGGGGCGATTTCGCGCTCTAGACGGCACCTGGAAGGCACGGAGTGGCTCCGGTCGCTTTGCCGAGGTTACTTTGATGTTGTTTCAAAAAAGGTTTTCAACGATGACGACGATTTCACCCCACCTAACCTGGATCCTCCTATCGTTGGCCAGCGCCGCCCTCGTGCTCGCCAGCCTGCTACTGACGCCCTGGCTGGAATTGGAGCCCTGTCATCTCTGCGTCTTCCAGCGATTACTGTTCATGCTGATCGCCGTGCTCGCCCTGGGCGCGGCGTTGTCCGCAGGCCGGGTGCGATTCGTCCTCGGCGCCCTGCTCGCCCTGACGGCGGCCGCTGGCACCGCCACGGCGGCCTATCAAAGCTGGCTTCAGGAATACGCCGCCGGCAGTGTCTCCTGCGTCGCCAGCGAGATGGGTCCGATCGAGCGCCTGATCGAGTGGCTCGGACAGCAGGCACCGACCCTGTTCCTGGCCACCGGCTTCTGCGAGGACAAGGCGCTGGTGCTCCTGGGTCTGTCAATGGCCCAGTGGGCCTTGCTGTTTTTCATCGGCATGCTCGCCATGACCGTCTGGCAACTGCGCGCCAACCGATGAGGCGCTCCAGAATCCTCGGGCCATCGATGATCAAGGTGATTTCCAGGAAACCGTGATCATCCTTTGGTCATCGACGACGCCGAGGGACAATCCCTGGGCGGCTCGATGCCAACTGGCCGGAACGATGACGCCCGATCCGGTTATCTTGACGCTAAAATCAATCCGTCCTCTTTTCCGGTCGAAGCTCCCAATCGACCCGCTTGAGCCAGTCCCCCCCACCAGCACAAATAAAGTCTGTATGGCATCGACTACCTGACGGAATGGCCAGTCCTTCAAACCGGGCGGCGTCCCAACTCGGCGAGGTAGGTGTCCACGTCCTCGGGTAACGGCTCGACCAACCTCCGGTCGGGATGGGCCGCGACCCCGTGCTCGGGGCGGATCACCATCAACGGTCTCAGGGCGGCTCGATAACTGATTAATCGACTTTTTCTAGATGGCGATCACAGAAAGAGCGGAGGTTTTCCTCATTGGTTGACGGGTTTCTCGTCACGGCTTAGTCTCCTGGAACACGATACGGAACTCAAACCCAAGGGCAGCGAAGCCTATCGGCGCCAACTGCGGCAGTTTTGGAGGTTGAACTAATCCGCTCCGCGGGGCTTCGTCGAGGCTCGTCACTCCCCTGCAGCTGACAGTCGCTTTTCTCACCCTCGTCCACACTCGCAATGACCCAATCGGGGTCGTTGACAGAGGATCGGACGATGACAGCGTTGCGTCAACGCATGATCGTGGCCATGCAGATGCATGGTTTCTCCCCGCGCACCCATGAGAGCTATCTCGCCGCCGTGCGGGATCTGGCGAAGTTCACCCACCGCGCGCCCGATTGCCTTGCACCGGAGGACTTGCGGTCGTATTTCGAGCACCTTGTGCGCGAACGTGAGCTGGCTCCGGCCAGCGTGCGGCTGTTCTACAACGGAATCCGCTTCTTCTATCTGGAGGTCTTGGACTGGCCGACGGTCGATCTGGAGGTCGCCCTACCCAAACGGCCGCAGCGCATCCCGGCGCTGCTCACGCGCGCGGAGGTCGCCGCCATCCTGAGCGCCTGCGCCGATGCGCGCCATCGCACCATGCTGACGCTCTGCTACGGCTGCGGGCTGCGCCTGAGCGAGGTACTGGCGGTGCGGGTCGCCGACATCGACGGAGAGCGCAAGCTCTTGCGCGTCGATCAGGGCAAGGGCGCCAAGGACCGCCTGGTCCCGCTCTCACCGACCCTGCTCACCCAGCTGCGCACCTATTGGCAGGCCTATCGCCCGAGTGAGTGGCTGTTTGCCGGACGTCGCGGCGCGACGTTTTCACCGACCACGCTGCAGAAGGCGTTTACTCAGGCCAAGCAGCGCGCCGGGGTGCACAAGGTCGGTGGCATCCATGGGCTGCGTCACGCCTACGCGACCCATCAGTTGGCCGCAGGGCTGCCGGTGCAGCGACTGCAACGCCTGCTCGGGCATCAGAGCATCCACACCACGCTGCGCTACGTCCATTGGCTCCCCAGTGCCCGCGAGGGCGAAGGGGACCTGGATGTCATCGCCCAGCTGGAGGTGGCCCATGGCTGAGCCGGCCTCGTTGCAAGCGGTCATCCGCAGCTGTCTCGATGGCGTGGCCGCCACCCAGACTTTGAGCCCGCGCCAGTGGCAGGTCTGTCATCATGTGCTGGACTGTCGCACCGCCGCGCTCGGTGGCTTGGCCCTCAGCTGCGATCAATGCGAGGCGGCGGCGCTGTGCTATCACGCCTGCCGGGATCGTCACTGTCCGTGCTGTCAGCGCCGGGCGTCGCTGGAGTGGTGTGCGAGCGACAACGCGCGGCCCTGTTGCCGGTGACCTACCACCATGTCGTCTTCACGCTGCCCTCGGTGCTCGATGGCTGGGTCGAGGTCCATCCCAAGGAGATCTACGACCGGCTGTTCGAGACAGTGTGGGCGACGCTCTCGGCCTTCGGGTCCGACCCCAAACGCTTGGATGGGCAACTCGGCCTGACGGCGGTGCTGCATACCTGGGGGCAGACGCTCACGCGGCATGTGCATCTGCACTGTTTGGTTCCCGGCGGAGCGGTCTCCGCCTGCGGTGAGTGGCACCCCGCCAAGAGCACTTACCTGTTTCCGGTGCGGGCGCTGTCGCGGCATGTGCGCGGCGGTTTCGTCAGCCGCTTGCGCCAGGCCGTTGAGGCCGGACGCCTGGCGCGGCTAACCGATCCCAAGGAGATCGACCGCGTGCTCAATGCCTTGATGGGCCGCGAGTGGGTGGTCTATTCCAAGCCGTGCCTGGTGCACACCGAGACGGTCGTGGACTACCTGGGGCGCTACAGCCACCGCACCGCCCTCAGCGACCGGCGCTTGCTCAGCTTCGATGGGGAAACCGTTGAGCTCAGCTACAAAGACTACCGCGACGGCGATCGCCGCAAGGTCATGACCCTCTCGGGCGCGGAGCTGCTGCGGCGCTTTCTGCTGCACGTCCTGCCGAAAGGCTTCATGCGGGTGCGTCACTTTGGCTTCCTCGCCAATCGCTGCCGCGCCCGGCGCTTGCCCGAGATCCGCGCGGCCATTGCGGCGCCGACGGCGACGGCCAGTCCAGCGACGGAGGGGCACGAGGAGCCGACGCAGAGGTTTGACGGCTATCCCTGCCCGAGCTGCCGCACCGGACGGCTGCGGGTGCGCGCCGCGCTCGCACCGAAACGCCGCGACGGAGGATAACGCTCGCCCTTCAGCGCCGATTCCGCTTCTGCATCCGGTCTTTTCTCAGGCCCCGCGTGGGTCTGCAATGGCGCTCGCCTCGCACACGGGAATAGGACTAAGATCCTCCCCAATACACGTCTTCGCCGCACGATGGGAGCCCTTCTGATGCCCGGTTTCTGCCTCCGCGACATGCCGCATCACCGACCGGGTGGCGCCGGCGCTCCCGCGCCATCCATGGCCCGCCGATACAATGCCCTTTCTATAAGGCATGCTCGCATCTGCGCGGCCGGCGACGTCGTGCCAGGAGCGGATTAGTCCAACAGACATTTATCCATCGGGCGCCCAGGCGTCAGAGCGAAATCACGCTCATTGCCAGGCGCCCGATGGATAAATGCTTAATGGTTAGCCACCGAAAAGAAGGAGAGGTTCAATGCATCGATCAGAGCGACCGATACTCCACGCCGGAACTCGGCGAGCACACTTTGCTGTGCCGTCAGCATTTTTATTTATCTCGTTGTTGATCACGACCGCATCAAACGCAGAAAATCTCCACGGTCAGATTACTAACGCAATACTTGGGCTAGCTTCAGAGAACGC
Organism: Thiocystis violacea; assembly: GCF_016583575.1. Taxonomy (GTDB): domain Bacteria; phylum Pseudomonadota; class Gammaproteobacteria; order Chromatiales; family Chromatiaceae; genus Thiocystis; species Thiocystis violacea. Next base: position 27,426 of record NZ_NRRG01000058.1, read on the forward strand.
AAGCACCAAAAATGAATCAATCCGATTCCTCTTAGCTGCCCCGCCCGAGTTCCGCGAGAATATGGATGCACAATATCGCGCAGAAGCGAAGAATCTTGCCGAATCGCTACCTCAAAAAATTGACGCATATACGACTGCACAGGGAGTGCTTGTCACGGCGTCTGAAACGCAAATGACTTACACCATCCACTATAACGAAGGAAGTTTCAGCGAGAAAGAAGTTCAAGACTTCAGTCACTATTTGACAGCTCAAGCAAATAAACAAGTGTGCGGCACTCCCGGCTCCACGCTATTGTCCTTGCTATACGGCAAGGATCTTGTCCGAAACTATTACTATCAAACCGGAGAGCCATTTCTCGCCGTGCGGGTTACTTGGGATGATTGTCGGTAGGGTCCATGTTCTCATCGATAGCTGGCCGTAAGACAGTATGAAACAACTGTATCCAGACATTGAATGGTACACCGAGATAAGCAGGAACTTGGGCGTTTCCCATCGCTGCCCGTTTGCCAGCGTTCACAGGTGTCCGAGATACTTCCAGGGAGTGTCTCTTCTCGGGGACCAAGGCTTGTTGTCGCGCTTTGATTCTCAAACAGATCAAGACATTGGAGAGAAATGGGAGGCTACTGACATCTGGCCGGCAGCATGGCACGAGTACAGCGGTATAAGCTCAAGTGACGGAAGACCTTTCCTTTACAGGGACTTCTGCCCTGAAATCGCTGCACAAGCGTTTGGTCTGTTCGCAGCGACTCTCATCCGGTACTCAGACGAGATTGATCAGGCGTCTGCGCATGGAAGGTTGAAATCGAACCCGGAATCCGTTGACAAAGACTGGCGATGGCGCTGGTCTTCCGTGTCAGAAATGCACTATACGAATTGCCCTGTTTATTCTCTCTTGTCAGCGAATCTAAAGCCCTTGATTAGGAAAGAATCTACTGAGCCGGTGTTTACAGCGAAACCCGGCTTTTTTGGTTTTAGCGTCGACCTAATGAAACTCTTTGAATATGCAAAACGTCGGTGGTTGTCAAGGAAGAAATAATCGACAAACAGTTGTCGGGGGCAGTAGTAGAAAATGAAGCGCTGGGCTACAGGTAAACACGAGATATATATCATGACAAGCATGGGTCCGTTTCTTAGAAATACACTGAATCTGCTATTCTTAATTCCCTTCGTGCTAGGCATCTCAGTACAGTACAAAACGAATAGCCTCGCCTAGCTAATACAGCACGAGCCTCATGTCATGCTCGACCTTGAACGGTCGTCCATCGAGCATGAATCCGAGGACACAGAGCCGTTCGGCGCCGAAGC
>NZ_NRRG01000059.1 GCF_016583575.1 Thiocystis violacea
GCTCGAATGCCTCAAGCGGGCCCACAAGCTCAACCATTTCGCACTCCGCGCGAAGCTCTATGTCGAGGCGCTTCAGCATGCTTTCGGCGAACTCAGGCGCTTGAAAGCGGCGGCTGCGTAACATCAGTTATATATCTCAGCTATCAATCCATCATTTCAGCGCGGAATGCTGATCCGCGTCGAGCACGGGATCGCGGCCGATCCCGACCGGAGGTTGATCGATCCGTTTCCCGAGGACGTGGACGCCTAGCTCGCCGAGTCGGGATTCAGCCCTGGTTTGAAGGACCGGCCATTCCGTCAGGGATTCGTGGCTATACGGACTGTATTCCTGCTGGCCCGAGCCAGGCGCCCATGAGCCGGCGCCCTCCCCGTCCGATCCTTGCTAGACTGCGCCACGAACCCGTTCCGACGAGGAGATGAGGCATGTTCGAGGCAACGAAGGTCGGTCGCTCGGTCAGCAAGGAAGATTACAAGGAGCAGCAGGAGGAACTGCGCACCCAACTTCTGGCGGTCCAGCGCGACCTCAAGGAGTCCAATGTCCCGGTGATCGTCCTGGTCTCGGGCGTCGAGGCGGCCGGTAAGGGCGAGGTGGTCAACCGGCTCAACGAGTGGCTGGACGCGCGCGGCGTGCAGACCTTCGCCTTCTGGGACGAATCCGACGAGGAACGCGAGCGTCCGCGCTACTGGCGTTTCTGGCGCTCCATGCCCGCGCGCGGGGAGATCTCGATCCTGTTCGGCGGCTGGTATCAGACACCGATCGAGCACCGCTTTCGCGGACACTGCACCGATGCCGAACTGGACGGGGAACTGAATCGCATCGTCGATTTCGAGCGGATGCTGATCCAGGACGGCGCCCTGATCGTCAAGTTCTGGTTCCACATGTCCGAGGCGGATCAGAAGGCGCGACTGAAGGAGCTGTCACGCGACGACAAAAGCCGCTGGAAGATGCTGCCTGAGAAGAGCAAGTTCTCCGAGCACTACGCGGCCTTCGAGCAGGTCGCCGAGCGGGTCATCCTACATACCGACTGTGGCGTTTCGCCCTGGTATCTGATCGAGGCCGGCGACCGCCGCTACCGCGACCTGACCGTTGGCAAGACCCTGCTGCACGCCATCCGCTCCCGGCTTGCCGAGGCCAGTCCGGAGGATCAGGGCGGCGCTCTGACCAGCCCCGAGCTGCCGAGCAGCACCAGCGCCCAGATCACCCTGCTGGACCAACTGGATCTCTCGCGAAGCCTCACCCGCGACGACTATCGCTCCGAGATCAAGCGTCTCCAGACCGAGATCAACGAGCTGGCCTGGACCGCCTACAACAAGAAACGCTCTGCCGTGCTGGTGTTCGAGGGCATGGACGCGGGCGGCAAGGGCGGCGCCATCCGGCGCATCACCCATACCGTCGACGCGCGACTCTACCGCGCCATCCCGGTCGCCGCCCCGACCGACGAGGAGAAGGCGCACCATTATCTCTGGCGCTTCTGGCGCCACATTCCGCGCGCCGGGCGCATCACCATCTACGACCGCTCCTGGTACGGCCGGGTCCTGGTGGAGCGGGTCGAGGGCTTCGCCGCCGACGCCGAATGGCGACGCGCCTACTCCGAGATCAATCGCTTCGAGGAGCAACTGGTCGACAGCGGCGTCATCCTCATCAAGTTCTGGATCCACATCAGCCAGGACGAGCAGTTGGCACGTTTCAAGGACCGCGAGGACGTCCCCTACAAACGCTACAAGATCACCGCTGACGACTGGCGTAACCGCGAAAAATGGCCGCACTACAAGGAGGCCGTCAACGAGATGGTCGTGCGCACCAGCACCAAGCACGCCACTTGGACCCTGATCGAGGGCAATGACAAGCCCTATGCGCGGGTCAAGGTTCTGCGCACTATTTGTGACACCCTGGCCGAGGCGCTCAAGGGCGATCCGGTCCCCACCGCCGGCTATGTGCCCTGTGGCGAGAAGCGGATCGAGGAAGCCAAGCCCGCGAAGACGGGGAATGGCGGCGGTTGATCCGGGTGCCGCTCAGGATCGCAACCCCGCCCAGGTTTAACCACCCACGCACAAGAGAGGACAGCATCCCCATGCCAGCCCGCCAACCCTTCGCGACGCCTCCGATACCAGGCCACCGACGCGCGCTCGCGGCCTTGATCCTCGCTTCACTGACCTTTCCCGGAGCCGCCATGGACCAGGAACAACGGATCGACGACTCGGCCCGCCAGTCGCTCGCGGTCACCATCTATAACGACGACCTGGCCCTCATCAAGGACCAGCGGCGGGTGCGGCTGGATAAGGGCGAGAATCGGCTCGCCTGGCGCAACGTCTCGGTGCGGATCCGTCCCGAGACGGCGCTGCTCAACGAGCGTTCGGGCGCGCTCGGTCTGACCCTGCTGGAACAGAATTTCGATTACGACCTGCTCACGCCCGCGAGCCTGCTGAAGAAATATCTGGGGCGCGAGATCGAGGTGGTCCGCACCAACGACGCGGGCGAGCGAACCGCAGAATCCGCGACCGTGCTGGCGGTCAACGAGGGTCTGGTGCTGCGCTATGCCGACCGCATCGAGACCCAGGTGGTCGGTCATCTGGCGTTTCCCGACGTACCGGCGGATCTGCGCGATCAACCCACCCTAGTCCTGCATCTTCAATCGGGCCAGGCTGGCGAGGGAACGCTGGAGCTGTCCTATCTGACCGGTGGGCTCTCCTGGAAGGCAGACTACGTGGCCGATCTGGCCGAGGATGCCCAGACGATGAACCTCAATGGCTGGGTGACCCTGACCAACGCCAGTGGGGTCGCCTATCCGAAGGCCCGGTTGCAACTGGTCGCAGGGGAGGTCAACCGAGCGGTGGCGGCCATGCCAATGATGGAAATGCGGGGCATAGCGATGGCGGCCAGCCCGCCCATGCCGGCGGAGGAGAACCTGGCCGAATATCATCTCTATACCCTGCCCCGCCCGACCGACATCCTCGATCAACAGACCAAGCAGGTGGCGCTGCTGGCCGCCGCGCGGGTGCCGGTGACCAGGGAGCTGGTCGTCCAGGGTCAGGCGCACACCTATAGCGAGGGCGCGGGCGATGGCTGGAGCAAGCGGCCGGTCGAATCCATGCTCAAATTCGTCAACCGCGATGGCGATCTCGGAATACCCCTACCCAAGGGCGTGGTCCGGGTCTATTCGAAGGACAGCCAGGGTCACGCCCAATTCATCGGCGAGGACGGCATCGACCACACCCCGAGGAACGCGACCCTGAACCTCAAGCTGGGCGAGAGCTTCGACGTAACCGCGCGCCGCAAGCAGACCGCCTTCAAGAAGCTCGGCGGCTCGGGCGCCTACGACTATGCCTATGAGGCGAGCTTCGTGATCGAGCTGAAGAACGCCAAGTTCGAGCCTGTCCAGGTGCTAGTGCGCGAGACCATCCCCGGCGATTGGTCGATGACCCAGGAAAGCCTGCCCCACGTCAAGGAGGCGTCCAACCTGGCGGCCTGGACGGTCGAGGTTCCGGCCGATGGCGAGGTTACGCTGAGCTGGCGGGTCCAGGTCCGGCATTGAGGGCGGGCGAGCCGCCGTCAGGCGCGCTCGATCGGGAAGCTCAGGACGGCGTCGATGTGCTCGGCGCCGGTCGCGATCATCAGCAGCCGATCGAGCCCTAGGGCGACACCGGCGCATTCGGGCATCCCGGCCTCGAGCGCCGCCAGGAAACGGGCATCGAGCGGTGGTTCGGGCCGCCCCTGGGCGCGTCGCGTCGCCAGATCGGCGAGGAATCGCGCCCGCTGCTCGTCGGCGTCGATCAGCTCGCCAAAGCCGTTGGCCAGTTCGATACCCTGGATGTAGAGCTCGAAGCGCTCGGCGACCGGCGGCTCGTCCGGTCGTACCCGCGCCAGCGCCGCCTGACTGGGCGGGTAGTCCTGAAGGAAGCTCATGCCGTCGCGGCCCAGCCTGGGCTCCAGAGAGTGGCTGAGCAGCAGATCGAGCCAGCCGTCACGGTCCAGATCCAGTCCATCCGCGTCGGCGATTCCGGCGACTCGGGCGGCGGCGCGCAGCTCGCCGATGTCCGCCCGCCAGGGATCCAGACCAAGACCCTCGCGAAACAGATCGCGGTAGCGGATATGTTCGACCGGCATCCTGGGACGATCCAGCGCCGCGCGAACGAGCGCGGCGACCTCCTCCATCAGACGGCGATAATCCCAGCCAGGCCGGTACCACTCCAGCAGGCTGAACTCCGGGTGATGGCGTCGGCCCCGCTCCTCGTCGCGAAACACCTTGCAGATCTGGTAGATGGGACCACTGCCGGCGGCCAGCAGCCGTTTCATGTGAAATTCGGGAGAGGTCTGGAGATAGAGCGGACGCTCCGAGCCGAATCCGGCGATCGAGACCCCTGTCGAGAGACTGGCGAGGGCGGGATCCGTGACGGCGGACCGGGAGAGGATGGGCGTCTCCACCTCCAGCACACCCGCGTCCAGGAAGAAGCGCCGGAGTCGGGCGTGGAGATCGGCCCGGGCCTGGAGCGCCGAGCGGGAGGCGCTGGGGAGCCAGTCGGTCTCGCGATCCTGGGTCCGGGACGATCCGGACTCGCCAGGAATCCCGGACGTCGGACGACGTCCGGGCGATGAATCCGATCTCATGCTTCCTTGGCGCGCGAGACGTATTCCCCGGTGCGGGTATCGACCTTGATCAGCTCGCCCGACTGCACGAAGAGCGGCACCCGCACCACGGCGCCGGTCTCCAGCGTCGCCGGCTTGCCGCCACCGCCGGAGGTGTCACCCTTGAGACCCGGATCGGTCTCGGTGATCGCGAGCACCACGAAGTTGGGTGGCTCGATGGAGAGCGGCGCGCCGTTCCACAGGGTCATCTTGCACATGTCCTGCTCCTTGATCCACTTGGCGGCCTCGCCCACCGCCGCCGCCCCGGCGATCATCTGCTCGTAGCTCGCCGGATCCATGAAGTGCCATTCCTCCCCGTCGTTGTAGAGGTACTGCATGTCGGTATCATGCACGTCGGCCGCCTCGACGGTGTCCCCGGACTTGAAGGTCTTCTCGACCACCCGACCGGTCTTGAGGTTGCGCACGCGGACGCGATTGAAGGCCTGACCCTTGCCAGGCTTGACGAACTCGTTCTCGACGATGTTGTACGGATCCCCGTCCAACATGATCTTGAGCCCGCCCTTGAATTCATTGGTGCCGTAATAAGCCATGTCATCCTCGTTTCATGTCAAGCTAAACCCGCCAATGTTACCGCGAAGGGGGATCGATTGTCAGACCGACGCATGGAAGCGCGAGTTGGCCCGGTCCTTTACCCAGGTGGACGCCCTGCTCGCCTTCCTTGGCCTCGACCGCGCCGATGTCCCTGGACTGGATCCTGAACCAGGCCCCTTCGGTATCCTGGTGCCACGCGGGTTCGCCGCCTTGATGGCACGGGCGGATCCGGGCGATCCACTGCTGCGTCAAGTGCTGTCCCTGAGCGCCGAGCGCGCCCAGGTCGCCGGATATGTCAGGGATCCGGTCGACGACGCCTCGGCCGAGCAGCGCCCTGGTCTGCTGCGCAAGTATTCGGGGCGGGCCTTGCTGGTCACGACGGGCGCCTGCGCCATCCATTGCCGCTATTGCTTCCGCCGACACTTTCCCTACCAAGACCTGGGACCGAGCCAAAGCCGCTGGGACAGGGCACTGACCGAGATCGCCAGGGACGAGACCCTGACCGAGGTTATCCTGAGCGGCGGCGATCCGCTAATGGTCGAGGACGGAGCGCTCGCCGATCTGGCGCGTCGGCTCGCGGGGATCGTGCACCTGCGCCGCTGGCGTCTGCACAGCCGACTTCCGGTCGTTCTGCCTTCACGGATCACCGATCGATTAGGCGCGATCCTGACACAGGGACGACTCCCGACCGTCCTGGTCATCCACGCCAATCATCCCCGTGAATTGGGCGAGGAGGCCCGCGAGGCGCTTCTGAGACTCGACGTCGCCGGGGTGACACTCCTGAATCAAAGCGTGTTGCTGCGCGGGGTCAACGACGACGCCGGCACATTGATCGATCTCAGCGAACGTCTGTTCGACTGCCGTGTCCGGCCCTACTACCTCCATCGGCTGGACCCGGTCGAGGGAGCCGCGCATTTCCAGGTGAGCGAGCACGAGGCGATGCGTCTGATCGAGACCATGCGTGGACGGATGCCGGGATATCTGGTACCCAACCTGGTCCGGGAGATCCCCGGTGCCCCGTCCAAACAGCGGGTTGCCTGAGGGGAATGTCATAAAATCTCGCATGACTCGGCTTTCCCTTTCCCTTCCTGGCCGGGAGGACCGATAATCCAAGACCAGCGATGGCTAGGATTTCCATAACGTCAGCATGCCCACGCACATTCAAAAACCAACGTTGCTCATCATCAGCTCGGAAAACAGCGAGGCCGAACGCCTCATGGGCGTGCTTCGCGAGGCGGGCCTGGCGGACCGAAGCGTGTCGATTCCCAATGCCGAGCGACTCGACAAGGTGGTCATGGAACGCGACTGCGACATGATCCTCTGCCTTGGTTATGACCGTGACGTGGATCCGAATAGCGTGTTCGCGGCCCACGCCAAGCTCAAGACGGACATTCCGTTGATTCTGATCGCCGATCCCGAGACCTGGGAGGGCGACCTCGCCAAGGCGCGCCGCGCACGCGCGCGCGGCGTCGCCAAACGAGGCGACCATGAGCACCTGAAACTGATCATCGCGCGCGAGAGCGCCGATCTGGCCGGACGCCGGGAGGCCAGCGACCTGACCGCCAGGCTCAGGAACTGCGAGGACAGCACACTCAAGCTCATCGAAGTGGCCAGCGCTGGCGTGGCCTTCGTTCAGGATGGCCTGCATGTGGAGGTCAACCCGTCCTACGTCCGCCTCTTTGGATACGCCTCGACCGACGATGTCCTGGCGACGCCCTTCCTCGATCTCTTTCCCTCCGAGCAGCACAAATCCATCCGTGAACTGCTCAAGACCGGCGATTCATCCGGCCCGATCGGATCCTCGACGATCGATGTGAGCGGGCGGCGGGCCGACTCCAGCGTATTTCGGGCGCGCCTGCTGGCCTCCCCGTCCGAGTTCGACGGCGAGCCCTGCGTGCGCATGGTGTTTCAGCCGATCGAAATCCCGGCCACCCGAGAGGTTTCAGGCGTCGAGCCACGCAAGCTCGCGAGGGCGACCGGGCTCGATGGTCTGATCGCCGAGATCGAGACCCATATCGGCGCGGACCGGATCGTGGAACGTCCCTTCGCCATTTTCTTCATCCGGATCATCAAGGGCGGCGAACTGCTGCGGGACATGGGTCTATCGCTTGGCCTCGAATTGCTCGACGAGTTCGGTTCCATACTCTCCTTCGTCATTGACGAACGCGGCTTCCTGTCGCGTCTGAGCGACGAGGGATTCGGCCTCGTCGTCGATGGACTGGATGAATTGGGCGCCAAGGCGCTCGCCGGCGAGTTGACCGAAAAGGCGCGCCTGCCGGCGCGCGCGGCCGGTCAGGACAGCACCACGCCCGACTGCGAGATCGGCTATTTCCTGGTGCACGACCGAGCCTCGGCCGCCGAGGACATCATCAACGCGGCCTATCGGCTCTGCATCGGCCACGAATACACGGATCAAGACCACTCCGCCGGGCAGCAGACACCCACCTCCCTGGCCGCCCGCGTCAAGCAGGACGACGAGGATGGGGACGCGGCGATCGCCAGGAAGATCGAATACGCCCTGCGCAACAACCAGCTCAAACTGGTCTATCAGCCCATCATCAGTCTCATGGGAGACAACCAGGAGAACTACAGCGTCCTGCTGCGCCTGCTCGATGAAGAGGAGAATCTGCTCGAGGCCAAGGATTTCATTGGACCGGCGATTCGCCGTGGCCTGATCGAGGAGGTGGACAAATGGACCATCCGGGCCGCCATCGAGGTCATTGGCGAGCAGCGCCGCGCCGGCCACAACCTGAGCCTCTTCATCAATCTCTCCGAGGATACCTTCAGAAATCCCAGCATCATCTTGTGGATCTGTGATTGTCTGCGCGAATTCGATGTCCGGGGCAACTGGCTGACCATTCAGTTTCAGGAAGAACTGGTCGTGGGGAACCTGGCCAGCATCGGCAAGCTGGTCGAGACGCTCAAGAAGATCAAATGCCGGGTCGCCATCAATCGATTCGGCGTCACCGACCGACCGGAGATGTTGCTACAGGGACTCTCGCTCGACTTCGTGCTCATGAAGCCGACCTTCGCCCAAGGCTTGGCGGATGACGCGAACAAGCAGCAACGATTGCTGCAACTCGCCACGCTGGCCCGCGAATTCAACGTCAAGAGCATCGTGACCGGCGTGGAGGACGCCCGCGCCCTCACGGTGCTCTGGACGGCGGGTGTCGATTACGTCCAGGGTAATTTCCTGCAACGTCCATCGCCGACCCTGGAGGTCCATGCCTAAAGCCCTGGCCTCAGCGACGCGAATCGGGAAAACCGAATCTCCGGCCCTGGACGCTCGCCGGCGGCCCGCTTCGCTTGAACAAGCGGCTTCCGAGCAGGGTGTTGGACGAATTGTCCAGGCGCGTGGATAGGCGGCTGGACTGGATCCGGCGTGTTTGCGGCATGGGTCGTTGCGGGGGCGGCGCCGAAATCCTCAAACTGGGATCCACCGAGTCCTCGCCGCGGTCGGCCACCCGAAGAATCATCGTCCCGAGCGCATGGGCCGGCACCGGATCCAGCGCGCGGTCTTCCCGGATGACGGAAGCCGCGACGGGCGTTGAACCAGCCAACGCCGGGGCCGCCCCGACAAGTTCCCCGGCATGGGACGCCATGGACGCCAGCGCCAGCATCGGTGGGATGAATCGAATAAGACGCATAGGCTCGCCTTGAATGCTTTACACCAGAAATCTATTCGCCAAGGCGATTATCCGCCACCTGACCAAGCACTGAAAAACAACACTGAATTTCCCACCAAAGGCCCGAGCCTGACCACTTCACTATTGAAGACGCGCACGCCCTCGGGGGAAAAGATCTTCTACGGAAGAAAGGCATTTTGTTAGACTAGCGCTCTGCAATCGCGGCTTCCTTGACCGACGACCAGGATCAATGGATGTTCTTGCTTCTTCCCCAGGAACCTGAAAGATGTACGAATCCTTTTTCGGCCTGAATGAAAAGCCCTTCTCACTCCTCCCGGATCCAGGGTTTTTCTATCTCAGCAAAATACATCAGGAAGCGCTGACACTCGTCGAATATGGGCTGTACAACCAATCCGGATTCACCGTTCTGACGGGCGAAATCGGCTCGGGCAAGACCACCCTGATGCGCTATCTGCTCGACCGGCTCGACCAGGACTTGACCGTGGGACTCATCTCGCACACCCATCAGTCCCTGGGTCAGATCATGGATTGGGTCTGCGTCGCCTTCGATATCAAGGTCCAGGCGGGCGACAGAATCGCGCAGCATCAGGCCTTCGTGGACTTTCTTCTCGATGAGTACCGGAAAGGGAAAAAGACCCTGCTCATCATCGACGAAGCGCAAAACCTCGGGTTGGACAAGCTTGAGGAGATCCGGCTCCTATCCAACATCAATGCCGATAAGGATCTGGTGCTCCAACTCCTGCTCCTTGGACAGCCTCAGCTTCGCCAGCAACTGCGCCAGCCAGAACTCGAACAATTCGTGCAGCGTGTATCGGCCTCCTACCACCTGGGCCGGCTCAACGCGGAGGAAACATTTTACTACATCCGGCATCGTCTGAAGATTGCCGGCGGTCAAAAAACGATTTTCACGCCGGACGCCTGTCATGCCGTCTTCCATTACAGCAATGGCATTCCCCGCATCATCAATCTGATCTGCGAAACCGCGCTGGTCTACGCCTATGGCGCCGGGACAAAGACGATCACCGGCAAGGCCATCGACCAGTTCATCCGATCCGATTCATCGCATCTGCTGTTCGCGATCGAGGGCGAGGAACGCCCCCCACGGCCCGAATACAAGGGAACCCTCCCCGACGTCACCGACATCGATTCGGAAAATGGAGAGGCCGAATCCGACGCGCGAGCGCGCGAGGACGAGGCGACCGTCGCGACCGCGCGGCAGGATCCGCCCCCACACTCCGAGGCCACACAGCCCCCCGCGCGCGCGGAGCCGGCAACGACGATCAGCGCCATCGCGCCAGCCCCGGTCGCGGCCTTCGACGCCACGCGGCCAGTGGAGCGTCTGGATGTGGACGCGAACGTCGCGCCGAGGCTGCATACCGAGTCCGAACTGGTGGCGGCGAACGCCTCGCCCGACACTCGGGATCGGAGCCACCCAGCCGACGGGGACAGTAGAGATGTGTCGATCGCCAAACTCATCGAATCGGCGGGTATCTCGAGGAGATGGACGGCGGAAATCGTCGCGGTCGCCGCAGGGCTCCTGATGGGCGCCGGTCTGGTTGGCTGGTATATCCAGCACCAAGACTCGCGACCAAGCCAGATCGAGGACGATCGCCAGAAGGCCGAGCCGATCGCAGGGACCATGACGCCCACGACGCCGGAACCATCGCCGGCGGCCGTCGAGCCTCCAGAGAGCCCCCCGACCGCCGAGCAAGGCAAAGACGCCATCCCGCTAGAGGCCGGGATGGCCGCGAACGAAGGCGAACCATCCGATCCCGGCGCCATGCCTTCGTCCGTTCCCGAATCCGAATCATCGGATCCAGCGTCCAGCCTGGATACAGGCACGGATCCAAGGGTCGCCATGGGCCCGTCCGAAGGGCTGGAAAACGCGGGCCGGGAGCCATCGACCGAGGGCCTCGGCGTGCTATCGCGTAACGAGCCCCCCAGCAGCGAGACCGGCCAGGTGGAACCCGAATCCGAAGCCCGGAACAGCGGCGATTCACCAGCCGGGGAGCCGGATGGCGCCGACCGCCTGAACGACATCGAGCGTCGCCTGACGGACCTGTCGGTCAGCGTCGAAAGGCTGGGGACAGGACAGCTCAGGGTCGATTTCTCGCGACTCATTCAGTTCCCGGATGGAAGCACCGAACTCGATACCGCCGCCCGCACCCTACTCGATCAATTCGCGACCATCCTGGCGGACAACGACAGGTTTCGGGCTCGCGTCATCGCGCATACGGATAGCAAGGGTTCCAGGGCCAATAATCAGGCGCTCTCGGCCAAACGAGCCGCGGCGGTCGCCGGATTCATCGAGCGTGACGGCGTACCCGGATCGCGCATCAATCACGAGGGGAAAGGTGAAGACGAAATGAAACTCACCCCGGAAAAGGAAAAAGAACTTGGACCCTGGATCAACCGGCGTATCGAAATCGATTTGATCGAGACGCCTTGAAGATCTCTCGAACGCTTGCCGTGGCCGTGAAAATCCTATTCGAGTAACGACCACCTTCTAAGCGGTTCTCGCGGCAAGCTGTATTGCAGTCCAAGATAGATGGCGTTCGACTCGGCCTCATCGGATCTCGTATCGTATTTCTGCCAGCGATAGCGGTAACCGAGATCGAGGTAGAGCGATTCGGATAGACGGTGACGCAACCTCGGTGAAAAAGACAGATAGTCGCGATCGCTGCTCGATGAGTTGCCGTCCGGAGTACGGTTTTTATAGCCCTCGGCACTGAATGACAGCGTCCATCGCGGCCCGATTGGATAGTCGAAGCTCATCCCCAGGGACGTGGTATCCAGCAATGTCCCGCTGCTGCTCGGCAGCAGTGAGCGATCGGCCTTGAGGTTGAGTTGACCGACCTGGAATGTCTTAGTCAAACTGGTCTCGAATAGCGGACCCGTGTTCTCGGTCTCCTCGATGCCGAACAAGCCCGGGGTCTCCGCCTTGGAGTGCCGCAGACCCGCGAAGGCGCTGAACGTTAGGGTCTCGGAGAGCCGATAATTCGCACCCAGTTCGAATCCATAATTATCGGATTGGGTGTCGACCGTGCTGGCGTCATACTTGTCGTAAGTGACGCGACTGAATCCCTGGGAACGCTCGCTCAGCGAATGGATCAGGGTAAGACCCACCTGTGAAAAGGAATAGTCGAACAAAGGGATAAGTTCGACGTCCTCGTAAGCCACGCCTTGATAGCTGAAGGAGGCTTCGACCTGGGAGCGGGGAGTCAAGGTGTAATTCCAGGACGGACTCAACAGGAATCGCTGACGTCTCTTATTCGCTTGAACAAAACCGGTCGTTGAGACTTCACTGGTCGAGGTAGAATCGTAATTGAATTCACCGTCGAATTTAAAGCGGCTTCGGCCCATTTGGCGGGCGCTCAAGAAACCCAGCATTCCGTCCGTCTCGTCTAGGTCCGAGACCTCCGTGTAGCGCGAGGCTAAAAGCTTCGCGCGTACACCCAATTCGGTTGTCTCGCTGCGCCGCCCCGATTCGACTTCCGCCGTCGCCGTGGCCGCGAACGAGCCGATATTGTTCACCGAACCGAGACGCACGTTATCGTCATACAAGGCCCGAATCGACGCGCTCGGCTCGACGTACCATTGCTCCGCATGGACCGCGGGCGTGGCACCGAGGACAAGACACCAGGCCGCGTACCCCAGCGCACGTCCCTGAATCTGGCTGTTGTCGGTGGATCTCATGAGCTTGATGTAAACCTTGTCCTTGTGGATATCGAATCGAGACCAACGGCTGATCAGGGAACGACGATGACGTCGCCCGACAGCAGCCTGATATTCTGCTCAAGATCCTGTCCGCGCCGAACCTTGTTGTAGTTGAAAGGAATCGATCGCTGCAGGCCATCGATTGTCCGCAATACCTTGATCTTCTTCTCATCGGCGAACGGCGTGAGCCCCCCCGCCATGGCGAGCGCCTGCATCACGGTGATATCGCGCGTCACCAAGGGGAAGTCGCCGGGTTTGTTGACCCGTCCGAGAATGTAAATCCGATTTCCGGGTATCTCTTGCAGGGTCACGGTCACGACCGGATCCGAGATGTATTTCTTAAGCTTTTCCTTCAGCTCAAGGGTCAACCCGCCGACCGTCAATCCCGCCGCCTGGAGATCGCCGGCCAGGGGAAAAGAGATGCCGCCATCCGGGCGCACCAGCACCAACTGCTCAAGGCCCGGCTCCTGCCAGACCGAGACCGCGACGATGTCCCCCGCCTGAAGTCGGTAGCTGTCCGGCGCGATCGGCGCGATCGGCTCCTCGGCGAGAAGGTTGACGGACATCAAACCCATGACCATAAGCCATCCCAGCTTAAGCGCGCTCACGGCCCGGACGACACCTTTGCTTTTCATCTCCAATGACATGACCCTAAAACCTCGACTCCAATAATGTTTAGCTGGAAATTACAACATCGAAAATCAGCCTTTTCCAGCCTCCAGTGACAGGCGAATCCAACCAATATCGACACAAACTCCACGGGAAGCGGATCCACCGGCTCGGCCCGCCATGAACTACATATTCGCGACGCCGTGAGGAACATGTCCGGTCGCGACGTGCAAGCGCGCGGCTTCGCAGTGGTGGCTTTGATCGTCGAAAAAGATATCGGCATCGAAAGCCGCCAGGAAACGCGCCTTGCCGAGTCCGCCGAGGAACAGCGCTTCGTCGATACGAATACCCCAAGCACGCAGGGTGCGGACGACACGCTCGTGAGAGGGCGCACCGCGAGAGGTCACGAGCGCGGTACGCAAGGGCGAGGCTTCCTGCGGAAACAGCGACTGAAGCTGGTGAATGGCGACCAGCAACCCCTTGAAGGGTCCGCCGGCCAGGGGCTCGTGGGCGGAGGCGCTCTCCATCTGATTGAAGGCGGCCAGCCCCTGCTGCCGAAAGAGCCGCTCGGCTTCGTCCGAGAAGAGAACCGCGTCGCCGTCGAATGCGATCCGGACCTGGGCATCGCCGTCGTCGGATGTCGGTGGCGAAGCCGGCAAGACCGTGGCGGCGGCGCAGCCGGCGTCGAGCGCCAATCGAACATCCGCCGGATCCGCCGAGAGAAAAAGATGCGCCCCGAAGGCCGCCACGTAGCGGTAGGGGCTACCCCCTCCGGTAAAGGCCGCGCGACTAATATCCAGTCCGTGATGATGCGCGGACGTCAGAACCCGCAATCCGGTGTCCGAGCTGTTTCGAGACAAGAGGATGACCTCGACTCGCCCACGCTCGCCAAGGGCCTCGTTGAGATTCATCAACTTCCTGACGAGTGGGAAGGCCACGCCCGGTTCCAGGATATCGGACTCATGAGCGACCTGATAGGCGTGATAGGCCTGGACACCCTCAGTTTCAAAGATACGATGGGATTCGCTGAGATCGAAGAGGGCGCGCGAGGAGATCGCGACGATGAGACGAACGGCCCGAGCAGCGTCAAGCCTCTCGCCTGGAAGTGTAATGGGCTGTGACTGGTCCATTGAAATCCATGCCGTGACGAACGCCGTTCGCCCAGGGCTACCAGGGCTACCAGGGCATGAACCAATTCATGAATTGCATCGGACGACTAATGCTCTGATTCATGACGGCCATGTCGTTGCGCATGGATGAGGTCGAGAGCGTCATGTTCTGTATCGCGCGATTCATGTCCTGAATGCTCACCAGCATCGGCTCGAGCGCGTTGACGTCGCGCGCCATGGAATCGACGCTGACAGACATCGATCGGACGCTGCTGCTCATCCGCGAGACATTATCCGACATCGACTGCATGTTGCTGGCGATCACCGTCATATTGGTATCGACGCTGATGGCGAGATAATGCACGTCCTTCGCCAAACTGAAGACCAGATAGAAGCCATAGGCTGCCAGGATAATGAAGGCGAACAGCGACGGATAAACGATAAGTTCCCAGCGTTTCGCGCTGGTTTCGAAGGCCTGCGAGAGTCGGTCGATCGCATAGGCATTGACCTGCGTATCCGTAGCCTCCGAATTCAGTGCCGAGGCGTCGCCGTTGTTGGGCTGATCTCCAGTTGGTATCTCTTTGTCCGGCATGATCGAAGGTACATCCAACCTTTGTTTTAGGAGTCAGCCAGACTGGCTCGGGCGAGCGATCGGCCGATCGGGCAGTCCAGCTTAACAGAATGCCCAACCCGAGCAAGGATGCCGGACCGGCGCGACCAGGCGCTAGCCGACGAGACGCGGATAGAGCCCGGCCACCAGGGCCAGGAACTCGCGGGCCGCCTTGCCCCGCGACTCCAGCTCGAAAACCGCCAATCCCTCGCTGAATGAGCGACGAAAGACCGTCCGCTGCGAGAGACGCGGCTTGATGAAGCGCAGTCCGGGCAGCGAAACCAGGGCGGCGGCCGTCTCATTGGTCTCCTGGACGGCATGATGGGTATCCCCGCGATTGATGAAGCCGATGATCTCCGGCGGGGTATCGCGCTTCACGGAGGCAATCATCTGGATGAAACGCTGGGTCGACCAGATATCGGCCTGGGATGGCGGGACCGGGA
The DNA here is from genome assembly GCF_016583575.1 of Thiocystis violacea. Lineage (GTDB taxonomy): Bacteria > Pseudomonadota > Gammaproteobacteria > Chromatiales > Chromatiaceae > Thiocystis > Thiocystis violacea. The sequence goes on from NZ_NRRG01000059.1 coordinate 15,312, forward strand.
CCACGACCCGGTCGCACAGAGCCAATGCCTGGCGCAGACTTTCCATATCCGAGGTTCCGACATCGATCAGGGTCTCGTCCGCGGCTCTCAGTCGCTCTTCGTTCAGGGCTTCCTTGCCATGGACCTTGAGCAAGGGCTTGAATCCTTCCTCGTTTCGCACATCGACTACGTCGCTCAGGGTGGCTTGAGGATCGGCGTCCACGAGCAAGACCTTGGCCTCCGCCATGGAGAGCCAAACGGCCAGGTTGAAGGTGAGCGTGCTCTTGCCAGAGCCACCTTTCAGACTTCCGACGATGGTAATCATGATGTGTTTCCGAGGAGGGGTTCCTTCACCCGAGGACCGATCCTGTCTTGTCAGCGTGGCTCGGGCGGCGCGTCCATCTTCGAGTATCCCTCGGGAACCCGAAAGAGATCGTCCGGCTGCGGACCGATCTGGATATTGCCCAGTTCCCTCACGAAGCCGCCCGGAAACTCCTCGCGCACGGAGAGCTTCAGTTGCGGGTCGTACCACTGAAAGGTTTCCACCGGCTGCTGATTGGGCGCCGTGGTCGTCATCCGCCACTTCTCCGCGGCACGCCCACCGATCGATTCGGCCCCGAGCATTTTGAGTTCCATCGACTGACCGTTGGGCATCTGGTACTTCAGCGGCAAGCCGCGCTCGACGTCGATCCACTGTGCGCCCGTCAAGGTCTGACCTTCATTGGTGACGGTCATCTCCCATTTGATCGCCGCGCGGCCACCGACGTCCTCCTCGCCGACCCGCCGACAATTCAATCCCTGAAGCCCTTCGCACGGATTGGTCTCGGCCGAGGGCGTCGGCATCGAAGCCGGCGGCTCCTCGCCCTGCGCGACGGAGCGCTCCATGTAACCCTTCTGATCCGGGAACAGGATCCATTCCATCCGCTTGTCCTGATCATTGATGCGGATGACATCACGACCCTGCTGGGACATCTCGATTCGCATCCGGCTCTCGCCGACATACATCTTGCCCGTCGTCACCTGATCGTTTGGCCCCCGGCTCAGCATATCCGCCGAGAACGGCACGCCAGCGATCCCGGCCTGGGCCGACACCGCGAAGGCGACCGTACCTGCCGCCACCCACTGCAATCGCTTCTGGATTCTCATGTTGCCAATTCTCCTATCATGGTCGGTGATCGCGCTGATCGCTTTATTCAATCCCTTGCCACTCGGATGGCTCTCGCCGAAACGCTCCCTCGGGAAACCATGGCCACTAGCGCCGAGGCCAATCTTCCTGGTTCCAGCCTCCCGGTCGATCGTCGGGAGTCATGGATTCGAACAGATTCGATCGGTCACCCCCGCCGCGCTCCCCGTCCATGGGGCGCCACTTGGAAGTCGAGCCCATGCGCTCTTGCTCCTGCCCCGTGAGTGGCCGGAATCTGAATTCCCCTTGCGGATGGGATGAACCCGCGCGACCTAGCGACAGCGGAGGATCGCCGCGAAAACGATATCCCTGGCGATCGGCGCCAGTCATTCCATCTCGATAAGCCGGATCGGTCCGGCGATCATCGCGCCAGGCTTCACTCGCTCCGTCGGAACGATAATCCCTTGGTGGCGCCTGGGTCGGCGAACCATATCCGGTGTCCTCCCAGGGCCTCGGAGACTGGGGGCCGAATCCGTCCTCGTAGCGAGGCTCGAAACCGGATGGGGTCGTCTGACTTCCAGAACGAAACCCGGAGAGTTCATCGCCCGCGGGACTCGGCGAACCGGACCAGGTTCGCGACGGAGCCGCGTCCTCTGTCCAGCCAGCCGCTTCGTCCGACCAGGAATCCTGGGAAAACCCTTGCTCGATCCCATATGGATTATCGTACCGACCATCGGTCACGCCCTGGTCCGTCGACCATTGAGCCAACGCCCCCCCAGCGAGGGACAGTCCCGCGACCAATAGAAGCCGCTTCATGGCGTTACCTGAGAATCCATCCAAATCAGTTTGGTAGCGTCGGCCAACCAGAACCCCCGTGGCCCGTCGATCGAAAGCCAGGACCAATCCAATTAGTCTTGATCGGAATCCGGCGCGTTGTCGATCTTCAATCGAATCCCCCTTCTCGCCGTCTTCTTTTGAGTCGGCTGTGCCTTTTGACCCTCGTCGGCTGGCGCGGACGCCCCTGGTTCGGAGGCTTTCCCCGTGGTCGTCTTCTTGCTCGCCGTTTTCTTTCCGGTGGCTTTCCTGGTCGCGCTTGTCCCCTGCGTGGACGTCGACTCTGGGGCGGGGCTTACCTGATCCGTCTTGTCCGCCGATGGCGAGGGGACAAGCGGTGCCGATTCGACCTCGGCGCGTTCGGTCGCCTCCGAACGGACCCTCGGCGATGACTTGGATTTAGCCTTGGGCTTCCTCAATCCCTTGAGCGCCTCGAACAACAGGAGAAAAATCCCCCGCACGGCATAGAAAAGCAGCACCAAGACCTCGACCGCCATTCCCCAGACGCGCGATCCCAGACCATTCCGACTCGCTCGCGGCGCCTTCGCGGATCCGCTCTCGACGGGCGCGGTCTCCATCAGACAGGGGATGTCGACCCCCGGAGGCATCGAGGCCGCGGCCACCTTGCACATGTCCTCCTTCGCGGCCACGCAGCCCAGCGGAATCACGATCAGCGTCAGCAGGGTCGACACCAGCACACCCGAAAGCAGCGAGATCGCCATGCCCTGAAAGATCGGATCCGTGATGATCACGCTCGACCCGGCCACCAGCGCCAGGGCCGTGATCAGGATCGGGCGCGTGCGGATCTTGCAGGAGCGGATCATGGCCTCGGCGACCGGCACGCCCTTCTGAATCTCGTGGATGGCGAAATCCACCAGCAGGATCGAATTGCGCACGATGATGCCGGCCAGCGCGATCCAGCCGATCATCGAGGTCGCCGTGAACTCGCCGCCCATGCCCATGGCGAACATGAACGAGTGGGCCGGGATGATGCCGAGCAGGGTCAATGGGATGGGCGCCATGATGACCAGGGGAATGCGGAAGTTACCGAACTCCCAGACCACCAGGATATAGATCAGCAAGAGGGCGACGCCGAAGGCCGCGCCCATGTCGCGGAAGGTCTCGTAGGTGACCGTCCACTCGCCGCCCCACTCCCAGGAGAGCCGATGGCTGTCGGGCGGTGGACCCAGCCAGTGGAAGGCATCGCCGCCCCCCCCGCCCTCGGCCGGCTTGGTCCCGTCGGGAGCCACATAACCCGTCTCGGCCATCCGATCCTGCACCTGAAACATGGCATAGACAGGCGCGGCCAAATGACCGCCGACATCCGCGACGACGTACTCGACCGGGCGCAGATCCTTGTTATAGATGACGTCATCCTCGGGGGTACGTTGAAACTCTCCCAGTTCGCTCAGGGATACCGTATAGCCGAAGGTCGACTGGATCGGCAGATCGCCGAGCCGCTGGATCTGGGAGCGTTCCGCGAGCGGCACCTGGAGCATGATCTGGATCGGCTCGTGCCCGCTTTGCCGACCGCTTTGCTGCTTGATGTCCCCCATGGGCGTACCGCCGAGGGCCATGGAGAGATTCCGGTTGATCGCGTCGACCGAGATCCCGCGGCGAATCGCCTTCTCGGTGTCCACGTTGAAGCGCCAGTAATCGAAGGGATCGCGGAGGTAGTTGTCCACATCGCGCATGCTCTCGGCCTGCCCGAAGATTTCGGTCAGGTCTCGCGCGAACTGGCGACGCGACTCGGACGACGGGCCGTAGATCTCCGCCACCACCGATTGCAGGACGGGAGGTCCGGGCGGCATCTCGACCACCGCGATCCTCGCCCCCGTCCCCTCGTTGATCTCCGCCAGCATCTCGCGCGCCTGCACCGCGATCTGGTGACTGCTGCGCTCCCGCTCCGTCTTATCCTTGAGCTGGACCTGAAGCTCGGCCTGCCAGGGCTCGGTACGCAGATAATAGTGACGCACCATGCCATTGAAATCGAAGGGACGCGCCGTGCCGGCATAGAGTTGGATCGCCGTGACTTCCTCGATCGTCTTGATGCGCTGGGCCATTTTGTGGGCCAGATTCGCCGTCACCGGAAGCGCCGTGCCCTCCGGCATATCGATCACGACCGAGAACTCGGGCTTGTTGTCGAGCGGCATCATCTTGACCGCCACCCAGTTGAAATAGAAGAACGAGCAGGTGAATAGGAAGGTTCCCCAGAGCGTCAGGCGGAAGATCGACCGCTTGCGCGGATTTTCCATCAAGGGCGTCAAGACGCGCCGAAAGAAACGCTCCAGTCGCTCGGCCCCCTTGTGCTCGCGTTTCTCGGCGGCCGTCAGATAGCGCATCGAGGGACGCAGCCATTTGGAGATCGCCAGATAGGGCGTGAAGACGAAGGCGGCGAACAGCGAGATGAACATCGCCACCGAGCCCAGTTTGGGGATCGGCGCCATGTAAGGCCCCATCATGCCGCTGACGAAGCCCATCGGCAGCAGGGCCGCGATCACGGTGAAGGTCGCGAGGATGGTCGGATTGCCGACCTCGCGTACCGCGTCGACCGCCGTCTCGTCATCCGTGCGACCCTCTTCCAGCCAGCGCCGGTAGATGTTCTCGATCACCACGATGGCGTCGTCGACCAGGATGCCGATCGAGAAGATCAGGGCGAACAGACTGACCCGATCGATCGTCATCCCCCAGATCCAGGCGACGAAGACGGTCATGAAGAGCACGACCGGGATGACCAGCATGACGACGATCGCCGGTCGCAGCGCGCGGAACGCCACCAGGACCAGGACGAAGACGAAGAAGGTCGCGATGATCAGCTTGAAGATCAGTTCGTTGACCTTCTGATTGGCGGTCTCCCCGTAGTTGCGGGTGACGCTGACCTCGACGTTGTCGGGGATACGCGAACCCTTGAGTTCCTCGACCCTGGCGATGATGGCGTTCGCCACCGAAACGCCATTGGTCAATTCCTTCTTGGCGATCGCCAGGGTAACGGCGGGGCGTCCGTCCGCGCGCTCCCCGGTCTCGGCGGCGGGGCCGGTGTAATAGGTGACCAGCTTGGAGGCGTCCTGCTCCGGACCCAAGGAGATGTCGGCGACATCGTGCATATAGACGGGCACGCCGTTGAAGGTGCCCACGACCAGCCGACTGATATCCTCGACGCCCGACAGGAAGGCGCCGGTGGTCACCGAGAAGCGCGCGCCACTGACCTCGACCCCGCCCGCGGTGGTCTCGGCGTTGGCGCTCTTGAGGGTCTCGGCCACCTGATCGAGACTGATCCGATAGCCGGAAAGACGCTCGGGCCAGACGTTGACCGTGACCTGCTCGCGGCGCCCCCCGACGATGAAGGCGTTGCCGGTATTCTTGACCTGCTTGATCCCCTGGAGGACGTCCTGCGCCAACAGACGCAATTGGGCGTCGTCGACGTCCGAGGAGCCGTCGCCATCCAGATCCCGCGACCAGAGCGTGAGGGTGACGATGGGGACGTCATCGATGCCCTTGCTGCGCACCAGCGGCGGCAGAACCCCCGGAGGGATCTTGTCCATGTTGGAGGCGAGCTTGTCGTTCACCTTGACCAGGGACGGCCCCATCGGCTCGCCGACGTCGAACTCGATGGTGACCAGGCCCTGTCCGCGCTGGGAGGCGGAATAGACGTGCTTGATTCCCGGAATCTCGCTCATGATCCGCTCGAGCGGCTGAATGGCGAGATTGGCGACCTGCTGAGCGGAGGCCCCCGGATACTGCACCATGATGTCGATCATGGGCACCGAGATCTGGGGGTCTTCCTGGCGCGGCGTCAGAATCAGGCCGAGCAGGCCCATCATGAGCATCGCGAAATAGAAGAGTGGGGAGAGTGGAGAGCGAATGAAGAATCGAGCCGTGCGCCCGGCGATTCCCAAATGGTCCTCGTTTAGTGTGCGCGGCGAATCACTGTCCGATCGTGAGGCAAAATCTTGATTCATATCCGATCCAGGTTATCCGGGGTCCAAGCTCGCATCAACGATCCTGGGAACCGCCCTTCGCCCAGCCCGAGGTGACCCCTGGACCAGGATTCGCCAGCACCCGCTCCCCGGCCCTCAAGCCGCTCAACACCGAGACGAAGCCGCCACTGAGTTCCTCGCCGACCCGAATTAGGCGCAGCTGCGGCTCGCCCGACTCGTTCAGGACGTAGACCCCCGGCAGGCTCCCGTTATAGCGCACGGCGCTGCTCGGGATGACCGGACTGGAGCGCGCCGGGGCATTGAGGTCGGGCACCAGCACCTTGGCGTACACGCCCGGTTCGGAGACGCCTTGCGGAAGATCGAACTTGATCTTGACGGTATGCCGCTGCGGATCGGCCACGGGAAAGATCTGAGCCACCCGCACCGGCACCCGGCGGTTGCCCGGATCGATTTCGGCCTGGACCATCTCGCCCTCGCGCAACCCAGGACGCAGCCGGGCGGGTACGTCCACCTCCACCTGGAGATATTCGATATCGGCGAAATTCAACAGCGGCTGACCCGGCTGCATCGTATCCCCGACCTCGACATGCTTCTTGACGATCACGCCGCCGAAGGGCGCGATGCCGCGGGCATCGCGGATCTTGGAGTCCAGCGCCTGCAACTCGGCCTGCAGACGCATCATGGCGCTCTGCGCCTCCTGGATCTGGATGCCGGAGGCATAGATATCGGCGGACCGCTCCGTGCCGCGGTCACGATCACCGACGAAGGATTCGACCGGGCGCGTGAACATCTGATCGAACAGGTTCGGCAGACCCATCCCGCCCGGGGCCGAGCGCGACTGGGGTGAGTAAACTTCGCGATTGAACTGAACGCCAGCGTTACGCAACTGGGCGTCGGCGCTGGACATCTGGGCCAGCAGGGCACGGCGCTTGGCGACCAGTTCCTCGTCGCCGATGGCCACCAGGAGCTTACCCTCCTCGAAGGTATCGCCCTCGCGTCCGGCGATGAAGGTCACCCGCCCCGGAAGCTGCGCGGCAAGCGTGACTTCCTTATAGGGGACGACGGTTCCGCCGAGCGAGACCGTGGGCGCGCCCTGAGCCTGCTGAACCACGAAGGTTTCTCCCGTATCGCCGAACGCCAGGCCGGACCCAAGCGTGAAGACCACGGCGAGCAGGCACGCGGCAGGAGCATATGGCATCTTTGTTCCCATCGGATCGTACACCAATCACTATGTATTGAGACGGTCGCCCGACAGGCGATAACGCGGTCGGAAAAACGACTGTGGACACTTGATGTGTTGAATTACAGGAACCGAGGTCCGTCCCGGTCACTTTAGACTCTCGGGAGATCGGACCCTCGGATACCCAGCGGGTCGCGGCTCACCGCCTGGCCGTTCTCGCGCTGAGATGATGCGACCGCGCACGGCGGCAGTCGCGCGGCACAGTATGCCTTCAGCGCCGCTCGACATTCAAGCCAAGTCGCTCGGCGCGCACCCGCGGCGATGGCCACCGACGCAAACAAAATTCGTCGATGGGACAGTTGGCTACCGTTGATCCTGGGGTTCGGTGTAACATCGGCACCCATTGCGAGCCTGGTTCGAGACGCCCGCGACCACCCGCCAACCCAAGACCCGCCCTTGGCGACATCCGCCAACCCAAGTAACCGAGGAGCCCTCAATGACGTCCACGGCCGACGCCCTTCAGCAACGCCTAGCCGAGCTGGAATCCCATCTGGAACAAGAGAATCCGGTTCTCCTGAGCGCGGTGCAAAGCTTCCGGGTGATCGACCGCGTCGCCTACCGCATGGGCCTGCTGGAACCCAATCAATCCTTCGCGACCCAAATCCCCTGGTGGCCGCTGATTTCCATCCTGGGCACCTTCTCGGCCGGCAAGTCCACCTTCGTCAATTACTACCTCGGCCATAAGCTCCAGCGATCGGGCAACCAGGCGGTCGACGATCGCTTCACCGTCATCGTTTACAGCCCGGAGACCGTGAGTCATACCCTGCCGGGCGTCTCGCTCGACTCGGACCCGCGCTTCCCCTTCTTCCGCATGTCGCACTCCATCGAGGAGGTCGCCGGTGGCGAGGGCAGTCGCATCGACGCCTACCTTCAGCTCAAGACCTGCCGCAGCGATCGGCTGCGCGGCAAGATCCTGATCGATTCGCCGGGATTCGACGCCGATGCCCAGCGTACCGCGGTGCTGCGCATCACCGACCACATGATCGACCTCTCGGACCTGGTGCTGGTGTTCTTCGACGCGCGCCATCCCGAGCCGGGCGCCATGCGCGATACCCTGAAACATCTGGTCGCCGATACCATCAAGCGTTCCGACTCGGGAAAATTCCTTTATATCCTGAATCAACTGGACTCCGCGGCCGGCGAGGACAATCCGGAAGACGTGGTGGCCGCCTGGTTGCGGGCGATCGGCGAGGCGGGACTGACGGCGGGACGCTTCTACACCATCTACAGCCCGGACGCGGCAATCCAGATCCCCGACGAGCACCGGCGCAAACGTTTCGAAAAGAAACGCGACGAGGATCTCGGCGACATCTATCAGCGCATGGAGCAGGTCGAGGTCGAGCGCGCCTATCGGATCGTCGCGGCCCTGCGCAAGAGCGCGAGCGATTTCACCCGGAACTCCGTGCCCCTGCTGCAATCGGCGATGCGCCGGTGGCGGCGGCGCACCCTGGCCACCGACAGCCTGCTGCTGATCGCCGCCGTTGGCGGGTTCATGACCTGGAGCCTCCAGGCCGGCCAATGGCACGGCTTCGACTACGAAGCCGGATGGCTGGACCTGATCAAGAGCATACCCTGGGGCCTTCACAGCCTGGAGGGCAGCCTGGTGGTCCTGGCGCTCGCGATCCATTTCGGCGTCCGGCATCTGGCCGCGCTCAGCCTCAAGCCTGGTCTGCGCAAGCAGGTCGAGCATCTGCATCCGCCCGGCGATGTCATGACCGCCTTCGAGCGCAATACCTGCTTCTGGCGCCCCATGATCCTGGGCCGCCCCTTCGGCTGGGGCCGTCGGGCGCGTGCCGAGATCGACGAAGTCCTGCAGGGCTGCGAAAGCTACATTCAGACCTTGAACGAACGCTTCACCAACCCAAAAGGATTGTCCGAGGGTGAACGCGCGTCGGCGCGAGCCCCCGAAGCCGTCTCCGCCGCCCCACAAACCGCTCACGAGTCACCCCTGCCGACGTCCGAACCTGTCTAACGACTCGCCGGCTCCGCCGGGCCGAATCAAGCGCCCGGCCTGGATCCGCGACTCGTTCGGATCCAGGCCGGTTGACTTGCGCGGCCGGGCGCCGGCCACCCCCGACGCACCAGCGAAGCGGTTCCAAGTATCCGTCGCCCCTAAGCGGAGTACCTGCATGGCCAACCTCACCCCCGAGGGTCTTACCGTCCGTCCCGTCGAAGTGCCTCCCCACCCCCAGTGGCCGGACTTGAGCCACGAGGAAAAATCCGCGCTCAAAACGCGCATTCAAGATCTTCTGAAGGCGCGTGACGCGGTTCTCGTGGCCCACTATTACACCGACCCGGATCTCCAGTCGCTGGCCGAGGAGAGCGGCGGCTATGTGGCGGATTCGCTGGAAATGGCGCGCTTCGGCACCGAGACGCACGCCGAGACCCTGGTCGTGTGCGGCGTGCGCTTCATGGGCGAGACGGCCAAGATCCTGAATCCCGAGAAGCGGGTTCTGATGCCGGACCTCAAGGCTACCTGCTCGCTCGACGAAGGCTGTCCGATCGAGGCGTTCAGCGCCTTCTGCGAGGCCCATCCGGATCACAAGGTAGTGGTCTACGCCAACACCAGCGCGGCCGTGAAGGCCCGCTCGGACTGGGTCGTCACCTCCAGCATCGCGCTGCCCGTCGTCAGGCACCTGGCCGCCCGGGGCGAGAAGATCATCTGGGCGCCGGACAAGCATCTCGGACACTATGTCGAGCGCATGACCGGAGCCGAGATGCGGCTCTGGAATGGCGCCTGCGTGGTGCACGAGGAATTCAAATCCTTCGCCCTAGAGCGCGTCCGCAAGCTGCACCCGGACGCGGCCGTGCTGGTCCATCCCGAATCGCCGGACGAGGTGGTCGACCAGGCCGATATCGTCGGCTCGACCACCCAGTTGATCAAGGCCGTCGCCGAGATGCCGAACCGGGAGTTCATCGTCGCCACCGACGCCGGTATCTTCTGGAAGATGCGCCAGATCGCGCCCCACAAGACCTTGATCCCCGCGCCCACGGCCGGCGAGGGCGCGACCTGCGAAAGCTGCGCCCACTGTCCCTGGATGGCCATGAACGCGCTCCAGAATCTGGAACGGGTGCTCGTGACCGGGGACCAGGAGATTCACATCGATCCAGCCATTCGGGAGCGCGCCGTGGTCCCGATCCAACGCATGCTCGACTTCGCCCGCGAACAGGGCATCGGACGGGCGCGGCCCGCCTGACCCGCGACTCTCGATCGATGGGCGGCCGAGCGCCCCGTGCCTCCCGCTCCTTGGCAACCAAGGTTCCTTGCTTTAACATCCATGACAATTATCAATACGAAGTAGCCCGCCGGATCGATCCCCGTTGATCCTGGTGAGGCTCGTCAGAGCGGCAGCCATGCCGCCACCAGGAGGATCCGCGAATGTCGAAGCCCACGGCTTCATCCAAACGTTTTTCCATGATCGCATTAGGGTTGCTATTCCTCGCAGGCATCGGCTTCGTATGGGGAGTCGACTTCGCGATCAAGACCACCAACACGACCGAGTTCTGCACCTCCTGTCACACCATGAAGACCAACTTCGCGGAGTATCAGGAATCGCTTCACTACAAGAACACCTCCGGCGTCCAGGCCACCTGCGCCGACTGCCATGTCCCCAAGAAACTCGGCCCCAAGCTGGTCACCAAGATCGTGGCCGCCAAGGACGTCTATCACGAACTCATGGGCACCATCGACACGCCGGAAAAATTCGAGGCGCGCCGCTGGCATCTGGCCAACATGGTCTGGAAGCGCATGGAGGCCAGCGACTCGCGTGAATGCCGCTCCTGTCACGACTTCGCGAACATGGATCTCTCGGAGCAAACCCGTTCCGCGCGTAGCCGTCATTCCGCCGCCGAGGACAAGGGGCAGACCTGCATCGAGTGCCACAAGGGCGTGGCTCATACCGAGCCGACCGAGCCGGAAGCCACCGAGACAGTCACGTCCGACGCCTCCTGACCCCAGGGTCGCCGCTCAAGCCAAGAGGCCGCCATGGATCGAATTCACACACCCAGCGCCCGCGACGCCCTGCTGCTGTTAGCCCTGTCGTCACTCGGCCCATCGGCATGGGCCGATGAGAAAGACCTGGAAACCGAGCTGCGACTCTCGGTCATGATCGGCGACAGCGAAGCCGCCGCCAGTCTTCTGGACCAGGGCGTGCCGGTGGACGCGCCGAACCCCTTCGGCAAGACGGCCTTGATGTTCGCCGTCGAGGCCGATGACATGCCGACCGTCGCCCTGCTCCTGACCAGGGGCGCGGACGTCAATGCCCGGACCGTCGCCGGCTGCACGCCCCTGACCTTCGCCGCCGAGGCCGGGCACATCGGCATCAGCGCGCTCCTCCTGGAGCGTGGCGCCCACGTCCACGACCGCGCGCGCGCCGGCTGGGACGCACTCATGATCGCCTCGCGCCACGGCATCACCGACATGGTCGGACAACTGCTGTTTCGCGGCGCGGACCCCAAGGCGGCGGATCGCGAGGGACGCACCGCGCTCATGCAGGCGGCCTCGAAGGGCCATGTCGAGGTCATCGGTCCCTTGATCGATGGCGGCTCGGATCTGGAAGCCCGCGACAGGGAAGGCGCCACGGCGCTGTTGATCGCCGCCGACCATGGTCACCTCGAAGTCGTCCAGATCCTCGCCAGCCGTGGCGCGCTCATCGACGCCCGCGATGGGCTCGGAGCCACCCCGCTCATCCTGGCCAGCGGTCGGGGCCATGTCGAAATGGCCAGTCGGCTGCTGGAACTGGGAGCGGATCCCAATCAACAGGACCAAGAGGGAACGACAGCCCTGATGGAGGCGGTGGCCACCGACCACATCGCCATGATCGAACGACTGATTCAGGCCGGCGCCAGGACCGACCTCAAGGACGTCCAGGGACGCACGGCGGCCGATCTGGCCTCCCAAAAAGGCAACCAGGAAGCGATCGAGTTGCTGGCAGGCCGCGACGCCGGCTAGGGAGGCGCGGTCGCGCCGGCTTTCGCAACGACCGACAACCGAGGATTCGCCCCCCGGACCCGCCAACCGGCGGCGAAGTTCGGCGACTCATCGTCAACGACGCCAATCGGCACTAAGAGGAGAGGAGAACAACAATGACCATGCGAATCATAAGACTGGCGCTGGCCAGCGGGGTGCTGACCCTGGGGCTCTCGTCCAACGCCGCCGCCGAGGCCACCGCCGAGATGCTCGCGAACAGCTGCGCGGGCTGCCACGGAACCCATGGCAACAGCGTGGGGCCGGCCTCGCCATCGATCTCGGCCATGGATCCGGTGGTCTTCGTCGACACCATGGAAGCCTTCAAGAGCGGGGACACCAACTCGACCATCATGGGCCGCATCGCCAAGGGCTACTCCACCGAGGAGTTCCAGAAGATGGCGACCTACTTCCACAAGCAGCCCTACCAGCCGGCCAGGCAGTCCTTCGACACGGCTCTCGCCGACAAGGGCGCGAAACTGCATGACAAGTACTGCGAGAAGTGTCATGCCGAGGGCGGCAAGCCGCTGGTCGACGAAGAGGATTACAACATCCTGGCCGGTCAGTGGACCCCCTATCTCCAGTTCGCCATGTCGGACTTCCGCGAGGAACGCCGCCCGATGGAGAAGAAGATGGCCAACAAGCTCAACGAGATGCTCAAGGCCGAGGGCGACGCCGGTCTCGACGCCCTGTTCGCCTTCTACGCCAGCCAACAATAAGCATCCAGGAGGAGTTCGGACATGACTTTGAACAGACGCGATTTCATCAAGGCCTCCGGCGCCGCGGCGGCGGTCGGGATCCTGGGTTTTCCACACATCGCCTTCGGCGCCGGCCGCAAGGTCGTGGTGGTCGGTGGCGGCACGGGCGGAGCCACAGCGGCCAAGTACATCAAGCTGGCCGATCCGAGCATCGAGGTCACCCTGATCGAACCCAACAAGGACTATTACACCTGTTATCTGAGCAATGAAGTCCTGAGCGGCGACCGCGAGCTGGATGCCATCAAGGTCGGCTACGAGGGCCTCAAGGCCCATGGCATCAAGGTCGTCCACGACAGCGCCACCGGAATCGACCCGGACAAGAAGGTGGTCAAAACCGCCGGTGGAACGGAATTCGGCTATGACCGCTGCGTGGTCGCGCCGGGCATCGAGCTCGTTTACGAGAAGGTCGAGGGCTACAGCGAGGAAGCCGCCGCCAAGCTGCCCCACGCCTGGAAGGCCGGCGAGCAGACCGCCATCCTGCGCAAGCAGCTCGAGGACATGAAGGACGGCGGTACCGTCGTCATCGCCCCGCCGCCCGCCCCCTTCCG
>NZ_NRRG01000060.1 GCF_016583575.1 Thiocystis violacea
CAGTCCAGGTGAGTGGCGAGCAGGGTTCGGAGCCGTTTGACGGTACGGATTTCAGACATCAGGACATTGGGGGCAGAATCTCATGGCGATGTCATTATAATCAATATCTTAATGTGAAATGCACTGTACTGAGATCAATTGCTTAAACAAATAGGCGGCAGTCACCGATCCACAAAAAACATACCAAAATACTACCTTGAGATCCGGCCTTTTCAATCGAAGATTCCGTTCAGAAAAAATGGTTGTAACGCGCCGATTTCGATGGCGGTCTTGGTGTATTGGAGTAGAACAAGCAGTTGACACTGGTGGCGAATTCATTTTTAGGCGCCGAGTGACGGAGCATTGACGTTGGTTCAGCGGTCCACGGTCTCAGGAAGACCTGACGGCTTGCCGCTCACCGACTCGTAGGTTTCCCATGTCGCTCCAGTTTCGCATCGCTTTTGACATTCCGCCTGAGTACACGCCGGGTGGCTTTCGCGGCCTTTCCTCACGGCACGTTGTGTTTGCGATTGGCAGAGGCATTGGGGGCGCTGTACGCCAATGAGCGATTTGCGGATCTCTTCCCCCGGCGCGGGCAACCGGCCGAAGCTCCGGGACGGTTGGCTTGGGTGATGGTTCTGCAGTTTGTCGAGAATGTGTCGGATCGCGCGGCGGCCGATGCGGTCCGGGGCCGACTGGACTGGAAGTATCTGCTCGGTCTGGTCCCGACAGGCCGCAGCAGTGTTGACTTTTCCCGAAATGGCGGTTGATGACAGGACTTAGCTCTTGGTTGTCGCCTCGATACAGGCGTTGCCAATAGCGACGAGATACCGCATGGTCACCTCGGTCATCGGGGCAAGGTCCCTGGCGGCCTGCGTCGAGGCGAGCAGATAGCCGTTCTCCCGCTTGACGATCCACCCCGCGGCTTCGAGGTCGCGGACCTTTCGACGCACGGTCTCGCGCGCGATGCCACTGCAGTCGGCGATGGACTGAAGGTTAATGGGGTCGGGGTCGGGCGCGTGCTCGTTCCTCGCCAAGACCATGATCTCGTCGTATGAAAGCCCATCGATGCGGCGACGCGGCAGGGTCCGCGAGCCAATGATGGCCAGCACCAGCATGCGATCTAAGTCCCCCCCGAAGTGCCTCCGCAGCGCGATCAGGAGTGCGCTGAACTCCTCGACATGCACCGGCCAGATGCGGCCGAAGTGGTGGGCCAGGTCTTCGTGCTCGAACGTCATGACCGAATCGGCTCAGGGTGGCGAATGCCTCGGGTCGGCGCGCTGGGCGGTCAGCCGATCGGGGGCGATAAGGTGACCGCCCATTTTGGGCGGTCGGCGCATTGCGGACAAGGGCCTGGAACCCGAAGCTTACCGGTCCGCTGCCGGTCCGCAATGGCCGGCGAGATCTCGCCCCAGGTTCCTCATCGTGTCGACAGAGATTCGCAAGCCTCCATGCCAGGGTCAGCCGGGTCACCACCTTGCTCGGGGGCGTCGGTTCACCGCCGCGCTGATCGCGGTCGCGGCGCTCTGCGGCTGTCAAGACCAGAGGCTGCCGACTCAGCCCATCGATCCGCCCTCGCGGCCGGCCGAGATCATGGAGATCGCCGCCACCGATCTCGACTCCGGTCTGCGCTTTCCGGGACGCGTCAGAGCCGCGCAGCGGGCCGCGCTCGCGTTCGACGTACCCGGTCGGATCATCGCGCTTCCGGTCGCGGAGGGTGAGCGGGTGGGCGCCGGTGACCTGATCGCGCGTCTGGACCCCGCCGCGTTCGACACGCGGCTTGGGGTGGCGAAGGTCGAGCTCGACCAGGCCACGGCGGACTACGAGCGGGTGCGCCAACTCTGGGAGAAGAGTAAGGCCGTTGCGCGCGCCGAGCTGGATCTGAAGCGCACGGCCATGGAAGTGGCCCGCTCAGGCTTCGCCGCCGCCCGCAAGGATCTGGAAGACACCCGCCTGACCGCGCCTTTCGCCGGCGTCGTCGCCCGTCGCTATCTCGAGAATTTCCAGACCGTTCAGGCCAAGGAGCCGGTGGTCAGCCTGCAGGATGTCAGCGCGCTGGAGATCGTCATCCATGTGCCGGAACGGGTCGTGCGCGCCGAGCCGCGCCGAGCGGCGGGCTATGCGCTGTTCGCTGAGCGGCCCGAGCGTCGGTTCCCGGTGACGCTCAAGTCCTTTTCGACCGAGGCGGACCCGCAGACCCAGACCTACGAGGTCGTGCTCGAATTGGCCAGCCCGGCGGACCTGCAGGTGCTGCCCGGGATGTCGGTCGATGTCTTTCCCAAAGATTCCGCGCGTGGCGACGGCGCAAGCGCTGTGCGTATTCCGCTGAAGGCCGTCGTGGCCGGACCCGACGGCGCGCCGGGCGTCTGGGTGGTCGACCCTGACAGCGCTCGGGTCGCGCGGCGGCCGATCGCCGTCGGCCCGGTCAGCGGCGCGGACGTCCTGGTGCGCGAGGGGCTCACGCCCGGCGAGCGGATCGTCACGGTCGGCGTCCACCGGCTTCGCGACGGCATGCGCGTTCATCCGCTCTGAGATCGGGATCCCAAGCGCCCCAACCATGAATCTTGCTGCCGACAGTCTGCACAAGCGCACCATCGTCTGGCTCGCCGCCCTGGTCGTGCTCGTCGGCGGATGGATTGGCTATCAGCAGCTCGGCCGCTTCGAGGATCCCGAGTTCGTGATCCGCCAGGCGGTCGTCGTCACGCCCTACCCGGGCGCGCTGCCGATTCAGGTCGCCGAGGAGGTGACCGACGTCATTGAGGGCGCCGTCCAGCAGTTGCAGGAACTCAAGGAGGTCAGCTCCGTCTCCAGCATGGGCCGCTCGCTGGTCAAGGTCGAGATCGACATGCGCTTCGCCAAGACCAGGGACGATCTGGAGCAGGTCTGGGACAAGCTGCGCCGCAAGGTCGACGACGCGCAGCGGCAACTGCCGCCGGGGGCCGGCCCATCCGTGGTCAACGACGACTTCGGCGACGTCTATGCCCTCTTCTTCGCGGTCACCGGCGACGGCTACGCGCTGGAGCAGATCGAGGACTATGTCGACAAGCTCCGGCGCGAGCTGGCGCTGGTGCCCGGTGTCGCCCGGGTGGCGGTCCTGGGCGCCCCGCAGGAGGCCATCTTCGTCGAGATCTCGGCGGCCAAGGCGGCACAGCTCGGGCTCTCGGTCGATGCGATCGGCGAGCAGTTGCGTCGGCAGAACCTGATTACCCCGGCGGGCGATCTACGCGCCGGCGAACAGAGAATCCAGATCAGCCCCACCGGCGCGGTCGATTCCGTCGAGGCGATCGGCAACCTCGTCCTCGCCTCCCCCGGCGGCGAGCAGGTGATCTTTCTGAAGGACGTCGCCCGCATTGGGCGAGGGCTGGTGGAGCCGCCGCAAGCCCTCATGCGCTTCGACGGCCAACCGGCCATCGGTCTCGGGGTTTCCAACATCACCGGCGGCAATGTCGTGGCCATGGGCGACGCCGTGCGCGCCCGGCTGGCCGAGCTGGAAGGCCAGCGCCCGGTGGGCATGGAGCTGAACGTCGTCTCCTACCAGTCCGACGCGGTGCGCGCGGCGGTGGACGGCTTCGTCGCCAATCTGGTCGCGGCGGTAGTGATCGTGGTGCTGGTGCTGGTGCTCTTCATGGGCCTGCGCAGCGGCCTCATCGTCGGCGCCGTGCTGCTGCTCACCGTCGCCGGGACGCTGATCGCGATGTGGCTCGACGGCATCGCGATGCAGCGTATCTCGCTCGGCGCGCTGATCATCGCGCTCGGCATGCTGGTGGACAACGCCATCGTCGTCACCGACGGCATCCTGGTGCGCCTGCGGCGCGGCGAGGACCGCGCCCGCGCCGCCGTCGCCGTGGTCCAGGCGACCCAGTGGCCGCTGCTCGGCGGCACCGCCGTCGGCATCCTGGCCTTCAGCGCCATCGGCCTCTCGCCGACGGACATGGGCGAGTACGCCGGCTCGCTGTTCTGGGTGATCCTCTACGCGATGCTGCTGAGCTGGCTGTTCGCGGTCACGCTGACGCCGCTGCTCTGCGTCTCGTTCCTCAAGGTCAAGCCGCTGGCGGCGGATGCGCCCCTTGGTCCGGTGCTGCGGCGCTACCGCGGGCTGCTGGGGCTGGTGCTGCGCCGCCGCGCCCTGACCGGGGCGGCGCTGATCCTGCTGTTGATCGCCGCAGTCGGCGGCTTCGGGCGGGTGCCGCCGGGCTTCATGCCGGAATCGGCGCGGGCGCAGTTCATCGTCGATCTCTTCCTGCCCCAGGGCACCGACATCGAGGTGACCGCGGCGGAGCTGGCGAAGGCCGAGGAGCATGTCCGTACCAAGCCGGGCGTGACCCATGTCAGCAGCTTCATCGGCCAGGGCGGGCTGCGCTTCATGCTGACCTACAGCCCGGAAGACCCCAACAGCGCCTATGGTCAACTGCTGGTCGACGTCGAGGACGCGGGCCAGATCGCTTCGCTGGTCGCGGCGCTGCAACAGGAGCTGGAGCCGCGGCATCCGGACGCCGACATCAAGGTTTGGAAGTTCATGCTCGGGCGCGGCGGCGGCAAGAAGATCGAGGCCGCCTTCCGCGGATTGGACCCAGTGGTCCTGCGCCGGTTGGCGGACGAGGCCAAGGCCGTCATGGCGAACGATCCGCAGGCCGTGGCGATCCAGGACGACTGGCGGCAGAAAGTGCCGGTGCTGCGTCCCGCCGTCGATCAGGTGGCCGCCGAGCGCGCCGGGGTCGGTGTCACCGAGATCAGCGTGGCACTGAACCGCGCCTTCAGCGGCAGTCACGTCGGGGTCTACCGCGAAGGTGATCGGCTGATCCCCATCATCGCCCGTGCCCCGGCGTCGGAGCGGCGCACGGCCGCGCAGTTGGAGAGCGTCCAGGTCTACAGCCCCACCGCCGGGCGCTATCTGCCGGTCGGCCAGCTCGTGACCGGGGTGAAGGTGGAGTGGGTGGACGCCATGATCCGCCGGGTCGACCGCTTCCCGACGCTCAAGGCCCAGTGCGATCCGCCGCCCGGCGCGCTGGCCGGCCCGCTGCTCGAGCGCCTGCGGCCCAGGATCGAGGCCATCGAGCGCCCGCCCGGCTATGCGCTGGAATGGGAAGGCGAAGACCAGGCGTCCCGAGAGGCGAACGCGGGACTCGCCCAGTCGGCACCCTATGGCTTCGCGGCCATGATCCTCGCGGTGGTGGTCATGTTCAACGCCGTTCGCCAGCCCCTGGTGATCTGGCTCACGGCACCGCTGGCCATCGTCGGCGTGACCGTCGGGCTGCTACTGTTCCAGGCGCCGTTCGAATTCATGGCGATCCTCGGCTTCCTGAGCCTGATCGGCATGCTGGTGAAGAATTCCATCGTGCTGGTCGATCAGGCCGATGCCGAGCGTCGGGAGGGCAAGCCGGGGCTGGCTGCGGTGCTCGATGCCAGCGTCGGCCGCGCCCGCCCGGTCTTTCTCGGGGCGCTCACCACCATCCTCGGCGTCGCGCCGCTGCTGGCGGATCCCTTCTTCAAGAGCATGGCCGTGACCATCATGTTCGGTCTGGCCTTTGCGACCCTCTTGACGCTGATCGTCGTGCCGCTGCTGTATGCGGTGCTGTTGCGGATTCGCGGCGATGCGCCCGGCTAGGTGCCGCGCCGCCACAGGAGCCGAGCGGGACGCCCGACATAACCGTATCCGATCCGTCTCACCCTTGACCCGATGGCGTCGGTTGGACGCGCTCTCATCAGACTTAACCCGAGGCCCTCCATGAACATCGATCTCTCTGCGTTGCTGAGCGATAACCCGATGCTGCTCCTTTTCACGGTGATCGGCCTCGGGTACCTGGCGGGCAACCTGCGCCTGGCGGGTCTTCAGGCGGGACCCGTCATTGGTGTCCTGGTGGTCGGCCTGTTCTTTGGCCATCTGGGATTCGTCGCGCCCGTCGGGGCTGGCACCTTCGGCTTTGCCCTCTTCATCTTCTCGGTCGGCATCCAGGCCGGCCCCACCTTCTTCAGCGCCTTTGCGGCGGACGGCGTGCGCTATGTGGTCTTGGCGCTCGTGGTGGCAGCTACGGCCGCGGCCTTGGCCTTCGGCCTGAGTGACCTCCTCGGCTTCCAGGACGGCTTCGGCGCCGGCATGCTCGCCGGGGCACTCACCAGTACGCCGACCCTGGCCGGCGCGCAGGACGCGGTCAACAGCGGGCTCGCGACCCTGTCCAGCGGGGTGACGGCGGAGCAGGCCCGGGAGAACATTGGCGTCGGCTACGCCATCACCTATGTCTTCGGCACCGTGGGGACGATCCTGGCGGTGCGCTTCTTCCCGCGCCTGGCCGGGATCGATCTTCCGGCCGAGGCCGCGCGCTTCGCCGAGGCGCGCGGTCTGAACCGCGGCCGTCGGCGCGGCAGCGGCGGCAGCCTGCCGATCGTGCGCGCCTATCGGGTCGGCGCGGAGGCGGCGGGCAAGACCATCGGCCAGATCAACGCCGAGCACGGCCAGGTCCAGGGCAAGATCCTCCAGATCAAGCGTGACGGGGCGCGGATGGACGCCTCCCCCGACCTGATGCTGCAGGAGCGGGACATCGTCTCCTTAATCGCCAGCATCGACGTCCATGCCCGCGCCCGTGAGCAGGGCGGCGAGGAGGTGCTGGATGCGGAGATGCTGAGCTATCGGGTCACTCGCCGCGAGATCGTGGTCGCCGAGGCCAAGGTCGTTGGCAAGCCCTTGAAGGATCTCGACATGCCGAACACCTATGGCTGCTTCGCCACGGGGCTGACGCGCGCCTCCGTCGACCTGCCCCTAGACCCCGCGTTGCCGCTGATGAAGGGCGATCGACTCGAGGTGGTCGGGGAGTGGGACCATCTGCGGCGTCTGGCCGAATTGATCGGATTCATTGAGCAAGACTTGGAGAAGACCGACCTCGCGACCTTTGCCTTTGGCATGATCGCGGGAATCCTCTTGGGGCTGGTCACCGTTGTCCTGGGAGACATCTCCATCGGCTTGGGAACGGCCGGAGGACTCTTGCTCGTCGGCATCCTCATTGGCTACCTCGGCTCGGTGATGCCCACGTTCGGGCGGGTGCCAGCCCCGGCGCGCTTCGTGCTGATGGAGTTCGGACTCATGCTCTTCATGGCCAGCGTGGGGCTGAACGCCGGCGGTGGGGTCGTTGCGGCACTCGCCTCCGTGGGGCCGCTCGTCATCGCGAGCGGTGTCCTCATCACCCTGCTGCCAGCCCTGGCCGGCTACCTGGTCGGGCGCTATCTGCTGCGCATGAATCCCGCGCTGCTCCTCGGCGCGATCACGGGGGCCATGACCAGTACGCCCGCGCTCAACGTGGTCACCGAGGCGGCCCGCTCGGGCGTCCCCTCACTCGGGTACGCCGGCACCTACACCTTCGCCAATGTCCTGCTGACCTTCGCGGGCGCGCTGATGATGGTGTTCTAGCGTGATTCAGCGAAGCGACTGTCCATCCATTGCGGCCCGACTTGCCGGCACCGCCAAGCGCAATCCAGGCGGCAGCGTTCCAACGTAGACCGGTCGCTCGCACGACGAGCGTGGGTGACCGCTCTTGGCCGAGTCCAGGCTGTCGCCATACGCGATCCCAGTGATCGCAGTCGGGGCAGCTCCGTCACTGGGCAAGGTGGCTCGACTGACAGCAATCCGCGTATTCCGGTCGCACCCGGCTCCCTTAATAATTCCAGATCATTACCGACTGAACGCTCTCCATACCGTCACAGCACCCGCCGAAACACATCAAACCGTTCAGCCAGATAGTCCCGATTCGGCCGATCCCGCTCATGGTGCGGAAGCTGGATCTGTTGACCGTGTAATCCCTTGGTCCCCGCCTCCAATGTTGGCCCATCGTGCTGCGCGAGCACGGACTCGGCGATGACGATCCGCCCGTCTGGGTCGATCCCCAACAGATTTCGGTCATAGGCGGTGTGGTGCAGGATCGAGAGACAGAAACCGTTGGTGAGATATTAGCGGGCGGTGCGTCCTTTCCGGGGTTTGGTGGTCTTGATGCTGAGGACGCCGCGCGTCATCTGTCTCGGTCGATGAATGCCGCGCGCCTTGCCGGCGAGATAAACCCGCTCGCCGTCGAACTCGAAACCCTCCTGAATCGCCTCCCAGGCAACGGCTCCGCCGTAATCGTGCATGAGCCGCGCGCAGCGGGCAAAGGCCGCCAGACGAATCTCGTGGTCTCGATCAATCAATCGAATCGACTCCCTTTCGCGCGGCAGGGCGATTCGGTTTGACCCGAAGCCAGCGGTCGATGACCGCTGGCGTCATGGCGGCGTAGTCGTTTTCGTTGCATGGCCGTTCCTGTACAAGTTTCGCGACGGCCCGCATGTTGTCGGTATGTAATGACACAATCCGTTTCCTTTTATCAGGTAGTGCCCCAATCAGCAGGATGGGCTATGGCGGATCGCCGGCGGTAACGCCTGTCTAACGGGGCTTCCGAAGAAACCCGTTCGGGTAGCCATCCTGCGAATTAAGGCACCACCCGCTCATCAACACCTTTTGGCTCACCGCCCGCCTGCGCCCGAGTCAAGTCGGCCAAGCACCGACGCCTGCTCCGATGTCAAGACTCGAGCCCGTGCGGGTCTGGGAGCTGTCGGTGTGACGTCCATGGCGGCGGATCCTCGGGTCTCCAGGAGGCGCCGGCTAGTCCCTCAGGGCGCGCGCATGGTAAGCCAGATGCTCGCCGATGAAGGAGGCGATGAAGTGGTAGCTGTGGTCGTAGCCCGGCTGCATCCTTAGGGTCAGTGGAAAGCCCCGTTCCGCGCAGGCTTGCGAGAGCGCCTCGGGCCGGAGCTGTCCGTCGCGGAGAAATTCGTCATCCGTGCCCTGGTCGATCAGCAGCGGGATCGGCGCCGCGCCGGCGCGGATCAGCTCGGTCGCGTCCCACTCCCGCCAGCTCGCCCGGTCCTCGCCCAGATAGGCGCCGAGGCAGCCCTGGCCCCAGCCGCATTCCATCGGGTTGCCGATGGGCGCGAAGGCGGATACCGAGCGGTAGAGACCGGGATTCTTGAGCGCGCTGATCATGGCGCCGTGGCCGCCCATGGAGTGCCCGGTGATGGATCGCCGCCCTGGAATGAGCGGCAGCTCCCGCTCCACCAGGGCGGGCAGTTCCTGGTTCACATAGTCGAACATCCGATAGTGCGCCGCCCAGGGCGGACGGCTGGCGTTGACGTAAAACCCGGCGCCCTGGCCGAGATCGTACCGATCCGGTGCGTCGGCCACGTCCTCGCCGCGCGGGCTGGTGTCCGGCATGACCAGCGCCAGCCCCAGCTCGGCGGCATAGCGCTGGGCGCCGGCCTTGACCCGCACGTTGTCGTCGGTGCAGGTCAGTCCCGATAGAAAATAGACGGCGGGCACCGGAGCGGATTCCGCCTGTGGCGGCAGGTAGACCGAAAAGGTCATGCGGCAATGACAGGTCTCGGAGTCGTGGCGGTAGCGGTCCAGCCAGCCGCCGAATTCCCGGACGTGTTCGATGCGTTCGATGCGCTCCATGGTCATCTCCTCAAAAAACGATCACGGAGCGGATGCTTTCGCCGCTGTGCATGAGGTCGAAGGCGCGGTTGATGTCCTCCAGCGGCATCGTGTGGGTCACCATCCGGTCCACCTCGATCTCGCCTGCCAGATACCGGTCGACATAGCCCGGCAGTTGGCTGCGGCCCTTGACGCCACCAAAGGCGGTGCCTTTCCAAGTGCGCCCGGTCACCAGTTGGAAGGGGCGGGTGCGGATCTCCTGCCCGGCCCCGGCCACGCCGATGATGGTTGAGACGCCCCAGCCCATGTGACAGCACTCCAGGGCCTCGCGCATCACGTCCACGTTGCCGATGCACTCGAAGGAATAGTCGACGCCGCCCTGGGTCATCTCGACGATCGCCTCGGTGACGCTGCCGGTCAGCTCCCTCGGGTTGACGCAGTCGGTGGCGCCGAGCTGGCGGGCCATCTCGAACTTGGCCGGATTCAGGTCGATGACGATGATGCGCGCGGCCTTCGCCATCACCGCGCCCTGCACGACCGAGAGTCCGATGCCGCCGAGACCGAAGACCGCGACCGTCGAGCCGGGCTCCACCTTGGCGGTGTTCAGCACCGCGCCGATGCCGGTGGTGATGCCGCAGCCGAGCAGGCAGACCTTGTCCAGCGGCGCCGCCGGGTTGATCTTGGCCAGCGCGATCTCGGGCACTACGGTGTACTCGGAGAAGGTCGAGCAACCCATGTAATGAAAGATCGGCTTGCCGTTCTGGGAGAAGCGGCGGGTGCCGTCCGGCATGTAACCGGTCCAGACGGTGGAGGCGATGGACTGACAGAGATTGGTCTTGGTGGAGTGGCAGTAGGCGCACTCGCCGCACTCCGGGATGTAGAGCGGGATGACGTGGTCGCCCGGCTTCAGATCCTTGACGTCCGCTCCGCATTCCAGCACCTCGCAGCCGCCCTCGTGACCGAGCACGCAGGGAAAGGCGCCCTCCGGGTCCTGGCCGGAGAGCGTGAAGGCATCGGTATGGCAGACCCCGGAGGCCACCACCTTGAGCAGCACTTCGCCCGCCTTCGGGCCTTCGACATCGATCTCTTCGATGGAGAGGGGCTTGGCGGGCTCCCAGGCAACGGCGGCTCTAGCTTTCATGGGTCTCTCCGGTGGTCGATGGTTGGGTGGATCAAGGCGCGCTGTGTTCAGCCAAAATCGGTCCGGCCGGTCAGGATCACAATGGTCGCGCCCGGTCGTGATCCGCCCCGAAGGATGGCATCGCTCGCAACCCATTGGTAGGCCGGTCCATGGCCAGGCCGAGGCTCAATCCAGGGTTTTCCGAAACCGGCCGACCGCCACGGCGAGGGTCAAGACGGTAAAGGCCAGCAACGCCAGCACCTCCCCCGGCATGTCCCCGAGTCCCGCGGCGCGCAGCATGATGCCTCGGATCAGGCGCACGAAGTGGGTCAGCGGCAGAAGCTCGGCCAGGTACCGGGCGGCCGGGGGCATGCCGTCGAATGGAAACATGAATCCGGACAGCAGGATGGACGGCAGGAAAAAGAAAAAGGTCATCTGCATGGCCTGGAACTGGGTCTTGGCGACGGTGGAGATCACCAGTCCGAGGGTGAGATTGGCGGCGATGAAGAGGCCCGCGGCGCCGTAGACATGGAGCAGCGGACCCCGGATGGGCACGTCGAACAGCCAGGCGCCGAGCAACAGGATGAGGGTCACCTGCACCAGTCCGATCAGGACATAGGGCAGGATCTTGCCGATCATGAGTTCGATGCGCCGTACCGGGGTGTTGATCAGCAGTTCAAGGTTGCCGCGCTCGCTCTCGCGCACGATGGCGACGGCCGTGAACAGCACCATGGTCATGGTGAGGATGACGCCGATCAGTCCGGGAACGATGTTGATCGCCGAGCGCCGCTCCGGGTTGTAGTAGTTGCGGATCTCGTAGACGGGCTCGCGTCGGGCCGGTTTGGGCGTGCTGTCGTAGCCAAGCTCCAGGGCCGCGAGTTGGCGCGCCGAGGCGGGGATGGTCGGATCGGTTCCATCCACCAGGAGCTGGCCGGCGGCGCGGCTCGGATCGGCCAGGCGCCGACCGAAGTCCGCGGGGATGAGGAGGCCCACGTCGATCTCGCCCCGGCCGAGCATCCGTTCCAGCTCGCGCGCGGTGTCGACCCTGGCCCGGATGTCGACGACCTGGGAGGCTTGGCTTGCCGCGATCAGCTCGCGGGACAGGGAGGTCTGGGCCTGGTCGGCGACGGCCGCGGACAGGTGGCGGACATCGGTGTTGATGGCGTAGCCAAAAAGCAGGATCTGCAACACCGGGATGCCGGCGATCATACCGAAGGTGAGGCGATCCCGGCGCAGTTGGCGGACCTCCTTGCCGACGATGGCGAACAGGCGCCTCAGCCCTCCCATGGGACAGGCTCCCGGGCATCACGGGTGGCCATCACGAACACGTCCTCCAGTCCGGGATGGGTGAGCGTCACGCTGGCGCGGATCCGCGCTCCGTCCAGCAGACGCCCCACCAGGTCCGGCGCGTCCGCGACGGAGCGCTCCACCAGCACCCGCAGACGCACCCCGAGCTGGGTGACGCCGAGGATGGGCTCCCGTCCGAGGAGAACCTCGCGGGCGGCACGGGGATCCGCAGTTTCGACCTCCACCACAAGGGCATCCATGGCCTCGTAGAGATCGCGCGGGGCGCCGTCGGCCACGATCGCGCCATGATCCAGGATCGCCAGACGGTGGCAGCGTTCCGCCTCGTCCATGTAGTGCGTGGAGACGAGGATCGTGGTTCCCTCGGCCGACAGCTCGAACAGGGTCTCCCAGAAGTCGCGGCGGCTCTGGGGGTCGACCGCGCTGGTTGGCTCGTCGAGGAGCAGCAGGCGCGGGCGGTGCAGGGTCGCGGCGGCGAGCGCCAGGCGCTGCTTCTGGCCGCCGCTCAGGGTTCCGGCCCGCTGGCGTGGCCGATCGCTCAGATGGTAACGGGCGAGCTGCCCCTCGACGCGGGCGCGAAGCTCGCGTCGGGGGATACCGTAGATGTTGGCGATGAAGGTCAGGTTTTCGCGCACGTCCAGATCCTCGTAGAGCGAGAACCTTTGGGTCATGTAGCCGATCTCCTGCTTCAGGGCTTCGGCTTCGCCCGGAACCCGGCGACCGAGCACGCGGGCCTCGCCCTCGGAGGGTGTCAGCAGGCCGCACAGGAGGCGAATGGTGGTGGATTTGCCCGATCCATTGGGACCCAGGAAGCCGTAGATCTCGCCGCTGGGGACGCGCAGATCCAGATGGTCGACGGCGGTCAGCTCGCCGAAGCGCCGGGTGAGTCCATGGGCCTCGATGGCGTAGTCGTCCGCCACTGGATCAACGCTCGACAACCGGCATCGGGGTCGAGGTTCCCTCTGTCATGAACCGGGCCTCCAGCGGTGGTCCGGCGGGCAAATCCACGGGCGCGTCCGGCAGGTCGATTTCCGCCAGGTAGGCGAGCCGTCCCCGATCATGCTGGGTCAGCGCGAAGAAGGGCGTGAAGGCGGGATCGGAGTCGACCTTGCGGACGCGGCCGACCAGAGGCTCGGCGAGGCCGTCCACCCGCACCTCCGCGGCGGTCCCAGGCACGACATGCGCCCTCTGGGCCTCCGGGACATAGACCCGGGCATAAGGCCGATCCCCCGCGAGCAATACCGCGACCACGCCCCCGGCCGGGGGTTGCTCTCCCAGCTCGAAAGGCAGGTCGTCGAGCCGGCCGGGGACCGGGGCACGGACGGCGAGTCGCGCGAGATTCAGGGCCAGGATCCGTGTCGAAGCCTCGGCTTGGGCGAGGGTCGCCTGGGCCTGGTCCAATTCCTCCCGAGTGGTGCCCGCAGTCAGTTCAGCGAGCGCCGCCTGGGCGCGATCATGCTCGGAACGCGCCGCCTCGACCAGCCGCCGCGCCGTATCCACGGCCTCGGCGCTGGCGAGCTGGCGACCCAGGAGCTGGTCCAGCCGCGTCAGCTCCCGCTCGCGAATCCCGAGCGCCTCCACGGCACCGCGCAGACGTGCCTGGGCCTCGGCGATGCGTTCCTCCCTGGGACCGCGCCGCAGCTCCGCGAGCCGCGCTCGCGCCACGGCCTGGGCGGCCTGGGCCTCCGCCAGTCGGGCCTCGGCGCGTCTCGGGTCGAGCTGAAGGATCAGGTCTCCATCGGCGAGCCGCTCGCCGGCTCGGGCGGTAATGGCGACGATCGGCTCGGAGACCTCGGCCACCAGTTCCACGCGGTCCCACTCCAAGGTGCCGACGGCCAGATCCTCGGGGGCGTCGCAGCCGGTGACGAGCAACAGGCCGAGAGCGATGGTCGCGGCCGCAGGGAAACGGAAGCCGTGGGCGCGCCCAGGCGGAGGCCGAGGCCCGGCGAACGGACGACCCTGGATGAGTCCGGTGTGGCTCTGGAGCTTCATTCGCGTTCCTCGCGGAATGATGGGGCCGGATTCATGTCTCCGCTCTCGCTGGCTGGCGGTAGACCTGGCTGGAGCGGATTCTGGAGGGATTGGATGCAAAGTCAATGCGCCTGGGCGCTGACCCGACGGCGTGAGAGGGTGCCGTTTTGACGGTGGCGCGATCAGCTCCAGCCATCGAGTGTACGAGACAAGGTTGGCAGACAAAATCCATGGCCGCTCACCATTTTTCGCGCCCATGGACTACCTTTTCCACAAGAACATAGGCGCGACCAACCGACGCCTATCGGCGGACGGATGTTTTAGGCTTGCTTGGACCCCTTTCTCCAGACCCTTCGTCATCGCTCTCGGTGACGTTGGTCATGCTGACCCTGGTCTCACGAGTTCCCGATGATTGAAAACGCCTTGAGGACAACCTCAAGCGGCGCCAAGGGCTGCGCCTTCTTCGCCAAGCGCACTGTCGGGCATGAACTTTTCTTTCTCGGTACACAGGAGAATTTCGATGAATGACCGGAGGCCAGAGGCCACATCACTGAATTCGAAGCCCCATCCGCTCGCGCTGGCCATTGCCGCCTGTCTCGGCGCCCGCCCCGCCGCCCTGACGCTGGCCCTGGGACTCACGACCGCGCTGGCAGTCTCGCCCGCGATCGCCGCGCGTTTCGATGTCACCAATCTCAATGATTCAGGCCGAGGCAGCTTGCGTCAGGCCGTCCTGGACGCCAACGCCCTCCCTGGTCGCGACGAGATCCTGGTGGATTCCTACCTGAGCGGGGCGATCCGGCTGACCTCGGGGTCGATCAGGATCAGCGATTCGGTCGCGATTCTGGGTCCGGGACGGGACGTATTGACGGTCGATGGCCACGATTCCACGACCAACGTCTTTTACATCGCACCGCCCGGCTGGCCGGATTGGGAGCAGGCGTGTCGAGATAACCCTGACACGGAGGTCAATGCGCCACGCGTATCGCTGTCCGGCCTCACCATCACGCGGGCGACCGAGGCGGCCGTTGAGATCCGTAGTAACTATGACTGCTCCATTCATCAGCCAACGATCACGATCACGGACGGCGCCATCAGCCAGAGCGGGCAAGGGGTTTCATCCTTGAGCAATAGCCCCTCGGATTCCATCGACAACAGCCTGATCACGGACAACGACGGGGCCGGCATCACAAAATACGCGGGAACCTTGAGGGTCACGAATTCCACGATCCGCAACAACGACACCGGCATCTCGACGGGCACCTGCTCCAGATTCGGCGGCGGACTCGGCGCCAGGCTCGAATTGGTGGATAGCCTCATTTCCGGTAACACCCAGGCCGGCGTCCATGGTAGCCGCGCGACCGTCACGGGTTCGACCATTACGGACAATGGATCTGGCATTAATCAGCGAGCATTTCTTGGCTGTGGCGATCTATTCGTGGGAGACAGCCGCATTGCCGACAACGCGGGGCCAGGAATCGTCATCCTCGATGCCTTCATAGCTGACAGTAATCAGTACCAGCCCGTCCCTGGTTTGGCGATCGTCGAGAACACCACGATCACCGGTAATCAGGGCAGCGGACTCTGGCTGGACGCTCCCGCTTTCACCGTGGAGATTCGCCACAGTACGATTGCCGACAATGTCGCCGCCAATCTTCCACCCACTCCGCCGGATGTGATCCCCGCGGGACTCGTCGGTGGGGGAATCTTCGCGGACTGGTCAAGGTTGGCATTTTTCAATTCCATCGGATATTTGACGATCGGATCCCTGAGCATCGAAAACACCACCATTTCAGGCAACGAGGCCACGCAGGGCGGCGGCATTTACCTCAAGGGGTTCCCTGGACTGACCCAACCCATCTCGCTGACCTTGGCCAATACCACGGTTGCCGACAATGCCGCGTCCCAGGGCGGCGGCGTGGCCATCACCGACTTCACGCTGGCCCTGCGGAATAGCCTCATCGCGGACAATCGCGCGACGGACAGTTCACCAGACCTCCAGGGCCAGTTCACGGCCGATTTCTCCCTGATCGAGAACCGCGACGGGGCGATCATCCAGGAGGTGACGTTTGGCTCCAACCTCTTCGGCGCCGAGCCCCAACTCGGCCCCCTCCAGGACAACGGCGGCCCGACCCTGACGCAGGCCCTGCTCGCCGGCAGTCCGGCGCTCGATCGCGGCGATCCCACCTTCGCCCCGCCGCCCGCGTTCGATCAGCGCGGCTCCGGCTTTGCCCGGGTCTCCGGGGGGCGTCTGGATATCGGCGCCTTCGAGTCGCAGGACGGCTTCTCGGGCGCAACCCCCACGCGGATCCTGGCGCTCGGCGACATCGACGGCAACGCCATCCCGGACATCGCGGTGCTGCTTGAGGACGCGGCGGGAGGTACGGCCTCGGTGTTCGTCATGGACGCCCGCATCGGTGCCCAGTTACGCAGTCTCGCCCTCGATCCGGCCTACGCCCCGCTCGATCTGGCGCTGGTACCTGATGTCAACGGCAATGGCGCCCCGGAGCTGGCCATTCTGGGACAGGGCGCGGATCAGCGCTCGCGGGTGGAGATCCGCGACACCCTCACCGATGCGCTTCTGAAGGTGATCGCCTACGATTCCGTCCTCGCGTCGCCACGCCTGGAGGCGGTGGCGGATCTCAACCGCAATGGCTCGTCCGAACTCGCGGTGCTGGGACGCCTGGCGCGCACGGGGGCGCCGACCGCCGAGATCCGGGACAGCCGCGGGGGTTGGCGGCTGAGCCAGATCTCCTTCGGCCAGGGGTTCCAGCCGATCGACCTGGCGGCGCTGGCCGCGGGCCATGGTCAGCCGGCCCCGACACTCGCCATGCTCGCGACCAACACGGCGGGCCAGCCCAAGGTGGAACGGCGCAACGCCCGCGACGGGGCGCTGGTCAAAAACCTCTGGCTACCCAAGGGGACCACCCCGGCGCGCTTGGCCACGGTGCTCAAGGTTACGGGCAACGGCAACCCCGCGTTCGCGGTGCTGAGAGGTGACGCCAACGGCTCGCTGCAGGCGGAGTTGTACGATGCCGTGACGGGTGCCCTGGTGCGCAAGATCTGGTTCGAACGGCTCCAGCCGCTGGATCTGACCGTGCTGCCCGACATGAACGGCAATGGGAAACCGGAGCTGGCGGTGCTCGGGACCAACGCCAGCGGCGTGGTGCGGCTGCTGATCAAGGATGCCGTGACCAAGGCGACGCTGAGCGCACTGGACTTCTAGCCCCTGTCCGCGAGTCCCGCCGTGTTTACCAGCCAACACACCCCATCCTTCCCGGCGCTGCTCCAACAGCTTGGCGCTACGCTGCTGGTCTCCACCTATCAATCC
Organism: Thiocystis violacea; assembly: GCF_016583575.1. Classification (GTDB taxonomy): domain Bacteria; phylum Pseudomonadota; class Gammaproteobacteria; order Chromatiales; family Chromatiaceae; genus Thiocystis; species Thiocystis violacea. The sequence goes on from NZ_NRRG01000060.1 coordinate 17,152, forward strand.
GGGCGGATCATTCTGCTGCGCGCCCGGGACGGGGTGCTGAACACCCATTTCTGCGCTCTGGACAGACCCATGGGGCTGGCGGCACGGGGCGGGCGACTGGCCGTCGCTACGGGCTTCCAGGTCTGGGAGTACCGCGACCTGCCGGCGGTCGGCGCGAAACTCCCGGAGCCCTGCGACGCCTGTTATCTGCCACGCCGCATGCATGTGACCGGAGACATCGACAGTCACGAGTTGGTCTATGCCGACGATGATGAACTCTGGCTGGTCAACACCCGGATGTCCTGTCTCTGCACGCTCGATCCGGCCTACAGCGTGGTGCCGCGCTGGCGCCCGCCGTTCGTCAGCGGCTATGACCTGACCGATCGCTGTCACCTCAATGGCCTGGCCCTCCGAAACGGCCGCCCGGCCTACGTCACGGCCTTGGGTGAAACCGACAGCCCGGCCGGCTGGCGGACGAACAAGGCGCGCGGCGGGGTGCTGCTGGAGGTGCCGGGCGGGCGGGTGATCGCGCGTGGCCTGTCCATGCCGCATTCGCCGCGCTGGCAGGCCGACCGGCTCTGGCTGCTGGAGTCCGGCGCCGGCACCCTGACAACCATCGATCCGGCCGGTGGGAGGCCGCGGGTGATCGCCGAGCTGCCCGGTTTCACCCGTGGACTCGATTTCGCGGGCCGCTATGCCTTCGTGGGACTGTCACAGGTGCGTGAGACCGCCATCTTTGCCGGACTGCCGCTGACCGAGCGGGTGGCCGAGCGGCACTGCGGGGTGTGGGTGGTGGACCTGACCGATGGCGCCATCGTCGCCTTCGTCGTCTTCACCGGCGCGGTGCAGGAGATTTTCGCCGTGCAACTACTGCCCCACCGCTTCCCGATCCTGCTGGAGGCCACCGATGCCCTGCTGCGCACCTCCTATTCCCTGCCCGATGAGGCGCTCGGGCAGGTCGTGGCCGCCGATCCGCTTCTCGCCGTGCTGGAGCGCGCCAACGCGCGGCACCAAGAGGGGCGACTGGAGGAAGCCCGCGCCCTCTATCGCGAGGTGCTGGGCCAGGATCCGCACCATCCGACGGCGCGTTTTCAGCTTGGAGTGGCCCTGGTGGAGGCCGAACGCTGGAGCGAGGCGGAGCCTGAACTCGTCCAGGTCATCGCCGCGCAGCCCGCTCATGCCGAGGCGCACAACAGCCTGGGGCTGTGCCGCGCCGGACAGGAGCGCTGGGGCGAGGCGATCGAACACTTCGACGCCGCCATCGCCGCGGACCGTCAGTACGCCACGGCCCATGTCAATCGGGCGCTCCTGCTGCTGAAACTGGGCCGCTACGCCGAGGGCTGGAGCGAATATGAGTGGCGCTGGCGCCTGCCGGGCCGCCTGACCTTCAGCGGCCCGCAGGCGCGCTGGCAAGGCGAGGCCATCACGGACAAGACCCTGCTGGTGTTCACCGAGCGCAACGCGAGCGAGGCCATTCGGTTCGCCCGTTTCCTGCCGCCGGCCGCGCGCCGTTGTCGACGCCTGATCCTGGTCTGCGCCGATGTGCTGCGTCCGCTCCTGGGCGGTGTCGAGGGCGTGGCCGAGACACGCCTCGACATCCCGCCCGACCGCTTCGACCTCTATTGCCCCCTGTCGAGCCTGCCCGGTGTGCTGGACTGCCAGCTCGATAACCTGCCCGCCACAGTGCCTTACCTGCGCGCGCCGGACCACCTCGGTGTGCCGCGACTGGCGGCCGACACGCCCCGGATCGGCCTGCTCTGGGCAGACGCGGCGACGCATCCCGGAAACCGTCACCACTCCTGTCCAATCGAGCGACTGGCCCCACTGTTCACGGCGTCGAAGGCCGGCTGGTATAGCCTGCAAACACCGATCGCCGCGTCGGACGCCGCCTGGCTGGACGCCCATGGCGTCATCAACCTTGAGCCGGAGCTAACTGATTTCGCCCGCGCCGCCGCGTTGATCGATCAGCTCGATCTCGTGATCAGCGTGGATACCCCCTTGGCGCACCTGGCCGGGGCACTTGGCAAGCCCCTGTGGATGCTGCTGGGCCAGCCCAGCGACGGGTGCTGGCTGCTTGAACGCGCGGATAGCCCCTGGTATCCGACGGCGCGGCTGTTTCGTCAACAAAGGGCGGGGGATTGGGAGGATGTGATCGAGCGGATCCGAGCCGCACTGGATGGTCTATTCGGGACGGACGGATAGGACCGAGGCTGACCAGGGGCGGGTTCAGGATCCATCCCGCTCGAATCGTCCGCGGTAGGGGTGGACTTGATCCCCGCCGCGCCCCGGCCGATAGTGATGGCCGGCATTCAGCGATGGGATTCAGGCATGATGCGCGACCCCAGCAACGGGCGGCCAGAGGGTGCGGAGGCGAGGCCGGCGACCGCTCCGTCCGATGGCGTGGAGCATCCGGCGCAGGCGCGCCAGCGGCACGCCAAGTCCGCGCGGAACAGCCCTGTCAAGCGGGCCGCGCGCGCACGGCTGCCGCGACCCAAGCCCGCCGCGCCGGGGTTGGCCGCCGGCATCGAATACCATGAGCTGACCCAGACGGCAGTCGAGCATCCCGCGCGGGTCGTCTGCACCGACTACAGCCCGGAACGCATAGAGACTCAGCAGGTTGCCGACATCGGGGCCTTTCTGGCCGTCCACCGGCCGTCCTGGACCAAGGTACGCTGGATCCATGTCGAGGGTTTGCAGGATCAGGCCGTGATTCGCGCGCTGGCGGAGAAGTATCAACTGCATCCGCTCGCCATCGAGGACGTCCTCCATGTCGGCCATCGCCCGAAGCTCGAGGACTTTCCCGGCACCGGCGAACAGCCGGGACGGCTCTTCGTCGTCGCGCGCGGCGTGCGCCTGACGGAGGCGCATGAGATGACGCCCGAGCAGATCGGCTTCTTCCTCGGGCGCACCACCCTCCTGAGCTTTCAGCAGACCTCCAGCCCGGCCATCGACGAGATCGCGCGTCGACTCGCCAGCCCGCGCTCGCGGGTGCGCGAGCACGATGCGAGCTTTCTCCTGTACGCCCTGATCGACGCCCTGGTCGATCACTACTTTCCCCTGCTCGACGCCATCTCCGAGCGTCTGGAACTGGCCGAGGAGGAGGTTCTGGAGCGCCCGCGCGCGGACTGTCTGCAGGCCCTGCATCAGATCAAGCGGGATCTCGTTATGATCCGCCGCAGTGCCTGGCCGATGCGCGAGCTGGTGTCCCAGCTCCAGCGCGAGCCGCACGAAGGTCTCTCGGCGATCACCCAGACCTACTTCCGTGACGTCTACGACCATGGCATCCAGATCATCGACCTGATCGAGACCTACCGCGAGATCGCCAGCGCGGTGACCGAGACCTACGTCTCGATCGTCTCCAATCGCACCAATGACATCATGAAGGTGCTCACCATCATCGGGACCATCTTCATCCCGCTCACCTTTCTGGCCGGCGTCTATGGGATGAACATGCCCATCCCGGAGAACGGTTGGCGCTATACCTACCCGATCTTTTGGGGCCTGTGTCTGTCCATTGCCGGCTTCATGATCTGGCGCTTTCGGCGCGGCGGCTGGCTCTAGCTCATCTTGCGGATCCGGCGGAAGGCGGGATGGACGTAATTGGCCGGACGCTTGCCGATCGGCTTCCTCGATTGGCCCCATAGATTTACCGAATTGGCCTTGAACCCCTTGTTACTCTAGGGTTGCACACGCCTCGACGACTCACATGAGTATTTTCCGATATTCTGATTTGACGAGGCGTAATTCAACCACTCGAACAGAGGAGCATCCTCGAATGAGAACATCGACCCTCGCGATCGCCTCGCTGGCGCTCATCGTTTCATCGAGCGTCTCGGCCAGTGACCAGGAACTGCGGGCGAAGGCGTCCGACGCCGGGCTCGCGGCGCTGCCCGACGCGATGCAGCAGCCCGCGAACAATCCCATCACCCCCGAGAAGATCGAACTCGGCAAGATGCTCTTCTTCGATCCGCGCATCTCGGCGAGCGGGCTGATCAGTTGCAATACCTGTCACAACCTGGGCACCGGCGGCGACGACAATCTGCCGACCTCGGTCGGTCATGGCTGGCAGAAGGGTCCACGCAACGCACCGACCGTCTTCAACGCCGTCTTCAATTCGGCGCAGTTCTGGGATGGCCGCGCCGAGGATCTCAAGGCCCAGGCCAAGGGTCCGGTGCAGGCGGGGGTCGAGATGGCTAACAAGCCCGAGCAGGTGGTGGTCACCCTCAAGAGCATGCCGGAGTATGTCGATCGCTTCGGTACCGCCTTCGGCGGCGAGGCCGATCCGGTCAGCTTCGACAACATGGCCAAGGCCATCGAGGCCTTCGAGGTCACCCTGGTGACGCCCGGCGCACCCTTCGACAAATTCATGGCCGGCGAGGACGCCGCCATGACCGCCGAGCAGAAGGAAGGCTTGTCGCTCTTCATCGACCGCGGCTGTGCCTCCTGCCACAGCGGAGTCAACATCGGTGGCGAGAACTACTTCCCCTTCGGTCTGATCAAGAAGCCCGGCGCCGACATCCTGCCGCCCGGTGACAAGGGACGTTTCCAGGTCACCAAATCCGCCTCCGACGAGTACGTCTTCCGCGCCGCGCCCTTGCGCAACATCGCCCTGACCGCGCCTTTCTTCCATTCCGGCCAGATCTGGGATCTCGCCCAGGCCGTGGCCGTGATGGGCACCGCGCAACTCGGCACCGAGATCAATGACGAAGAGGCGGGCAAGATCGCCAGCTTCCTCACGGCCCTGACGGGCGAGGTTCCGAAGGTCGAGTATCCGATCCTGCCGGTCGAGACGGCCACGACCCCGCGTCCGGAGTTCTGATCCGATTCCCCCGGCATGGCCGGGGGTAACCCTCGCTCGCGCGGCACGGGACAGCCGGATCGAAAAAAGGACATCGGTTCCTTAGCGATTGGCCGCGCCAGCCAGTTCAGTGGCCTTGGGCTCCTCCAGCGAGGGCTTTAGGATCAGCAGCGCGGTGGCCGTGATGAGCGCCCCGATGGCGATCGCCGCCGCGTACCAGCCGAGATCGCTCACCGCGTTCGGGATCGCCAGCACGAAGACGCCGCCGTGCGGGGCGCGCAGTCCGATCTCGAAATACATGGAGATGGCGCCGGCCGCCGCTGAGCCGAGGATGGCGGCGGGGATGACCCGCAGCGGGTCTTTCGCCGCGAAGGGGATGGCGCCCTCGGTGATGAAGGAGAGTCCTAGCACGCCGGCGGCTTTGCCGGCTTCGCGCTCGGCCTGGGTGAAGCGGCTGCGTCCGACCAGGGTGGCGATGGCGATGCCGAGCGGCGGGGTCATGCCGGCGGCCATGACGGCGGCCATGGGCATGAAGGTGTCGCTGGTGAGCAGCCCGACCGCGAAGGTGTAGGCGGCCTTGTTGATGGGTCCGCCCATGTCCACCGCCATCATGCCGCCGAGGATCAGACCCAGGATGACGGCGTTGGTCGAGCCCATGCCCTGCAGGAAGGCGGTCATGGTCTCCATGATGGTCTTCACCGGCGCGCCGACCACGTAGATCATCAGCAGGCCGACCGCCAGCGTCGAGAGCAGCGGGATGACCAGCACCGGCTTCAGTCCCTCGAAATTCTGGGGCAGTTTCACCCAGTCGCGGATCAGCAGGGCGATGTAGCCGGCGAGAAAGCCGGAGATGATGCCGCCGAGGAAGCCGGCCTCCAGGTTCATGGCGAGCATGCCGCCGATGAGTCCGGGCGTGAGTCCCGGCCGGTCCGCGATCGAGTAGGCGATGTAGCCGGAGAGGATGGGGATCATCAGCTTGAAGGCCGCGCCCCCGCCGATGTCCATCAGCGCCGCCGCGATCGTGCCCTTTTCCTTGAAGGCTTCGATGCCGAAGACGAAGGACAGGGCGATGCAGAGCCCGCCCGCGACCACGATCGGCAGCATGTAGGAGACGCCGGTCAGCAGGTGTTTGTAGGCGCCTTCCATTTTTCTGCCAGAGGATTTCTCCGCAGCCGCCTTCGACGGGGCCGTACCGCCGGCGATGGTCGCCCCGGTCTTGGCCTTGGTGATGACGTCCGCCGCGCCCTTGACCGCCGCGCCGACCGAGGTCGAGTAGAGCAGCTTGCCGGCGAAGCGCGAGGGATCGACGTGGGTGTCGGCGGCGATGATGACCAGATCCGCCGTCGCGATGTCTTCGTCGGTGAGCTGGTTCTTGGCCCCGACCGAGCCCTGGGTTTCCACACTGATACTGTCGCCCGCCGCCACTGCGGCCTTCTTGAGCGCGTCCGCCGCCATGAAGGTGTGGGCGATGCCGGTCGGGCAGGCGGTGATGGCGACGATGCGCCGGCCGCTGGCCTGAGCTGTCGCCTGAGTCGCTGCCGGTTCGGTCGCGACCGGTGGCGCGGTCGCCGCCAGACCAGGAACCAACGCCAGCAATTCCCCAAGCACCGCCTGGGTCTCGCGGATGGCGCGCCCGGTCGAGACCGTGAGCATCGGCTTATCGCCGAAGGGCTCGATCTCGACATGGATGTCGGCGGCGATCAGCACCGCGTCGGCGGCGGCGATGGTCGCGTCCGAGAGGCGGTTGGTGGTGCCCTCGGCGCCGTGGATCTCGACCTGCATTGCGTGACCCATGAGGTCGGCGGTGCGCTTGATCGCCTCCGCCGCCATGAGGCTGTGCGCGATGCCCGTGGGGCATGAGGTGACTGCGATGAGCTTGGCCATGCTGTTCTCCGGAATCCGTCAGAAATCAATGCGAGCCACGAAGGTCGTAGGATGGGCAAAGCCCGCGTATCGACGTCCGTGTCTTGCGCTGGCGATGGTCGGGCGTGCCCATCCTTCAAGCCTCGGAGCCGTGAATATGGGCGCGCCCGGCCAGCCTCACAGCCAGACTCGACCGGCTTCCACGGGCTTTGCCCATCCTACGATTCCTATTTCAATGCCTCGACCCCAACCCGCGCGGCGAACCCGTCGATGACGGACATCGCCGGCAGGTGCGGCCCAAGCTCCCCGAGCGCGCCGAGCGAAAAGGCGGTGGCGAGCCGGGCCTTGTCGGCCAGATCCAGCCCCCGCGCGGTGGCGGTGAGGATGCCGGCGACCATGGCGTCGCCCGCCCCGACGGTACTCTTGACGCTGATCCTCGGCGGGGTGGCGAGCACGGCGGCCTCGCCCTCGACGAAGACCGCGCCGTCGGCCCCCATGGAGACGGCGACCAGCCCGATGCCGCCCGCGATCAGGCTGCGCGCCGCGTCCAGCACATCCCCCGGTCCCGCCAGTGGTCGGCCGACCAGCTCGGCCAGCTCGTCGATGTTGGGCTTGATGACGTCCGGTCCGTGGCTCACCGCCTCGGCGAAGGGCGCGCCGCTGGCGTCCAGCAGCACTTGCTTGCCGCGTGCCTGGAGCTGGTCGATGAGTCCGGTGTAGATGTCGCTCGGCACCCCGGCCGGGACGCTGCCGGAGAGCACCAGCCAGTCGATCTTGGCGAGGAGCTGGTCGAGCGTCTTGGTCAGCCGTGCCAGGTCCGCAGCCGTCGGCGAGAGCCCGGGGAAGTTGATGTCGGTGACCTGGTCCAGCACCGGGTCGGTGATCTTGACGTTGACCCGGGTGCGTCCGGCCAGACGGACGCAGCGGTCGTCGATCCCCTTGCGGGCGAACAGCTCCAGAAAGGGCTCGATGTTGGCGCTGCCGAAGAGCCCGGTCGCGGCGACCTGAAGGCCGGCGTCGGCCAGGAAGGAGGCGACATTGACCCCTTTGCCGCCGGCGTCCGACTGCTCCCACTCGACCCGGTTGACGCGCCCGGCGGTGAAGCTGGGGACGCGCGCGGTCTGGTCGATGGCGGGGTTGAGACTGAGTGTGGCGATGCGCATGGCCGCCCCCTCAGCGCAGCCGCCGCACGGCGGCGGCGGTCGGGCAGGCGAGGGCGCGCCGGGCGAGGTCCTTCGCCTGCACCATGGAGAGCGCACGGATCTGCGCCTTGACCGCCGCGATGCTGGGGATGCTGACCGACAGCTCTTTCACGCCCAGCCCGGCGAGGATCACCACCCCGCGGGGATCGCCCGCGATGCCCCCGCAGACGCCGACCCACTTGCCGGCCTTGTCCGCCGCCTTGACGGTCAGGTCGATCATGCGCAGCACCGCCGGGTGCAGACCGTCCGCCTGACGCGAGAGCATGGGGTGCATGCGGTCGACGGCCAGACAGTATTGGGTGAGATCGTTCGAGCCGACCGAGAAGAAGTCCGCCTCGGCCGCCAGCTCATCGGCCATCATCACCGCAGAGGGCACCTCGATCATGATGCCGATCTCGACCGGATCGGCGCCGACCTCCTGGCGCACCTCCTCGGTCAGCGCCTTGGCGCGTCTCAGCTCCTCCAGGGTCGAGATCATGGGGAACATGATGCGCACCGGGCCGCTGGCGGCGGCGCGGAAGATGGCGCGCAACTGGGTGCGGAACAGCTCCGGGCGGTTGAGGCAGAGCCGGATGCCGCGCTCGCCGAGGAAAGGATTCTCCTCCACCGGCATCGCCATGTAGGGCACCGACTTGTCCCCGCCGATGTCCAGGGTGCGGATGATGATCGGCAGTCCGTTCAAGGACTTGACCATCTGGGTATAGGCCGCCGTCTGCTCGTCCTCGGTCGGGGCCTGGTCGCGGCCCAGGAAGAGGAACTCGGTGCGCAGCAGGCCCACGCCTTCGCCGCCGGCCTCGACCGCCTTGGCCGCTTCTTCGGGCGCGGCGATATTGGCGACCACCTCGATGCGCGCCCCGTCGGTCATGATCGCCGGCTGATAGCAGGCGCGCCGCTCGGCCTCGCGTTGGGTCGCCATGTCCGCCTGGGCGCGCTGGGCGTTGGCCCGATCAGTGTCGGTGGGCGCGAGCACCAGGGTTCCACTGTGGCCGTCGAGCACGATGAGCGTGCCGTCGGTGAGGTCGAGCACCGAGTCGCCCGCGCCGACCACGGCCGGGATGTCGAGCGAGCGGGCGATGATGGCGGTGTGCGAGGTTGGCCCCCCAGACCCCGTGCAGATGCCGAGCGCCAGCGCCGGATCGAGCCGCGCGGTGTCCGAGGGACTGAGGTCGTCCGCGACCAGGATCACCGGGGTCTCCGGCAGCTTGGGCTCGTCCTCGATGCGCTCGGCGAGCAGGCGCAGCACGCGCCGGCCGACATCGCGCAGATCCAGCGCGCGGGCGGCGAGCAGGGCGTCCTTTTGGGCGGCAAGCGTCTTGGCCTGCTGTCCGAAGCTCTGTTCCCAGGCATAGCCGGCGCTGCGGGCGTCCGTGCGGATGAGGGCGCGGGCGGTCTCGATCAGGCCCTCGTCGCCCAGGAACTCGGCATGGGCGCGGAAGATGGCCGCTTTGCCGGCCCCGGAGCGGGACTTGACCTCTTCATAGAGTTCCGCCAGCTCGCGCTTGGCGGCCTCGATGGCGCGGTCCAGCCGGATCAGCTCGGCGGCGGGATCGCGCGCGGTCGCTGCCACCACGATCTTGCCGCGCTGGTACTGCCAGATCGGCCCCAGGGCCAGACCGGGGGAGGCGGCGACGCCGTCGATGCTGCGGCCTTCCCAGTCGATCCGGGGCAGGTCGGTCGCGGTCGGGCCGGCTTCTTCCTCCTCCTCCAGACCCGCCTCGATCGCCTCGCGCAGCGCCCTCAGCGCCGCGTCCGCATCGCGGCCCTCCGCCATGACGCGGATGGTCGCGCCCGACGCGATCCCGAGATTCAGCAGGGCGATCAGGCTCTTGGCATCCCCGGCGCGGTCGCCGTGACGCACCCGGATGGTCGCCTCGAAGCCCTTGGCGATGTCCACCAGCGCCGTTGCCGGGCGGGCGTGCAGTCCGTGCGGGCTGGCGATGGTGATGTCGAAGTGGTTGGGCAGGTCGTCCGGCAGCGGCTGCGGGGCAGGGCGCTCGGCCGGCGATGCGCCGGAGGAGAGACGCCGCTCGATATCCGTGGCGTTCTTGGTACGCGCCAGACGCGCCGCCTCGGTGGGGTCGCCGAGCACATCGGTCAGATTGGTGAGGATCTGCAAGTGCTCGTCGGACTTGGCCGCGATGCCGACCACCAGATGCACCCGGTCGCCTGGGTTCCAGTCCACCCCATCCGGCACCTGGAGCACCGCCACCCCGGTTTGCTTGATCAGCCCGCGATCCTTGGGCACGCCGTGCGGGATGGCGATGCCGTTGCCGAGGAAGGTGTTGGCGACCTTCTCCCGCGCCAGCAGGCTGTCCACATAGCCGGGCTCGATATAGCCGGCGTCGATCAGGATCTGGCCGACCTGACGGATGGCGTCCGTCTTGTTCGCGGCAGTGGCGCCGAGGCGTACTGCTGATGCGTCCAGTGAGAGCATGCGTGAGCCTCCTCAGTTGATGTGTCTTATTGTTTGAGTCGCCAAGGCGCGGAGGACGCCTCTTCATCATGTGCGGCAAGTGCGTCCCATGACCAATGGCTCCCGCGAGGAAGACGCCGCGCGATCGATCCCCGCGGACATCCTCATCAGCCGATGATGCACGAGTTTACACATCGCATCGCGGCGCCGATGGCGAACATTTTGCCCTTCCCGCTTACGAGTATGGCGTTCACAACAGGCTTCGACATCTGGGTTATAACGAATCGCCATCAGGGGTTCCATGTCAGAGCACGGCGCGGTCGGTTTTGGAGAGGCGCGCGCCTCCCGGGACCGAGGCGTCTGATTGGTGCTCGATGGTCAAGAACTCCGATCCCGCGCCCCCCGACGCCCAACAGCGGGTAAGGTGGCCAAACCGAGAATGGCTGGGGAATCGAAGAGCGGTTTGAAACCGGAGCCCGCTTCATGTATCTTTCGCGGCTCTCGAACGACAGGGAGCCTCGGTCGACTGTTCGCCCCAGTGAAGATCGTATTCACGAGCAAAGACCGAGAGATATCCCAACTTCCCGGAGAGGTGTCCGAGTGGCTTAAGGAGCACGCCTGGAAAGTGTGTATAGGCTAATAACCTATCGAGGGTTCGAATCCCTCCCTCTCCGCCAATTAATGCGCTCATGTTGCTGAATAAAATGGCATTTTATTTCCAGTAGATTGTTCAGCCCACCGCCCAGTCCACCACATAAATCTTGCGTGTGACTCGGCGCTGATCTTCCTCGTGGCTGGCAACGCTTGTCTCCGAACCCGATAACCATTGATGGGACCGTCCGGTAGCGGACACCTTCCCCTGCCAAGCTCTACGCCTGCGGTTTACTAAACCAGTCGCTCAACCCAGATTCGCTGTGATCTCGCGGACTGTCCCGGAGGGTTAACTCCATCCCATTACACACAACTCTCCGTGTCCGACATCTCCCTGGCCTATTTGATCCCAGCGGCGAAGTCCATGACGCGCGGCAAGCCCAGCCAGATGGTCTTCAAGCCGGGCTCGCCATCGCCTTTGC
>NZ_NRRG01000061.1 GCF_016583575.1 Thiocystis violacea
GGCGGGGGATCCACCCTCCAACGCCCTGGCGCGGCGGCTGCGCGAATGGCCCTTCCGGATCGAGCGTCTCAAGACCGGCACTCCGCCGCGCCTCGATGCGCGCACCATCGATTTCAGCCGGCTCGCCGAGCAGCCGGGCGACGATCCGGTTCCGGTCTTCTCCTATCTCGGATGTCCCCAGGACCATCCGCGTCAGGTCAGTTGCCATATCACCCATACCAATGAACGCACGCACGACATCATTCGTTCCGGACTCTTGCGTTCGCCGCTCTTCACCGGCGTCATCGAGGGGGTCGGACCGCGCTACTGTCCCTCGATCGAGGACAAGATCGTGCGCTTCGCCGACAAGACCTCGCATCAGATCTTCATCGAGCCGGAGGGGCTCTCGACCCACGAGGTCTATCCCAACGGCATCTCCACCAGCCTGCCCTACGACATCCAGGAGGCGCTGGTGCGCTCGATCATGGGCCTGGAGCGGGCGCATCTGACCCGGCCCGGCTATGCGATCGAATATGACTTCCTGGATCCGCGCGATCTCGGGCCATCGCTGGAAAGCCGCCATCTCCAGGGACTCTTCCTGGCCGGCCAGATCAATGGAACCACCGGCTACGAGGAGGCCGCCGCCCAGGGCCTGCTGGCCGGGGCCAATGCCGCGCTCCAGGTTCAGGCGCGCGAGCCCTGGCATCCGCGCCGCGACGACGCCTATCTCGGGGTCATGGTCGACGACCTCATCACCCGTGGGACCAGCGAACCCTACCGCATGTTCACCAGTCGTGCTGAGTACCGGCTCATGCTTCGCGAGGACAATGCCGATCTGCGCCTGACCGAAATGGGGCGCCGGCTCGGACTGGTCGGGGACGATCAATGGCGGCGGTTCGAGGAAAAACGCGAGGCGATCGAACGCGAGCGCGAGCGTTTGCGAGACCTCTGGGTGCGTCCCGAAACACTGGATCCGACTCTGGCCACCCGGATTTTGGGCGAGCCCCTGCGTCGCGAGGCGCGCGCCCTGGATCTGCTGGCGCGTCCCAATGTGGGCTACGCGGGGATCCGCGCGCTCAGCGGCGATCCGCCCGAGCCGGTCGCCCCGGAGGTCGCCGAGCAACTGGAGATCCAGTCCCGCTACGCGGGTTACATCGGCCGTCAGAGCGCCGAGATCGAGCGTCAGCGCGAGCAGGAGCTCAAGGTGCTGCCGGATGATTTCGATTACGACCAGGTGCGTGGACTCTCCGTCGAGGTGCGCGAGAAGTTCAATCGGGTCCGCCCGGCGACCCTGGGTCAGGCGGGGCGGATTCCGGGTGTAACGCCGGCGGCGGTTTCCCTGCTGCTGATTCATCTCAAGCGCCAGTCCGCCCGGCCATGAAGGAATCACACCGCCTGGAGCTTGACGCGGTCGCGCGTGGGGACATCGAAACCCGTCTGGACCAGGGCGTCGCCCAGCTTGGGCTGGTCCCGACGCCGGAGCAGCGGGGGCGCTTGCTCCAGTTTCTCGATCTGCTGAGGCGCTGGAACCAGACCTATAACCTGACCGCCGTCCGGGATCCGCTCGAGATGGTCGCCCGGCATCTGCTCGACAGTCTCTCCATCCAGCCCTTCCTGTTCGGCGAGACCCTGCTGGATATCGGCACCGGAGCCGGTCTGCCGGGTCTGCCGCTGGCGATCCTCTCGCCCGAGCGCCGCTTCTGGCTGCTCGACGGCAACGGCAAGAAGGTCCGTTTCGTGCGCCAGGCGGTCATGGAACTTGGACTGGACAACGTGGAGCCGGTCCAGGCGCGTATCGAGACATACCGGCCGGGGCTGAAATTCAGTACCATAGCGAGCCGCGCCCTGGCCGCCGACGACATCCTGCGCGGCCCGACCCTGGATTGGCTGGCGCGTCCCGGCCGGCTGCTGCTGATGAAGGGCCGCCTCGCGGAGGCCCAGGCCGGGATCCCCGGCCTGTCCCCGGCGTCGCTGACCATTCACCGGCTGACGGTCCCTTTCCTCGACCTTCCACGTCATTTGTTCGAACTCCGGAGTGATTGAGCCGACCATGGTCAACATCATCGCGATCGCCAATCAGAAGGGCGGCGTCGGCAAGACCACCACGGCGGTCAACCTGGCCGCCTCGCTGGCCTCGATGAAGCGTCGCGTCCTGCTGGTGGACCTGGATCCCCAGGGCAACGCCACCATGGGTTGCGGGATCGACAAGCATCGCGTCGACTACACCGCCTGCGACCTGCTGCTGACGGACATCCCCATCGCGGACTGCATCCAGCGCGTCACCGAGCCGGCGCCCGGATTCGATCTGCTGCCGTCCAACGCGGATCTGACCGCCGCCGAGATCGGACTCATCAGCTCGGACGACCGCGAGCGGCGTCTGAGCAAGGTTCTGGGCGGCGCGGCCGAGGCCTATGAGCTGGTCATCATCGACTGTCCGCCCTCGCTCAACATGCTCACGGTCAACGCCCTGGTCGCCGCGCGCGGGGTGCTGATCCCGATCCAGTGCGAGTATTACGCCCTTGAGGGGTTGTCCTCCCTGCTCGACACCATTGAGCAGATCCGCGAGAGCCGCAATCAGGAGCTGCGTGTCGAGGGAATCCTTCGGACCATGCACGATCCGCGCAACAATCTGGCGAATCAGGTCTCGACCCAGCTCATCACCCACTTCAAGGATCAGGTGTACCGCACCATCATCCCGCGTAATGTCCGGCTGGCCGAGGCGCCGAGTCATGGTCAATCGGCCCTAATCTACGATCCACTCTCGAAGGGCGCGATCGCCTATCTGTCGCTCGCGAGCGAGTTGCTGCGACGTTACGAAAAACGCCGCCACGCGGCTTGACTGGACAGCGAATGGATAGCGATCAGAAATCCTTGACGAAGAAGAAGGGCCTGGGGCGGGGTCTGGATGCCCTGCTCGGAGCGGCGCGCGCGCCCGTGGTCAGCCTGGATGTCGCGAGCGAGCCGGTCGCGGATCCGCGTTTGGCCGAGTCGCTGGTCCATCTGCCGCTGGAGCATATCCAGCGCGGCCGCTACCAGCCGCGCCGCGACTTCGATCCGGACGCGCTGCGCGAGTTGGCCGATTCCATCGTCGCCCAGGGTGTGATCCAGCCGATCGTGGTGCGACCCCTGGCCGAGCCCGGCGAGACCGGCGCGCGCTACGAGATCATCGCCGGCGAGCGCCGCTGGCGCGCCTGCCAGCAGGCCGGTCTGGTCAGGATCCCGGTTGTCGTTCGCGAGGTCGACGAACCCTCGGCGCTGGCGATCGGGCTGATCGAGAACATTCAGCGCGCCGATCTGAATCCGCTCGAGGAGGCGGGCGCGCTGGAGCGGCTGATCAGCGAGTTCGCCCTGACCCACCAGCAGGTCGCCGAGGCGGTCGGCAAGTCGCGCACCATGGTGACCAATCTGCTGCGTCTGCTGGAGCTGAACCCGGACGTCAAGGAGTTCCTGGAACAGTCGCGGCTGGAGATGGGGCATGCCCGCGCGCTCCTTGGGCTCAAGGGGGCGGCTCAAAGTCGTGCCGCGCGTCAGGTGGTGGCGGGCGGGCTCTCGGTGCGCGAGACCGAGCGGCTGGTGCGGCGTCTCCAGCAGGAGGACGCCGGAGAGGAGGTGCCGGCCCGGCCGGCGGAGGATCCCAACATCCGGCGGCTCCAGTCCGATCTGACCGACAGGCTGGGCGCCAGGGTCCAGATTCAGCACGGCCACCGGGGGGGCGGCAAGCTGGTGATCGCCTACAACAATCTGGACGAACTCGATGGAATTCTCGCGCATATTCAGTGAGGCCGGTCGTGCGCGGAAATAGCTCTCCGACCCCGGTGCCGATCAATGGCCTCATCAAAAACTCCGTGGTTGCGTTGACCCTATATCCGCGACCGCTTATACTTCGCGGCTTATGGGCGTCGCGCCCATCCCATTCATGATGACCCGATGCAACAGCCGGACGCTCTCCAGGCCAGGCGGATACTAAAGAATCAGTTGATTCTAGGTTTGGTTCTGGTGGTTTTAGCCCTGTCGTTCGGCGCTCCAATCGCGATTTCAGTCTTGGTCGGGGCGGGAATTTGCTTGTTGGCGAATGCTCTGCTCGCGGCCCTGGTGTTTCGCGGCTATCGCGCCCAGGCCATCGGATCCTTGGTTTTACGTTTTTATGGCGCCGAGGCCGCCAAGATCGCGCTGATCCTCGCGCTCCTTGGCGCGGCCTTCGCGACATACGATGAATTGAATGTACCGGCGTTGCTTGGGGCCTATTTCGTGGTCCAGGTGATCCCAACCCTGATTGCCGCTCGCATGGGCAGCCGAACCACGTAGTGAGAGATGATCGATGGCTTCTTCCGAAACCCTCACCTCCCAGGAATACATCCAGCACCATCTCACCAACCTGACGCTTGGTTGGCATCCCGAGCACGGGCTCCAGTTCGCTCACGACAGCGCGGACGCGGCTCAGATGGGTTTCTGGGCGATCAATGTCGATACCATGTTTTTCTCGATCCTGCTGGGATCGCTCTTCATCTGGTTCTTCAAGGGCGTCGCCGAGCGCGTGACCGCTGGCGTACCGGGTGCCGCGCAGAATTTCGTCGAATGGATCGTCGATTTCGTCGAGGAAAACGTTCGCGGTTCCTTCAGCGGTAAGAATCCCATGGTCGCCCCCCTGGCGCTGACGATTTTCGTCTGGGTCTTCCTGATGAATCTGATGGATCTCATTCCGGTCGATCTGATTCCGCATCTGTTCGCCCAGTTGATGGCGGTGTTCGGCGCGGATCCGCATCACGTCTATTTGAAGGTCGTGCCCACGACGGATCCCAATGCCACCTTCGGCATGGCCCTGGCGGTCTTTTTCATGGTGCTTTATTACAGCATCAAGATGAAGGGGGTCGGCGGTTTCCTGGGTGAGTTGACGCTTCAGCCGTTCGGTAAGTGGGGCATGCCCGCCAATCTGATCCTGGAGGGTATCAGTCTGCTCTCCAAGCCCGTTTCGCTCGCTCTGCGTCTTTTCGGCAACCTCTATGCCGGCGAAATGATCTTCATCCTGATCGCCTTGCTGTACGGCGGCGGTGTCGTGCTGGCCACGACCGCGGGTGTGCTGCAATTCGTCTGGGCCGTGTTCCACATCCTCATCATCACGCTTCAGGCGTTCATCTTCATGGTGCTCACCATCGTCTACCTGGACATGGCGCATCAAGAACATCACTGATCGCCCGGGCTGTTCGCGCTCGACCCTTTTTCTTTCAACTGACGATTCAGTCTCAACTCATTGACCCTGGGGGAACTCATGGAACTCGAAGTCGCACAAGCCTTTGCTATGGCCATCAAATTCATCGGCGCGGGCCTCATGCTCGGTCTTGGTGCCGTTGGCGCCGGCGTGGGTATCGGTATCCTCGGTGGGCGTTTCCTGGAAGGCGCGGCCCGTCAGCCCGAGCTGATCCCGATGCTTCGTACCCAGTTTTTCATCGTCATGGGTCTGGTCGACGCGCTGCCGGTTATCGCGATCGCCATGGGCCTGTATCTGATGTTCGCTGCCTAACGATGCATCCGGCTCCGGCCGGGTCGAGGACACTTGCCTGTCATTCTGACTAGGTCCGAGGCAAAGGCACAAGGCAACGCTATGAATATCAATCTGACACTCTTTGCCCAGATGATCACCTTCGCGGTGTTCGTCGGGTTCTGCATGAAGTATATCTGGCCGCCCATCGTGAATGCGTTGGCGGAGCGTAAGGCCAAGATTTCCGAGGGCCTGGCCGCTGCGGAGCGTGGTCACCAGGAAAAGGCGCTTGGCGAGCAGCGCGCGCTGGAGCTGTTGAAGGATGCCAAGGCGAGCGCCGCCGAGGTCGTCACCCAGGCTCAGAAGCGGGCCACCGACATCATCGAGGAAGCCAAGGTCGATGCGCGCTCGGAAGGCGATCGTCTGGTCGCCGCCGCTCAGGCGGAGATCGAGCGCGAGACCAATCGCGCCCGCGAGGAGTTGCGCGAGAAGGTCGCCCTTCTGGCCATGGCCGCCGCCGAGAAGATCCTCCAGAAAGAAATCGACGTGCGGACCCACCGTTCGATCGTCGACGATTTCGCCAAGCAGCTCTAAGGGAACACCATGGCCGGAGATATGACCACCATCGCGCGGCCTTATGCCGAGGCCGCCTTCGAACGTGCCCGGGAGGCTGGCCGGCTCGACGTCTGGTCCGAGGCCCTGGCGCTTCTGGCGGCGGTGACGTCGGAGGCCCGGTTGGCCGAGCAGATCGGAAATCCGACCGTGCCGCGCGAGCTGATCCGTGACCTCATTCTTGAGGTCTGCGGCGATGCCCTTCCAGCGGAGGCCGCGAACCTGCTGCGTTTGCTCGCGCTCAATTCACGTCTCGCGGCCATCCCGGAGATCGCGCGGCTCTTCGAGGAGCGTCGTATCGCCGATCAAGGCGTGCGTCACATCCTGATCCGCAGCGCCTTCGAGGTTGAAGACGATCAGCGGGAGTCCCTCGCCCAATCCCTCGCGAAGCGCTTTGGCGGTC
Source organism: Thiocystis violacea (assembly GCF_016583575.1). Classification (GTDB taxonomy): domain Bacteria; phylum Pseudomonadota; class Gammaproteobacteria; order Chromatiales; family Chromatiaceae; genus Thiocystis; species Thiocystis violacea. Next base: position 6,471 of record NZ_NRRG01000061.1, read on the forward strand.
AGGTCGACTTGACCATCGAGACCGATAGCGCCTTGCTTGGCGGAATCGAGATTCGCACCGGGGACCTCGTCATCGACCATTCCGTGCGCGGCAAGATCAAGCAACTGGCCCACGCTTTGCAATTCTGAACTGGACACCGCCATGCAACTGAATCCTTCCGAGATCAGCGATCTCATCAAACAGAAGATCGAGAAATTCGAGCTTCAGACCGAGGCCCGTACCGAAGGCACGGTCGTCAGCGTGACCGACGGCATCGTGCGTATCCACGGCCTGTCCGATGCGAAGTATTACGAGATGCTCGAGTTTCCGGGCGATACCTACGGACTGGCGCTGAACCTGGAGCGTGACTCGGTTGGCGCGGTCGTGCTGGGTAGCTACACGCATCTCTCGGAGGGCGATTGGGTGCGCTGCACCGGCCGCGTCCTCGAGGTTCCGGTCGGCGAGGGTTTGATGGGTCGCGTCGTCGACGCGCTCGGCAATCCGATCGACGGCAAGGGTCCAATCGAGGCGGCGGGAACCTCGCCGATCGAGAAGGTCGCTCCCGGCGTTATCTCCCGCCAGTCGGTCGACCAGCCGGTTCAGACCGGCCTCAAGGCGATCGACGCCATGGTTCCGGTCGGGCGCGGTCAGCGCGAGTTGATCATCGGCGACCGTCAGACCGGCAAGACCGCCGTGGCGATCGATGCCATCATCAATCAGAAAGGCACCGGCGTTAAGTGCATCTACGTGGCGGTGGGACAGAAGAACTCCTCCATCGCGGCCATCGTGCGCAAGCTCGAGGAGCACGGCGCCATGGACCACACCATCATCGTCGCGGCGGCGGCGGCCGAATCGGCGGCCATGCAGTTCCTGGCCCCCTATGCCGGCTGCACCATGGGCGAGTACTTCCGCGACAAGGGCGAGGACGCGCTGATCGTCTATGACGACCTGACCAAGCAGGCCTGGGCCTATCGTCAGGTCTCGCTGCTGCTGCGCCGTCCTCCGGGTCGCGAAGCCTATCCGGGCGACGTCTTCTATCTGCATTCGCGTCTCCTAGAGCGCGCCGCGCGCGTCAATCCGAACTACGTCGAGAAGATGACGAACGGCAAGGTCACCGGCAAGACCGGCTCGCTGACCGCCCTGCCCATCATCGAGACCCAGGCCGGCGACGTGTCCGCCTTCGTGCCGACCAACGTCATCTCGATCACCGACGGTCAGATCTTCCTGGAAACCGACCTTTTCAACGCGGGTATCCGTCCGGCCATCAACGCCGGTCTGTCGGTATCGCGCGTCGGTGGCGCGGCCCAGACCAAGATCATCAAGAAGCTCGGCGGCGGTATCCGCCTGGCGCTGGCTCAGTATCGCGAACTGGCGGCCTTTTCGCAGTTCGCCTCCGATCTGGACGAAGCGACCCGCAAGCAACTCCAGCGCGGCGAGCGCGTCACCGAACTCATGAAGCAGTTCCAGTATTCGCCGATGAGCGTCGGTCAGATGGCCATCTCGCTGTTCGCCGCGAACGAAGGCTACCTGGATGACGTGGACGTCAAGAAAGTCGTCGACTTCGAGCGCGCCCTGCAGAGCTACATGAAATCGGCACGAGCCGATCTGCTGGCCAAGATCGACGAGACCGGCGACTACAACGACGACATCCAGCAGGGCATGCACGCCGCGATCAAGGATTTCAAGGCGAACAACACCTGGTAAGACAGCCGCCAGTCATCAGCCGCCGGCCTTCACTGGAGGCCAGGTCGGCTGGCGTGGTGCGTTTTGACAAGTATCGAACCTCCGCCACCCACCGCTGAAAGGCCGGTGGCTGGTCGCTGGAGGCTGGGAGTTAAAAATGGCAGGCGCCAAAGAAATCCGCACCAAGATCGCGAGCATCAAGAGCACGCAAAAGATCACCAAGGCCATGCAGATGGTCGCGGCATCCAAGATGCGCAAGGCCCAGGACCGCATGTCCGCTTCCCGCCCCTACGCGGAGAAGATGCTCCAGGTCATCAGTCATCTGGCCAACGCGACGCCGGAATACCGGCATTCCTACATGGCGGTCGAGCGCGAACGCAAGCGTATCGGTTACATCGTCGTCTCCTCCGATCGTGGTCTCTGCGGCGGTCTGAACAGCAATCTGTTCCGCCGTCTGGTCACCGAAATCAAGGAACAGCGCGCGGCCGGCGTCGAGACCGTCTTCTGTACCATCGGCTCCAAGGCGCTCGGGTTCTTCAAGCGCTTCGGCGGCGAGGTCAAGGGACAGGCGACGCATCTCGGCGACAAGCCGCACATCGAGGATCTGATCGGCACGGTCAAGGTCATGCTCGATGCCTTCGAGGCCAAGCAGATCGATGCCATCTATGTCGCTAGCAATGAGTTCGTGAACACCATGACCCAGCGTCCGGTGATTCGCCAGTTGGTTCCCATCGTCGGTGGCGAGCGTGACTCCATGCCCTACCACTGGGATTACATCTACGAGCCGGATGCCCGCACGGTCCTAGACGCCCTGCTCACGCGCTATATCGAATCGCTCGTCTATCAGTCGGTGGTCGAGAACGGCGCCTGCGAGCAGGCCGCCCGCATGGTCGCGATGAAGTCCGCCTCGGACAATGCCGGCAACCTGATCGGCGAGCTTCAGCTCGTCTACAACAAGGCGCGTCAGGGGGCCATCACGCAGGAAATCTCCGAGATCGTGGGCGGCGCGGCCGCTGTGTGACGACGCCGACCGTGGCGGGCGCCCGATTTGGCACCAGATCCAGACAGAATCGCTAGAGGCCGCAAGGCACAAGAGGAAAAGACTATGAGTTCCGGTAACGTGGTGGAAATCATCGGCGCCGTCGTGGACGTTCAGTTTCCGCGCGGTGAGATGCCCAAGGTTTACGATGCCCTTAAGATCGACTCGGTCGGCTTGACGCTTGAGGTTCAGGCGCAACTCGGCGATGGCGTGGTGCGGACCATCGCCATGGGTTCGACCGACGGCCTGCAGCGCGGCGTCGACGTCGAGTCGACGGGCGCGCCCATTAAGGTGCCGGTCGGTCAGGCGACCCTGGGGCGCATCATGGACGTGCTGGGCAACGCCATCGACGAGATGGGCGACGTCCAGAGCGAGGAGCGCTGGGCCATCCACCGCGAGGCTCCGAAGTTCGAGGATCAGGCGACCTCGACCGAGATCCTGGAGACCGGCATCAAGGTCATCGACCTCATCATGCCGATCGCCAAGGGCGGCAAGGTCGGCCTCTTCGGCGGCGCCGGCGTGGGCAAGACCGTCACCCTGATGGAGCTGATCCGCAACATCGCGGCCGAGCATTCCGGCTTCTCGGTGTTCGCTGGCGTCGGCGAGCGCACCCGCGAGGGCAACGACTTCTATCACGAGATGAAGGAGTCGAACGTTCTCGACAAGGTCGCCCTGGTTTACGGCCAGATGAACGAGCCTCCGGGCAATCGTCTGCGCGTCGCCCTGACCGGTCTGACCATGGCCGAGTTCTTCCGCGAGGAAGGCCGCGACGTGCTGCTGTTCATCGATAACATCTACCGTTACACCCTGGCCGGCACCGAGGTGTCCGCGCTGCTCGGCCGCATGCCCTCCGCCGTGGGCTACCAGCCGACCCTGGCCTCCGAGATGGGCGCCCTGCAGGAGCGCATCACCTCCACGCGCACCGGCTCCATCACCTCCTTCCAGGCGGTCTACGTGCCGGCGGACGACCTGACCGACCCCTCGCCGGCCACCACCTTCGCGCATTTGGACGCGACCCTGGTGCTCTCGCGCCAGATCGCCGAGCTGGGCATCTACCCGGCCGTGGATCCGCTGGACTCCACCAGCCGCATCCTGGATCCAAACGTCGTCGGGACCGAGCATTACGAGACCGCCCGCGCCGTGCAGGGGACGCTCCAGCGTTACAAGGAGCTCAAGGACATCATCGCCATCCTGGGCATGGACGAGCTCTCCGACGACGACAAGCTGATCGTCTCGCGCGCCCGCAAGATCCAGCGCTTCCTGTCCCAGCCCTTCTTCGTCGCCGAGGTCTTCACCGGCTCGCCGGGTAAGTTCGTGTCCGTCAAGGACACCATCAAGGACTTCAAGGCGATCGTCAACGGCGACTTCGACCACCTCCCCGAGCAGGCCTTCTACATGGTCGGCGGGATCGACGAGGCGGTGGCCAAGGCCGAGAAGATGGCCAGCTAAGGGGGATTACCCATGGCAATGACAATCCGCGTCGATATCGTCAGCGCCGAGGGCGCGATCCACTCCGGACCCGCCACCATGGTCTACGCGACCGCGGAGATGGGCGAGGTGGGTATCGCCCCGCGCCATACGGCCTTCATCAGCCGTCTCAAGCCGGGTGATGTGCGGGTGGAGAACGAGAAGGGCGAGCAGGAGAGCTTTTATGTCTCCGGCGGCATGCTCGAGGTCCAGCCGAACGTGGTCACGGTTCTGGCCGACACGGCCATCCGTGCGCGCGACCTGGACGAGGCGGCGGCCATGGAAGCCAAGCGCCGGGCCGAGGATGCACTCGCCGGCCATGTCGCCGAGTTCGAGTACGCCAAGGCCCAGGCCGAGTTGGCCGAGGCCGTGGCTCAGCTTCGCGCGATCGAAAAGCTGCGCAAGATGAAGCGCGGCTGATCGGTTCGACCCTTCGGGATTCCGCTCGGCATCCCCTCGCGAACGCCCCCGGTCATGATGACGGGGGCGTTCGTGTTTGTGTTCTGGTTACACGACTGGAGACAGGCATGGCTAAATCCGATCAGGTCATCACCCAGGGCAAGCTGGTGTCCCTGACCTACAGCATTCTCGCTCTCGACGGCGAGGTTCTGGAACAAACGGATCTCCCGGTCACCTATATCCACGGCGGTCAGGTCGAACTCATCGGCGGGATGGACCGGGCCATCGGCGGCAAGGGGTCCGGTGACGAGGTGGAGATGCTGTTGGGACCGGACGAGGGATTCGGTCCCTGGGATCCGAGTCTGACCTTCGCCGACGATCTGGACAACGTCCCCGAGGAGTTTCGTCACCTTGGCGCCGAGGTGCCGATGCGCAACGATCTCGGGGAGGTCAAGACCTTCCATGTGACGCGGATCGCGGATGGGAAGCTCATGATCGACGGCAATCATCCGCTGGCCGGCAAGCCGCTCAGGGTCCACGTCCGCGTCCAGGACGTCCGCGATCCCACCCACGCCGAACTGAGCGCGGATCTGGGCGCCGGCCATGAGTCGGTGGGTCGGCTTCACTGAGGCGCTTCAGCGCGGCTCCATTCAAGGGAATCGAATCCATATGAAGATCGGTGTCGTGATATTGGCCGCCGGCCTCGGAAAACGCATGCGTTCGCGCCTGCCCAAGGTGCTGCATCCGCTCGCCGGCCGACCGCTGCTGGCGCATGTACTCGCCTCGGCGGCCGAACTGGATCCGGCGTGCGTCGTCGTGGTCCACGGCCATGGTGGCGATCGGGTGCGAGCCGCGCTTTGCGGGCATGAGTGTCTCTGGGCCGAGCAGGCCGAGCAGCGCGGCACGGGTCACGCGGTCATGCAGGCGATGCCGGCCATGGCCGGCATGGATCGGGTGCTGGTGCTCTATGGCGATGTGCCGCTGATCTCGTCCGAGACGCTCGCGCGTCTGCTGGAGACGAGCCGGGAGACGCCCTTGGGTCTCCTGACCGCCGAGCTTGCCGATCCCGCCGGCTACGGCCGGATCCTGCGCGATGCCGATGGTCGTGTGACCCGGATCGTCGAGGAACGGGACGCGACCCAGGAGGAGCGGGCCATCCGGGAGATCAATACCGGCTTTCTGGTCGCGGACCGGGCGCGGCTGGAGGCTTGGCTCGCCCTGATCGGCGACGACAATGCCCAGGGCGAATACTATCTGACCGATATCGTCGGACTCGCCGCCCGCGAGGGCGCGCGGATCGCGACGGCGCGGCCAGGCTCGCTGCCCGAGGTCGCGGGGGTGAACGACCGCGTCCAGCTCGCGGAGCTGGAGCGCATCTTCCAGCGTCGCGCGGCGGATGACCTCATGCGCTCCGGCGTGACCCTCGCCGATCCAACCCGCTTCGATCTGCGCGGTCGGCTGGAGGCGGATCCCGATGTGAGTATCGACATCAACGTGATCATCGAGGGCGAGGTCCGACTCGCCTCGGGGGTTCGGATCGGCCCCAACTGCCTGCTGAAGGATTGCGTCATCGGTCCGGACACCCTGGTCATGGCCAACTGCGTCATCGAGGGGGCCGAGGTCGGCGCGAACGCCCGGATCGGTCCCTTTGCCAGGCTGCGCCCCGAGGCTCGGCTCGCCGACGACACCCATGTCGGCAATTTCGTCGAGGTCAAGAAGTCGACGCTCGGTCGCGGCAGCAAGGTCAATCATCTCACCTATCTGGGCGATGCCGAGGTGGGCGCGGGCGTGAACGTCGGCGCCGGCACCATCACCTGCAATTACGACGGCGCCAACAAGTTCAAGACCCGGATCGGCGACGGCGCCTTCATCGGCTCCAACACGGCCCTGGTCGCTCCGGTGTCGGTGGGGGAGGGCGCCACCATCGGCGCCGGATCGGTCGTGACGCGCGACGCCCCCGCCGGGCAATTGACCCTGACACGCGCTCGCCAAACCACCATCTCGGGTTGGCAACGTCCCAAGAAGACCACCTGATTCGATTCTAGAGGGAGCCCTTCATCATGTGCGGAATCGTCGGCGCCATTGCTCAACGTCCGGTCGCGGCCATCCTTCTGGAGGGACTGCGTCGGCTCGAATACCGGGGATACGATTCGGCCGGCCTCGCGGTGCTGGAGGAGGGGGGCCGGCTCAATCGCGTGCGCACCCTCGGCAAGGTCGCCCGTCTGAGCGAGGAGGTCGCGGCGAATCCGCTCAAGGGCACCCTGGGCATCGCCCATACCCGTTGGGCGACCCACGGCGAGCCGGCGACCCATAACGCCCACCCGCACCTCAGCCATGAGCGCTGCGCGCTCGTCCACAACGGCATCATCGAGAATCATGAGACGCTGCGGCGCGAGCAGATCGCCGCCGGGCATGTCTTCACCTCCGAGACGGATACCGAGGTCGTGGTCCATGCCATCCACGACGAGCTGGAGCAGGGGCATGCGCTGATTGAGGCCGTGCGTCTGGCCGCGACCCGGCTGCGCGGCGCCTATGCGCTCGGCGTGATCGACGCGCGGGATCCGGAGCATCTGGTGGCCGCGCGTCAGGGCAGTCCCCTGGTCATCGGGGTCGGTTTCGGCGAGCACTTCATCGCCTCGGATGTCTTCGCCCTGCTGCCGGTCACCAACCGTTTCATCTTCCTTGAGGAAGGCGACATCGCCGAGCTGACCCGCGAAGGAACGCGGATCTGGGACCGCGATGGTCAATTGGTCGAACGGCCGGTCAAGACCTCATCGGTCGCCGTCGATGCCGCCGAGCGCGGCGCCTATCGGCACTTCATGCTCAAGGAAATCTTCGAGCAGCCCCAGGCCATCGCCGACACCCTCCAGGGACGCATGGCCGGCGACCGTGTCCTGCCGGAGACCTTCGGCAATCAGGCCTCCGAGCTGTTCCAGCGGATCCGCTCGGTCACCATCGTCGCCTGCGGTACCAGCTACCACGCGGCGCTCGTCGCCCGTTACTGGATGGAGGCGGTGGCGGGTGTCCCCTGCCAGGTCGAGGTCGCGAGCGAATACCGCTACCGTCGGCATGTGGTCCCGGAACAGGCCCTGTTCGTGACCATCTCCCAGTCGGGGGAGACGGCCGATACCCTGGCGGCCCTGCGTCAGGCCAAGGCGTCGGGCTACGACACCACGCTGGCCATCTGCAACGTGCCGGAAAGCTCGCTGGTGCGTGAGTCCGATCTGGTCTTTCTCACCCACGCGGGACCGGAAATCGGGGTGGCCTCGACCAAGGCCTTCATGACGCAACTGGTGGCCTTGCTCCTGCTTACCGTGGCCATCGGACGCTTCCATCGACTCGACGCGGCCGGCGAGGCGAGGCTGGTGGCGCTTCTGCGCTCCCTGCCGGCCAGGATCACCGAGGTTCTGGCGCTCGATGGGGTCATCGCCGTGCTCGCCGAGCAATTCGTCGACAAGCATCACACCCTCTTCCTTGGTCGTGGCGAACAATATCCCATCGCCATGGAGGGGGCGCTCAAGCTCAAGGAGATTTCCTACATCCATGCCGAGGCCTATCCGGCGGGCGAGCTCAAGCATGGACCCCTGGCCCTGATCGACGATCAGATGCCGGTGGTGGCGGTCGCGCCCAATAATGGACTGCTGGAAAAGCTCAAGTCGAATCTGGAGGAGGTTCGCGCGCGCGGTGGCCAGCTCTTCGTCTTCGCGGATTTCCAGGTTCCGTTGGAAGAGGTCGAGGGCGTCACGGTCATCCGCCTGCCCGAGACCGACGAGCTGATCGATCCCATGGTGTTCACGGTTCCGCTCCAGTTGCTGGCCTATCATGTCGCCGTGCTCAAGGGGACGGACGTGGATCAGCCGCGCAATCTCGCCAAATCCGTGACGGTCGAATAGGCGCGCTTGCCTGGATTGAGAGCTGGTTGGCAAACACATTGGTCCGGGTTCCCTACACTGCGGGCATGAATGGCTCTGGTGTGCCCGTTTCACGAGGATCGCCGAGTCGGTCGCGCGCGAAAGCAGAAAGCTGATTTCCGGCCAGGGCCAGCTTGTCGCGCGAACCGACCGCGCGTTCCATTGCTTTCGGCGTCAACACCCATGGCCGATCACGCGACATCGACCTCGAACGTGCTGCCCTTCGGGGGCAAAGAGACCAATTTGACCACGGCGATGCTACAGGATGCGGCCGCCATACTCGCCGTGTGCCGGGATCGGCTGGTCGACAGCGTCAGCGCCGTGTTCACGCGGCATATCGGACGCGCCAACGACGAATTCCTCGCCATGGCGGATCGGGCCTCCAGTCACGAGCACCAGCAGATCTGCTTCGGTGCCATGCATTTTCTCGCCAATCGCTCGCCGATCCTCTTGCAGCAATTCCGCAACGCCTATGTCGGCGCCTTCGATGCCAGTCTCGCGAGCCACGGAGCGGTTCATCCGCGCCCGCATGGTGGGCTTCCTGACGAACTCAGCCTGGTCGACGACGAAGACTTCGAGCAGGATCTGGCCCTCACCAAGCTTACGTCGCGCGCCGCCTTCAATTGCTCCCAGCAACTGGTCGCGCTCGACCGCAGACTCGCCGCCCTGCTGCGCGTGCCGCGCGTCAGCCAGGAGGATAACCCGCTTCATCCGGGCGCCCTCTACAAGGCCATGCTCCAGTCCCTGACTGAAATGGATGCGGGTCGTCAGTTGGCGCTCGCCCTGGTGCAATCGTTCGAGCGTCACACCTCGGCGGAGCTGCCCGGAATCTACGCGGAAATCAATCGTTACCTTGCCGAAACGGGGATTCTGCCCACCATTCCACTGTCGGCCCCCCAGGCGTCCACGGGAGACCAGGTCGGCGCGGGGATGGGCGGCGGCGGGGGCGGCGGATTTTCGCCTTCGGGCCAAGGGATCCATGGTCCTCCCATGGGGGGCGCTCCGATGGGTTACGGGGGTGTCCCAGGTCCGCCTCGTCAGACGAACGAGGACATCTTCGGGCAACTGCTGCGCGCCTTTCAGTCGCTGGCGACCGGCCCATCCGGCCCATCTGGCCCATCCGGCCCGCCTGGCTGGCCGGCGGCCGCGCCCATGGGCCAGGTTCCCGGCCAGGGTGCCGTGCCCCAGTCATTCGGCAGTCAGCAGCTCATCGAGGCGCTGGGCGACTTGCAGCGTGGGCATTTCGATCCGAGCGCCATGCCGGGGTTGGGCTCGGTCCGGATCGATCCCTTCGGCGGCAATGCCGTCCAGCAGATCCGCGCCACCCCGATGGCGAACTGGTCGCCTCCCATGGATGCCATGACCATGGACATCGTGGCGATGCTGTTCGACGCCATCTTCAACGATCCGGACCTGCCGGCCACGGTCCGCGCCGAGATCGCCAAGCTCCAGATCCCGGTGCTCAAGGTCGCGCTCCTCGACAAGAGCTTCTTTTCCGATCGGAAACACCCCGCGCGGCGTCTGCTCGACGCGATCGCGAACGCCGGCCTTGGCCGGGGTGAGAAGGACGGACCCCGGCTGCTCGCCAAGGTCAGCTCGGTGGTCGAGGAAATCGTCAAGGGCTTCGACTCCGATGTCCAGATCTTCGCCAGTCAGGTCGAGGGGTTGGAGGCGTTTCTGCGGGCCGAGGAGTCGAGCGCGCCAAGTCCGGCCAAGGATGTGCTCGGTGAACTCGCGCGGCGGGAGCGGCGGGAAGTCGCCGCGAGCCGGGTCGCCGCGGAGGTCGAGCTACGGGTCAATCGGAGTGGGCTGCCGGCCTTGATCGCGGATTTCCTGGATCGCCGCTGGCGCCTGGTGCTGGTGGATGTTTTCGTCCGTGTCGGTGACTCTGATCCGGAATGGGTCGAGGCCCTGCGGCTCATGGATGAACTGATCTGGAGCACCCAGCCCAAGACCAGCGCGCGCGAGCGCGATCGGCTGGTGCTCCTGCTCCCCGATCTGCTCAAACAGTTGCGCAACGGCCTTGGTCGGATGGAACTGGCCGACACCTGGGACGATTTCTTCAGCGAGTTGATCCAACTGCATGTCGCGGCCCTGCGCCGGGACGTCTCGCCCGAGCTGTATCCGCAAGGGGCCCGGCCGCCGGGTGGCGTCGAGGTGCCCTGGCGCGGCGCGGCGGCGAGCGAGCCACCGGAGGTGGGACCGAAGCCCCCGAGCGAATCGGCGGCGTCCGCGTCGGCGACCTTGAAGCAGGCGGCGATGCTTGCCGCGGACGATAAGTTCATGGGTCTGGTGCAGGCGCTCGAGGTCGGAGCCTGGGTCGAGTTCCAGAGTGTGCGCGGAACCCGCAACACCCTGCGTCTGAACTGGGTGAGTGAGTTCAAGCGCGTCTACCTCTTCACCAATCGGCAGGGCGAGAACGCCATGACCCTGGCGGCGGGCAGTCTCGCGGAGCATTTCCGCAAGGGAACCGCGCGTCTGCTCAGTCACAATCCCCTGACCGATCGCGCGGTGGCTCAGGTGCTGGAGAAGGTCATGCCCGCCAGCGCCGAGCCAGGCGCGGTATCTCGTCCGCGAGGCTATGCCTGGGAGTGAATCCCAGCGTCCGCCGGAGTTTTTCCGAGGAATACCAGGCATCGCCGGTCAGCTTCGCGAGCCCCTCCAGGGTCAGGGGCATGCACCGTCCCAGCAGACGTTCGGCGAGCGAGCCGCCGGCGGCCGCGCGGCGCAAGAGCCACGGCGGCACCGACCAGCGCGGGATGGGGCGATCCAGGGCGATGAGCGTTTGTTCATACATCCAGCGGGTCGAATAGGCTTCCCCATCGGTCGCGATATAGGTCTGGCCACCAGTCGCCGGGTGTCGGGCCATCAGCAGGGCGGCGGCGATGGCATCCTCGACATGAATCGCGGAGCGACGATTCGCGATGCGTGGCCAGGGCGGGAACCGCCCGGACGCCACCGCCGCGACCAGACGCGCGATGTTCCCCTTTTCGTCCAGCCCATAGACCATGGGCAGGCGCATGACGCTGACCTTCATCCCCGTCGCCGATCCCAACCCGAGCAGGCTTTGCTCGGCGGCGCGTTTGGCGCGGCCGTAGAGACAGTTCGGCGCGGGGACGCTGTCCTCGTCGGCCGGAGATCCGAGCGCGCCGACCTGATCGCCCATCGCCTTGACGGTACTGACGTAAACCAGTCGCTTAACCTGGGAGTCCCGCAGGGCGTCCGCGAGATTCGCGCTTCCCAGGGCGGTCACGGGCCAATGATCCGGCGCGTTGTAGAGGTCCGGCTCGTCGGGGCGCGGGGCATGACTCGCCAGATGAAAGACCGTATCCACGCCCGAGCCGATGCCGGCGAGGCGGCTCCCGGACCTGAGATCGGCCACCCGGATCTCTACCGCGCCCTCGGGCCAGAGTCGCTCCGCCACCTCGGGCGAGCGGGTCAGGACGCTCACCGCCTGACCCTCTTGCCGCAGGGCGGCCACCAGCCGGCGTCCCACCTGGCCGGTCGCGCCGGTCACCAGGACGGAGCCGAGATCGGTATCCCGCCCGGCCGTCATCGGGCGAATCTGGTTCCAAGCCAGGAGAACGCGCGCCCTGGACCCAGCCTCGCGGCCCGGAGGCCGAAGTGGAGCCAGATGCCCAGCACGACCAGGACACTGAATGGGCGGGGATAGCGCCCGTATTGGTGCTTACGGAAGAACCGCTCCATGCCGCGATGCTTGTGCCGCTCGACCGCGAGCGGCTGGCCGGTGCTACAGGCGCCCTTGTGGTGAATGACGCTCACATCCGGCACAAGGACGATCTTCCAGCCCTGCTCGCGGAAGCGCACGAACCAATCCAGATCCTCGCAGTGGAGAAAATAGCCCTCGTCGAGTGGGCCGACCTCGGCGAGCGCCCGCCGTGACACCAGCATGAAGGATCCGGAAATCGCCTCCACCTCGACCGGTTCCCTGGGCAGCGGCTCCCGACGGCGATCGAGCCGTCGCCCATCGCTCGACGGCATCCAGCGTTCCAGGCGCAGCAGGCGCTTGAGGGCGATCCAGGGATCTGGAATCGAACGGCGGCAAGCGACCTGCTCGGAGCCATCCGGATCGAGCACCAGACAGCCGACCATGCCGACCTCGGGATGTCCGTCCATGAAGGCGAGGAGGCGTTTCAGGGTGTCGGGCGCGATCAGACAGTCCGGATTGAGGAACAGCAGTCGCTCCGCGCGCGTCAGGGGAAGCGCCCGATTGTTGGCCTTCGCGAATCCGAGATTGGTGCCGTTCTCGAGGATGGTCAGGCGCGGATCCCCGGCGCTGGCTTGTCTGAGTCGGTCGAGACTCCCGTCGTGCGAGCCATTGTCGCTGACGATGATTTCAACCGCGATCTCGGACGCCAGGGCGGCGCTCACACAATCCGCGAGCAGTCCTCCGGCGTTGTAGTTGACCACGATCAGGCTGACCGCCGGGGTCGGTTCGGGCTGGGGGCTCACGACCCTGGCTCCAGTCCGAGTGCTTCCCGCACGGCCCGCTCCGCCGCCGCGAAGCTGAAGTGACGCTCCATCACCTCCAGGCCGCCCGCGGACAGACGCCGCCAGAGCACCGGATCCTCGTGGAGTCGGACCACGGCGTCGGCGAGCGCCTGGGCCTCGTCGGCGACGAGTACGGATTCGCCGTCGACCAGATGCATGCCCTCGATCGCCATGGTGGTGGCGACGACCGGGAGCCCGTGGGCGAGGCTTTGATTGATCTTGCCCTTGACGCCGGCGCCATAGCGCAGCGGCGCCACCGAGAGCTTGCAGCGCGCGAAGTAGGGCTCGACATCCGGGACATAATCTAGGATATCCACCCCCGCTCCGGCGCACGCCAGGATTTCGCTCGGCGGATCGGCCCCGATGACCTTGAGACGGAGATCGGGAATCCGCTTCAGGAGCCGGGGCATGACCTCCGTGCAGAAAAAGAGGACCGCGTCCCGGTTCGGCGGGTGCGAGAAGGCGCCGATGAAGAGGATGTCGCGCCGTTCCTCCGGCGGGTGCGCGGAGCCAAAGATGTCGTGGATGTTGGAGACCACCCGGACCTCGACATCCGGGGCCTCGATGGCGAGCAGGTCGCGTTCGGTCTCGCTCACGACCAGGGTCAGATCGGCCTGGCGCATCAGGTCCAACTCCTGACGCTTGCGCACCTCGGCGACCAGGCGCGTCGCCCGATCCCCGCGCAGTTCCGCCAGACGGCGCTCGCGCAGGAAATGCAGATCGACGGTGTCGAAGAGGATGCGCGTCCGGGTGCCATGGCGCCGCGCCGCGCCCATGACCTGGGCGGCGGCATCGGCCCGGCTCAGGATCACCAGGTCGTAGTCCTTGCCCCGGCTCGCCAGGTGGCTCGCGATGGAGCGCACGTAAGGCCGATAGAGAACCTCGACCCCCTGGCGCTGCAAATCCGCGACATAGGGTTGCGGCGCCTCCAGGTTGGCCGCCGCGAAGGTCACCTTGTAACCCAGTCCCTGGAGGATGCGGAAAAGATTGATCATCCGCAGCGAGCCGGACTCCCGATCGGGCGTGACCATGTAACTGTCGACCACCAGCACCCGCCCGCGGATGGCACGTTCCTTGACCTGTTCCAGGTTCTGGCCGCGTTCCCCGTGGCTGGCCAGTTCCCGAGCCCAGCGCCTTCGAAAGGTCTCGGCATGCGGGCGCTGGAAGCGTTTGAGCCCGGATTCGGCCTGCTCGTCGCGTCCCGCGCTGATGCCCTCGAAGTGCACCACCTTCGACAGCGGCTGGTAATAGACCTGATACCCCACCGCCCGCGTGCGAAAGGCCAGGTCGGTATCCTCGTAGTAGGCCGGCGCGAAGGCCGAATCGAAGCCGCCCAGACGTCGGAACAGATCCGCCCGAATCGCGAGCGCGGCCCCGGAGCAGTAGTCCACCGCGCGTCGATAGCTGTACTGGGGGCGGTTCGGATCGTCCAGATGACCATAATTCCAGGCCGATCCGTCGCTAAAGAGGATCCCCCCCGCCTCCTGCTGACGGCCATCGGGATAGATGAGTCGGCTGCCGACGATTCCGGCGTCGGGAACCTCGTCGAAGGTGCGCCGCAGGGCGTCGAGCCAGCCGGATTGGACCTGGGTATCGTTGTTCAGGAAGACGAGGATCTCGCCCCGCGCCTGGGCCGCCCCCCGGTTGCATGAGCCCACGAAGCCGAGGTTCTCGCGGTTGCGGATCAGATTGACGCCCGGATACAGGGCCAGACGTTCGGCGGTTCCATCCCCCGAGTCATCATCGACGACGATGACCTCGAAAGGCGTATCCGCGCCCACGCCGGCGAGCGCGGCCAGGCAATGCTGGGTGTATGGGAATTGATCGTGGACAGGAACGATGATCGAGGCGAGCGGCGGCTCGGCGAGAGGAAAGGCTACAGGGCGGAACGGCTCGTCAAGGACCAGCAGCCTGGGTGGACCCTTGACCGCGAGTGGCGTGGTTCGCAAACGCCGCCGGAGCTTGCGCAGCAGGACGCTCACCCCTTCCGTGCGCAGCACATGCAGGACTCTGGGCAAATAGCGAAACGTGATCTCGATGAGACCCGCGCCCTGGGTTCGCGCGATGGCCATTCAGTGAAACCCGCCTCTCGATCGGCGCCGGGTCCATGGCGTTTCTCCCTGGATCATGCCACGTCTCACCAGTCGATGGCCGCCTCGGAAATGTTCTGGAGCATGGCGGCGACCTTGGCCATGGCCGGACTGCCCTCGCGTTCCTGGCGCGCGACCTCCCGATGGACGAGATAGGTGGTGTCGGGGTCGTCCGCGCGTCGGTAGACGCTGATGATGAAGGGGCAGTTGACGATGCGTGCCGGATCCTCGGCGGTCATCTCGCGGGAGAGAAGGGCGCCGCAGAATTCGACGGATTGGGCCTGGGTGTAAATGCGTTCGTTCAGACCGAGATCCTTGCCCGTGCGCTCCAGCATGCCGCCCATGTCCATGACGTTGTTGATGTACATCCCCCGCTCCTGGATCGCGGCCTTGAGTCCATCGAGCACGTCCTCGAAAGCGGAATTACTGCGATAGAGGGCATAACCGCTGTCGGCGATCACGCCGGCGGATGCGATCCAGCAGCCCAGGAAACAGACAGCCGAGAACCGTGTCATGGCCATGACCTCCGAGCAGGTGCGCGTTGAACCCGTGATATTAACAGGGGAAGTCTCGGCGAGCGACGTATCCGCGCGGGATCGTAAAAAAGCCCCGCTTGACGGCGGGGCTTGATCGATTGGAATGGTGCGGTCGCTAGTATTGATTCATCGGTCGGAACGCGGGCGCCGACGGCCACTCCGGCGTCTGGGGACGCGGCTGACCCGACTGCCGCGACTCCAGTTCCTCGATACGGCGCTTGAGTGCTTCCACCTCGCCGGGATCGACCTTCGGTTGGGCGGCTGGCGCGGAGGGGGACATCGCGCCAGGTCCGGCGACCGGGGCGCCGCCATAGGGAGCGCCATAACCCGCGGGCGGCGCGCCAAAGCCCGGCATGCCATAGGGCGTACCGTAGGGCGACCCATAGGCGCCAGGGTAGCCGTAGCCGCCGTAGGGTCCGTCGTAGGATCCCCAGTTGGAATCATCGTAGCGATCGTTGTAGCGGTCGCCGCCATTCATCCAGCGGCTGGGGTTCATCATGTTGCCGAAATTGAAGGCTTGGCTCACGGGGGCATAAGCCAGGATCGCCGCCGCGCTCAAGGCCAGGATGGAAAGTGATTGCTTGGTATTGACAGACACTGACGTGAATCCTCCAGATAAATTTCGTTGTTTTCTGTCTCCCTGTCCTGGCCGAGCCGCTGTCGCCGATCGGCCAATGTCCATGATTCGGTGGCGTTTCAGCCGTGGCCGTGATGATGGTGGCCATGGTCGTCCCGCTTGGCTGGCGGGCGTGCCGCGTCCTTTCGGATGTTCGGGCGGATGGTGCGCCCGAGCTCCAGGCGAGAGCGCTGCGCGTGCAACTCGTCCCTCAGCCAGTGGAGCCAGGGTTCCAGGTCGCCGCCGGGGCGCGCGGAGACGGGCTCGAACGGGGCCGCGCTGGCCAGATCGCGCAGATAGCGCTCCGCGCGCTCGAGCTGGAACTCCGGCATCAGGGGCAGCAGATCCACCTTGGAGCAGAGCACCAGGTCGGCCGACCGGAACATGACGGGATACTTCGCCGGCTTGTCGTCGCCCTCCGGCACCGACAGCAGGATGACATTGCGATGCTGGCCCAGGTCGAAGCTGGCGGGGCAGACCAGGTTGCCGACATTCTCGATGAAGAGCACATCGATCCCGTGCAGGTCGAGCCGATGCAGCGCGTCGTGGACCAGGTGGGCATCCAGATGACAGGCGCTGCCGGTCGCGATCTGAATGGCCGTAACGCCCTTGGCGCGAATACGCTCGGCGTCGTTCTCGGTCTCCAGGTCGCCCTCGATCACGGCCATCCGGAGATCCTTGCCGAGCGCGTCGATGGTCGCCTCCAGCAGGCTGGTCTTGCCAGCGCCGGGCGACGACATGAGGTTCAGCGCCAGGACGCCATGGCCGTCTAAGTGCTCGCGATTGTGCGCGGCCTGATGGTCGTTCTCCGACAAGAGGCCCTGCAGGACGGTCACGGCGGCGCGTCCATTC
Source organism: Thiocystis violacea (assembly GCF_016583575.1). GTDB lineage: Bacteria > Pseudomonadota > Gammaproteobacteria > Chromatiales > Chromatiaceae > Thiocystis > Thiocystis violacea. The sequence continues at coordinate 23,555 of NZ_NRRG01000061.1, forward strand.
TCGCTTCTGGCCTGCCCGCCCTCGCCGCGCACGAGGTGCTCGTTACCGGGCGTGATGTTACAGCCGCAACTGTTACACATTGAGGACGTCTCCCAGCGAAAACGTCAGTGTACGTCATCGCCAGTCGGAGGGTTAGTCCTTCCGGGACATAATCCAGGCCCGTCCGGCGGATCGGGCGGACTAACCCGGAGCCTCGCAGGCGCGCTTGCACTCGTTGTACCGATTGGCGCAATAGCCATAGAGATTCTCGGCGCAGGACCACCAGGGGTAACCGCAGTCCCCGGTCTCGCTCGCGGAGGCGAGGCACCAGCGATAATCCCGGAAGGACTTGTCGTAGCCGGCCTCGCAGCGACGATAGTCGTAGCGGGCATCGGCGTTGCAGCTTTCCTTGGTGAGGCGGCAGTCCTCCACGCAGCCGATCTCGGCGAACTGCTGGGGTAGCGTGGCATCGAGCACCAGTGGCTTCGCGCATCCGGCCAGCAGGAACAGCGACAGCAATCCGATACCGGCGCTCGCGCCGAGCCCCTGGATGGATCCCGAAGGCGAGAGCGGCAAACGTTGTTTTGAACCGATCATTTGTTCACTCCAGGTCGACAATGACTCTCGGGCCGCGTCCCCATGACGCATGATCCCGAACATCCGCACCGATGCCGCGCATTGTGCACGTTTAAGTATAAATCGCCACACCGACGACCCTGGATGGGGTTAAACTCCACTGTGATTCGATATCCATGGCTCAGTGGAGAAAGCTATGTTTCGATTGGTCGCCATCGCCGCCGGTTTATCCACCCTGCTCGGAGGTTGCGTCCTGTTGCCGCCCGCTCACCTGGGTGGAATCAGCACCAAGGTCGCTCCCGAGGACTATGGTCAGCGTCTGTGCGGACATCTGGATCTGGAGGACTACTCGGCCTGCCTGAGCCAGGTGCTGGAGTATTTCGAGACGCCTCGCTCCGACACCATTCCGGCGGGCCATTCGACATCCGGCCCAATCGCCGTGACCCTGGATGATAAGGTCTATATCGGTCACTACGATTCCTCTCCCCTGGCGTCGAGTTTCCGCGTCTCCAGCGGCAGCAACACCTGTAGCGGCGGCTACAGCGCCTTCGCGGGCTCGGTGGACGCGGTGTTCGACGTTTACTGCAATGACGGTCGCAGCGGCTGGGCCGATCTGATTCTGGCGATGGATGGGCGCAACGGCATCGGTCGGCTGGCGCTCGACGACGGATCCAAGGGCGGAATCGTCTTCGGCTACACGGCGCTTGGGCAGGCCGCGCCCTATCCCTATCGACCCTGAGCGTCCCTGGTCGAAGAGGCTCGCGCGAAGCGGAGCCCGGTTCAGCCTGGCCCGGACTGTCTGAGCTGCTGGGTCAGCTTCTGGATTTCACGCTGCATTTCCAGATTCTCGAACGGACGTAAGGCGGGCACCCGCCGATTCATGAGACCCTCCAGCAGCAGCCGGCTGGATCGGACCAGTCCCACCAGCTCGCCGGAGACACGCACCGTCTCATAGGTATTCCAGGCCGCCGCGATATCCTTTTCGAGTTCCTTCCGGGCCTGGCGTACCTGCTCGGCCTGATCCAGCAGATACTGCCGATAGATACCCGCCGCCTGGATCGTGAGTTGCTGGGCCTCCAGATTGCCTTCCAGCAGATCCTTCTTGCCGGGCGATTCATGCAGGAGCCGGCGGGTGTCGCCGGCGAGCGCCTGCGCCTGTCCGATGACGCCGTCGATCTGGGGTAGATACTGCTCGGCGATGGCCGTCTCGATTTGGGTGTGCATGCGGTCGAGCGACTTGAGCAGCACCACGTAGAGACCATAGTAGCGGCGCGCGCCTTGCAGATCCTCGCTACTTTGCTCGACCAGTGTCTCCAGTTGCAGCGTGATGGCCTTGACGTTATCGAATAGGATCCCGAGATCCACCATGTTGTCCCCGACCACGGTGGAAAGCAGGAATTCCAACTGCTCCTCGTCCAGTTCCAGGCCCATGCCGCGCAGTTCCTGGGCAAAATCCCACTCGACCTCGTCGATGTGCTGGCTGGCGCGTTTGATGTCGCGCTCACGGTTCGCGATCAGGGCGTCGTAATCCGACACCGTTTTCTTGAGCGTCGACTCGGTTGGCGCGGAGACCCGATTCTGGCGGTATTCGGTGATCTCGGCGCGCGCCCGGCCGATCTCCGCCTGGAGCGCTTGGATGCGCTCACGATGCTTGAGGGCGGGCGATACCGAAAGGATTTCCACCGCCTCGTCGAGCAGGGCCTCGATCTCGGCTCGATTGGAGCCTTGATCGATGCCGAACCAAGCCTTTTCCGGCAGCGTTTGCTGGCGCTCCTCCAGGGTCAGCGCCTCGTTCAATGTCGGCACCACGCGCTCCCAAACCTGGCCGAAGCCCTCTTCCTCGCCGGCGAGCAGCCCGCGTGCGTCATTCATCGCCTGTCCGGCGAAATCGCGCGATTGCTCCCACCAGCCGAACGCCTTGTCGCGGGTCTGGGTCCAAGGGGCGCCGGCCCCGTCGTTTGGCGCGTCCTCGGCGCCGATCGCTGGCGGGACGGGCAGCAGGCCGAGCGCAAGCCAGAGCAGGGCGGGAGTGGAGTTCAAGGTCATGGGCCGCCGATCCGGTTGTCGAAGTCGATTGAGTATCCGTGCATAGCTTGACGCCCTGGTGCCCGCTGTCAATCCGCTTGTCTCGTTTGTGTTCCCGGGGCGTCTTTGCTAACCTCCGCGCTCGCTCTCCGGCCTGGTCGGAGTGTCGATGCGTCATGGTGGCTCGCGTCGGTCCCCTCGCAACGTGAAACCGCGGACCCGGTCAGGCCCGGAAGGGAGCAGCCGCAACGGTGGAATCGTGTGCCGGGGTGTGGCTGGCGCGCGCCGCCGCCACCATCCAAGCATCGGTCCAGACATCGGGCGGTTCGGCCGGTATTTACTCACGCGGGCCAGGCGCTGGCTGATATACTCCCGCGCGGTCAATCGCTTCCATCCTCCATCGTTTCGGCCGATCCAAGTCGCGCATGTCCTATCAGGTGCTCGCCCGCAAATGGCGTCCCAAGTCGTTCGACGATATGGTCGGGCAGCAGCATGTCGTGCGCGCCCTGTCGAACGCGCTCGATCGCGATCAGCTCCATCACGCCTATCTCTTCACCGGCACCCGGGGTGTCGGCAAGACCACGCTCGCGCGCATCCTCTCCAAGGCGCTGAACTGCGAGCAGGGCGTCGGATCCAGGCCCTGCGGCGTCTGCTCCGCCTGTCGCGAGATCGATGGCGGTCGTTTCGTGGACCTGCTGGAAGTGGACGCCGCCTCGCGCACCAAGGTCGATCAGACCCGCGAGCTGCTCGATAACGTCCCCTATGCCCCGGCCAGGGCGCGCTTCAAGGTGTACCTGATCGACGAGGTGCACATGTTCTCCTCGCATAGCTTCAATGCCTTGTTGAAGACCCTGGAGGAGCCGCCGCCGCATGTGAAATTCCTGCTCGCGACGACCGATCCACAGAAGATTCCGGTCACGGTCCTGTCGCGCTGTCTCCAGTTCAACCTGCGTCGCCTGCTGCCGAACGAGATCCGCGATCGGCTCCAGCATGTCCTCGAAACCGAGGGTCTTGAGTTCGAGCCGGCCGCCCTGCCGCTGCTCGCCCGCGCGGCCGACGGGAGCATGCGCGACGCCCTGAGCCTGCTGGATCAGGCGATCGCCTTCGGGGGTGGACGTGTGCTCGAGGAGGAGGCGCGGGCGATGCTGGGGACCGTGAGCGGTGATCTGGTCCTCGATATCCTCGATGCCCTGGCCGCTTCCGAGGGAGCCCGCGTCCTGGCGGCGGTCGACCGCGTGGCGGCCATGACCCCGGATTTCGGCGAACTGCTGCGCGAGCTGATCGATCGGCTCCATCGTCTGGCCCTGATTCAGCAGGTGCCCGAGAGTCTGGCGCCGGACGATCCGGATCTGAGTCGGCTGCAGGGTCTCGCGCGGGCGCTGCCGCCCGAGGATATTCAGCTTTTCTATCAGGTGGCCCTGACGGGGCAATCGGATTTGCCGCTCGCGCCCGATCCGCGCGTCGGGTTGGAGATGGTGCTGCTGCGTGCGCTGGCCTTTCGTCCGGCGCCCATGGCGGGAGA
>NZ_NRRG01000062.1 GCF_016583575.1 Thiocystis violacea
GCCCCTCCCCCGCATATCCCGCGACCACCCTTGCGACCAGTGATGGCGAGATTGGAACTGCAATGAACCGATACCCCCTGTGGAAGAATCTACTGATCCTGGGCGTGATCCTGGCCAGCCTGTTCCTGGCCTGGCCAAATCTTTACTCCCAGGATCCATCGATCGAAATCACCGCCGCGCGCGGTGCCGAGGTTACCGAGGCCAGCGCCGTCGAGATCAAGGCCGCGCTCGAGAACGCCAAGGTTCCGCTCAAGAGAATCGACACTCTGGACGGCGGCAAATTGCTCGTCCGCCTCACGACCCCCGGCGACCAGTTGAAGGGGCAGGAGGCGATCGAGCAGACGCTGTCGGAGCGTTATCGCACCGCGCTCACCCAATCCGCCGATTTGCCACGCTGGATGCGGGCGGTCGGGCTTGAACCCATGTCCCTAGGCCTCGATTTGCGCGGCGGTATTCACGTCGTCATCGACGTCGACATGGAAGCCGCCCTGGACCAGGCCCTGGAGCGCTATATCGGGGACATTCGCTCCCAGTTGCGCGAGGATAAGGCCAACTATCTGTCCGTAACCCGTGACGGAGCGAATCTCACCATCAAATTCACTGACGCGGCTGGCCGCGACCAGGGCGAGAAAATACTCAGGCGCGAGTTCCGCGATCTCCAAATCCAGACGAGCGAGACCGACGGTCAGTTCGAACTCAAGGCCGGCCTGCCCGAGGCCGAGCAGAAGCAGATCAAGGATTTCGCGCTGGAGCAAAACATCACCACCCTGCGCAATCGTGTCAATGCGCTAGGCGTCGCCGAGCCCAGCATCGCACGCCAGGGCGAGCGGCGCATCGTGGTGCAGTTGCCCGGAGCCCAGGATCCCGGGCGCCTGAAGGAGATCCTCGGCGCCACCGCTACCCTGGAATATCGGTTGGTCGATACCGAGGGCAGCGTGTCCGACGCGGTGGCTGGACGCCCACCGATGGGCAGCAAGCTCTATTACGAGCGCGACGGAAAACCGATTCTGCTCAAACGCCGCGTCATCGTCACCGGCGATCAGATCACCGACGCCTCGGCCGGTTTCGACGGCCAGAGCGGCACGCCAGCGGTATTCGTCAATCTCGACGGCCAGGGCGCGCGGCGCATGCGCGATGTCACCACCGAGAATGTCGGCAAGCCGATGGCGGTGGTCTTCATCGAGAACCGCACCACCACCAAGATGGTGGATGGCGAGCCGGTCAAGTCGACCCGCAAGGTGGAGGAGGTCTTCAGTGTCGCGACGATTCGCGAGCCCTTCGGGCGGCGCTTCCAGACCACCGGACTCGATAGCAGCAACGAGGCCCACAACACCGCCCTGCTCCTGCGCTCGGGCGCGCTGGCCGCTCCGATCGAGATCGTCGAGGAACGCACCATCGGCCCCAGCCTGGGCCAGGACAACATTGACCAGGGTCTGCTCTCGGTCACCATCGGCTTTATCCTGGTCGTGATCTTCATGGGGATCTACTACCGCGTCTTTGGGCTGATCGCGAACCTGGTCCTGCTCTTGAACCTGGTGATGATCATTGCCGTGCTGGGGATGCTGGGCGCGACCCTGACCATGCCGGGCATCGCCGGAATGGTCCTCACGATCGGCATGGCGGTGGATGCCAACGTACTGATCTTCGAGCGTATCCGCGAGGAGGTTCGGATCGGCAACTCACCCCAGGCGAGTATCGCCGCGGGCTATGAGAAGGCGCTGTCGAGCATCATCGACGCCAACGTCACGACCCTGATCGCCGCGCTCATGCTGTTCAGCTTCGGCACCGGCCCGGTCAAGGGGTTCGCCGTCACCCTGACGATTGGTCTGATCACCTCCATGTTCACCGCCATCACCTGTAGCCGCGCTGCCATCAATCTGCTGTACGGCGGCAAACGGTTGAAATCCCTGCCTGTTTGAAGGACATCCCCATGCTCGCCATCAAACTCCCCAATCTGGACTTTCTCTCCCAGCGCCGTAAGGCGCTGATCCTCTCCGGCGTGATCATGCTCGTGAGCCTGCTCTCGCTGGCCATCCTCGGGGTCAATCGTGGCCTGGACTTCACGGGCGGCACCCTGATCGAGGTCGGCTATAAAACGCCGGCGGACCTCGCCGACGTCCGCGCGGCCCTGTCCGACGGCGACTTCGGCAGCGTCATGGTTCAGCAGTTCGGAACCCCACGGGATGTTCTCCTGCGCATCCCTCCCGTTGGTGATGTGAACGACGCCGAACTCAGCCAGCGCGTGCTGCGCGCCCTGAACGCGGCCGCCCCGGATCAGGTGGAGTTGCGCCGGGTCGAATTCGTCGGTCCTCAGGTCGGCAAGGAATTGGCCGAGCAAAGCGGGTTGGCGGTGCTGTTTTCGGTCATGGGCATCCTCGCCTACGTCTCCCTGCGGTTCGAATGGCGCTTTTCGGTCGGGGCGGTGGCGGCCACGGTGCATGACAGTATCTTGATCATGGGGATATTTTCGCTGTTCCAAATCGATTTCGATCTCAACGTCCTGGCGGCGGTGCTGACGGTCATCGGCTACTCGCTGAACGACACCATTGTCGTGTTCGACCGGGTCCGGGAAAGTTTCCGCAAGATGCGCAAGGGAACGGCTCTGGAGATCATGAATAAGTCGGTCAACGAAACCATGTCACGCACCGTCATCACGGCGGGAACCGTGCTCCTGGTGGTGGTGGCGCTCTATGCGTTCGGGGGCGAAAACCTGCGTGGATTCTCGCTGGCGCTGATCATCGGCGTCATTTCCGGCACCTATTCGACCATCTACATCGCCAGCGCGGTGGCCGTGATGCTCGGTGTAAGCCGCCACGACCTCATACAGACGCCTAAGCAGGCAGAAGTCGACGCTCGCCCCTGATCGGCCCCGAAACGCCGGCCTTGGCCGGCGTTTCATTAAGCATCGAAGGTTGGTCTCTAGTGGCTGACGGGGCTTATACCCGGTTTAGCGATAACGCCGCAGATACATCCACTCGAAGAAGCGCTTGAGCCAGTGGAAGAGGCGCATCGAGGGCAGCACCAGGTTATATTTCTCGGTGCGCGCCACGAGCATCCCGCTCTGATTGGTGTCGACGATGCAGATCAGCTCTACCCGGAAGGTCGCCTTGGGCGCGCGCCCCGCGAACTCGCCGACCAGATTGCGCGCCGCCGCCCGCGCCTGCAGATCCGCCATGTGGCCCTGCTTGGGCATCCAGTCCGGTCCGGGGAAGCTCCCCGAATCCCCCGCCACGTAGACCCGCTCGAAACCCGGCACCCGACACTGGGCGTCCGCCTGCAACAGACCGCCCGGCGAGCGCGGCAGATCGGTATTGTCGAACCAGGCGTTACCGGTCACGCCCGGCATGAAGAGGATGAGATCGGCAGCGAATTCCTCGGCCTCGGTGGTCACGGCGGTCGGCGAGAAGCCCTTGAGCTTGTGTCCCAGATGGGTGCGGATGCCACACCGCTTCATCTCGGCCAGCAGGCCGTCGACCGCCTTGGGACCGAGCCGGTTTCCGGGACGCTCGGCCGGGGTGAAGAAATGCAGATCGAACCTGTCGCGCCGCTTCTCCCGGCGCAACTGGTTGTCCATGCCGAACAGGAACTCGAAGATAGGCCCGCCGCGCATGGAGCTTTGCTCGTTCGGGTTGCTGGCGAAGCCCATGGCGATGCTGCCGCCATCCATCGCCCGGACCCGATCGCGGATCTCCTTGACGGCGGCCACGCCCTCGCAGGGGACGATGGCGTGCTCGATGCCGGGCAGCTTCTTGATGAAGCGCCCGCCGCTGGCGATGATGAGGCCGTCGTTCTCGACCGACCCGTGGGTGGTTTCCAGCAACCGCCCGCCGTTCTTCAAGCCGGTCGCCTCTCCGGCCATGTGCCTGACCTTCATCCGGTCGAAGAAATGGCGCAGATCGATGACCAGGTCATCGCCCGTGCGCAGACCGCAGGGTACCCAGATGAGTCCGGGGTAATACATGAACTCGGGTTTTCGGCTGACCAGGGTGATTTCAAGCTCGGGATCGAGCCGTCGCAGAGTGATCACCGCCGTCAAGGCGGCGAAGCCGGAACCCACGATCGTGACGCGTTGCATGAGAGACTCCATGTGTGTTTGGACCCGAGGGTCCGGAATTGGACTGGAAGCGGGTGCAGGGGCTAGATGTCCGAAGAATGGACAGGATTAACAGGATGTTTCAGGATTTACAGGACAAACGACGGTTGTCCCATAAAAAGCCTGTTAATCCTGTCTATCCGAAAGCCTGGTATGGGGTATGGACATTCCATGAACCCCGCTCACGGCCGATTCCCGGCGCTCGCCCTCAGCAGTGGCTCCAGGGTCGGCCAGACGTTGTCCAGGATCCGGCCCTGCGCCTCGGCGGTGGGATGCAGTCCATCGGGCTGCATCAGCTCCCAGTTCTCCGCTACATCCTTCAACAGGGCCGGAACCAGTGGCACGCCCTGAGCCGCGCCGACCTCCTGGAACATGGCTTGAAAGCCGCGGGTGTAAGACGCACCATAGTTCGGCGGCAGGCGCACGCCGATCAACAGGACGCGAGCACCGACGTCTCGACCTTGGGTCACGAGCCGCGCGAGGTTCTCGCGGATCACGTCGAAACCGAGTCCCCGCAATCCATCGTTGGCGCCCAACTCGATGACCAGCACCGCCGGCCGATGCCGTTCCAGCAGGGGCGGCAACCTTGTCAACCCACCCGTTGTCGTATCCCCCGAAACGCTCGCGTTGACTACCTGGTGCGGCAGGCCCTCACCGGTGATGCGCCCCGCGAGCAACGCGACCCAACCCTCATCGCTCGCCAGGCCATAGCTCGCGCTCAGGCTGTCGCCCAGTACCAGCACGACCGGTGGCTTGGCGACGACGATCAGGGGCAGCCACAGCAGTAAGAACAGGAGTAGTCGGATCATGTCGGATCAAGCCGTATCGCGGGCGATTGGATTAGGCAAGCATGTTACCGGGCCGGCCGGCGGCTTGACCATCCTCGCGGCGCTGGACCTGGAGATCAACGCCGGCGAGGCGGTCGCCATCCTGGGCGCGTCCGGATCCGGCAAGTCGACCCTGCTCGGCCTGCTGGCCGGTCTGGACGACGCCAGCTCCGGCGAGGTCTGGCTGTGCGGCCGGCGGATCGCCGATCTGGACGAGGACGGTCGCGCCGAGTTGCGCGCGGGACGGGTCGGCTTCGTGTTCCAGAATTTTCAGCTCCTGCAAACACTGACCGCGCGCGAGAACGTGCTGCTCCCGCTGGAACTGACCGGCGCGCCCGACGCCGCGCGCCGCGCCGACGACGCCCTAGAGCGGGTCGGGCTGACGCCGCGCGCCGGGCACTATCCGCGCCAGCTCTCCGGCGGCGAGCAACAGCGGGTCGCCATCGCCCGGGCCTACGCGCCCCGCCCCGCCGTGCTCTTCGCGGACGAGCCGACCGGCAATCTGGATCAGACCACCGGCGAGCACATCATCGATCTGCTGCTCGATCTGCGCCGCGACGCCGGCCTGGGATCGGGCGCGGCCCTGGTGCTGGTCACCCATGACCCCCAACTCGCCGAGCGCTGCGACCGCCGGCTGCGGATGCACGACGGGCGTCTGGAGACCCTCGCATGACGGCCTGGCGGATCACCCTGCGGCTGCTGCGTCAGGACTGGCGCGGTGGCGATCTCTATCTGCTGTCCGCCGCGCTGGTGCTCACGGTCGCGGCCATCACGGCGGTCGGCTTCTTCACCGATCGGGTCGAGGCGACCATGGAGCGACAGGGCGGCGAGCTGATCGCGGCCGATCTGGCGCTCGAATCCTCCTCTCCGCTGGCGGACGATCTCTCGAACGAGGCCGAGACACGCGGTCTCTCCATCGCGCGCACGGTCGAATTCCGCAGCGTGGTCGTGGCCGACCAAGGTCCCCAATTGGTGCTGATGAAGGCGACCGATCCCGCCTATCCGCTGCGCGGCCAGCTTCGCGTCAGCGACGGCTTCGACAGCCTGGATCGACGCGCGGAGGGCGGCCCGCCGCCTGGCGAGGTCTGGGTCGAATCGCGTCTGTTGCGCCTTCTCGGGGTCGCGATCGGCGAGCGTCTCGGCATCGGCGAGTCGCGCTTGCGCATCGGGGCCATCCTGACCCTCGAACCGGACCAGGGCCGGAGCTTCTTCAACATCGCCCCGCGCGTCCTCATGAATCTGGCCGACCTGGAGGCGACCGGCCTGATCGGACCGGCGAGCCGCGTCACCCATCGACTCCTGATCGCCGGCGCGGCGACCCCGGTGGACGCCTTCGCCACCTGGGTCAAGCCCCGGCTCGCCGCCAACGTCACACTCAACAACGCGCTCGACGCCCGACCCGAATTCGCCTCCGCCGTCGATCGCGCCTCGCGCTTCCTGCATCTGGCGACCCTGGTGACCCTGCTGGTCGCCGGCTCCGCCATCGCGCTCGCCAGCCATCGCCTGGTCGAGCGCCAGACCGATGCGGTGGCCGTGATGCGCTGTCTCGGCGCGCCGCGAAACCTGCTGATGCGGGTCTTCGTGCTGCGTCTGGTTCTGTTCGGACTTCTCGCCAGCCTGGTCGGCTGTCTGCTCGGCTGGCTGGGTCAGGCCGGTCTGCTGGCGGCGCTCGCGGACTGGATCGGTCAGGATCTGCCGCCGCCCTCGTTCGCCCCGGTCCTGGTCGGGATCGCGACTGGCCTGATCGCCCTGCTGGGCTTCGCCGTGCCGCCGCTGGTCCAACTGGCCAAGGTTCCGCCGCTGCGCGCGCTGCGTCGCGACCTGGGGACGCCACGCGCCTCCGCCGCGCTCACCCTCGCCGCCGCCGCCCTGGCGCTGGCCCTGCTGGTCGTCTGGCAGGCCGGCGACTTCGGGCTCGCCTGGAAACTGCTCGCTGGCGTGTTCGCGACCCTGGCGACGCTGATCGGCGCGGTGCTCCTGCTGGTGCGGCTGGCGGGTCATCTCGCCGGTCGCGCGCGCGGGGTCTGGCGGCTCGGCCTGGCGGCGCTGGCGCGACGTCCGAGCGCGGCGGTCCTGCAGATCGCCGGCTTCGGCATCGGCATCCTGGCGCTCCTGCTGCTCGCCGTGGTGCGGGTGGATCTGCTGAAAGCCTGGCAGGACACCCTCCCCGAGGGCGCGCCCAACTATTTCCTGATCAACATCCAGCCCCAGGAGGTCGAGCCGCTGCGGGGCTTTCTCGACAGGGCCGGAATCGCCGCGCCCGAACTCTATCCCATGATCCGAGGCCGGCTCACCCGCATCAACGCGCACGCGGTCGAGCCCTCCGATTACGAGAATCCGCGCGCCGAACAGCTCGCCACCCGCGAGTTCAACCTGAGCTACGGCGTGGAACCACAGCCGGACAACCGCATCCTCGCTGGCCGCTGGTGGCCCGACGGCGAGGCCCCGCCCCAGTTCTCGGTCGAGGAGGGTATCGCCGAGACACTCGGCATCAAGCTCGGCGACGAGCTGGCCTTCTGGGTCTCGGGTCACGAGGTCAGCGGTCCGGTCACCAGTCTGCGCGAGGTGCGCTGGGACAGCTTCAACGTCAACTTCTTCGTCACCGCCTCCCCCGCCCTGCTCCAGGACGAGGCCGCGACCTTCATCACCAGCTTCCATCTGCCCAAGGACCGCGAATCGGTCATCGTCGAGCTCTCCCGGACCTTCCCAAGCGTCACCACCCTGGACGTGGACTCCATCCTGCGCCAGGTCCGCCAGGTCATCGACCGGGGCGTGCTGGCGGTCGAGTACGTCTTCCTCTTCACCCTGGGGGCGGGTCTGCTGGTGATGTACGCCGGGATCCAGGCGAGTCTGGAGCAACGCCGGGTCGAGCACGGCATCCTGCGCACCCTCGGCGCCAGCCGCCGCGCCCTGCTGACCAGCCTGGCGGTCGAGTTCACCGTCGCCGGACTGCTCGCCGGTCTGCTCGCCTCCATCTTCGCGGAAGCGACCGGCTGGCTGCTCGCCGAGCAACTCTTCGAGCTGGAGTTCAGCTTCAACCCCATGCTCTGGGCGATCGGGGTTTTTGGATCGGGGCTGCTGATCGGATTGGCCGGTACGCTCGCGACCTATCCGCTGCTGATTCACCCGCCCTTGCGAACGCTCAGGGGCGAGGGCTAATTGGCGCCGACGCTCAGGTTTCGTCGGCGATTTGTGCAGCCAGGATTTTTGTGTTCAATATAGTCATGGACGTATCCGAAGCCGGATAATGACCGGCACCTGGCTCCGCCCCTTTTCTCTTGACGACGAGCCGAACACGACAGAATCCGACCATGGACGACAATCGACCCACAGGCGCGATCCTCCTCGTAACATCCGATGCCACGATGGCCGAGCCGCTGCGGGCGGCTCTCGCTACGCGCGGGGTGTCCCTGGAGGCGTGCGCCGAGATCGCGGAGGCGAGGGCGATCATCACCGCCAACAGCCCCTCGCTGCTGCTGCTTAGCCTGCCGCCTTCGACCAACCCCGAGGACATCGGGGAACTGGCCGGTCGTCTCCTGGCCGATCAGCCGACATCCGCGCGGCTGGTCATCCTCATCCCGCGCGAGGACATCCGCCTGCGGCTCGCCGCCCTGCGGGCGGGCGCTGAGGCCTGTCTCACGTTTCCATCCGTCGTCGACGAGCTCGCCGAGCGCCTGGCGCGACTGGTCGGGGCGCGGCGACCGGATCCGGAGCGGATCCTCGTGGTCGACGATCAGCCAGTCGCTGCGCTCTTTGCCTCCCGCGTGTTGCAAGGCGCCGGCATGGTGACCGAGCGCGTGAGCGATCCACTGCGGGTCATCGAGGCCCTGGAACGGTTCAACCCGGATCTGGTTCTAATGGATCTGCACATGCCGGGCGCCTCGGGGATCGAGCTGACCGGCATCATTCGCGGACACGACCAGTTCGCCGAGCTTCCCATCATCTTCCTGTCCGCCGAGCTGGATCCGGATCTGCAACTGGAGGCCCTGCGGATCGGTGGCGACGACTTCCTGTCCAAGCCGGTCGCGCCTGACCGGCTGGTGTCCTCGGTGCGCGAGCGCCTGCGGCGCGCCACTGAGCGGCGGCGACACATTCATGGTCCGGAGACGCTCGACCCGCTCACCCGGCTCGGCACGCGCGAGCGTCTGCTCAAGCATCTGGACTGGTTGATCGGGCAGTCCTACTCGGGTCGGTCGGCGTCGGAGGCCAGCGGATTCGAGCGTCGCGCGGGTCAGCGCGCCATCATCTATCTGGAACTGATGGGCGACGAGGAATCCCTGGAGGTGATGGCGGCGGAGATCGCCGCGCGTCTCCATCAGGGCGATCTGGCGGCCCGCGTGGGCGAGCGCTCCGTGGCGATTCTGGTGTGGCGGGCGAATCACCAGGCCATCACGCAGTTCGCCCAGATCCTGACCTTTCAGGTGGTCAAGGTGCTCGATCAAACGACCATGGGCGCGGCCCTGGGCAGCGGCTGGTATCCTTTGACCGGCGCCTGCCAGGATTCGGTGACCCTGCTCTCGCGGGCGCGCAAGGCGGCGGATGCATCACTGCGGCGCGGTGGCGAGCGGGTCGCCCGCTACCAGCCGGTCGACGCGCGCGAGGAGGACGAGCTCCATGTCTCCCAGATTCTGGAGGCGGTCGAGGACGACCGGCTGCAACGGCTGTTCGAGCCCATGGTGGCGCTGACCGGCCTGATCGGCGAGCGCTACGAGATGACGCCGCGCCTGTGCATCGGCGGCGGCGAGTTGCTATCCCCCGCGGCCTTCCTTCCGGTCGTGGCTCGCTCGGACCTCGCGCCCAGGCTGGACCGCTGGCTCCTGTCCTCCGGCCTGGATGCGCTCAAGGAGCGAATGGACAACGGCAAACCCGTGTTGCTGTTCATTCACCAGACGCTCCTCGGACTGGAGGATGACGGCTGGATCGACTGGGTGCGCGATCAGATCAATGACCGCGATCTGATCCGACTGCGTCCCGTCTTGCAGTTCGAGATCACGGAGGCCGACCAACAGCTCAAACTCGCCACCCGGCGGGCGCGCGAACTCGGACGGCTGGGAATCCGTATCTGTCTGAACGGCATCGACTTCAGCGAGCGCAGCATGCGCGTCCTGCATGCCCTACCCTCGGCCTACGCGCGCATCAGCCGGAGCGTGATCCACGGGCCGGACGCGGACTCGATCGCCTGGCTGATCCAGTCGGTCCAGGCATGCGGGGCGCGGGTCATCGCCACCGGCGTCGATGGGCCAACCGCGATCGCGCAGCTCTTCAGCGCCGGTGTCGATCTGATTCAAGGCCCCTACGTGCAACCGCCGACCATCGCCATGGATTTCGAGTTCTCGGTTTAGTCCTCGGCCACGTCAAAACTAGGAGCCGGCTTGTCCGGCCGGGAGCGGAGCCTCAGAATCCGCCCATGCTTGAGATCACCCCCGCTATCCTCATCGCCGAGTCCGAGCTTTCCGAGCGGTTCATCCGCTCTCCGGGGCCTGGCGGGCAGAATGTGAACAAGGTGGAGACCGCGGTCCAACTGCGCTTCGATGCCGCTCGTTCTCCCTCGCTCCCCGAGGATGTGCGCCAACGTCTGCTGCGGCTGGCCGGGCGACGCGCCGATGGGGAGGGGGTGGTGACGATCGAGGCCCATCGCTTCCGTACCCGCGAACGCAACAGGGAAGATGCCCGGATGCGTTTGGCGGAGCTGATCCGACAGGCCGCCCACCGACCCAAGCCCCGCATCGCCACCCGACCCAGCCGTGCCTCGAAGGAGCGACGCCTGGAGTCCAAGCGTGCTCAGTCCATCGTCAAGCGGCGACGAACCGAGCGACCGCGCGAGGACTGACGTCCGGAAGCCGGGTTCAGATCTGTTCCCATTGCACATCCGCACTGCGGCGGCGGTTGGGTTGCCGCTGTTGGCCACCTGACATTCGCGCTCGCCCCTCCCGACGTGGCTACAATGGCGACATCCCGCCCCCGGACCGTCCTTCCGCCATGCCCTTCGTCACGACTGACGCGCTGCTCGACCCCAAGAACGACTACGTCTTCAAGCGCCTCTTTGGCGAGGCTCCCGAGTTGCTGGTGTCGTTGATCAACGACCTGCGCCCGGACCTGCCCGAGATCCACTCGGTGGAGATTCTCAATCCGGGCATCAACGCCGAGGAGTTGCGCGGCAAGTACATCATCCTCGACGTGCTGGCGCGCGATGGGGAGGGGCACGCCTACAATGTCGAGATCCAAGTGCGTCGCCATGGTGCCTGGCACCAGCGGGCGCTCTACTATTTGGCGCGGATGCTGGCGCCTCAATTGGAGCAGGGCGAGGATTACGTCACGTTGCGCGCGGCGGTCGGCATCCATCTGCTGGACTTCGATCTGTTTACCGACACGCCTGAACAGTGCGCGCAGGCGCGGTGGCGCTTCGAGATGCGCGACGCGCGTCAGCCCGAGGTCACGCTGGGGAACCGGCTACAATTGACGCTGATCGAATTGAAGAAGGCGGACCGGCTCGGACTCGGGTCCGATCCGCTGTCCGCGTGGATCACCTTTTTCGAACATTGGCGAGAGGAGCAGACCATGGCCGCGATCGAACATGCCCCGATTCAGGAGGCGCTGAACCGCGTGCGTCAGTTGAGCGCCGACGAGGAAGCGCGGCGGCTGGCGTTCGTGCGCGAGCGGGCGCTGCACGATGAGGTGTCTTTGCTCAAGGAGGCGCGCGAGGAGGGCGAGCAGATTGGGATGCGGAAAGGCCGTCAGGAAGGCCGTCAGGAAGGTCGCCTGGAAGCCGCCCTGGACACCGCCCGCAACCTCATCATGCTCGGCGTACTCAGCGACGGGCAGATCGCCCAGGCCACGGGACTGCGCGTGGCCCAGGTCGAGGCACTACGCTCCGCCGCCCCGTCCTGAGCAAGGTAGTTCATGGCACCAACGCCTGACCTTTGAACGCCCTCGGGAAACCGGGGGCGTTTTTTGTTGGGCGCGATCCTGAAACCTCGGCGCGGGGCTCGATGGGTTTCGCTTCACTCTACCCATCCACGAATCGGGGCATTACCCATGTTTCAAACCTCGTCCGCGGCCACCGTCGCGGTTCGCTGGGCATAGCGGTGAAACAGCCAGAGCAGCAGCGCGGAGAGGCTGTACATGACGGCGAACTCCGGCGCGGCGTTCAGTCCGAAGTGATTCTGCACGCCGCTCTCGACCAGTCGATAGGCGTGGATGACGCCGAAATAGGACAGCGCGGCGGCGGCCAGCGACCAGGCGGCGGCTTTGTCGAAACGGCGGTCGATCATGAAGGCCAGCATGGCGGCCAGAACCGTGGAGGTGAAGACGAATCCCTGGCTGAGCGCGATCACCCCGTGGATATAGAGATCGTTGCCGAAGCGGTCCACCACCGCCAGTAGTGAGCTGCCGCTCACCCGCAGCGTCGTCTCGATCAACAGCAAGGCCCAGGCCGCCAGCGCCGGAATCAGGCCGAGACTCACGGCCAGGGCATGTCGGCGGGGCGTTTCCTGAAACGCCTGGCTGGTCATGGTCAGCCCGATCCAGAGCAGGATGCCGAGCGTCGCCTCCAGCGGCACCCAGGCCATCACGGCGGCATAGGCCCCGGTGAAGCAGAGCAGGCTCATGGCGAGCGCGTTGAGCACCGAATAGCCCGTTCCGGCGCCCATGGACTTCCAGGCGGGGTGGCCGATGTAGATGGTCGTCGGAAAGGCGCTGCCGAAACCGGCGGCGAGCAGGGTGCCGAATCCATTGGCCAGCAGCGAGGAGCGCGTCTCGTAGCGATCCCCGGCGGCCTCCGCGCTTTCCAGGTTTTGCAGCGCGCCGAGGATGTTGATGAGCCCCATGGGCAGGATCACGGCGAAGTACTTCCAGCCCAGGGGCGAGAGCATCAGCGCCAGCATCTCGCCCGGCACCGGTTGCGGCGGATGGAACCCGAGATCCACCGCGACCGGCGGCGCGACGCTCGGTAGCCACCCGACCGCGTGGAGCAGGGCCGCGATCGCCACGCCGGTGCAGACCGCGACAAACCCGCCGGGTAAGCCCCAGGGAAGACGCAGTTTCGCCGCATAGACGCCGAGCAGGATCATCATCGGCAGCATCGCGAGCGCCGGGGCCGCGAAAATCTGGAACACGAAGCCCATGGCGATGAAGGTCAGGGCGATGCCGCCGAGCGCCGAGAGCAGGGCCGCGCGGGGCGTGTTGCGGCGCAGCCAGTCGGCCACGAAGGCGCCGAGGATCTCCATGACGCCATTGAGGAAACAGGCGAACAGACCGACTTGCCAGGCCAACCGCGCATCGCCCGTGTCGCGGTAGACCGGACCGATCACCAGGAACATGAAGGCCATGAGGCTGACGGTATTGATGCCGTAGGGCAGGGCGGTCACGTCGGAGCGACCGGTACGAATCGCCAGCCGGCGCGCCTGCCAGGCGTAGAAGAGATTGCCGAACACCACCGACACGGCGACCGCCGGCAGGATCTGCTCGGCGATCATGGCGGAGGTGAATCCGCACAGCGTCGGCCCGAGCAGCACGATCAGCATGATCTGCAGGAGATTGTCGACGAAGAGACCGAAGAAACCGTCCAGGTCGCCGCGACGGAAGAATGCTTGGGAGGTCATGGGTGGCAAGCCTTTGCTGCTTATGAAAGGGGCGCGGGAAGGAATCCTCGGGAGTCGCCTCGCCTGGCGATCCGGCCCGATGGCGCGGGCGATTCCCACAGGGCGCGACACTAAACCGGGAGGCGCGATTTCCAAAGAGACGCGCACCCCTGGATTGATGCAGGTCAGAGGAACGCCATGCGCGGGATGGTCGCGCGCCGGTCGGCTCCGGCCAGGAGGGTGAACGGCGACGTGCTAAGGTGATTTCCGGGAATCAGTATTCCGACCTCGAATGGCGGCAAGTCTTGTAGGGGCGATTTAAATCGCCCCTAAATACGGTTACTTCCTTTCCCGGAAATCGCCTTAGGCCCGGAACGCATGCCGATGCCAATTCGCGCGGCCAATCGGGTAGACTCTCGGCCCTGTTGAAACTCGGATTTGGGGGATAGCGAATGGCAGGCGAGAGTAGCGCCCGGGTGATCGGGATCATCGGTGGCAGCGGTGTCTATGACATCGAAGGGCTCACCAACAAGCGCTGGGAGCGTGTCGACTCGCCCTTCGGCGCGCCCTCGGACGAGTTGCTGCGCGGCGAGCTGAACGGGCAGCCCATGGTGTTTCTGCCCCGCCATGGTCGCGGGCACCGGATCCCGCCGTCCGATATCAACTTCCGCGCCAATATCGACGCGCTCAAGCGCGCGGGGGTCACCGAGGTGATCTCGGTCAGCGCCGTGGGTTCGCTGCGCGAGCATCTGCGTCCGGGCATGTTCGTGATCGTCGATCAGTTCATCGACCGCACCTTTGCCCGCGACAAGAGCTTCTTCGGCACCGGACTGGTGGCGCATGTCTCCATGGCGCATCCGGTATGCCATCGGCTCGGCGACCATATCGAGGCGGCGGCGCGCGAGGCTGGCATCGAGGTGGCGCGCGGCGGCACCTATCTGGTCATGGAAGGGCCGCAGTTCTCCAGTCTGGCCGAGTCCGAGCTTTATCGGAGCTGGAATTGCGACGTCATCGGCATGACCAACATGCCCGAGGCCAAGCTGGCGCGCGAGGCCGAGATGTGCTATGCGACGGTCGCCATGGTCACCGATTTCGACTGCTGGCATCCCAATCACGACGACGTCACGGTGGACGCCATCGTCAAGGTGCTGCTGTCCAATGCCGACAACGCTCGCGACATGGTGAGAAAGCTCGCGCCGCGCCTCCAGAGCGATGCCGGCGCCGCGACCTGCGGTTGTCGCACGGCGCTCGAACATGCCCTGATCACCCCGCCCGAGGCGCGCGATCCCGAACTCGTCCAGCGTCTGGACGCGGTCGCCGGCCGTCTGCTCAATCCCCGCTAACCCTTTTCCGGATATCGACCCATGCCCATCAAGTCGCGCATTCGCACCGTTCCCCATTATCCCAAGCCGGGCGTCATGTTTCGCGACATCACGACCCTGCTCAAGGACCCCATCGGTTTCCGCGTCACCATCAATGAGCTGCTCAATCGTTATAGCGACACGAAAATCGATCGGGTGGCCGGCATCGAGGCGCGCGGCTTCATCGTCGGCGCGGCGCTGGCTTACCAACTGGGTCTCGGTTTCGTGCCGATTCGCAAGAAGGGCAAGCTGCCGGCCGAGACCGTCGGGCACGATTACGATCTCGAATACGGCACCGACCGCATCGAGATGCATGTGGATTCAGTGTCCAAGGGCGAGCATATCCTGCTGGTCGATGACCTCATCGCCACCGGCGGCACGGCCGAGGCGGCCTGCAAGCTGATCGAGAGCATGGGCGGCAAGATCGTCGAGTGCTGTTTCGTCATCGACCTGCCGGATCTCGGCGGGCGCGCGCGGCTCGAAAAGCACGGACACAAGGTCCACGCGCTTTGTGAGTTCGAGGGCGACTGAGCCTCGGGCGATCGGGCGGCGGCCCTCGGGCGGCCGACCCGTCGCCTTCGGGCTTCTCTGTCGCGGGTTAGGCCGGGACGCCCAGGCCGGTAGCGCGCCGATGTTCGGTCGCGCTCACGCCCTAAAGTCCTCGTCGCGACCCGGCCCGCAGTGAAGCGGTGTCCGGCCGGTCGATCGCCGCCCTGACACGCGCCAGCAGCGCTTCCTTGTCGGCGCCGAGCGTTCCCTTCAGAACCAGCCAGTTCGAGGCGTGATCCGAGCGGAAGATGGTCCGCCGGAGTTCGAGCGCGGACAGGAATCGCTCCATTTCGCGAAACAGCCCGGATGGCGGCAGGGCCTGCCACTCTGGCCAGGCGGCGCGATAGCGGGCGCCGCCGTCGTTCAGCATGAGCACCAGGGTGGACAGGTACTCGGGCGCCGTGATATTGATCAGGCGCGCGGAGTTGTCCGCGTGTCGATCGCTCAGGGCTTCGCCGCCCAGACCATTGATGATCATGACCGAACGGCGGATACCGGCCTGGCGGAGCTTGTCGAGCGACTCGCGGGTCGAATCGAAGCTTTCGCCCTTGTTCACCCGCGCGAGCAGGGTATCGTCGCCGGATTCCGCGCCGAGGTAAGCGAGCTTCAGGCCCGCGTCGCACAGCTCATTGAGTTCGCCGACCGTCTTCTTTCTCAGATTGCGCGCCAGGCAATAGCTGGAGACGCGATGCACGGAAGGCAGATGGGCGCGGATCGCCTCCAGATAGGCCAGCAGGCGGCGTGTCGGCAAGGCCAGCGCATCGCCATCGGCCAGGAAAACCCGGCGTACCTGATCGCCCAACTGCTCGCCGGCGCGGCGGATGCCGTCCAGTACCTCGGCCTCCTCCCTGGCGCGAAACCGCTTTTGCGGCAGCCGATACATCTCGCAGAAGAGGCAGCGATTCCAGGAACAGCCGTCGGTGACCGGCAGGATCAGCGACTCGGCCTCGCTCGGCGGACGATAGACCGGTTCGACGTAGCGGATTGGTGGATCCTGATTCAGCGGTCTGCCCTCCGAAATAAGACGATTACCGGGAAGCCTTGTACCCGCGATCCGTCCGGTCATGGACAGGATTGACAGGATGTATAAAGTTCTGTTTTTAATCCTGTCAATCTTGAAGAATCCTGTTAATCCTGTCCATTTCCTCGCCGGGCGCGACTCAATCGGAGGTGATCCTTGAAACTCTTCCAATCCATCTTCGGCGGTGGAGAAACGCGCGGGCGCTACCCGGAATCGCTCATCGACCTAGCGACCGAGCGTGCCGTGGACGGCACGGACTCGCGGCTGCGCCTCCTGCCGGGTTACCGCAAACGGTTGCGGAAACCGATCGTCCAGGCGATCGACCATGTGGTGGCGCTGGTGGATGCCATCCATGAGCCGCTGTCGGCACGCGCGCGCGACCACGGCGCGGACCCGCGTCTAGCGGCGGTTTTCTCCTCCGCAGGCGACATGCTGGATCTACTCGGGCGTGATTCGGCACTGAGCGAGTTCCTGGCGAGCGCGGAGGGGCGTGACGCCGGACAGGTCAGCGCCCTGCTGCTGGCCGAGCGGGTGGAGCGCAACATCCTGGGGATGGATCTGGTCGGCGATCAGGTGCGGCGCGATGTGCCTCAGGTGGCGGTCAGCTTCACGGCCCATCGACTGCTGGATCCGAACGCGAGCGAGGCGGAGAGCCGCCGTCAGTGGAAGCGCCGTGCCTTCGACCATCTGCTAACCCTGGCCTTGACCCGGATCGCCGAGGCGCGGGTGGAGCGCGCCGACCTGACCCGTCAGCGCGATCTGCTCAGGCGCAAGCTGGCCGCGCTGGAGCGTGGCGGCTGGAGCTTCGAGCAAACCGAGGCCGGACACCCGGATCCGGCTACCCTGGTGGCCGAACTGGATGCGATCAGCGCTCAGTTGGACGCCTTGGGCGCGGATCACGAGGTGTTGCACATTCATCTGCGGATCGTCGCCGAAGTGCTCGCGGAGGCCGAGCGCCAGCTCTGGTCCGAGCCGATCACCCTCTTTCTCGATCCCATGAACATCCAGCGCGACGAGCGGGATCCCTCCGCGCGCCGTATCGAGCTGCTGGAGCTGCGCAATGCCCGCGATCGACGCGCCATCCTCTTGCCGCTCACCATCGTGCCCGCCGAGTTGCCCGAGCGGGAGGATTTCGTGACGGCGGCGGAGCGCTATCTGCAATGACCGCCAGGCGGCTCGAGTCCGGGGAGCGACTGCGGGCGCCAGGCGCCGCCGCCATCGCCGGCCTCCTCTTTTCGATCCTGTTGATCGCGAGCCTCCTGCTGCTGCGCCAGGCGGTACCCTACGATCCGCTGGAGGCCGGAGCCTGGCTTGAGACCCGCACGGATACGGTGGCGCTGGCGCTGAATCTGGTTCCCTTCGCCGGTATCGCCTTCCTCTGGTTCATCGGGGTGCTGCGCGACCGACTGGGCGAGCGGGAGGACCGCTTTTTCGCGACCGTTTTCCTCGGCAGCGGTCTGCTCTTCCTCGCCATGCTCTTCTTCTCGGCGGCGGTCGTCGGCGGGCTCATCATCGCCCACACGGCCGATCCGGGACGGCTGCTCGGCTCCACGACCTTTAGCCTCGGTCGCGCCATCACCTACGAGATCATGAACGTCTACGCCATCAAGATGGCCGGGGTCTTCATGATCGTCACCTCGACGCTGGCCCTGCGCACCGGCTTCCTCGCTCGCTGGATCGCCTTCCTCGGGTATCTCCTGGCCCTGCTGCTCCTGTTCAGCGGTCGCCACATCGAGTCGGCCCTGATGGTCTTTCCGGTCTGGGTGCTGCTCATCAGTGTCTACATCTTGATCGATAATCATCGAGGGACCGCCGCCGGTGGCCGCCAACCCGGGGAGAGGGATCCTGTCGAATGACGCCAAGCAAGACCATGGTCGAGTCCACCGCGGGGGTTTCGGGGGGCATCAAGGTGTTCGGGAGCCGATCATCGTCCCCGTACCCGGCGAGGTCGATTCGTTCTGGCGATTCTGTATCATCCTCCCGGAACCTTCAGTCAGCGGTCCAAAGCCGGCCGCGATAACCTCGATCGGATGAGTTCAGCCATGTTGGAGCACATTCATGGGGTCGCCCGCCGTTTGCTGCCCATTCGCCCGCTGTTGATCGGCCTCGTGGCTTGCGGGGTGCTGAGCGCGGCCTTTGGGCTGTTCGCCTTCGTCGGCAAGGAAGGCGATGCCATTCTGATGCCGGCCATCATGCTCATGCTCTGGGCGGTGACGGGACTGATCTTCATCGATGTCTTCGCCCATTCGCCGGGACTACCGCGATCGCATTCGGACGTTTGGAGTGGGCGCCTGCTCGGCCAGCTCTGGCGGTGGTTTCAGTGGGCCCTGGTGCTGGGATTCGCGACCCTGAGTCTGACCGTCGCGGATCTCAGTCTGCACATCGCCGACGTCTGGTTGCTGGAGCGCGGCCATTGAGCGCCAGATGTGGGCGCGTGTTCCAGGCGCAACCCCGTGGCTTGGCGGGAGTGCCGCCGCCAATCCAAAGCGCTTGAAGCTCCAGGGATTCGGAGTCCGCCGGGCCTCTTAGGGGGCTCGGCGAAAAGGGCACATAAGCTATACTGGCCCCTTCGCACAGTCACCTTGAATCCTCCACCCGCCGCCCCTGATCGAGCGGCCTCACGCCAAGGGTGCCGAAACCTCGGCCATGCGCATCGTCTGGTCCCTCCTGAACCTGCTCAAGGTGCCCATCACTCCGGCCATCTGGGGGCGCTTTCGCCTCATGATGCGCGAGCTCGGTCGCTCGGAGATTGGCGGCAAGGCGCGCCTGATGTTCGCGCTCCTCATCGTCTTTCTTTTTGCCATCAACGGCCTGAATGTCCTGACCAGTTATGTCAATCGGGACTTCATGACCTCGATCGAAAACAAGAACATGGATGGGTTCCTCTTCTACGCGCTCCTCTTCGTCGGGGTCATGGGCGTGTCGACGGTCGTCGCCGTCTTCTATCGCTACACCGAGGAGCGACTCGGGCTCTTGTGGCGCAAGTGGCTGACCCAGCGGGCGATCGAACGCTATCTGAACGATCGGACCTATTTCCGGCTGCACGCCAGCGGGGAATTGCCGAATCCGGATCAGCGCATCGCCGAGGATATCCGCGCGCTCACCGCGACCACGCTTTCCTTCACCCTCATGTTCCTCAACGCCACCTTCACCGTGGCGGCCTTCTCCGGGGTGCTCTGGAGCATCAGTCCGCGGCTGTTCGTGGTGGCGGTCGCCTACTCCATCCTGGGTTCCTTGTTGACCATCTATCTGGGCAAGCCGCTGGTGCGGCTCAATTACGACCAGCTCGACAAGGAGGCCAACTTCCGCGCGCGCCTGGTGCATGTGCGGGCGAATGCCGAGTCGGTGGCGCTCCTGCGTCGCGAGGGGCGGCTCAGGGCACGTCTGCGCGATCGGCTGGATCGGCTGACCGCGAATTTTCAGCGCATCATCGAGGTCAACCGCAACCTCAGCTTCTTCACCACCGGCTACAACTATCTGATCCAGATCATCCCGGCCCTGATCGTGGCCCCGCTCTTCATCCAGGGCCAGGCGGACTTCGGCGAGATCACCCAGTCGGCCATGGCCTTCGGTCATCTGCTTGGGGCCTTTTCGCTCATCATCACCCAGTTCCAGTCGATCTCGGCCTATACGGCGGTGGTGGCCCGGCTCAACGCCCTGCGCGACGCCATGACCCAGGAGACCGCGGTCCAAGCCCCAACGGTGGAATTCAGCGAGGCCTGCGGCAGCGTCGCCTTCGAGCGCCTCACGCTCCAATCCCCCAGGGATGGGCGGATCCTGGTCCAGGATCTGACGCTCTCGATTCCGGCCGGGGTCTGTCTGCTGGTGCGTTCCACCAGCGAGGCGGCCGAGAAGGCGCTGTTCCGGGCGACCGCCGACCTCTGGTATCACGGCGCGGGGCGCATCCTGCACCCCGGTCACGATGAAATCTTCTTTCTGCCCGAGCGACCCTATGTGCCGCCCGGAACCCTGCGTGAGATTCTGCTGCGCGCCGGACTGGAGCAGGGGATCCCCGATTGGAAGATCCTCGACAGCCTCAGGGCGCTGAACCTGGAAGGGCTGCTCGACAAATCGGGCGGATTGGACCACGAGCAGAACTGGAGCGATCTGCTGTCGCTGAACGAGCAGCAACGCCTAGCCTTCGCGCGGGTGCTGCTGGCCGCGCCCCGGTTCGTCTTCCTGGATCACCCGAGCCGGAGTTTGAGCGAATGCCCATTGGGCGACCTGCTCAACCTGCTGCGCCAGCGCGACATCACCTATCTCACCCTGGGCGACGCGGCGGACGATCCGCGCTTTTATGACCGTCTGCTGCGGATCGCCGACGACGGTTCCTGGCGTCTGAGCCCTCCAGGTAACGGGACCGCTCCCGAGGAGCCACCGTCGAAGCCCTGGAGACCCGATGGCGCCCGTTCATGAGTGACGATCCGCTTTTTCCCGCTGATTTTCTTTGGGGCGCCGCCACCTCGGCCTATCAGATCGAGGGCTCGCCGCTGGCCGATGGCGCCGGCCCGAGCATCTGGCACCGCTTCGCCCACACGCCTGGCCGGGTGCTCAATGGCGACACCGGCGATCTGGCCTGCGATCACTACCGTCGCCTGGTCGAGGATCTGGATCTGATGGCCGGGCTGGGTCTCGGAGCCTATCGCTTCAGCGTCGCTTGGGGCCGGGTTCTGCCGGAAGGGCGGGGGAGTGTCAATCCCAAGGGACTCGATTTCTATCGGCGTCTGGTGGATGGGCTGCTGGAGCGGGGCATCGCGCCCATGCTCACCCTCTATCACTGGGATCTGCCGGCCGCCTTGCAGGATCGCGGCGGCTGGCTGAATCCGGACAGCCCCGGCTGGTTCGCCGATTACGCGGATCTGATGTTTCGCGCGCTCGATGACCGCGTGCCCCTGTGGGTGACCCTGAACGAGCCCTGGGTAGTGACGATTCCGGGTCATCTGGATGGCGAGCTGGCGCCGGGCCATCGCGACCTCTTCGAGCCGCCGAGGGTCGCGCACCATCTGCTGCTGGCCCATGCCGAAGCGGTCGCCGCCTACCGCGCCCTTGGTCGCCATCGCATCGGGCTCGCGGTCAACCTGGAGCCCCAGCATCCCGCGTCCGCCTCGCCCGAGGACCGGGCCGCCGCCGCGCGGCGCGACGCCTTCATCAATCGCTGGTTCCTGGATCCGCTGTTGCTGGGCGTCTATCCGCCGGAACTGGCGGCCCTGTTCGGCCCCGCCTGGCCCGCCTTCCCGGACGCGGACCTCAAGCGCATCCAAGCACCGACCGATTTCATTGGGGTGAATTATTATTCGCGTGGACTGGTGCGGGCCGATCCCGATGTCCAGCCGCTTGGCGCGGTCCGCGTCACCCCGGAGCCGGCTCCCCGCACTACCATGGACTGGGAAGTCTATCCCCAGGGGCTGACCGAAACCCTGCTATGGCTCAAGGAGCGGTATGCCAATCCGCCGCTCTACATCACCGAGAACGGCGCGGCCTTCGCGGATGGCGGACCGCTGGACGGCGAGACTCCGGACCCGCGACGGGTCGACTATCTGCGCGCGCACCTGCTGGCCGCCCAGGAGGCGCTGGCGCAAGGTGTCGATTTGCGGGGCTATTTCGTCTGGTCGCTGTTCGACAATTTCGAATGGGCTCGGGGGTATGGTCAGCGCTTCGGTCTCTTCCAGATCGACCCCGTCAGCCTCGCGCGGGTGCCCAAGTCGAGCGCCCGTTACTACCGTGACTTGATCCGACGCCATCGGGGCGGTTCGCGCGGTCGCGGCGCCTAGTGCCTCGTTCCGCTGAACCGTGCGCGACGGGTGTCGATTGGCAATTCACAACAGACCAGGCCCGTATCCACCTTCAGGCGCCCGATCTCGCTGTAGAGTCGTTCTGGCGCGCTCTGATCATCCGCAGGCTTGCGCCTACGTTTGGTCTCGCACAGCGTTCCGGCGTACTCCAAAATCTCCTTCTTCCATTGTCCGACTTGCAGCGGATGCACGCCGTGCTCCTGGCCAATCTCGTTGACGGTTTTCACCCCACGAATGGCCTCCAACCCTGAGGTATCCCCACGAACTCACCCCCGCCAACGCCATCGGCTAGCAGTGCGTCATGGTCATTCGCTACCCATTGACCAGGCAGGTCGACGGTTGGAATCAACTCATCCAGGACGGGACGACAACTCTCCAGGGCGCACAGCAACCGGGCCAGGAAATGGCGCGAATAGACGCGTCGCTTGCCGTTTCCCGGATGCAACCGCCGATCAATCCCGGCCCGTTCGGCGGCCGTGCCGAGTAGCCACAGCAGGAAGGCGCCCAGTGAGGCAATCAGCACCAACACCGTGAAGCGCCCGGCACTGCGGGAGCGACTGCGTTCTAACCCCTCGCCAAAATGCAAATTTTTCATGTCTCGAAAACTCTCTTCAATTTGCATGCGTTGGCGCTACAGTCGCACCACAGCGCGTGCCGTGCCGTCGGCGAAGCGCGTCGAGGCGACCAGCAACCAGGGTTCGCGCGCCGCCCGGGCGGCCTGCCGACTCTTCTTGGAGCGGGACCGCTTGCCGGCGGCGTCGTGGTCGCGCGTTTGAAAAGGGTCTTGCAACTGATCCAGCGCGTGTTCAGTTTCACGAAATCGCGTCCCCGGACGCGTCCGACCCAGCGCCAGCCGAGGCGCTCGACTTCGCGGAAAAACGGCACTTTGAAGCCCGCATCGGCGATGATGATCGGCGCCAAGCCCGGCGGCAACAGCTCCGCCAACCGGTGCAGAAAACGATGCTGGACCGTGCGGTTGCCCAGCCTCTTCTGCGGATGCACCTCCTCGTACAGGGTCAGGCTGCGCCCGCCGACGGGCCGCGAGGCACGCAGCAGGTGCCGCGACTGATCGGCCTTCAGGTCCGACCAATCGATCAGGATCAGCGGTTCTTTCAGGCGCGCCAAGGTGACCCGGCAGAGCGCCCGATCAATGGAGCGCGCTTCGCCTTGCAGGTGCCGATTGCCCAGCAGGCGATCGGCGCGTTTGATCTTGTAGCGCAGATCGACCGCGTCCCCGAAGCGCCGACCGACATCGGTCAACGACAGGGCCGGTCCACTCACACACGACACCACGGCCGCAAACAGGGTGGCCAGGCGCCGGCAATAGATGTGTGGAAGTAACGGATCCAGGCATCGGTGTAGAATCGTGATGACAGGCATCGGGGGTCTCCTGGGTGGTTTCGTCACTTCCCAAGGACCACGATCCCCTGTGCCTGTTCATTGTC
>NZ_NRRG01000063.1 GCF_016583575.1 Thiocystis violacea
CCCCATCCCCATACCGGGACGGCCGCGCATGCGCGAATCATGTACGTTGGCGAATTCATCGGCGGTCATCTGGCCATCGCCATTCAGATCGAAGTCGGCGAAGGACGGGGCGCTGGCGGCACCGCGCATGGGCGCGCCGGTGGCGGCTTGAGCGGCCAGGCGTTGGGCGCGCGCGTTGTTGAATTCTTGCTCGCTGACGCGACCGTCGCCGTCCGGATCGAAGTCAGCGAAGGTCATGGGACCGCGGGCCGGCGCGTTCGTCGCCTGGGCGAAGGCTGGCGAAGCGCCAACCGTTGCGAGGATCGCCGCGATCATGAGTGTCAGGGTTGTCGCTTTCATGAAATTCTCCAGTGATTGGGTGTCCGTGGCGTTGGGGTTATCCTCGGGCGCATCCGGCGCCTTGGGCGAGCGATCAGGACCGGCTCGACGGCTATATCCACAGTATCGTCGAGGATACCCGCCCTAGAATGGATGAATCTTGAATTCTGGATCGGCGATCCTCAATCGTCGTCATCTTCGTCCTCGTCCTTGTCATCGTTTTCATCCTCGTCGGACGCCCGGCCTTCGTGTCCGCCGCGACTCCCTTCCCAGAGATCCTTGCGACCGCGACTCGACAGAAGACCGTCCCCTCCATCCCGCCCATCCTGCTTGCCGGATTCTCCGCCATGTTCGCCTTCCTCGGCGTCGCCGCTGCGATGACATTCAACGCAGTTCTCGTAGTCCTGGATGCCTTCTTCCACATGCTCCTCGCGGATGTTGGAGCGCGAATGTTCGTGACAGCCATAACAGGTGTAACGACTGTAATCCTGATCCATGTGGCAGGTGGCGCAGGCGGTCTGGTGATCCTGATCGAAGCGGAAAAAGCGATCATGGTCGAGGGTAGCCGGCGTCCAGCCTTGCAGCGAATGACACTGACTGCAATTGGCGACCATCTCACGGTGCAGGCTGTCACCAGGGTTGTTGTGGCACCCGTTGCACTGGTCGCGCGTCTTGACCTGCAACAGCTCATGCGAGAACTGGCCGATGGGGCGGAAGGACTGTACACCCTTGTGGTCACTGTGGCAGGCGACACAGTCCTGTTCGATCAAATCCTGATGAAAGGGCGTGAGTTTCCGCTCGTTGGCGATCGGCAGGCCCTTGGTGGTGACCAAGCCGATTTCCGCGATTTGGTGACATTGGACGCACTTCGCCGGACGGCTGCCGATGAAGGGGGTATGACAGGCGAAACAATCGGTTTCGAGCGACGCATGGGCCTCGATCGGTGGGCCGGGCGCGACCATCCATTGCGGATACAGGAAGACCAGCAGCACCAGCAGCGCGAGATTGGCCGCGACCACATAGAAGATCGTTTTTTTGTTCATTTCCATTGCCAGAACAGGAAGATACTGAGGATGTGCGTCAGTCCGAGCACCCCGAAGGCGAGGGTGATCGGGAAATGCACGGCCCGCCATTGCTTCATCAGATCCACCGTGACCGCATCCCAGAAGATCTCCTGATCGACCGAGGTCTTGGTCAGACCCTGCTCGGCGTAGATGTCACGTTTCGCGCTCAAGTCGTGTCGCGACCGATCCAGCAGATACTGACCCGTCATCCCGCTGGCCAATGTCACCAGCATCGCCACCAGGGCGAGCCAGGGCAGGATGGTATAAACATGGATTCCGGCGTGGACCAGGATCATCAGCGCCCCGAGCCAGGTCAGCACCTCATGCAGACGCAGCAGCGTTTTCGGCTTGCCGAATTGGATCAGCTTGCGCTTGCGCATCGAATAGAAAAAAGACAGCAGAATCAGGATCGTGCCGGGGATGCCCAGATAGCGACCGATCCACACGAGATCCATGGCATGCAGCAGGGCGTCGGCAATCACGGTCGCGATCAGCAGCGACCCGAACAGGATCAGGAAGGGCAACACTTCTTTACGAACGATTGAACGTTTCATGATGGTCTCGGTGTGCCGTCTCTAGAGGGCCAGGGTCAGATCGGTGGTCGGGGTCGCGATGCAGAGTAGGCAATGACCCGGCTCCACGTCCGCGTCCGGTGTCTGCTGGTAAGTGACCTCGCCGGATTCGATGCGCGTTTGACAACTGCCGCAACTGCCGGCACGGCAGCCCGAATCGACCCGGATGCCTTGATCCTCGGCCAGCTCAAGTAAGGATTCGCTGGTCGAGTCCCACTGGATGGTCTTGCCCGACTGGCTGAAGCGCACCGCGACCGGGGCGCTCACCGTCGTTGAGACAGGCGCCCGGCGCTTGGTCAGCGAAGCGGGGCCGAAGGACTCGTAATGGATGTTCTCGGGCGTGACACCCGACGCCTCCAGCGCCGGAACCAGCGCCTCCATCATCATCGGCGGACCGCAGACATAGAACTCATAGCGTCCGAAGCGCAACGTCTTCTGGAGCAGTCGAATATCGAGCCAGCCCCGATGCTGGTAGTCGACACCCTGGACGTCTTCTTCCGAGGGTTCGCCGTAACAGACGTGGAGCTGGAACCCCGGATGGGTGTCGCGCAGGCTTGCCAGGTGTTCCTTCATGATCTGCTCGCCCCGGTTGCGCACCCCATGGAAAAGCCAGACCTCGCGCGGATCGCCCCGGTGAGCCAGGGTATTGAGGATGCTCAGCAAGGGCGTGATGCCGATGCCGCCGGCGATCAGCACGATCGGCAGCTTGCTGTCCTCGTTCAGATAAAAATGTCCCGACGGCGCTCTTACCGACAGACGCGCGCCTTCCTGGATGTGGTCGTGGAAGTAGTTCGAGGCGACCCCCGGCGGCGCGTCCGGTCCGTTGGCTGGCGCCGGAACCCGTTTGATCGACACCCGGTATTGGTTGACGCGCGGTCGGTCGGATAGCGAGTAGCAGCGCACGACGGTTTTCGTCGTGTTGGTCGCTGGATCCGGAACCTCCAGTTTGAAGGTCAGGTATTGGCCCGGCCGGTAGCTCGGCAGCGGTCCGCCGTCGGCGGGGGCCAGATAGAAAGAGCAGACGCTGGCATTGCCGTCTTCAATCACCCGGCGTTGGACCACGAATTCCCGATCACCGGACCAGGCCGGTATCCTGGCCATGTCGGGCGCGGCTGGCGGCGTCGCACCGGTCAAGACCGGCGGTGCGCCAAGGTCCGGTTCCAGGCGTTCCAGCGCACGATAGCGGACCTGTTGACGATAGAACCCGAAGGCCGCGAAACCGGCCACCTGGAGCAGGATCAAGCCACTGATCAGAATGGCAAAGGCGGTCGTGCTCATGAGGCTCGTCCCATTTGAATGCGGTTTCACGCGGCCGAATCAGCCTTGGGGCCGGTCATCGGCGATTGGCGGCCAGCCTCGGAAGCTGGCCGTCGTCCGATGCGGCTCAATCCTCCCAGGGGCCGTGCCCTGGGATGTTGATCTGGCGCTCGCTGTAGTCGCCTTCCGCCGCGCCGCGATGACAGGCGTTGCACTTGCTCAGACTCCCGACGTCCGGATTGTCCTTGATCAGACGCGCGGGGATCTCGTCGTGCTCTTTCACGAAGTAGGGGTTCTC
Source organism: Thiocystis violacea (assembly GCF_016583575.1). Taxonomy (GTDB): domain Bacteria; phylum Pseudomonadota; class Gammaproteobacteria; order Chromatiales; family Chromatiaceae; genus Thiocystis; species Thiocystis violacea. The sequence goes on from NZ_NRRG01000063.1 coordinate 3,510, forward strand.
GCTGATGCGCGGCAGACCGCCGTCGGCTCCGGCGCGCGACTCGGCAAATTTGCTCGCCCGTTTCCCGCCCGACCGGTCGGCACCATTGGCGGTCAGATAGGCGCTGATCTCGTTGCGGAGTTCGTCCGTCAGTGAGGCGTCGTCGCCGTAGTGATTGCTGAGTCCATCGGGCGACATGATCGCCGTCCAGGCACGGGCCGGCAGCAGACCCGGCTGATAGGCCATGTGGCAGGAACCGCATTCCTCGCCATAGGCCGCATTGGTCACCAGGGCGAAATCGGCACGGGACTGCGACCGCTTGTCGCGCCTGTCATCGTCGTCATCATCGTCTTCGCCGAAGGCCATGCCAGCGGCCCCCAGGGTGAAGAGGCCAACGGCGAGGATGGAGAGGATCTGTTTGTGATGGTTCATTGGCATGGTTTCCCGTTGCGTGCGTTTTGATGTTGGACAGGCGGTTCATCAGACCCGCCAGACTCAATCCTTCCAAGGGCCGTGGCTGGGGATATCGATCCGACTGTCGTTGTAGAGGCCTTTGGCGGCGCCGCGATGGCAGGCGTGGCATTGACTGAAACTGCCGACATCCGGATTGCCGGTCACCAGCGATGCCGGCACCCCGTGATGCTTGCGTTTGAAATAGCGCGTCTCGGTGATGCGCGGCAGCCCTGTCCCAGCCTTGGGGTCAAAGCCAACGGCAAAGGCGCGGGAACGTGTCCCGCTGGCCTGATCGGCTGAATGGGCGGCCAGATAGCTGGCGATCTCGGTTCGCAGCGTCTCCGTCAGCGAGGCGTCGTCGCCGTAATGATCGCCCAGCGCGGCGGGATCCATGACCTGTGTCCAGGCAAGCGCTGGCAGCAGACCCGGCTGATAGGCCAGGTGACAGGAACCGCATTCCTCGCCGTAGGCGGCATTGGCGACCGGGGTGACATCGGCGCGGGATATCAGCCAGCCGCCGCGCGTTCCGTTCCGATCGCCGTCATCGCTGATGGCCATGCCAACCGCGCCGACCGCGACCAGGCCCAGCAGGATGAGGATGCCTTTGCGATTGGTCATGGATCCCGTCTCCCGCTTATTGCGTCTTGATATAGGCGACGAAATCGGCCTTTTCGGTCGCCGTGCATTCGCGCCCGAGGGTCCATTTGCAGTTGCGCAGCAGCCATTTCTCGATCTTGGCCTGATCGGTCAACCGCTTGGGATTGACCGAGGGCGCCAGCGGCTCGATGGCCTTGCCGGTATTGGCCTGACGGCCCGGCTGTGTCAGATCGGTGCCATGGCAGGTCACACAACTGCGCGCCGGGGAGCCGTCCGACTGCGGGTACTCCTTGGACCAGCCCGCTTTGCCTGCCGCCGCATCGGCGGCGAGCAGCGTGGTGGGCAGAGCGAGTGCGCCAGTGGCGACCAGTGCGATCACAAGGCTTGTTTTCATTAGTCTTCTCTCCGTTTGAATCCGCTGATCATGGAAGCGATCAGATTTTCGTTATGCGACAGGCTGGAAAAGGCCACCCCGACCAGATGCAGGACGATCAGCCCCAGGGTGGCATTGGCCAGAAATTCGTGGACCTCCTCCAGGGCTTCTCCCCAAGACTCGGGCAGGCCGCTCATCGGACCCGCTAGGGGACCGGCGAACTCTTCCGCGCCATAGAGCGCCAGACCGCTCAAGCCGGTCGCGCCGACGGCCAGCAGCAGCGCCACGACCATGGCCCCGCCCGCCGGGTTGTGACCCAGATAACGCGGTGCGCGGAAGGTCAGGGCGTCCTTGATGTAGGCCAGCACCGCGCCGGGACCGCGCACGAAGTCGGTGAACCGGGCATGCCGGGTGCCGATGACACCCCAGACCAGGCGGATGGCGATCAGCGTCAGCACCAGATAGCCCGCCAAGACATGCACCTCGAGCAGGTCATCCTCGACGATGAAGGCAGTCGCGAAGCCGGCGGCCAGCGACCAGTGAAAGACCCGCACCAGCGGATCCCAGACGCGGAGGCGCCCGGCCGTATCCGGCGGGCAGGTGTCGATCGTGGTGGTCCCCATCGGGACGCTGGTGTTCGATGTCATCGCTTTGCTCCCCTGTCGACGGATGTCCGCCAGTCAATCGGTCGCGATTGAGCCGCGGCCTGGGGTGCAGAGTAACGAGGGGAGGCTGACTGAACGCTGTGCGTCCCTGTCAGCGAATGGTCAGCTTAGGCGGTCTGCCCGAGGGTTGGACCGTCGGCGGGTGTGCGGATCTAGGCGGCCTTTCGCCCGAGCGATGGCGTCGACTGGCTCCTGGCGTCACTGGCCAGTCGCTGAGTCTGGGCGTCGTGCGAATCCCCCGGTGGAAGCAGATCCTCGATGAAAAAGGCCGCCAATTCAGCGCGGCCAGCCAGCCCTGATTTGAGGTACACCGCCACGGCGTGCTGCCGGATCGTGCGTTCACTGCGGTTGCAGCGGTTCGCGATCTCCTGATGACTCATTCCCTTGAGCAAGAGTATGGCGACGCAGGATTCGGCCTTGGTGGGCCCCCAGGCCCGGAGTTGTGACTCGATGTTCTCGGCCAGACCGAGCCGATGTCGGTCGACAAGGTCCGTGGCGGATACCGCGACGGTCCAGGCGCGCGACCAGACCGATCCAAGCCAGTAGATCGAGCCGAGACTCAGCATCAGGATCGCGATCTCGCTGATGAGATGAAAGCGCGATACGCCCTGTCGCAAATCGACGACCAGATCGATCACGCCGAACACGCTAATCGCGGAGAGCAGGGTGAAGGTCAATGGAATGACGGTCGCTGTCTGGTTTCTCATTGAATGGAAGGCTCCGCGAGTGCTTGGTATTCAAGGTGGATGATGACCGTTGGAAAAGAATCGCGACGGTTTTGGTGAGGGCGTCGGCGCGGATTCATTACCCAATCGAGATCACTCCATGGCCTCCGTCCTCGGAGTCCGCGAGGAGGCCCGGCTTGTCGCGCCGGGCCTCGGGGTCAAGACCCGGCGGTCGGCCGGCGGTCGCTTTTCCTGGCGAGGCCATAGCATACCTTCAACGCAACGCTCGACTCGCCGATTCCGATAAGCGGAAAAGGGTGCGCGTAAATTCGAGAAAATTAATATAAAACATATGCTTAATATTTATCTTGGCGCTTGGGAATGTCCGGCGGCCGGATCCGTAAGCCTTGATCCAAGTCATTTGTCGGATTGTTAGTGGAGACCTGTTCAAGGAAATCTGAATTCGTGGCGCCGAGCCAATACATAACCGCTTAATTATATAGCGATATGTTTCTGCTCCAGAGGCGCGTTCATGCCGTTCGTACGGCTATAAGAAATCAATGACGAGGATGGAATTAAATGAGGCATCGAATGCTAATCGCGCCACTGCTGGTGCTGCTCTGTATGGGTGGTCTGGTTGGCGCCGCTTTATTCACCGCGCCAGACGCCAGGGCGGTCCCCGCCTTCGCGCGGCAGGTCGGGTTGGCCTGCGCCGCCTGTCATAATCAGAACTTTCCTTCGCTCAACTCATTTGGCCGTTCATTCAAGGCTGGTGGTTACACCATGGTGGGAACGCAGACGCAGATCGAGGGCGACCATCTCTCGCTGCCGTCCGTCTTGAATGCCTCGTTGATCGGTAAGTTCCAGTATGTAAAGACCAATGGTAATACCGATGAAGGGACGGATCGCGGCCAGATTCAGTGGCCCAATGAGGCGGCGCTGCTGATCGGCGGTCGGGTGGCTAAAAATGTTGGCTTTCTGTTCGAGATTGGTCTAGCGGGAATCGCCGTGAATGGCGTGGCGGATACCAGCACTGAAGTGGAAAATGGTGAGATTCCGGTCAGCGGCAGCGGCGCCTCGCTGTTGGGTTCGAAGATCCATTTCAACGTCGCCGACATCGGCTCGACCAAGCTGAGCATTATTCCGTTTTCGACGGATACGCTCGGTTCCGGTTACGGGTTCGAGCTGCTCAACACCGGGGCCGTGCGCAATATCCGCCCAATCGAATATCGCTCCGGCTTCAGCGCGGCACAGGCGCTCAACACGGGGGCGGGTGGCGCGACCGGCATGGCCTTCGTGGCATCGAGTCCGAAATATTTCGTCAACTACACGGCCTGGACGCCTGGATTTAATGGCGAGAATTTCGACGTTGAACTGAGCGGACTCGCCAATTATCTGCGCGCTGCCTATACGCCGAGTTTCGGATCCTGGGATACCGCGCTCGGTTTTCAGCTTTGGAACGGCTCGGCGAAACCCGCGAGTCCCGAGGGCGGAGAAATATTCAAGACCGATGCCTTGGTCATCGATGCCCAGGCCCTCGGCACCGTGCGCGACCTGCCTTTGAGCCTCTATGCCAGCTACGGTCAGGCCGATGGACATCAGGATAGTCTATGGGGGTATAACCAAGGTAATGCCAGTGCCTTCGCGCTGATGGGGCAACTTGGTGTCCTTCCCAACCGGGTCAATGTATATCTTGCCTTTCGCACCCTGGACAACGGACAAAAAACCGACAACACCTTCAATGCCTTTACGCTCGGTGCGAATTTTCTCCTAGCCCAAAATGTTCGCTTCGAGCTGTATCACGTCATCGAGACCGGATCGGGCGTGGATGCGCGCGAGAGCGAGCAGGACAGTCTGACCATGCTGCAACTTTTCGTTGGTTTCTGACCGGGAGCTATCCATGAATCGATCGATCAAACAGGCCTCCCTGGCGCTTGGGTTCGTCCTTCTCCTGATGGGCCGGGCGGCCGACGCCGAGTACCTCAAGACCTTCGAGGGCTGGAAGGTTTACAACTCGAGCTGCATTCTCTGTCACGGACCACAGGGTCGGGGCGATGGATCGCTGGCCAAGAAGCTGGGGATCGAAGCGGCCGATTTCCGCGAGCGCCGTCAAAAGCTCGATGGTTTGTCGGATCAAGCCTTATTGGACACGATCAAGGGAGGCCGCGGGCATCTGCGCGACATGCCAAAGTGGCGGGATATCTATCCGGATACGCAACTCGCGGCCGCTATCGCCTATATCCGTTATCTCTCGGGGTCCAGCCATCCGCTGGAGGCCAACCCCGTCGAGGGCCAGCAGTACTATCAGCTCTACTGTATCGCCTGTCATGGCAAGACCGGCAAGGGCGACGGTTTCATGACCAGCCTGCTGGAGATCAAACCTGCTGACCACACCAACACCGAGCGGATGGATCGGCTCACCAACCAGCAAATGGGGGCCATGATCAAGAGCGGTAAAGGGATGATGCCAGCCTGGAAAGGTATCCTCGACGACCAGGATATCGCTGAGTTGGTGACCTATATCCGGCTCCTCTCCCACCCCAGCGGTCGCTGATCGCGTGTTGTCTGTCCCCCGCCGGAGAGACCGGCGGGGGACGAGGGCGACGGCCTACAAGGTATCGAGAACCCGCTCGCGCAGCCGCCGGTATTCCTTCTCGCTGATCAATCCATCCCGGCGCAATTCCTTCAACTCAATGAGCCGCGCCCTGGCGGAGGCCGAGGGGCGCGGGGACGCGGTCGTGGTGGATGTGGCATAGGGGGTCTTCGCCGATGTCGCCGGGACGGATGCCGGTGAGTCCCCACAGACGAGCTTGGCTTCGATTCCAGCCGCGACACCCGAGGTCGTGACCGGAACCGTCATGGGATCGCACCCCTCCTTGACCAGTCGGACCTGCCCATACAGCGCCTGATCCTCCGGCTTGTAAACCTGCGGAAAGACCTGGCTGACCGGCACGCGCGTCGGCGTCAGGCCGGATGGTTTGCCCATGATCCAGACCTGCGCGCCCGTGGGGGTCGAGTGGATGGATAGACTGTTGCTCGTTTGCTGAAACAGATCCCCCGGCGCGGCGCAGGCCCCAAGCGAAGCCGTCAAGGAGAGGATCAAGAGTCGTTTGGCTGTGTTGCGCAAGGTCGAGGCGGCGGCTTGCGCCTCGGATCGGGTCGCGTTGATTGTCGGATCTCGTCTCATCCCCTTCGCTCATTGTTGTTTTAACAGAGCCGGCAGTTTATCAGTCCGCGCGTCCTTACCGAATATGGATCCTGGTTGCGAAGGCGGCCTGTCGGCCTTTCCCTATTCCGCTCAAGACCCCAGGATCCGATCGTTCGCTATGGCGGGAGCGCGTCCGCGATTCATTCAGAAATCAAGCGAGGCGCGCACCCACAACATCCGACCCGGCTCGTTCACCTGGACCGCCTCTGGATTGAATGGATCCAGGTTGGCGCGATTCACATGATAGGCATAGGCTCGATCAAAGAGGTTGTCGATCCCCAGCCGAAGACGTCCGTGCTTACCGATGCTGGCCTCGCCGTAGAGGTCGAGCACCCACCAGCCAGCCGTCTTGCCGACATCCAGACCACTGCCGGTCAGCGGGTCGTCATCGACGCGATCCTGGGTGTCGGCCCAGGTCGCCCGCGCGCCAGCCGACCAGGAATCCCGACGGTGTTCGAGCTTCAATTGCCCGCTCAATGGCGGAATCTGGGCGATGGCGCGTTCATCGCTTCGATTGCGCGCCTGGACATAAGCCAGCGAGGCGCCGGCTTGCCAGCGTGGATCGAATTGAATCTCGACGGTCCATTCCCCGCCGGTGAGATCGGCTTCGACATTGCGGTAGATGGTGGCGTTGTCGGTCAGCAGGATGCCGGATTGCCCATGGGCGCGGTCGCGCAGGATGTAGTCGTCGACGCGGTCATGGAAGATCTCCAGCCCGGTGCTCCAGGTTGCTGTCGTTTTGTGCAGACTCAGATCGATCTGGTGATGCTGTTCCGGCCGCAGGCCGGGGTTGCCGACCCAGCGCGCGGAGGCCGGGTTGCCGTTCGCCGCCAGATAGCGCTCGGTGGCGTCGGCGGTGCGCAGGCTCCGGCTCGCGCCCGCCGTGAGCGCCAGCCCCTGGCCGAACTCGAGTCCGTAGCGCAGAAAGCCGCCCAGGTTGTTCTCGGTTTGGTCCTCGGCGGAGCGACCATAGTAGGCGCTGTAGAGTTGATTGGGCGACATCAGCCAGGTGGGGCCGACCGGCGCGCTGTTCGCCCGCGACTTGGAGAGACTGGCCTCGACCTGATCGTAGCGAAGTCCAGCGGTCAGCCGCGCGGACGCGCCGAGCGGCCGCTCTCCCTCCACGAAGAATCCCAGATCGTCCTGCACGACATCCGGCCATAGATACGACTGTGGAACGTCGACGGAGGCCGACTTGTAATTCCAGTAGCGAGTCGCGTCGCGGGCGACCGAAAGATAATCGACGCCCAGGGTCCAGTCCGTATCGCCGGTGGCCAGATCGGCGACGAAGCGTCCGCCAGCGGTGTTCGACTCGGTCGGTGCTCGCATCTTGAACAGACCCGTCAAGGCGCGCAGCGAGTAATTGTCCATCAAGTGGTCGACATTGACGCTATACAACTCGGCTCGCAGGGCCTGTAGGGAACCCATGGCCACGTCCTGATCGAATTTCACGCGCCATTGATTGCTGTTGCTGTAGGGCGAATCCATCGCCGCGCCGGCGAAGAGGACGTCCCAATCATGCGTCGTATCGTATTTGACTTCGATGCGTGTGCTATCGCTGGGGGTATAGCCAATGGCGAAACCAGCCGCCTCGCTGTTGTAGGCGCTACGGACCTCATCGCCATGGCCGTCCCGGTAGTTGTTGGCGCCGCGCGACTGGCCGGTGACTCGCGCGAAGGCGAGCGGATTACCGATGGCGATGTCGGCACCGACGGATTGGGTCTGCGAGTTGCTCGTCAAACCGCCGTTGAAGCGTGCCCGTGGCGCCTCGCCCTCGGTGAAGCGCGGGGTGTGGCGCTCGAACAGGATGGTTCCACCACTGCCGCCACCCCCATGGCGAACGGTCTGGGCGCTTTTGATCAGCGTCAGGCTGTCGTAAGCCTCCAGATCGAGGAGCGTGGTCGGGGGATCCATGCGGTTTGGGCAACCGCCGAAGGCATGGGCGCCATCGATCAGGATGTTGAGTTGGTTCTGGCTCTGACCGCGGACGATGGGGTCGAGGCCATGACCGCCCATGCGCGAGCCATCGACCCCCGGCAGACGACGCAGGAGGTCGCCGCCATCGGCCGGGATCCCGAACCGCGCATCAGCGATCGGCGAAGAGATCGTCCCGGCGGCCTGAGCGGCGGGGCGTTTTCCGGTGACGACCACTTCCGGTATGAGTGTCTCCGGCCCGTCCGCGGCAACGGCGATCGATCCAAGCGCGCTCATCAACCCAATAACAACCCGACACTGCGACATCCGATACGCCTCCTATTCAGCCCGGCTACGAGATTCGTGACGGGAGGAGGGTATTCGAAAGCCGCGCGACTGTATTCGCGAGGCAGACGTTTCGGAGACGACAGGCGAGGATTCGCGTGAAGAGAATCAGTCGATGTGTCTTTTGACGCAGCGGACCGGGCACGGAATAGAGAACTTGGCGGTCGCGCCCGTCACATCGACATTGGGCACCCCCAGGACATGGACCGGGCGGCCGGGGTTCAGGCGGCCTGCGCCACCGTCGACAAGCGCCATTCGATCGCCTCCCAAGGCACGGATACCCCCTCCGGGGTGCGGGACACCAGATCGAGCGCCAGCAAGGCCGTGATATCCGTATGAACATGGCTGTAATTGCGCCCAAATTCCTGCGCCAACACGTAGATGCTCACGGGGCCGAGCCGCTGGAGCGTCTGTAACAGGACGAATCGCTTGGGGGTGATGGCGCGGTACGCATCGAGCGGATCGACATAATTGAGAATGTAGTCCGCTTCCGGTAAGGGTTCACCGGCATCGGCGCGGCAGGCGATGTCGAGCGCCCGCGCCATCATGTCGGCCTGACTCAGGTTCGTGATAATCGCTTTTGGCATGATTTACTGTCCGAGGTGGGGCTGAATGGCATCGGCAAAGTCGTGTAAGAGTTACGCCAAGGTGCTGAAGGTATAAGGCCGTTGCCTGTCGCCATCATGGATGTGATCGCCTTTGCCGGTTTCGTTGTCGAAGCGAATCAGGGTTTGACCGGCGCGGGTGCCGCAATGCAACTGGTAAACGTAGCCATGCGGCGCCTGTTCGCTGGCAACGGTGAGCCGATGAATCCGCTGCACGACGATGACGCCATTTGGATAGTCGATGCGCGTGTTCAGGATCAGCGTGGCTTGACTCATATCTTGCATCATAGCCATGCCTTGTCTCGATGCAATCGAGCCAGCATTCGAGGTCAGCCGCCAGGCCCACCATCACAGGGCGACATCGGTCCGGCTAGAAGATTCGTCAGGGAGGGTATTGGAAAGCCGCTCGTCTGTACTTCGGAGGCGAGGACCGGGGATGCGTGTGAAGAGAATCAGTCGAAGCCTCTTGTGCCGCGGTGGACCAGGCCATCCGATCGCATCGTTCTGGCCCTTCGTAAAGAGGCCGCCCTGGTCGGGCGGCCTCGGGTTCCACTCAGGGCGGCCCTGTTTCAACCCTCGCCGCGACTCAGGCTCAACCCCCGTTCAGGTCGCGCGAAGTTATGGCAGGCGGAGCACTCCTTGCCCTCCCTCTGTACGTGCCGGTCATGGACGCCCGCGAAATCGCGGTCTTCCGACTCGTTCTCGTGGCATTGGGTGCAGATGCTGTTCAGATTGCCGTTGAGCGTCGTCACCCGCGTGCCGACCACCGCGCTTGGGAGGGTGCGCAGCCCGTATCCCAGGCTCCCCATGTCCAATCGGGAGGGACCGCCGCCGAGCGCCTGGTGACAGGAGCCGCAACCGGTCGCGTCGCCGCCCAGGGCGTTGGAATCGGGCTCGACCCCGTGGTTGATGGTCTGGTAGGTGAAGACCGGGACGGTGGTGGTGCCGGCGGGCATCTCGGTCGAGCCTGGGGTGCCGGTGCAGGCGGCATCGGGATCGTCACCGAGACCCACCGCTACCGCGCGGCAGAAGCTGCCGGTGCGGAAGAACTCGAAGGTGGAATGTCCGACCAGGCTGTTGTTGGTGTCGTTGCGCGCCAGCTTGCCCCAGTGCTTCTTCATGGGATAGAGCTTGGCAGTCGCGCTCGTCACGTTCCCATTGGGCATTCCCAGGGCATAGGTCGGAGCGCCTGCGCCGAGCTTGAAGTTGGCCGCGACCGTCGCGTCCAGAGGCACCGTGGGAACGCCGGTGAGCGACTCTTCCAGATAGACCACCTCGGAGGTGCCGTCGAACCAGGTGTAGCTGGGCATCAACGACGCGGTTCCCAGTCCGCCCTTATCCTCGCGGGGCAGCCAGCCGCCGCGCCCGTTGCAGGCCGAGTCTGACGGGTGTGGATCCTGCCAGTCGCGGGCGACCTCGGTGCCGACCGCCGCCTTGGCGTAGCTCGGGATATGGCAGGTCTGGCAGGCGACCTTCATGGCGTGCTTGTCCTTGCTGGAGCCCTGGGTGTTGCTGAAGTCGCCATGCGGGCGGTTGTCATGACAGCCGCCGGTCTCGCAGGTGAAGCGCTCGGCCACGTCATTGGCCCGCAGGTCGAGCCCGCGTCCGCGCATCCGGTGGCTTTCGCCATTGGCTCCAATCGCGCTGTGACAATCCGAACAGGTCAGGTTGGCGCCGTCCGGGCTCATGTGCATGTCGTGCGTGACGGTCGGGTTGATGTTTTCCTTCGACAGATCGCCGCGCTTGGCGCCATCGGCCCCGGCCGCCCCGGCGTGACAGCTGAGACAGGATTGCCGGGTGGTGGCATGGACGTTCTGCGCCGCCGCCAGGGTGGTGATCGGCATGGGCGTCATGGGAACCGACGCGGGCAGGTTGTCGAAGGCCGCTGGCTTGAACAGGAAATCGCCGGCCGCGCTCACATTCGGGATGCCCTCGAAACCGGTCCGTATGGTCGCAACGCCGTCGGCACGGACGAGCTTGCCGCTGGCGTCCTCGGCCAGATTCAGCAGGCTGAAATCGCTGAAGCCCTGCCCCGAGGCGGTCCAGTCCGGGAAGCGTTTGTAGACCTCCTGATGGCAGGTCAGACAGTCGATGTTCGCCAACTGGGCATGTGCCTCGGCCGAGGCTGGATCGAGCTGCTCGAACAGCGACTGGGCCATCGGGAAGCGCCCGTTCCCCACATGGCAGCCGGCACAGGTGAAGCGCGGCGAATTCTCATGGGTGCCGCAGTAGGTGTTGACGCCGGTTGCGACCAGATCGCCCGCCGCCTTGGCGGGCCGCTCGCCAGCCGCCGCGAAGTCGGTCGGGATGTTGGTGACGAAGTCGTAGGCTCCACCCTGCTGGTAATGCACCGAGCCGTGCATGTCGCGCGCCTGATCCTGGTGGCAGGCGACACAGACCTCGGGGCCGGTGTAGGCCGTGATATTGCAGTGCTCCGCGATGGGCGAGGTGCAGCCCACCTGCGGCGAGTCCGAGATGGTTGCGGTGGTGGTCGAGGGCGAGGAGACGGCGCCCGCGTTGTCGGTCACGGTCAGGGCGACGCTGTAGCTGCCGACCGCCGTATAGGCGTGGCTGGGATTGGCCTGGGTGCTGGTCGCTCCGTCGCCGAAGGTCCAGGCGTAGCTGGCGATGCTCCCATCCGGGTCGATCGAGCCGGCGCTGCTGAAACTCACCGCCGTGCCTGGAAGGCCGATGTAGGGGCCGTTGACCTTGGCCGTCGGGGCCTGGTTACCACCGGGAGGCGGAGGGTCGCCGCCGCCCGTGGACTTGGGCGAGCAATCGGACGGGGCCTTGTCGAGCGCGCGTTCGACCGTCTGTCCGTCGCTTTGGATGGCGCGCACCCGGCAGGGCACGGGGCTGGGTCTTTCCTTGCGGATCGACCAGGTTCCATCGCTTCCCTCGGTCTCGTCATTGCCGAGTGTCTGGGAAGGGGCGTAGGCGTTGACCAGGGTCACCCTGGCGCGCGGCGTGCCCCGCCCGGAGACGTTCAGACGTCTTTCCCGGCTGTCCCAGGAGGCGCGATCGATGCTGAGTTGGGACGGGGAGGAGTCACCATCGCGATTGTCGTTATTCCTGTCATCGTCAGCCAGGGTCAGGCCCACGGACAGGACGCCGATCACGGCTAGGGCGAGCGCGGTCGTCAACCGTCGCGGAATCTTTTTTGGATCACCCATCGGCGCCGGGCCTTGGGTGCTGATCTGTTCGGAAGCCTTCATTAGGTCTGGTCCTCTCGCTCGTGAAGAAGCGTGACACGTCCCTGCTCTTGGTCGCGGGCGCTGGACTGTCCGGCCCGGCGGACGCTCACGAGGCCGGATTCGCCAGCATCGTCCCCTGACATTAACCCGCCGCGCCTTAAAAGAACCTTAAGACGGTACTGGGAATTAGGAGTGATCGAGCGCGCCAATAGAAAAGGTCGCCGCCATGTACCAGGTCAAATACCACAGGATCTTAAGGTTCTCTTAAGGCGAGAGCTGTTAGCTTGCCTGCCTAACCGCGACCAGGCAGCGAACGGCCTTCGGGACCATTCGTGGGATCGCAAGAACCCCACGACCAGACAAATCCGTGAGGAGTCACTCTCATGCCCCACGACGAAACCTTCATCGATTTCCTCATGCGCCGAGGCGTCTCGCGACGCTCTTTCCTGACCTATTGCACGGCGACCGCCGCGACCTTTGGTCTGTCCGCCGAGGCCGAGATCGGGATGGCCGCCGGCCTGGCGGCGGCCCCGCGCCCAAGCATCATCTGGCTCTCCTTCCAGGAATGCACCGGCTGCACCGAATCCCTGACCCGCTCCGGCGCGCCGACGATCGAGGCGCTGATCCTGGATCATCTCTCGCTCGACTATCACCACACCCTCCAGGCCGCCTCCGGGGAGGCCGCCGAGCAGGCGCGGCGCAACGCCATGGAGGCGAACTACGGACGATACGTCCTGGTGGTCGACGGTTCGGTACCCACCGCCGATGGCGGCGTCTGGTCGACCATTGCCGGCACGACCAATCTGGCAATGCTCGCCGAGGCCGTGCGGGGGGCCGCCCTGGTCATCGCCGTCGGAACCTGCGCCGCCTTTGGCGGCGTGCCGGCGGCGGCGGCGATCGCCGCGCCGAACCTCAACCAGAGTGGCGCGCGCGGCGTGGCCGAGCTGATGGAGACGGGCGACATCGAGACACGGCCCATCGTCAACGTCTCGGGGTGCCCGCCCGTCCCGGAGGTGATCTCCGGAACCATCGCCTACTTCCTCGTCAACGGAGCCTCACCGCCGCTGGACGCCTCCAGACGCCCCATCGCCTATTACGGCAAGACCGTGCATGAACGCTGTACGCGGCTCCCCAGCTATAAGGCTGGCCGCTTCGCCCTGGCCTTCGACGATGCCGGGGCACGCAACGGCTACTGTCTCCTCCAACTGGGCTGCAAGGGGCCGCTAACCTACAACGTCTGTCCGACCCAGCGCTGGAATCTGGGCACCAGCTTTCCCATGCACTCAGGTCACGGCTGTCTCGGCTGCTCCGAGGCCGACTTCTGGGATCGCGCCCTGGCGGCGGACGCTAGCGGTTTCATCGGGAGCGCCTTCTACCCGGATTTCCCGCCCCAGACCTGAACCTGTTCAACCCGGCCCGGGCTCGACCCGTAGGATGGGTAGAGCAAAGCGAAACCCATCGAACCGCGCCGATGTCATCCGGAAAAATCCTGAATTTACAATTGGTTGAAAGATTGGCATCGCTCTCGCTCTGCCCATCCTACGAGGGTTTGTTCACAAGCCCCGAGCGGCGTCATCGATTGGAGAAACCCTATGAGTACTGTCGTCATCGACCCGGTCACCCGCATCGAGGGCCATCTGCGCATCGAGGCTGAAACGGAGAACGGCGTCATCACCCGGGCGATGAGTTCCGGCACCATGCTGCGCGGGATCGAGAACATCATGATTGGCCGTGACCCGCGCGATGCCTGGGCGATCGCCCAGCGCATCTGCGGCGTCTGCACCCTGGTCCACGGGATCGCCTCGGTGCGGGCGGTGGAAAACGCCCTGGCCTATCCCATCCCGCCCAATGCGGAGTTGATCCGCAACCTGATGATCGGGGCGCAGTTCGTCCACGATCACGTCATGCACTTCTATCACCTGCACGCCCTGGACTGGGTCGACGTGGTCTCCGCGCTGTCCGCGGACCCGGCGGCCACGGCGAACCTTCAGCAGTGCCTGAGCCCCTGGCCCAACAACTCGACCGCCTATTTCGCCGACGTGAAGCAGCGCCTGAGCGGCTTCGTCGGAAGCGGTCAGCTCGGCATCTTCGCCAACGGCTACTGGGGGCATCCCGAGTACAAGCTGCCGCCGGAACTCAACCTCCTGGCCTTCGCCCATTACCTGGAAGCGCTGGACTGGCAGCGCAAGGCCTCGCGTCTGCATGCCCTCTTCGGCGGCAAGAATCCCCATCCCAACTTCATCGTCGGCGGCGCCCCGGTCGCCCTGGACGGCCAGCCGGGAAAGACCGCGCTCGACGCCTCGGGTCAGGCGCTGGTCGAGGCGGTCATCAAGGAGATGCAAGCCTTCGTCGATCAGGTCTATGTGCCGGACACCCTGGCCATCGCCCGTTACTACAAGGACTGGTCGCGGCGCGGCGAGGGCGTCGGCAACTTTATGACCTATGGCGAATTCCCCGACCCCTTCGCCGGCACCGACGACACCAGCCGACTCTTCGTCCCCCGAGGTGTGATTCTCGGCCGGGATCTCTCGACCATCCATCCGGTGGACCTGGACGACCCGAACGAGGTCCAGGAAGGCGTCAGCCACTCCTGGTACCAGTACGCCGCCGGCCCGGTCTCGCTGCATCCCTACGCAGGCGAGACGCGGCCCAACTACACCGGACCACAGCCGCCCTACGCCAACCTGGAGATGGACCAAGCCTATTCCTGGCTCAAGTCGCCGCGCTGGAAGGGACTTCCGATGGAGGTCGGCCCGCTGGCGCGGGTGCTGATGCTCTATGCCACCGGACATGCGGCGACCCAGACGCTGGTCGACGGTGCGCTCGCCGAGCTGAAGCTCCCCATCACCGCGCTCTATTCGACGCTGGGACGAGTCGCGGCACGCACCCTGGAGACCAAGCTGATCGCCGACCAGATGCTGGTCTGGTATGGCCAGTTGATGGGCAACCTGAAAAGCGGCGATCGCTCCACCCATAACGACGCGCTCTTCTATCCCGGTTCCTGGCCGACCAGCGCCCAGGGCGTCGGTTACACCGAGGCGCCGCGTGGCGCCCTGGCCCACTGGATCGTCATCCAGGATGGGCGCATCGCCAATTATCAGGCCGTGGTCCCCAGCACCTGGAACGCGGGACCGCGCGACGCCCTGGGTCAGGAGGGGCCTTACGAGGCCGCGCTGCGCGGCCATACCCTGCTGGACCCCGCGCAGCCGATCGAGATCCTGCGGACCATCCACAGCTTCGACCCCTGCCTGGCCTGCGCGGTGCATCTGGTGGACCCGGATGGCGAATCCCTGATGCGGATCACGGTCGCCTGATCGAAAGGCTCAAAGTGCGAGAATCGATATGATCCATTCAATCAAGCGCGTGTCTTTGATGGCCCTGCTGGGTCTGCTCTCACTGTGTTTAGGCGCCGGGACGGTGTCGGCCAAGTCGGGCTACGGCGAGAATGTCGACAATTTCTGTCGACCCAGCGACGGATCCACCCCGTTCCAGGCCCAGGGCTGCCTGCTCTGCCACAACACCGCAAGTGGCTCCGGCGCCAAGGGCAATACCTGGACCTGGTGGCAGACTGGCCAGTACACCAATTTCTGTACCGGAACCCCCGCCAATCGCGCCCCCAACGGTACCATCACCGCCCCGACCGCCGACCAGCAGATCACGGTCGGCAGCACCGTGATCTTCCAAGGCTCGGGAACCGACCCGGACGGCAATGCCCTGAGCTATGGCTGGAACTTCGGCGTCTCCACCGCAACCGGCACCGGTCCCCATGTGGTGTCCTACCCCAGCGCGGGAACTTACACCGTCACCCTGACGGTCTCCGACGGCACGCTCGCCGACCCGACACCAGCGACCCGCGTCATCACCGTGGGGGCAAGCTGCACGGATGCGGACGGCGACGGATTCTGCGCACCACGCGATTGCAATGACGCCAACCCCGCCGTGAATCCCAATGCCGTCGAGGTCTGCGGCGACGGCATCGACAACAACTGTGACGGCGTGGATGCCAGTTGCTCGGCGGCCTGTCTCGACAGCGACGGCGATGGTTACAGCCCCGATGGCGGGATCTGCGGGCCGGAGGATTGCGACGATAGGGATGCGGCGGTCAACCCCGGCGCGCCTGAGATCTGCGACGACCGTCTCGACAACGACTGCGACGACTACCTCGACGACACCGACCGGGAGTGCAACGGCCAGGATTGTCTTGAGCGCCTGTTCCCGATCCTGAATCAGGCGCCGACCTGTGTCATCGACAGCCCGACCGGCGACCAGACCATCGACGCCGGGCAAACCGTGACCTTCGCCGGGACCGGGACGGATCGCGACGGGCATCATCCACTGGCCTATGTCTGGGATTTCGGCGGAGGTGCCGCCGGTTCCGGCGTCGAGGATCCGGGCGCGGTGACCTTTTCCAGGGCCGGCGGTTATCGGGTGGCCTTCCGGGTCACCGACAGCCGGGGCCTGGCCTGCTCGCCCGCGATGCTGACGGTCACGGTCAAGGAGCCAGTGGTCGTCAATCCCTTCACGGCCCATCCCATCAGCACCGACTATGTCAAGGAGGGTCACAAGCAGGACTGGAAGCGCCGCCCGGATAACTGCCGGAGCTGCCACGGTGCCGACCTCAAGGGGACCGCTGCCTCCGCGACCTTCGAGGCGCGGGTCTGGCCCTCGGATCGGCGTCAACCCGATGGCTCGAAGCTCAAGCGTTACGCCCAGGGTGAGTGGGTCGGCTGCCTGGAGTGTCATGGGATGCCGGATGGCGATGATGACGATGATGATGACCGGGACGATGATGACGACAGGGACAACAGGGACGATGACGACTGACGCGGGTCGCGTCGAGTGACTGGGTAGAGCCGGGATGGCTTGCCCAGTCCACCCAGGCGAAACACAAGGGCCGTCACCCTTGGGAGGTGGCGCGCATCAACGGCCATGGAGTAGGCTCCAGCTTCTTTTCAGCCGCTACCTTTTTGAGATTTAAGAGTATGAGTTTGAGAAATGGCGCGACACCTCGTTACGGTGTGCTCTCGATTGGACTCCACTGGTTGACGCTGCTGCTGCTCGTGGCCGTCTATGCCTGCATCGAGCTGCGCGAATTCTTTCCAAAGGGCAGCGATCCGCGCGAGGCGCTCAAGGCCTGGCATTTCATGCTGGGGCTATCCGTGCTTGCGCTGGTCGTGGTGCGCCTGGTCGTCAGTCTGCTGAGTCCCACCCCGCCGATCGAGCCGGCCCTGCCCAAGTGGCAGGCCTTACCCGCCAAGCTGGTGCACCTGGCGCTCTATCTGCTGATGATCGCCATGCCGTTGGCGGGATGGCTGATCCTCAGCGCGGCGGGCAAGCCGATCCCATTCTTCGGACTCCAGCTCCCCGCGCTGATCGGGGAAAACAAGGAACTGGCCGGTTCGATCAAGGAACTGCACGAAGTCGTCGGCACGGTCGGTTATTACCTCATTGGCCTGCACGCGGCCGCCGCCTTGTTCCACCACTACATCGCGCGTGACAACACGCTGACACGCATGCTTCCAGGCCGAGGTTGATCCCGTCCACGGCTCCAGAGCCGCGCGCGGCCTGGACCACGCTTCCTTAGGCGGGCCGGTGGAACGTCACTTCGACGAGCAGGCCCGGTCCAAAAACCCCGTCGGGGGTAGTGCTCCAATCCGTAGGATGGGCAGAGCGAGAGCGATGCCCATCCTGTACGCTCCGAGGCTCAAGATAAAAGGATGGGGCGAGCGCGGCGATGCCCATCCTCCACGCGCCGATCCTCTCGATTGGGGCACTCCCCCCCGTCGGAAGCGCCCGCCGGGAGTCCGAACACCCGCCAGCGGGTCTCCGCGATCGTCTGATCCGAGAACCCCAGCCGCCGCGCCGGGGGGCTCGACCGGCGCCGCGCCGAAGGTGCTGATGAGCAGATCCCCTTCCAGAGATGGAAACTTGATTTGGGATTCGTAAGGATGACCGAGCGGTGAGAGCCTTTTCGGCACGCCGGCGATGTTGGCGAGGCGGGCGATCCCCCAGGGGATAGGGAGGCCGTGACGGCTCGGAGTCGGCTGGGATTTGTCCTCGGTGGGTCGGCGCCGAGCCTATTGTTGGGCGTTCTTTGGCGCTTGGTCGCGTGCCAGCTCCATGAGCAACCGCAGTGCCCTGTTTACAGAAGCAGAGTCACGAAACGCACGCGCAACATCAGGTTCCAAGAGCACGATATTCGTACCTTCTTGGTAGGCATCGATGATGCTTGCCTTGTACGGCCTGCGAGAAGTCGTATTCGGCACGCATATCATCGCTTGCATCTGACTTTCTTGGGTCGGGTTTCCCCCCCCGCAGAATTCACACGGCATGATTGCACCTAGATTGCGTATACGCTGATGATGATCAGGCTCGCTTCCTCTCGGAAGCGGGAACTGCGACCCGAAATAGATGGGCCTTCAATACGATACCGAGTTCCCGTGTGTCGTGCGTCATTCTCTTTTCGAGAAACCCTTTCAGAATGGCGTTCTCGACATCAGCGCGCTCGAATCCGTCATCCATCATCTCTTCCTCTGCGTGCGAGGACAGATAATAGTCGCGGTCTACGATTCTCTCCAATAAGGTGAAGTTCTGGTCTAAGACAGCTAGAGCCGCTGAAGACCTAACGCCACAAATAACCGGTGCAAATGGAGCGCAGCGGAATTTGCATCCGAGTTAATTTGCTTTGTTAGGTGTGATTTCTCTGTTGTTTTTATATTGCCATGCTGAACATATCACTTCATTCGTTTTTCAAATTTAAACATATCTTCATCTGAATCGTCACTTTGTTTTTGATTTGGATCAGGATGATATTTATTATAGTATTCCACTATTTTAAAACCACATTTATTAACATAAAAATGAATATTTCTTTTTTCAAAATATGGCGTAATGGTTTCCCAAGATCTTGTTTTAGGATGTTTTTCTTCAATTGATTTCCATGCTTCGTGTCCAATTCCTTTATCATGACAGCTTGTTTTTATAAAAAAGAAAGACCTGAATCCGTGATCTGAATGACGCGGCAACGTCCTCTTGGCAAATAGCGATGCCGGAATTCATTTCAGCGACGCGAATAGCGCCCGGGCGGGGACGAATCGGTCCACGGAAGGGCGGTTGGGCGAGAAGCTGCGGGCGACAGACAAAAGGATA
>NZ_NRRG01000064.1 GCF_016583575.1 Thiocystis violacea
AGATTCAGCAGGAAGGTGACCAGGCGGTGGAAGGGAAGGTCGCGGGTGCGGGTGAAGGCCTTCTCCGAACGGCGAAAGCGTTCGATCCACTCAGGCGAGAACAGGGCTTGTTTGAGCTGGTCGTACACGGAAAGAAATGCGCGCCAGGGATTGCGCCTCTTCGGTATTGAGGGTGATGTCGTCGCGACGTCTCATCGATGGGCTCCCATGCGGTTTCTGTGAAGACGCTTTATTTTAACATAATCAGTCGTTTAGACGCTAAATCAATGACGTTGGGGCAGAGCGAGAGCGATGCCCATCTGTTTGGCTCAACGAGCGGGCACGAGTATTTCACTCACCGCAAATCACCGCAAGCCCATACACTTCAGCACCACGGCCAGCGCCAGTTCGCGAAAGCCCATAAGGCTCAGGCTCGCTTGAATCGATGACCGATGGCCACCGGACCGATACGGATGCGGTGCGGACGCAACGCTTCGGGCAGATGTTCGATCAGGTGGCGACGCAGATCCTCGCGTGTCGCGCGGGCCTCGGGACGCAGTTCGCACAGCAGTTCCAGATGCTGACCGGTGATGGGGTTCTCGACGCCCCTTGCATGCGCATGAAGCACCTCGGGATGCAAGAGCGCCCCACGCTCCACCTCGCCCGGCAGAAACTTCACCCCGCCGACCGAAATCACCTCGCTGTCGCGCCCGACGATCCGCAGCCAGGGTCCATCCTGCTCGACGCGATCATGGGTGTCATACCAGCCTTCGTCATCGAAAGGCGATTCGGCGTTGAGATAACCGAGCATCCGAGATTCGGCGCGGATGTGCAGAATGCCATTGACGACGCGCGTCGCCACGCCCTCGCCACCGACCCGCATCCAAAGACTGTTGCGCGACCGCGACACCACCCGCAGTATGCCCAGTTCCGACATGCCATAGGTCTGGCGCAGATCCACCGCCGGTAAGAGGGCGCACAAACGCTCCAGCGTGACCGCATCCATCCGCTCGGTGCCATAGGTGATCAGCCGCAGGGATGTCGGTGGCCGGGTTTCGAGCAAACCGCTCATCAGCATCAGGCGCAGAAAGGTTGGCGTGGTCGGCAAAAGCTCAATGGCATTCGCGTGCAACGCATTGACCACGGCCGACGGCGTGCGCGCATCCGGCACCACCACGAGACCGCGATTGAAGAGGGTGTGCAGCAGGGTATTGATGCCGCCAATGTGATCGAACAGCAAAAAACTCAGGGTGCGCAGAGCCGGACGCGGCGTGCGGTAACGGGCCAGAAACCGCGAGAAATCGTGCAAGATCGCCTTGGGACGGCCGGTGGTCCCTGAGGTGAAAAGGATCAACCCCGGCATCCCGCGCTCCCGTATCGCATCGAGCAACGGATGGCGCAGCGGGGTGGTCCGCAGACGGCGGACGGCGCCATTTTCGATCGCGACATCGACACCCGCAGTCTCGAAAAAATCCGAATGCCAGGGGCGGGTTTCCGCCGTTAGCGGCACCAGAATGACGCCTCGTTCGATCAAGCGGAGCAGGATGAGGATCGAGACGGGGTCGAAGTCTCCGATCAGCGCGACCACCTCGCCGGGGGCGATGTCCGTCAGATCCGGCCCAGCGCCCGACACCACCTCGGCTAGGCAGAGATGACGCTCGCCGTTGATCAGAAAGGGCGTATGACCGCCGGCATGAAGGTCGATCAGTTCCGCGACCAGTTCCATTAGACTCCTCCCAAATGAAACACCTGACCCGACAGCATCGAAGATCCTTCGTCCAGCAGAAACGCAACCAGATGCCAGAGATCCTCGGGTTGCGCCATGCGCGGCACCACCTGCGACCGCACCAGCGTCTCGATGGCCGGCTCGGGCACCCCCTGAATCAGGGCCGTGCGCATCGGTCCTGGGGCTACGACATTGACCGTCACATTGAAATCGGCCATCTCGCGCGCGAAGGCGCGGCTGAACCCCTCGATACCGCTCTTGGCCCCGACATAGACGGCCTCGCCCTTAAGACCCAGCGGTACCGCGATGCTGGAGAAATTGATGATGCGTCCGCACCCTCGACGCGCCAGCAGACGCCCCATGGCACTGCTGCAATACATGGTGCCAAGCAGATTGGTGGCCACCAAGCGCTGCATGGTCTCGGGCGGCGTGGTCAGCGTCAGGTTCATCGAGGCGATGCCAGCGGCATTGATCAGACCGTACAGACCGGACTCGTGGTGCAACGAGCGGAACAGCTTTGCCACCTGACCGGCATCGCTCACGTCGCAGGCACGGACCTCATAAGGCAGCCCCGCGACCGCCGAACGGGCGACGCCGATCACCCGATAACCGGTCTCCAGCGCCGCGAGGGACAGCGCGACCCCGAGACCGCGCGAGGCGCCAGTGACAACCAGCAAGCGAGATTGCGGTAGATTGACGGTTCCCGAGGCAAGCATCGTTATCCGTGTGCCTGCACATGCAACTCATACAGATGCTTGGCCAGAGTGCCGATGGAGCGAAAGGGACTATTTATTGGTGACATGGCCGCATCCGTCATAGAGTCGAAGCGCACACCAAGTTCCTCTGCGGAATAGTCCTCTACCGCCAACAGCAACTCAACCAAGGCGCGCGACTTGAGCGCTGAATCCGGTCCGATCAGTGGTGTCTGGCGATCCAACGCTTCACGATCTTCCCCAGTAACCTCAGCAACCACCGTACAAATCTTTTCTACCAAGTTATCAAGAACAACGACACCCATCTCTGTATTACCATGCACCATTGAATGACCTCATCATAACAACACTATCGGCAAAACCGATATAGACACACTAAGTTGGCACTTGGCGTCACCATTGGCATATTGTGTATTTTCGAGGAAACCATCAAGTGAGCGAAACCACTGTTCTTATTGCCGCGCGTAATGCAAGCGCAACCATCGGGCGAGCAATCCAGTCTGTCGTCCTGCAGGGCAGGCATCCCATCGTGTTGGTCGACGATTTTTCGACTGATGACACCACAGCTATCGCGAAAGAAGTTGGAGGATCTTTATTGACGATTGTGCATCCACCCCGTCATGGGCCTTTGGGCCTGACGCGGCAGATTGGACTTAATGCGGTCACGACAAAATACACAATGCTATTAGATGCAGACGATGAATTGCTCCCTGGACGGATAAAGCGCATGGGAAAAGCTTTAAAAAAAACAGGATACGAAGTTTTTACCGACGCACTTTTTTTGCATGACGGTAAGACTGGGGCCATGATCCGTGAATTACCAATTCCGACGTTTATCACGAAAACGCCCGTGCCCGTCCGCCTATTCGAAAGAAATTATCTGCCAGGTATTGGGCAAATCGGCTTCCACACCGATCTTGCCCTTCAAGTTGGTTACGATCTAACTTTACACGGCCCAGAGGATCTCGATATTGCTGTACGAATGATGCTTGCGGGTGGGCGATTCCACTTCGAGCATACTCCCGGCTACAGGATGTATGCATATAAGGGAAGTGTGTCACGTCATCTCGACAGACAGCGCGAGATGTATCGCCGCTGCCTAGCTAAATTCACCTATGACACCATTAGATCACTCTATTTAGAACAGGGACAGGACGAAAGAACAACTCTTTGGGCGCTCGTTTCAGTCGCGACGTACCGAAAGGAATATAATTCAGCATTAGAGTTTCTTGACCTGATACAGGAAATACCGTTAAGCAACGCTTTCACTATAGCTGAACCTGATGGTCCATTTCCATTTCCTGAAAGATGGCGTTTGTTATTTCAGCGTGGAACTCTGCTGCTACTGCTCAACAAAAATCGGGATGCGATCAAATACTTGCTGGATGCATATTCAATCTATGCGACTCCAGAAACGGCAAATAATCTTGCAGTTACTCATTTTCGTTTCGGCAATAAAAATGAGGGCATCAGAATGTTAGAATGCGCAATCTTGACGCGACCAGACTATTACGACGCAATAATGAACTTGAAAAAACCGAGCGCAGATCGTATCACAACTCATTCATTAAGAAATAACCCAACTCGTAAAGAGTACATATAAATATCTATCGTTGCTCGCTAACGCACGATAAAATAATCGGCTTCTTCTTTAAATTGCATTGATACGAGATTGCCCTCGATTTCCCAAAAGAAAGAAGATGTAATCAATACAAACGGCTTTGGATGCCAATGCTCAATCTGATCGGGCAGATAAATTGGCAGACGGACATCCCCTTCAAGGAGCACAGATGATTGATCCACTGCCGCATTTATATTCATTCCATAACGACGTAATCTTTTTTCTGTGGACTTCCCCATCGTGCCATAACCCCAAAGAACGACTTGTCGTCCATGCATCTGACTGAAAAACCGAGAGAACAGCGCGCGCACAAAAAATTCTTCATAAACAACCAGCAGCACGCCATCCGACAAATCGTCTTTAGGGCGAAGATTTAATCGAGTACCACTAGGTAAATAAATCAATGTATCCTGCTGCAAATCGAAATCCTGCCAGCGATATATAGGCAAATAAATATTCATCGTACGAAGCGCATCAATAATGCCGTCCACGAGGGCATTCAAAGAGCTAACATTATTTCTTAGTACAAATTTTATTTTATATGCGGCAAGCGCTTTCAGATCACATATATCATTAAGTGAAATCTGCGGGCCTCTTTCGACGCAAGCTGTTTCTGTCAAGTGATATGACGCGGCTTTCTGTAAAGAAAGACCTTTGCCTTCGGATAACCTCGCATTATGTCGAGTGCTAGTGCTCGCCCAAGCAGCCTGGCGCCCGGACGAAAAAAAAGACCAGCCATGGGTAATATGTCCAACAGCACAAAACAAACTACAATCAATAACGTCCGCGCCGCTATCCCTAGACTTCCACAGCAGCCAATTATCCCACCAAGGGCGTCCAACCAAAAAAGACGGTACAAATCTAAACAAATGTCTTGTATATAAGAAAATATCAATGGCAAGATCGCTGTTTAAAAAGCCAACGCTTCTCAACTCTTCAATATGTAAGGGCGCCGAACAAACCTGCTCTACCCAGCCTGGATCGACATCGTAACGCCGGCTAGTAGCCAACCATTCACGATTCTGCAGTACAGTCGATCTGCTTAAAGTGGCAAAACATTGCAGCCATTCATATGGCATAATAATATCAGAATTCACATAGCACAGGAACGGCGATGTTGTCAGTTCGTATGCCAAATTAAAAGCGGAATCCAGATAAGGAATACCTTCATCATTGATTTTGATGTCGGAAGAATAATTGCATCCCATCTGTTTAGCGAAATTTTCTACACCTTCTTCGTTACCTAATAGCAAAACAGAAGAAGGGCCAAACAAACCTATCCAGCTCCGGATAGCAATTTCTTGCGCATTCTTATGTTCGCCTCGAAATGGCTTTGGAATTGAGAAAATAGTTACAGTAGGCATATTATAAATCTTTCAAGATTTCCAAATATTAACCGTCATGACCAAAAATCAAATTGTTATAGAGCAAGTAGAACTGATCCAGTGCCTTTGTCATTCACTCGGGATAAAAGTACTTCTCTTTCTCGCTGTGTGAGAGTATTCGGTGCTGGCGGTTACCCTCATAGATGCCTCGATACTGATGCCAGCGGTAACGTACGACGCCCCATGCCGTGCGGGGCCAGATGCCCTCGCGCCAGGCGCAGATCCAATCCTTGTAGACGCTCGTCACGAAGTAACGTGCCACGTCCCAGGCCCCGACGTGAACCTGCGGCATGATACGCCGCAAGGCCAGCGCCTCGCGCTCAAACCGCCGTTGAATTTGCCCCCAGGACTCCTGGTGATGGTGGTAAACCGCCGCCTCGGGAACATAGACCACGCGCCCGCC
The DNA here is from genome assembly GCF_016583575.1 of Thiocystis violacea. Lineage (GTDB taxonomy): Bacteria > Pseudomonadota > Gammaproteobacteria > Chromatiales > Chromatiaceae > Thiocystis > Thiocystis violacea. The sequence continues at coordinate 5,828 of NZ_NRRG01000064.1, forward strand.
CGCGCCGACCAACCGCTGCGCCAGTTCCATGTCCTCTAGCCCGGTCAGATTCTCATCAAAGCGCAGACGCTCCCAATCCGAATAGCGCAGGGCCGCATTCGCGTTGTTGCAATAGAACGACTTCTGTCCCACATCAAGCGACTCCGGGAAATATTTGGCGAAGATACGCTGCTCGCTGAAGTGGGTGTCCACACCGCCTAGCTGGCGTCCGAAACTGTAATTGGCCTCGTCATCCAGCAGTGGTCGGCAGAGTCGCGCCAGCCATTGCCGGTCCGTCGGCAGGCAGTGCCCGCTGATGATGGCGAGGATGTCACCCTGCGCCGCCTGGCAACCACGGTTCAGTGACCGGCCGAACGAGAACTCCTTGCGTCCAACGTGCAGGATACGGCAGCCATAACGCTCGGCAATCTCCAGCGTACCGTCCGTGGAGCCGGAATCGACTAGAACCACCTCGTGCCCAAGACCGCCCAGGTCCTGCTCCGGTAGCCTGCTCAGGAGGGTGCTGAGATGCCGTGCCTCATTAAGTGTGCGGATGATCACAGTGATCCGGACATCGGCCAGAGTGATCACCCGTGGCGAAAGCAGAAGGCCGAAGTTCGGCTGCATACGCCGGTAGACAGCACGAATTTCCTCGGGTAGTGCCTCATTGGCAGCGAACATATCCCAGTGCACTGGCACCACCTGCCGCGCCTTGATCTCCTCCGCAAAACCAAAGGCATCACGAACGCTCATGTTGCCGATGATGCCACGTCGCTCGCGGAAGAAATTGCGTTCATTGACCGGCAGAAAGGCCGTGTGAACAGGCCCATGCATGACGACGCCATCGATCACCGCCTGCGTTAGGGCTGTGTCGCCCGCATGATAGATTAGGTGTCCCAGGTACTCGATCAGGTAACCCACACAGGCGAGATGCCCTGATGGATTGCGGACGATTTCAGGATGCGCCGCAGGCACCGCCCGTACTCTGATATCCGGCGCTAGTGCTTGCCAGCACTCCTCGGCGAGCACAAGACGCGATTCGTCGAACCCCCAGGAGCGCAGGCGCTCCAGCACAGGAAACGGCCCCAACATCCGCATCCCCGATGACGCTTGCGCCATCTGTGGAATGGTGTGTGGATCGCAATGATCGATGTGGTCATGGGTAAGCAGTAGCCAAGTTGCATCAATGGTCTCTGCCGCGGATTGAGGAATCGGTACCTGCCGCACCATGTCAGATGCGTCGAGTTCCCTGACCGAATCCGATAGGTAGGGATCGACATAGATCACGCAGTTCGGGAACTCCATGCGGCAGCCGGACTGGCCGAGCAGTCTGACGCTAAAGCGAGCCGGGGTCGACACTGTCAACGAACGCCCCAAAATTTCGTCACGCAGGATTTCAAACTCAGCTTTGCCAAATTCACAATTGATCAATCGCCTCTTTGCGGATGCTACGGCGTATTCACGATCCGCCATTCAGATAGGTCAAATAATCCACTCGCGGAAAGACCCGCAAATTGCCGTTGACCGTGGCATCCAGGATACGCCGCCCATCCTGCTCATAAACTGCTTTTGCGACCCGGTAAGACACCTCGGAGGCCGGTAAATCCGGATACTGCCACTTAATCCCCTTGCCAAAATAGTCCGGATGGAAATGGTTTAGGTCAGGACCATCGGCCGTTACCAGCTTGTGAGGGACACCAGAATTCGGGAATCCGTGATCCACCCCCACCAGAACCACCTCTTCAAAACCGAGGTAGTAGGCCACCTGCATCGCGCAGTAGGTTACCGTGCAGCCCTCACACCAGACATAAGCAGAAAGATCTTCATAGAAGTCATGCACTCCCTTGCTATCCATAAAGAAGGTATTCCAGCGATTGCGCATCAAATCCTTAGCCTTGTAGTTCAAAAATTTTATGGAATCAAGAGCATCGATTTCGGCATGGAACTGCTCAATGATGTTAGGGTTGGTTACACACAAGAAGCTTGGCTGAAAACCCATGTTGGCATAATTCAGATAAATCCTGTTCAGCCCAATCGTGTACTCTTTTTGTAACCTCCTAAGATCCGTGTGCTTCAGGCTGGGACCATTGCCAATGATGAAGCAGCGCTCATCTCGGAAACGATCGCGTAGTTCATCCAGCCCGAAGCGAACCTGGTTGGCGACCAGAAAGCTCCAACGCGGCGCCCCATTCGGCAGGGCCACGTCAGCCGCCTTGAGCGCCCACTCGCCATCATGTAAAGCGACCCGTGCCGCATCCTTATAGAGATCACGCAACCGGGCCTGCTGCGTGCTTCGCTCGGTGTCGTAGGTCTGTAGCAGCACCGCCTCATCGTCCTCGTCTTCACCACCCACCAGACCGGACTCCGGCTCATCGAGCCTGATTCGACAGGTATCCGCCGCCTCCGCAGCCTCTGCCCAGACCAGCGGATCCTTGCTGTTGAGGGCCTGGCGGAAATACAGGGCGAAAAGCAGAAAGTCCATAGGCACGTCGAAGCCGCTCAGCCACTCGCCTCCTAAGCAGAAACTGGGACCGTCCGACTGGCAAAGGAAATCACCCCGCTCTCGCCAGGGGTTTGCAATACGCTGGAGGAAGGACGCACGAAGCGGCAGCGCACGTAGCCGGCGGCCGTTGTACCAGCCCGTCGGCGACCAGCCGCATTGGCGATAACCGTTTGCCAGGCGCAACCGTCTCGGGCAAGCATACACGGGAAGATTGCCGGCGCGACCTGCCGCCGCCACTTCGGCAAGCCAGCCATGCCGTAGAAGCACGGAGGCTGGCGTTAAATAGACGAACTCCTCGTGCTTTTCGATGGCATGCAGCACGGACAAGTTGCGCAGGTGCCAGGCCTGTTTTGCCATGGCCCGCCGCATGGCATCCTCATTGGAGGCCAAGGTAATGTCCTGATCCACCTGCTCCTGGGGAAAGGCCAACACCGGCAGTTCTCTGCATATTTGCGCATTCTTGCCAGACAGCAGTTCTAACAATAGGCCCTGCTCGGCAGAGGTCAGTCGCTCGCTGCCGCAACGAACGTGATAATGGCAGGCCATTCCTTCGTCAATGGCGACCAAGCTCTCTAGCAGCAGGAATCGGCCCTGAGCCGGTACTTGGCTTAGGTCGACCACCACGTCCATGCAAACGTCGTAAGGCTTGGCACTCGTTTCTCTGCTCATCAGTCCACCTTAATCTTGCGGATACCCACCGGCAGGTATTCGGGCTGCCAGCGCCCCCAAGGCATGCCGTTGTCGCTGAAGGCGAAGTAGAAGGGTGAAAGCTGCACCTGCAGTTCGTTGCCGGGCTGTGACAGAGCCGCCATAAACTCGGCATAGCGTGGGTAGTTAGATGGGACTTCGTCGGCTAACTGGAACAAGTGCTTCAGACTCGCCTCAGAATAACACCAGCCTTTTGAGGGCTGGTGATACCAGTCTTCGCCCTGTGCGGCGCTGGTGGTGATCAGCATGGGACTATCTGGCTTGAGTGCGCGCAGGCATTCAGCCACCGCCTGCGCAACCACCTCCGGCGCGTTGTGCTCCAACGCTGAGACCGAAACAACCGCGTCCACCAGACCGTCGGACAGCAGCTTCATTGCCGACAGGTCCGAACGATAGAACAGCAGCTGCGCGGTCTCCCTGGCCAGCAGAACCTGCAAGGCGTCTGCGGACTCGAGAACACGCTCAGCCTCCGGCCCCTGCGCCACAGCGGAATAATGATCCTTCAGGTGCTGCACATAGTCGTTGTCGAAGTTCTCGCCAGCACTGACCGCGAGCCAGTCTATGTCGTCCGGCCCATTACGGGCGATGAAGTCCACCGAGATCACTCTAAAGCCCATGCGCAGCAGAATGTACTGCACCAAGCCTTCGCCAGCGCCAGCATCTAGCACCAGCGAGCCGGGCGGAAGATCCTTGAGCTGCGACACGATCCAGACCAGATCCAGGATATAGTGCCAGCCCAGCAGCTTGCGGCGGGCGACCTTCTCCGCGTAGACCAGCCGGGTGATGGCCGGGTTCTGATTCAGCAGAGACAACGGCAGCAGTTCCAAACGGTTTCCGTCACCCCAGGCAGGTGCTGGCGGTGTGGGCTGGGTCGGGCTAATCGGCTCGGCGAACAGGCTATCAATCAACCTCCCTGGATCATGTAAATCGCAAAAGGCCCTCGCACCGCTTAGGCATTTAGCACGGAGATCAGGCAGACGTTCGAGGGCCTCGAACACCGCATCGCGAAAACCTTCGTAATCGGCACCGGTGAACACCACGCCCCCCCCGCAGGCGTGCACCTGGTCCGCCAGCCAGGTATTCTCGCACACGACCACCGGCTTGCCGTTGCACTGGGCTGAGATCAGATCCTCGGAAGCCCGTAAGGGATCAGTCTTGCGCAAACGAGGCAACAGCAGGATATCGCAGTCCTTCACAAAGGCATCGTGCTGTTCCGGCGACAGATCTCCGAGAACATGCTCGATGCGCTCATCCGACCCGGCCAGACCGCGCACGGCATCCACCAAGGCGGGAGCCAGATCAGCGGGATGGTGCCTGACCTTGAAATTAACCTGCGGCCACTCATGTGTAGCCAACAGATCATGATAAAGACGGCACACGAATAGATATCCCTGCTCAGCCTCTGTATCGCCCAGGTAGCCGAGTTTGATGACGCTGTCGGTAGACGCTCGATCTTCCCCACCTTGGGCAGCAGAACAATAGGGCAGAGTCAGCAGCGAGATAGAGCGCGCCAGGTAGCGGCTGTAGACATTGATGATGCGTTGCGAGCAGGCCGTCAGCCGCACCCGCTCCCCGGAATCGAGCTGCGCCAGTCGCGCGCCGATGCAGGCTATCCGGTCGTCGTAACCGGCGCAATTAAACTTCAGCGCGAAGGCGGTCGAAACATGGAATAAGTTGAAATGGAAGACGATGTTCATCCCGGCCAGAGCCACATCGTTCATCAACTCTGCGATGGCCGGCAGCAGCTCCGGGTGACCGCGATACATGAACAGCCGGATGGCGTGATCCCGCTCCAAGCCTTGCGCAAGCTTGACCAGCAGCCGGTGTAGCCTCGCCGCAAAAGCATCAATCCGTTGCTGCTTGAGATCCTCGTGTACAGCTAGGTCCGCCGGCTCCAGCGAATGTGAAAACCAGGGTAGAAAGCTGCCATCCGAGCTAGTATGAGCGTGCTGTGCAACCAAGTGCCGGAACTCGACACCCCGCTGTCCCGTACCCTCTCGCAGTCTGGCCACATAGCGTTGGTAACGTCCTTTGGCTCCCCCATAGCCGGGATCGACAAAGAGGAGTAGACTTTTATTCATATAGCCATTTAACCAATAGAGTTATACTGTAAATGATTCCGCATCCTCGGATTCGGCGGAAAATAGCCCATAATTCGATTTTACGTCAAAATCGCGCATTTAAGACCACTGAAAGTTAAGAAAATAACTGATTTTTAATACAAAATCATTCGGTAAAACGCTACTGAGAGAAAATCTCAAATAATAGAGTTATACCCGACATTCCGCATATCATGATTGATAAAAATCGTGAATTTCATTTACAAATACAAGCTATTCAATCATTTACACAATCGAAAAAATATTGACTTTTCGATTCACGAAAATCAATTAATTTTTTTCGGCGAAGTTTGGCGATATTCATTGATTGTTGGCGGCATTTTTTATGATTTTGATGTGCGGAATTTCGGTTATACGCATGTTCTTCAATTAATAGTTCATCGCAAACCGTATCGACGACGTTCTGTGCTGCGGCAAGAATTTCCACTGCGTCGCCCTGCTTTTCTAGATTGGGTCTAATCATCGCGTCAGGTTTCTCCGACTCATTTACACCAGCCGCATGCCGAAAAAACACCCGCATTACGTGGTCAATTCCCTCCTTAGTTACCTCCCGACAGTCGTCTGCGAAATATCCGCCTCGCGACGCAATAGAGGTGATAATCTCATAGGATGGAAAATAGAAAACGTTATCTAACTCCTGACAAAGAGTTTCGGCCGCAACTCGTAGTACGGATTTTGAGTAAGTCGTGGCCGTCAAAACATGAGATCTGCCTGCTGTAGCAATCAATGGCACGGGGGACACTGTCAGTATGATATCGCTTGCCGGATTTACATCGCGGAGTTGCGATATAAACGCGCGCATATCAAAAAGCACTTCATTAACACCGAGATTACGGAATGAGTGAGTTGAAGAGTCAAATACCCCGCCTGAAACACCCGGACAAAGCGGGAATACTGCACCGTCAACATTTGATACCCAGCATTCTGTAAGTCCAAAAGTAAATACAAATACCTCCAATCCTTTCATTAATTCTCGTACAGCACCTAGATGCATTCTTCTGTCTTCGATTAATTCAGTTTTTGAAGAGAAACCGAACGGTTGAATATTCGGACGGAATGGATCAATCCACGTTTTATTGTTATTATCAAACCACACGCCTTCCACCGGTTGGAACTTTCCAAAAGCTCGTTCAATTAACTGCCTAAGTTGCAACGAAGTATAAATGTTACCATAACGCGCACTGAATGTTCCGTAGTTATAGCTCGCAGCCATCTCAGAAGTCATGAGCGCATGTGATGGCTCAGTTACATAGTAGTTGTATCCGTTGGCCACGAGTCGACGTGCAATGTGTTGAGCAAAGCAACTACCAGCGGTAGCGATTCGAGTATTCTTATCAACACGCAAGCCAAGATTCACTGCGGGATCAATTTCAGATGGAGCAGTGCTTGCGATTGATCTTCTCCAGAATGAATATTCCGGCAGATCCGAGTACGGCGTCTTAATATCGACTTTGGCCATTTTTCTAACCACCAATCCTTTAAGGACCATGTGCTTACGATGCGTCAAAATATTAGCGAGGGATCCACTTTCGGCGTTCGACCCGGTCCCCCCAATGCTTCGAGTCATTTGAAAATCTTGAGGAGATCTCGCCGGTGTGCGACAGGCATGTGGAGCGATCAATGGCGCGTCACTTTGCCGGGCTGGAAGACCCGCGCCGTTCGACCCAAAGCCGGCACAAGCTGGTCGAGATGATCGTCATCGCCATCGCGGCGACCCTCGGTGGCGCCGACGGCTGGACCGGCGTGGAGACGTTCGCCAAGGCCAAGGAGGCGTGGCTACGCACCTTTCTGGAACTGCCCGAGGGCCTCCCGTCGCACGACACCTTCGGGCGGGTGTTTGCGCTGATCGATCCCGCGCAGTTTGCCGCCTGCTTTCGCCAGTGGAGCACGGCGGTGGCCGAGCTGATTCCCGACGAGATCATTGCCGTGGATGGCAAGACCTTGCGCCGTTCGCACCATCGCGGCAAGGGGTTGGCGGCGTTGCACCTGGTCAGTGCCTGGGCGACGGCCAACCGGGTAGTGCTCGGGCAAGTCGCCACCGACGCCAAATCCAATGAGATCACGGCGATTCCGCAGTTGCTGGCATGGCTGAAGTTGGAGGGCTGCATCGTCACCATCGACGCGATGGGCTGCCAGACCAAGATTGCCGAGCAGATCGTCGCCCAAGGCGGCGATTACGTGCTGGCCCTCAAAGGCAACCAAGAAACCTTGGCGGCCGAGGTCGAGGAGGCTTTCATCGACGCCGACGCCAGAGGCTATGTTGGCGTCGACTCTGAGTTCATCGAGACCGTCGAGCGGGGTCATGGCCGTCGCAAAACCCGTCGCTACCGCACCCTGGGCGATCTCTCCGGCGTGCCACGCAGCGCCTTGTGGAAGGGCATGAACATGATCGGCCTGGTCGAATCGCGCCGCGAGGTCGCCGGCAAGGTCTCGATCGAGACCCGCTATTTCATTGGCAGTATCGGCACCAGCGCGACCCGCTTGGCTCACGCGGTGCGCGGTCACTGGGGCATCGAAAACGGGTTGCATTGGAATCTCGATATTTCCTTTCGGGAGGATGAGTGCCGGGTCCGCGATCCGGTGGCGCGCGAGAATCTCGCCGTCCTGCGTCACCTCGCCCTCTCGCGGCTCAAGAATGACGACACCAAGCTCGGCATCCAGAACAAGCGCTTGCAAACCGGTTGGGACGAGTCCTACCTGACAAAATTGCTCTTCGAGTCGCCCAACAGCAAGGGCAAAACAGACGCATCGGCGTTCGCTAATATTAGCCATGCTGGATGCGATTGCCCTGACCCGACTTCGTCTAATTTTCCGCCCTCATGATATTTCAAGCAGTTAGATCGCTGGATGACTATCAAAATGGCCAAAGTCGAGTTAATATTACTCACGTATGTTTATCCAGAAATTTTTCAATTATATTTTCTAGTACTCGTTCTCCGTACCATCGGTTCCCATGCGTAACATTCTTGGGGTATCCGCTCCTAGCTAAATACATACCATCGATCATCGCTGATTCCGGGCAATTAACATAAGGAATTTCAAGTTTCAGGCAGTGCTCAGAATAGATTTCGCTCGCAGCTCTCCATAATTTATATCTGAGGGTTGCGGTTACAATCTGTCTGTTCTCAGGGAAAAATTTAATAAAATGCTTTTCAAGATATTCCTTGACGTGCTCGTCGTCGCCAATCGGTGGAGGACTTTCAATGCAAACAACCTGCTCACCAAGTAATGCTTTAATTGCAGCGAGCCCAATAAAGCTAGGCACGCATCGAAACTTAATTACATCTCGAACAATCCGCTCAGGCACTAGAAAAGCACCCGCCTCAATTTCAAGAAACTCCCTTGAACTCAATACAAAATCAAAAGGGGGGTTCATTTTAATTAATCCAAGCGTATTATGTGCATTACCACCTAAGCACGCTACAACCAGAGCATAGCTTCGACCATCACCAGCCACACGTAAATCATTCACGGCATGGCTAAGATAAACAGGAAAATTATCTTCATTTCCATTCATTTTATCTTTGTGCAGACAAAGATAATCTAGGTCAATAACATTTTTGAATGTATTGCTAAACGCATCCAAAATACAGAGGATATGACTATGACCTATCAACAGTATTTTTCGCTTAATCATCATGAGTAACCTGAGCCAGTGAACTGAATGAGCAGAAAATGGCTCTCCCGGATCTCGTGGGGCTGTGATATCTTACAAATCAGTTGGTTGAGAGCCGCTCCCCGCCAGAACCCTAGATCTACATTCATAGCACCCTGGAGGGTACGCACTGTCACCGTTGTGGCCATCCGATTGATGAATACCATGGTCTGGGTCAAGAAATCGAGTTGCGCCATTTACCCTTATTTGAATACAAAGTGATGTAAGTTCCCGCCCCGCACGGCGGCCCCAAACACGTTACGAGTTTTTGAAATCTGCCAGAAACTTTGGCTTGGGAGGCAACTGAATAGGCATAGATGAAACCACTATAACAGGCCGGCATCGCCCAAATAAGAATCAGGAGTATGCGCCACCCCGCCCGTCCTTGCGCGGCGACGCGCATTAGCAGCACACGCAATCTCATCATTCCTATGCCCCGTCCTCTGCTCAGCATCGCCATACCCGCCTACGACAGACCCAAGCAATTGCTGTACGCCCTTGAGCGTTTCATCGCCCAGATCGATCACAGGTTCGAGCGTGAAATAGAGATCCGCATTACAGATGATGCCTCACCCGACGATGCCCTAGCCCAGGTACGCCGACTGTGCCATCAAAGGGATTATTTGCACTATCGGCGCCATCCGAAGAATATTGGCTTGGAACGCAACCTTATAAGCTGCACCGATGACAGTCAAGGGGAGTACCTGTGGCTATTCGGCGACGACGATTTCCTGGAGGCAGATGACGCACTGGAAACCATCATGACTCACCTGCGCCGTGGCGAACAGGATGTTCTGGTGCTGAACCGCACCCGCCGCAGCTTCGATCTCTCGCGCATCCTAAGCGAGAACTGGATGCGCCTCGATCCACAGTTGGAAGGGCACTTCGGAGGCCTGAGAGAGTTCTGCCTGCGCCATGGTTTCATCAGCGTTATAGGCTTCATTTCGGTGAACATCTTCCGACGCACACCCTACCAAGCGGTGGACGCTGGCGCATATCTGGGCACCATGTATCCGCAACTTGGCGCCATGCTGGAGGCTTTCCACAGTAGCAGCACCCTGCTCCTGGGCCGACCGCTGATCTGCCACCGCACCCAGACCCAGGAGGAAAAACGCCAGACCCTAGGCGCCAAACCCAGCGAGGCCGACTTCATGTCGGACGTGAGGCGACGCAATGCGGTCTATTTCAGCCACCCCTATATCGGGATGTTGAGCGAATTGCTAAGGCAAGGGGCCTTTACTCCTGCGGATCTGGTGCGTATACCCGAATGTACCGTCATCAACGGTAAGCTGGTGGATTTCCTGATCCAATGCACATGCCTAAATCATGAAATGGATTTCCCAGCCGATAAACAAGCATGGCGGAAGACCAGGGACTTTTTCGAGTCGCTCCCCCTTAACGCCGAACAGGCCGCCCGCATCGATCCCATCATCGAACAGCATACGGATGACAGAGCATTGAACAGAAATCGGCAGCCTACCCTGTCCGTGATCACCCCCAGCTTCAACCAGGCACGATTTCTGCCACAATGCCTGGAATCGGTATGTCAGCAGAACCTCCCGCCAATCGAGCATCTGGTGTTCGACCCAGGCTCCAGCGACGGCAGTCGTGAAATAGCGCGCACTTTCCCAGGTGTTACCCTGGTCGAAGAACCGGACGAAGGCCAGCCCGACGCGCTCAACCGGGGTTTCCAGCGGGTCTGCGGCGACATCATCGCCTGGATTAACTCGGACGACAGCTACGCCGCATCGGACGTGTTCAGCAAGGTGGTGGAGCGCTTCGGGCAGGCAGACGATCCGGACATCGTCTACGGTCGCGGCATCTATGTGGATGCGGACGGCAACAAACTGCGCGATGCCTACATTAACACCCGCCCCGACACCCTAGTCGATCGTCTGCAACACGAAGTGGGTATTATGCAGCCAGCCGCCTTCATGCGCCGACGGGTGATCGAGAAGATCGGCCCCCTGCGCAGCGATCGCCATTTCACCCTGGACTACGAATACTGGATCCGCTGCGTCAAGGCCGGACTGCGCTTCGCCTTCCTCGACCAGACCCTGGCCCGGGCCAGCTATCACACAGACAACAAGACCTACGGCATGCGGGCGAACTCCTATGCGGAAGTGTGCGACGTGATGAAGGAACACTTCGGTTATGTGCATGCCATCTGGGTGCGCCGCTATGCCGAGTTCCTCAGCGAGGGGTACGACGGGGTGTTGAAGACCGCCGCCAACAGCGGGCTGGCGGACCAGGCCCGTTTCGACGGGATCTACCGAGAACTGCTGCGCGACTACAACGCGGACCATGACAGCTATAACCTGTTGCTGGCCGATCCCGGGGACCGTCCCCATACGAACACCCTGCGCGAGATGCGTGAACAGGATATATCCCCGCCCGCGCCCTGCAAACCGATTCCCCTGGACCGGACCCGCGAACCCGGTCACGCTTGCTACACTGTGGGCTCTCGCCGCTGGGCCTACCGGGCGCAGTGGAAACAGGCCCAGATCGAGCGCTCTCACGCCTTTCTGCGCCGACGCATCGCCGTGCGGAACAAGGACGTTTGCGTCATCGTGGGCAGCGGCCCCAGCCTGCGCCACACCGACCTGGGTCTGCTCGAGGGACAGGACGTCATCGCCTCCAACAACACCTTTCTCAGCCTGGAACTGTTCCGACACGTCACCTACTACACCGTGGTCAACTACCTTGTGGCGGAACAGAGTTGCCACAACATCAACCGCCTGCGGGGTGTGGCCAAGATCCTACCCTATTGGCTATCTTATTGTCTGCATCCGGGCGATGACAGCTATTTCGTGGACGCGGTGGGCTACCCTGAATTCAGCACCGACATTTTCCGCAACATGTCCTGGCGTCATACCGTCAGTTTTTTCAATCTGCACTTGGCCTATGGTCTGGGTTACCGCAAGGTCGTCCTAGTGGGCTTCGACCACGAATACCGACAGCCGGAAGGGGTGAAAGAACAGGAGATCATCGTCAGCCCGCACAGGGACATGAACCACTTCGTCGGCGGCTACTTCCAGGGCAAACGCTGGCAGGCGGCGGACGTAAACATGATGGAGGAGATGTACAGGCTGGCCAAGACTGCATTCGAGGTGGACGGCCGGCGCATCGTCAACGCCACCGTGGGCGGTCGGCTGGAGCTATTCCCGCGCCAGAACCTAGCCCAGGCCCTCGACCTGACCCACCCAACCTGAACATGTTTGATTTTATCCGCAAGCACACTCTGTGGCAGGCCCTGGACGCGGGCTACCTGGAAGAGCTGGAACAGAAAATCTCCTACCAGCTCAAGAGCGCCCAGGACTTGGCCGTGTATAGCCTGCTGCGCGACTGCCGGGGCCTGGACATGGCCGAGATCGGCGGGGGCGATTCACGTCTGTTAAGGCGCCTGGCCAAACACAACCGCTGCTGCAACATCGACCGCTTCGAAGGGGCCAACTGCGGTCCCCAGCAAACACCCCGGATCGAGGGCGTGCGCAACATCCTCACCTTCCTGGGCGAATTCGATCCAAGACTTCCGGAGGCGTCCTTCGACGCAGTGTTTTCCATCTCCGTGGTGGAACACCTGAGACGCGACACCGAAGAGGCCTTTCACCACGACCTGCTTCGAATCCTCAAGCCTGGCGGTTTGTTCCTTCATGCGATAGATTTCTACTTGGGAGATGAGCCTAGCGCGCAAGATCAGCGACGCATGGGCACTTACCGCGCCTGGATCTCCGAGCCGGACCGGGTAGAGCCCCTGGGCGAAGTCCGGGAGATCGAACCCCGCTTCCAATGCGACATGGCCTCGAATCCAGATCACATCCTACACGGCTGGGGCCGGTTCGCGCCCAGGCTGATCGAGGTGCGCAAAATCTGTCAGAACGTGTCGCTGCTGGTGGGAGGACACAAGCTGGACGCTGGCTGACCCTGAGATCATGTTGCCCGCCGCAACACCACGGAGGTACCCAGACAGCCCAAACGGATCCAGCCCTCCAAACCGTCGCAGATTTCGTCCACTGCACTGACCACGCCGGGATGCTCGGTGCCGTAATCATCGAAAATCACCAGACCGCCGGGCCGCAGTAAAGGCCAGTAAAGGCGCCAATCCGCCAGCACCCCGTTGTGGGAATGGTCGGCATCCACCAGCAGGATATCGACACTGTTCGGTTGCAGGCCGGCCCAGGCCTCGGTCCAAGTGCTTAGACAGCGTCGAAGATCCACGCAGTCCCGCGACAGTCTCAGTCTGTCCAGATTCTCCCATAGGGTCTCCGCGCTCACGGGGACACCGCTAAAGGGATCCCGCTCCTGGCCATAGTAGCCGTCCAGCGGATCGATACAAACCACCCGAACGTCGGCCTCCACATCTCTTGCAGCGAGCAGAAACATCATGCAAGAACCGCCGAATAGACTGCCCAATTCCACGACCAATAACCTGCTACTGCCTTCCCGGGCCCGTTGCAACACAGCGCCGTACTGGGCCAGCCGGTCTCCCACCACCCCGCAGGGCCTTCCCTTCATGTGTTTGGCGATCTCCAGGGAACGGCGCAGGGCCTGCCGCCGAGTGGATGAAGTGAATGATCGGAACATGGCCGGGGCGTCATCCCAATCCACAAGCGCCTGGGTAAGGCGTTTCCGGTAGTCCGTGAACCAGTCGAGCAATTCCCGGTAACGGCGTGGGGAACGCCATTTTCGATCCGGCTCCAGACCGTACAAAGTGGCAAGCAGCAATCCCAGGAAGGGGCCTGCATGCCCCCGGGCCAGATCCCCGATGGCCACAAGCAGGTCTCTCACACTAGCCGCCTCGGCGTCAGCGACGCCCCGAGTAGCCGCCAGTCGTTCCAGCAATTCGGTAAAGAACTCCACCTCCACGCCGGACTCTAAATTGCATGCCTGCAACCTGGACTCCAGCAGCGCCGCCAGGCCCGGCAGGCTTGGTGGCGCACAAATTCCCGACACCCGGGTCCGCAGCAGGTCCAAATCGTCCCGCCATGCCGGGGAAAGGCGTCCCGCTGCGGCATCCTGCTCCAACCAGGTCAGCCCCATTGCCGTCTCACCGGCCCCGTGGGCGATCCATCCCAGTTGAGCAAACCCGTCCCGCAGATCGGCATCCCGGGCATAAGCGCTCTCCACCATGGCCTGCGCCTGATCGAATACTCCTAGGCGGCCCAGCAACAAGGCCAGATTAATGTGCCAAGCGGGGGAGAGTCGCCCCGCTGCGGCATCCTGCTCCAACCAGGCCAGCCCCCTTGCCGTCTCCCCGGCCTCGTGGGCGATCCATCCCAGTTGTGCAAAGCCGTCCCGCAGATCGGCGTCCCGGGCATAAGCGCTCTCCACCATGGCCTGCGCCTGATCGAATACCCCTAGACGGCCCAGCAACAAGGCCAGATTGATGTGCCAAGCGGGGGAAAGACGCCGTAAATGCACATCCCGTTGCGCCAATTCCCAGGCGCCGGCCCAATCCTTGTGCTGGGTGCGGACCCAGCCCAAACGGGCATAGCCATCCATCAAGCGGGCTTCTGCGGTATAAGCCTGTTCCACCCTGGACACGGCCTCCGCCCAACATCCCGCCTCGGCCAGCAGCAGCGCATGGTTAACGGCAAATCCCGGCGTCAAACGCCCCTCCCGGACATCCCACTCAACCCAGACCAGGGCCTGCTCAGGATCCAGTTCCCGGCGCAGACGCCAAGCCAGAGTAGCGTGGCCATTGCGGGCTTCCGGGTACCGCGCATAGATCCCTTGCACCAAGTCCAGGGCCTGCTCCAGATGCCCATCCAGAGCCTGGGCCTGGGCATGGCGCAGACTCGTCCACCAACCCATCCGCCCAGCCTCGGCATCCCGGTCGAACCAGTCGAGGCTGCGCCGTATCTCACCCTGCTCCAGCAAATACCAGCCAACCCGGGCATGGCCATCGCGGGCATGTGCGTCCTCGGCATAGACCTCTGCGACCGCCTCCAAGCAGCGGTGCTCCCAATTCGAGAACCGATTAATGAAGGCATTTAAGCCCGGTAACCAGTCCGGATCACTGGTCGGCAGATGAAACAACAGTTCCTTGACTGTCGCGGAATCACGCCCGCTCTTCACCATTGGTCGTCCTCGGCGTAGCCGGCATTAATCAGCCAATCCCCATACCTCCGTTTGAACACATCCTTGATCCGGTCGGTCAACACATCCCTCCAATGGCGTGTAACCGGATTAGCGGTAGTGTTCCCCACGTCGATCCGAGGGATATCCGTGAAACCGCAATGCCGAGCAAGAGTGTGCATATTGTCGACAAGCTCCCGATTGAAAGTCTCCAGCTTGAATTCCACAACGGCCCAGTCCGTCCGCCACGGCAATATCTGGGTATCCATGATATCCGCCGTGATATGATCCAGTTCGTACAACAGGCCCTGCTCCAGGTCCAGGGATCTCAACCTGGCTCGGGTCTCGATCAATGCGTCCCAAACCCAACCCTTGAATTCGATATTGTGCCCCACGAGATGATAGAAATAATTGGATACCAGCAGTTGCCGCGGATCACGCAACACACGCACGCCTCGATACGGCCTTCCGGTCTGTTGCAGTCGCTTCACCACCGCCTCACCCGCGTTGGATAGACCAAGTACTAGTGGACCAGGTCGCTTTAGGGATTGGAAATCGATATTGTGGAGATCCAAATCCTGGCAGGAGCGGAAATGGAACGGTGGCTGCTGGATCCTATAACCCAGGAAACCGTAGCCATTGGCCTGTGCAAAGGCATGCATGACCGAGAAACGGAAGTAACGGCTACCGCACTTGTGGTGACCGAAGAAGACCACCAGATCCGGCACCCCGGAAGCTTGTAACATTGATACTACCTTGTTCGGTTGACAAACGGATACTTGACCCGCCGTCAGCTACCAGTTCGCTGCCGTTAATGAAGCCGGCGCATTCTGGGTCGAGCAGAAAAATCGCCGCCCCGGCCAAGTGACTGCGGCGCAGGCTGTCGAGCAGCATGATCGAGTCCACCGCCCCGAGCAGCAGGGCGTCGGATGCCCTACCTGCCCTGGGGGGCGCTAGGGATGAAAACAGGGCTCGATAATTGCCAATTTAAGCTTTGGTAGTGCTTCAGACATGGATTGTCGTTAAAATCAATCCATAATTTTTCTGTGAGGATTCTTTAGATGGCCGAAATTTCCGTGCATTGTCCGCATGGCCACTCTGAAAAAGTCACGAAACGCGGAAAGACGGACAGAGGCAAGCCACGCTATTCATGTAATCATGAATCCTGCTCAATAAACACCTTCATTTTGGATTACAGTTATCAGGGGCACCTCCTCGAGGTCAAGATAAAAATCATTGACATGGCGCTCAACGGGAGTGGCATTCGCGATACCGCGCGCGTGTTGAAGGTGTCCCAAACCACCGTCATCAAAGAAATAAAAAAAAGAGTCGTCTCTCAGTTCTGTTAACGAAATCGCCTCAGTACAGTGCATTTCACATTAAGATATTGATTATAATGACATCGCCATGAGATTCTGCCCCCAATGTCCTGATGTCTGAAATCCGTACCGTCAAACGGCTCCGAACCCTGCTCGCCACTCACCTGGACTG
>NZ_NRRG01000065.1 GCF_016583575.1 Thiocystis violacea
GGTGTGACGGCGTGTTTCTTTTCAAAACGACAAGCGAGGACCAATCGGATGGACTTTCATCTTGAAGGCAAACGGGCTCTGGTCACGGGTTCGACCGCTGGGATTGGATTTGCCACCGCCTTGGGGCTTGCTCGGGAAGGGGCCGACGTCATCGTCAACGGTCGCGGCCAGGCGCGGGTCGAGACTGCGGCCCAACGCATTCGCGACGCGGTGCCGGGGGCACGGGTGCGAGCCGCGGCAGCGGACCTTTCCAGCGCCGACGGCTGCAACGCCTTGATTGAGTTGATACCCGACCTGGACGTGCTGGTCAACAACCTTGGGATTTTCGAACCCAAACCCTTCGAGGCGATCGAGGATGCGGATTGGTTTCGCTTCTTCGAGACCAATGTGATGAGCGGCGTGCGTCTGTCGCGTCATTACCTCACGGGGATGCGTGAGCGCGACTGGGGGCGGATCCTGTTTGTCTCCAGCGAGTCGGGGCTGCAGATTCCCCCCGAAATGATCCACTATGGGATGACCAAGACGGCACAGCTCGCCATCGCCCGGGGCCTTGCCGAGACCACGGCGGGAACCGGCGTCACGGTCAACAGCGTGCTGCCCGGACCCACCCGTTCCGAAGGGGTGGCCACCTTCGTGGAGCAAATGGCCCAACAGCGTGGGGTCGACGTCGCGACCCTGGAACGGGAATTCTTCGCGACCGCCCGACCCTCCTCGCTGCTGCGGCGGTTCGCGCGGGTCGAGGAGGTGGCGAGCATGATCGTCTATGTCTGTAGCGCCGCCGCCTCGGCCACTAACGGCGCGGCCCTGCGCGTCGATGGCGGCGTTGTCCGCGCCATCGCCTAAGAGTCTGTCCAATAAGTTATTGAATTTGTTGCAGGGGTTGTGGGTTTAAAGAGAAGGTTCCCAAGAGGGGCCAGTGATGTGGACAACCGAAAACCGTTACCGTTATGATCGCCGTCCCCTGCGCTACTCCAGCGACGTCACGGATGGAGAATGGGGACTGATCGAGCCCAGGCTCCCTCCAGGGCCCAATAAGAGCGAAGCGGCCACCAGGTTAAATATAAGCAAACGCTTAACAACGGCCGCTCCCGGCGGCCGAGGCTCATCAAGCCGCCGGCACTCACCGCCAAAGATTCTCGAACCGTTTGGCCGCCGTGCGGGTGTAGACCGCGGTGGGCTTCCGATCGCGGTGGCCGAGGTCATCCTGGGCACAACTCGGTTTCGCGCAGCCCATGCCCATAGGTCAACAGCCTCATGGCTATTTGCGCCCAACCCCTCGAAAAGGCAAAAATTAGCGTTTGCTAATACGCCTGCTCACCCAGCACGCCTTCTCGCAACGCTCGGTTCCAGAAATCCGGGCCGTTGTAACGCTCGGCGAGCGCATCAAGATCGACGACCAGGGCGCGCTGCGTGAACTCGAACCTTCCGAACAGGTTGATGTGCTGCCGCCAGGCGACAGGGGGAGATGCGCCTGAGGATCTCGATCGCCGCCGTGTCTCCGGCGGCCTGCTTCTGCGCGTAGATCCGCGACAGCAGGGCGGTGTTGTAGTAGATGACCGCGTTGGCGATCAGAACCGCCGTGATAGCGAGTTTGCAATCTTCCGTCTCGCCTGGATGTTCGACCACGGCCTCCAGGGCGGTGGCCTCACGGTTGATCCGCCGCCGCCAGACAATCGGTTTGACACCGGGCTAACGCCGCCGGCGTCGCGCCACGCGTTGCGTATAGCGGTTCATCAGCGGTGTCACGGATATCCCGTGCGCGACGATGGAAACGACCACCGTGGTGAGGGTCAGCGCCATGACTTCGCGCGCCAACGACTCCGGCAGACCATGGCTGATGGCGTACATCAGATAATAGATGGAGCCGATGCCGCGGATCCCGAACCAGGAGATCAGCAGACGCTGGTCGCGTGACACCGGCGCACCGAGGAGCCCAAGCCAAACCGACACCGGGCGCACGACCAAGAATAGGAGTGGAATAAACCAGACGGCGCTGACCGGAAGATCGATGTACGGGAGCATCGCACCGACCACCAGTACGATCGCGACCTCCGCGATCCGCTCCAGTTGCTCGTTGAACCCCTGGACTTGCCGCATCAGGTACGCCCCGGCATGGTCCGCGTGGGTGGCGAGCGTGGCCTGTGCCTCCCGCTCCGACAGGCCGGGATCGGGGGCCGGCAATGGGTGCGCGTGCCGGGGTTCCCCGTCCACCCGCTGGAGGGCAAGACCCGCCGCAAACACCGCCAGAAAGCCATAGCTGTGGCACACCACGGCGAGCCCGTACGCCAAGGCGATGAGGCCCAGCGCGAGGAACTCGTCCAGGCCCACGGACGCCTGATGGCGGCGGCGCAGATAGACCACCAGCCGGCCAATCAGGGTACCCAGGGCACCGCCAATGAACAGGCCCGCGGACGTCGCCCACAGCACATCCACCGCGAGCCAGCGCCAGCCGTTAGCGCCCAAGTCATGCAAACCGAGCAGGCCGAGACCCAGCATCACGAAGGGGAAGGCGGCGCCATCGTTCAGACCGCCCTCGCCGGTGAGGCTGAAGCGCAAGCGGTCGCGGTCGCTGGCCTCCTGGACCTGGACCTCGGAGGCCAGCACCGGATCGGTCGGCGCGAGGATCGCCCCCAGCAGGATTCCGGCGCCCGGTGACAGGCCCAGCCCGAACACGGCGATGGCCGCGATCAGGGCCACGGTCAGGCTCATGGAGACCACAGCGAGGCGCGCCGGCAGACGCCAGCCACGGTCCGAGAGGGGAAGGCCCAGTTTCAGGCCGACCGCGAACAGCGAGATGAGGACCGCGATCTCCGTCACGCGCTCCAGAATGGCCGCGTCGAGGAGGGGATCCGGCGCCATGACCGCCCACCCCGCGGGACCGAGTGCGTAGCCGACAGCCAGGTACAACATGGCGGTACTCACCGGGAGCCGCCTCAGCGAACTCCCCGCGAGGGTCATGGTGGTGAGCAGAACCCCGAGGAGGATGGCCCAAATCTCAAAGGTCATGGTCTACCGGACCGGCCGGTCGCATCGCCTAGTTGGACGAAGCCGCTGCGCGGAGAAAACCCCTGCGGCGGCGGCCTTAGAATGTAACCTCACGCCCTCGCCTGCGAGGGGCAGTCTTCTCATGATCATGAGGTTACGCCAGTCTGTCGGTCTCCGGGGGGCGCTCACGAAACGGAAAAATCGTACGGTAAGGTCAAGCCTGTCAGGTTGAAGTCTCCGAGTCTGCTCAAGAAGTTCAGATTGAATGACAGAGGGATGCCGCGTCTGCGCGGCGTCAGTCCACGTTAGGCGCGCCTGCGAGACGCACCTCCCCGGCGGCCAGCGCCACCGCTCCGCCGCGGGTTGGAACGCCGCTTCACCATGAAGCGGCGTGTTCGCCGGTCGTCTCGTGGCCTTGAATCCGCGTCGCCCACGGTTTGGCACACGCGGGTGCTGACGGGCGCCTCCCGTTCACGCCGTCCTTCGCGGTCAGATCGCGCGCTCAACGCGCCGGCATGGCCGCTTCTCCCTCAGCCCGCACTCCGCTCGCGCACCTCCGCCAGGCGCTGCCTGACCACGAGTTCCCCGTCCCGCCAGACCGTGCGCATGATCTCCTCCCACTCGCTGTCGATAGGGGCCTGGTCCGTGCGGAAGGTCAGATACTCCCCGGTGAGGCGGCTTCTGAAGGTCGACAGCACGCCTTTCTTGGAGGCCTTGCCGGGGTCGTCGGCGGGCGCTTTATAGACCTCATGCCAGCCGTCGGCAAAGAGGATGGCGGAGGTTTTCATGGCCATCTTCTGGGTGTCGCGATGGACCTGTTGCAGCAAAGCACCGCCCATGCCGAAGGCGATGTTGTCCGCCGCATAGCCGTTGGCCTTAAAGGTCGCCAGGATCTCGCGAATGGAGCGATGGTTGATGCCGTCGCCATAGATCACGCGCACGGCGTTGAGCACCCGGTAGCCCTTGCCGTTGACCACATGGCCGAAAGCTTGGTCGAGCCGGGTCGCTGTGCGCAAGGCGACCTCCACCGGGTTGCCGGAGTCGGGCCGGATGATCACGGTGGCGCCGGAGGCGATCAGCTCCTCGCGTAAGGCCTGGCCCCAGAGGTCACGAACCGCCACATCGAGATCGTAGCTGTCGGACACGCAGGCAAACAGCCGGCCCGGCCGGCCGAACTGCCGGAGCAGGTTGCGGTAGGCGTCCACCTCGTGGTCGCGACCCCAACTGGTGATGGTGGAGTGCTCGGCGGCGGGGATCGAGTAGGCGGCCATCGGCTCATCGTAGTAGCGCCGGGCGTAACGCACGCCGCTCAGCGTGTCGCTCCCCAGGAAGTTGACCAGATGAGCCAGGCCGCCGAGACCGGCGGACTCTTCGCTGGAGACGCCGCGCGCGCCGAAGTCGTGCAGCTTGAAGGGCAGTTGACCGTCCGGGTCGTCGCTGGTCGCGCGCAGATAGTCGGCGATGGTTTGCTTGATCGCCCAGGACTGGGTCGCCACGGTGATGGGGTACCAGACCCGCAGCAAGAGGGTTTCGACATAGGACACCAGCCAGAACGCTTGAGGGTCGGTGGAGCGCACCGTCATCAGGACGTTGCCGGTGGGAATGAGACTGCCTTCCGGTACGGCCCGGACCTCCAGCGGCAGCCGGCCGCCGTGCTGGCGGATGATATGACGCCAGCCGGCTTCGTTGAAGGGCTCGCCGTGCGCGGCGAGCAGGTCGCGGGCCTCGTCTACCATGGCCTCGGTGATCCGGGTCGAGAGATAGCGATCAAGGATGTACTGGAGGCCGAAGAACAGGGTGCGCTCGTATTCGCCGCCACGCGATTCGACGTAGGCGAACAGCCCCTGCGCACCGGGCGGATATTGCAGGAAGTGACTCGTCTTGTAGGAGTCGGTGTCGAGGATCAGGTTGTAGACGATGGAGGTGTCGATGCGGTTCATGATGGGCTCCCCATACATGTTGAATGGCCGGCCGGTCTATCCAGCCGGGATGATTAGCGTTGTGCCCCAACGCCCAGGGTGATGCGCGAGGCGTCAGGCGCCGCCGATGAAGGCGGTCACGATGTGCCAGTGGTCTTCGAACATGATGCCGTCCAGGGCGTAGAAGTCGGCCAGCGGCAGCCAGCGCGCCTTGGCGGCATCGTCGCCGCCCTTGACCGGCGGCAGCTCGCCGCTCGGAAAGTCGAAGTGAAAGGCGTGGGTGATGGTGCGCCCACGCTGGCTGCGCTGGGGGTCGTCGAACACGCGGCTATCCTTGATCGATCCCTTCAGCACCGGTACCGGCAGCTTCAGCCGGGTCTCTTCCTTCAGCTCGCGAATGACGCCATCGATGAGGCGCTCCCCCGCGTGCAGGAATCCGCCGGGCAAGGCGTACAGACCGCGGCCCGGCATCGCCTTGCGTTCCACCAGCAGGATGTGGCCCGAGTGGATCACCACCGCATCGACGGTGACGAAGGTCGGCGGATAAGGAGAGGCCGCGAACTGTTGACGATAGCGCTGGATGAAAGCGTGCTCCTCGACCAACTGGGCGAACTGGGGCAGACGCTGAAAGGCTTCGATGAACTCGGCGGCGGCCGGGGTCAGGGCGGAGGCCAACACCAGGCGCGTACCGTTGCCCTGGGACGCGAACAGGAGTTCGCGCAACTCGGTGGAGGAGCGGCCCTCGTGGTTGGGCATCTCCACCAGCGTCCATTGCGGGAACATGCGCAGGTAGTAGGAGGTCTCGTCCTTGAAATGCCCGATGAGGCCGATGCGCCGGGCACCGATGGGCTCGGCGACGGACTTGACCGCCTCCTGGATGGTGCGCAGCCAGAGATCCTCCAGATACGGATAGTCGGGAATGGTGCGGATGTGCAGCGCCGCGCCGGCCTGCGGAAAGGACGCGCGGATCATCACCTCGCGCTCGCTGGCCATGAACGGATTGCGCGTCGAGCGGGCCGCATTGGCGGAACCCACCAAGACCAGCACGTTGGCCGCCTTGTTCAGGGCCGCCGACAGGATGGCGGCGTGGGAACGATGAAAGGGCTGAAAACGCCCGATGAAGACCAGAAGGTCGTCGGCTTGATGACTCATGGCAGGAATCCCCTAACCAAATTGACGGCGCCTCGGTCTATCCGTAACGCCTGTCTCAAACTTAGCATGCGAACCGGATCGAGGCTAGGGGCCAGCGACCAGCGTCAAACCCAGCCGACGCCACGTCTCCCGATCCGGTTCGCCCTGGAAATAAGCATCGAGCCGCCGCTGGAAGACCGACCGTCCGGTGACACGCTGGCAAAGAGTGTCGCGCCGGATCGGAGCGGGTTAGGTCGGGCGCTGGTCGCGGCTCAATCCCGATGCGCGCCTTGATCGTCTCGATGGCGGGCGGATCAGGGCCGTGGATAGATCCAGCCGGCAATGCGTCCACCGTCGGGATTCTCGGTCTGGTCCGGGGCGATGTCGAGCAGGGTGTAACGCTCGCCGACGCGCCACAATCGAATACGCCGGGCGTAGTGCTCGGGATCGCTCCAGGGGCGGTTGTCGTAGTTCTGTTCGGCCAGAGCGACCCAGCCCTGTTCCAGATCGGTTTCGACCACGACGGCGACATGACCGGCACGCCACTCGGGGTCGCTCGGATCGGCGGCATAGATCAGGAGATCGCCCCGCCGGGGCGCACGGCGCGCGCTCCCGTTGAGCGAGCGTCCAAGCGGAATGACGGCCTGGTCGGACAGGCGCCGGCCTTCGGTCAGGGCCAGGATGTCGGCGGCGGTCGGCACGTCGCCGAAGGTCAGACCGAGGGTCTGGATCCACCAGCGCCGCGCGTACTCGACGCATTGATAGGTCAGGCCCGCATATTCCAGGCGTTCGGGGCGCTCGCCGGCGGTACGCGCGATCTGGAGCTGACCGGTGTCGGGATCGACGAAGCTGGATTCGAGACGCACACAGGTGGAGACACAGTTGGAACGCGACTCGACGCCGTCGGCACGGCCAAGCGGTGCGCCGAACGCGGTCACACAGGGACCCTCGCACGCACGCTGGGCGGCGTGGAAGCGTTCGAGATCCAGGGTTTCGATGACGGACGGCGGAGCGAACAGCTCGGCGCCATCGGTATGAGGCAGTCGCGCGACGGCGGGTGTCGTGACCTCATCCCGGTTCGCGATCCAAACCAAAACGCCCGCGAGAACGCCGGTCAGCAGTAGGATGGTCGCCAAGCGTCGGCGCGAAAACCCTTGGTTCGGGCGCCGATCGGGAGGACTGGGCGGTGTCGCCGTGGGTTCCGTCATGGTCGGAGTAAACCCAGTTGGGTCGGGGGCGGAATGGCGGTCTTCATCCAGGTTCAGTAGGCCGGACAACTCAAGTTCGGGCATCCGCGACGTGATGGGAGCCTTCGAGTCTACCCCGTCGTCTTCACCCGCTCCAGGCGTCGTGTCGAGATCCATCTTATTCGATCCGGAAGTGTCCGAGCTGCGATTGCAGCCGGTTCGCCTGGTCCGCGATCTCGACGGCGACCGTGGCCGTTTGGCGGGCGCCATGGGCGGTCGTGCGCACCTCCTCGGAGATCTGTTGCAGGGTCCGGTTGACCTCGGTGGTGGTCGCGGTCTGTTGCTCGGCGGCGGCGGCCATGCGCTCGACCTGGGCGCTGACGGTGTCGATCTGCTCCAGGATGTCCGCTAGGGCATGGACCGAGGCGTGGGCCTCGGCGGTGCCGGCATCGACCTCGCCAACACTCGCGTGCATCGCGCCGACGAGTCCCTGGATGTCGCGTTGCACGGCGGTAATGCGCTCGGCGATATCCTGAGTGGCGTTGGTGGTGCGCACGGCGAGCGCGCGCACTTCATCGGCGACCACGGCAAAGCCGCGTCCCTGTTCACCGGCGCGCGCGGCCTCGATGGCGGCATTGAGGGCCAGCAGGTTGGTTTGACGGGCAATGGTCTCGATGGTGCCGACGATCTCGCCGATTTCCTGAGAGCGGCGCCCGAGTTCGCCCATGACGCCGGCCATGCCCTTGACCCGTTCGCCCAGCTGACCGAGCGCGGCCATGGCTTCGCGCACCACGCCCGCGCCGGTGTTGGCCGAGCGGTTGGCGTGGCGCGTGCCCTGGGCCGCCTCGATGCAATGGCGCGCGATCTCGGCGGCGGTCTGGTTCAGGGCCTCACTGGCGGCCTGGACCGCTTCGACCTGTTGAGCGACGCGCGAGGCGCCCTCGGCGATGGTTTTCGAGGTGGCCGAGAGCTGCGTCGAGTCCTGGCCAAACCGCACGCCGGCCTGCTGGATTTCGCCAATGAGGGCAGACAACTGATACGCCATGCGGTTGATGGCCACGCCCAACCGTCCGAGTTCATCGTCGCTGGTCGGATGGATCCGGATTCCCAGCTCGCCGGCGGCGATGCGGTCGACCTCGCGCGCCAGAACCGCCACCTCACGCCGCAGAACGCGCGTCAGTACCCACGACAGTCCAAGCCCACCGGCGAACACAAGCAGCGCCATCAGCAGGCAATCCCACAGGGTCTGGCGGAGCTGCTGCGCGATGTGCGCGAGTGGGATATCGGCGCCGATCACATACTCGCCCCCGGCCGGCGAGCGGGCGGGAATGAAGATCGAGCGGAAGGTACCCCATTCATCGGTGTATTGATCGTACTGGATCCGACCATCGGCGAAGGCCGCCAGCAAGCCCGCGCTGGGATCGGGATAGGGATCGTGGAGCCGGTTGAAGTCGCCCTCGGCCGCCTCCTCGGCGGTGTAACTCGACAGCGTGAACCCGAGACCACCGTCCTGACGCGCCACCGTGTAGAGATACTCGACCCCGGCCCGCGACGCGAGCGTCGACAGGGCATCGAGCCAGGCCCGATAGGTGTCGGGCGGAATCTCGGACTGGGCGGTCAGGCGATCATGGACCTCATCGGCGATCAGACGCACCGCCTGGGCGCTGGCCTGCAAGGTCTGGTCGATTCCCTCCATGATCGCCTGCTTCTGCCGGGCGTAGGTATAGAGCGTGAAGCTCAGGGTCGTGGCGACATTCATGACCAGCATGGCCAGCAGCAGCTTGGTCGAGAGGCCCGAGCGCTTGAGAAACAGGAGGTGCATCGTTGTCGATCTCCGCACTCAACCAACGGCCTGACGCGCCAACCCGGCCCGCCAGTCCTCGACGAAGGCCTCGATGGACGCGATGAAGTCGGGGTCATGCTCGGTGCGATTGATGGTGGCATGAATCAGGACGCCCGCCCCCGACGGAGCGGGATCCTCAAGAGCCGTCCGTGTCCAGGCGAAGGCATTGGGGCAGGTCGGCAGCGTGAAGCGCACACCCTCCCGGATACACTCGCGACGGATCTCAAACTGTCCCCAGAGACAGTAGATCTCGCCCTCGTCGCGCGTGTTATCCCAATGCAGCACGCGATCGATGGAGGCGCAGACCGCGCTCAGACGCGGCCCGGTCAGGTGTGGCTGAAGTGACTGGGCGCTCCAGTCCGCGGGTGATGTGGCGAAGAATTCCATGGGCGTTGCCGGGTGATCGAGGACGCGAATCACGGATGATAGCGGCAAGCCGACCCGAAGCCGCGCGCTGTTTGTCAGGAGATCCATCATGCCGATCGATCCGGAGGCCCTCGAACGCGCCCGCGCCGCCTGGACCTTTCGTGGCCAGGCGCGCCCCGCGTTCGCCCACGTCCCCGGCGCGGGACAGGAATCGGTCTGGGACTATCCGCGCCCGCCAAGGTCTGTCCGCGATCCGCGCCGCATCGAGATCCATGCCGGACCCCAGTGTCTGGCCCGATCGGATGTCAGCGTCCGGGTGCTGGAAACCGGCAGTCCGCCGACCGTCTATCTGCCACCCGACGCCTTCGATGTCTCACGGTTGCGGCCCTCGCCGCGCCGCACACTCTGCGAGTGGAAGGGCGAAGCCCACTATTGGCACGTCGAGGGGCCAGACGGACTTATCCACGAGGCCCTCTGGAGCTATCCCGAGGCCAGGGGCGAGGCGGCCGTGATCGCCGGCTGGTTCTCCGCCTATCCGGCCCGGTTGCGGTGTGTCGTCGCCGGAGAGGCGGTGCGCGCGCAAGCCGGCGGCTATTACGGCGGCTGGATCACCGCGGAGATCGTGGGGCCGTTCAAGGGCGAGCCGGGCACGGGACATTGGTGAAGCATCACCGGAAGTCCACCTGGAGCCGTTCCCTAAGCTTGGTCAATCGCCCGCCCCCGGTCTGCTTGACCGCCATCGCCAAGGCCCGTGGCTGGGCGAGCGGCACCACCAGACGCTTGCCGCGCGTCACCGCCGTATAGAGTAGGTTGCGTTGCAGCAGGCTGTAATGCTGGGTCGCGAGCGGGATCACGACGGCGGGATACTCCGAACCCTGGGCCTTGTGGATGCTGGTCGCATAGGCCAGCTCCACCGCGTCCAGTTCGCCCGTCTCATAGACCACGGATCGACCGTCGAAATCGATCGTCAGGACGCCCTCCTCCACGTCGATGGTCTGAATCCGCCCAATGTCGCCGTTGAAGACCTCCTTGTCGTAGTCGTTGACCAACTGGATGACCTTGTCGCCGGGGGCGTAGGTCGAGCCGAAGCGCTCGAGTCGGGGCTGGGACGCGGGATTGAGCACCGCCTGCAGGGCGACATTGAGCGCCCGCGCCCCGAGTCCACCCCGGTTCATCGGCGTGAGGATCTGCACGTCGCGCACCGGATCGAGCCCGAAGCGTTGCGGGATGCGTTCGGTGACCACCCGGATCAAGCGCTCATGAATCGCTTCCGGGGTGTCGCAACGGATCAGATAGAAATCGCTGACGGGACGCTCGGGCGCGGGATCCTCTGGCCACTGTCCGGCATTGAGGCGATGGGCGTTGACCACGATCCGGGAGGCCTCCGCCTGCCGGAAAATCTCGGTCAGACGCGCGGTCGGGATCCGGCCCGAGCCGATCAGATCGGCCAGCACGGCGCCGGGTCCGACCGAGGGCAACTGATCGACATCGCCCACCAGCAGCACGCCGGCCCGGGTCGGCACCGCGCGCAGCAACTGGTTCATCAGCGCCACGTCGACCATCGACACCTCGTCGCACACCAGCAGATCCAGGTCCAGCGGCTGCTCGGCGTTGCGCTTGAAACCCATCGTCTGGGGATCGAACTCCAGCAGCCGATGGATGGTCTTCGCCTCCTGGCCGGTCGACTCCGATAAACGCTTCGCGGCGCGCCCGGTCGGGGCGCAGAGCAACACGGCCACGCCCTTGGCGCGCAGGATGCGCAAGAGGCTGTTGACGACGGTGGTCTTCCCGACCCCTGGCCCCCCGGTGATGATCGCCGTCTTGGCCGCCAGAACGGCGCGGATGGCACCGCGTTGGGAGTCCGAGAGGGCGAGTCCGGTTTGTGTCTCGACCCAGGGGAGCGCCTTCTCGGCGTCGATGGTCCCCCAGGGCGGCGGATCGGCCTGGAGGCGCTGGAGGTGGCGGGCGAGGCCCAGCTCGGCCCGCTGGAGCGGCGCGAGAAAGAGCACCGGGCGATCCGCGATGGTCTCGGCGATCAGCCGTTCCTCGGCTAACTCCGCCGCGATGGCGTCTTCGATGATCGGCGCCGGAATCTCCAGCAGGGTGACCGCTTGCCCCGCCAAGGCTTCATGCCAGGCCGCGCAGTGGCCTTCGCCCGCGATCTCCTGGAGGACATGGCGGACCCCGGCTTGGGCGCGCATCAGCGAATCGCGCGGGATCCCCAAGCGTTCCGCGAGGGTGTCGGCGGTCTTGAAGCCGATGCCGTGGATATCGAGGGCGAGCCGGTAGGGATTCTCGCGGACCTTCTCGACCGCCTCATCGCCATAGGTCTTGTAGATGCGCACGGCGCGCGCGGTGCCGACCCCATGGGATTGCAGGAAGACCATGATCGCGCGGATCACCTTTTGTTCGGCCCAGGCGCTGGTGACGCGCTGCTGACGCTTGGGACCGATGCCGTCGAGTTCCAGCAACCGTTTGGGTTCCTGCTCGATGATGTCGAACACCGCTTCACCGAACGCCTTCACCAGCTTCTTGGCGAAGTGCGGCCCGATGCCCTTGACCATCCCGGACCCGAGGTACTTTTCGATGCCGTCGAGGGTGCGGGGCACGATGATACGCAGGTCGACCGACTTGAACTGGAGTCCATGCTGTCGGTCGTTGACCCAGACGCCCTCGGCTTCCAGATACTCGCCGGGGGTGAGGCTCGCCGCCGAACCGATGACCGTGATCAACTCGCGCTCGCCGCGCACCTTGACCCGCAGCACACAGAAACCGCTTTCCGGGCTATGGAAGGTGACGCGCTCGATGGAGCCGGAGAGGCGTTCGCGTGGGGCGGGCGATGGAGAGGATGACATACTTGGATCATAGCGCGCCGCGCGGGAGCAAAGGCCCGAAATGGAGGCCGCATTGTCGCTCAAGGATGGACGTCTGCCGCGTTGATTCTGGTGGTCACTGTCAGCACAGAATGATTAGTCCTATGCGTCCTCTCTATCCGCTCGCTCGCCTATCCCCCGTCAAGGATGAGATCCTGGTCATCGCCATCCGTCATGAATCGGTATCGCCGGCGACTCGTCCCGATGCTCGCACACCTCACGAAGCTGTCAGCCACCCGCGAGGCCGCTTTGCCGTGGGAGGGGACGGTGATTTTTTGCTTCGAGGGCTGGGATACCGATCCACGCGAGACGGCGGAGATCCCCGAGATCCGCGCCTATTTCGAGACCCTGACCGCCGCTTGGCCGTACTGGTGGCCTTACATCGAGAAGGTCGGCGATACCTTCCCCCATGTGCTGCGGCGGCTGTGTGGCGGTCGGATCGAATCGATCCAGCCTGGATTGGTGGGCTGGCGATTCGAGGATTTAGGCGAAGTGAGCCAAACGGTCATGTGGCTATTCACGGGCATGAATCGGCTCTACGGCGACCTGGATCTGCCGGAGCAGAATAACGAGCGCATCTCGGAGGAGATCGCCGAGCTGTTGCGCAGCACGCTGGGAGGTTAATCCAGGCTCCAGGTCGGCGGCCGTTAAACCAAGCTGTGGCCCATCGAGATGGGCGGGCCAGCGTTTCCGGCCCGTCTTCGTGCCAATGCTCTGTTCAATCCGACACCACGAGGACACTCCATGGAAATTTCCAGTTCAACCGCCGGCCTGGCATCGCGTTCATGAACGACGAGGCGATCATCGCCGCCACCCGTGAATGGATCGAACTGGCGGTCATCGGGCTCAACCTGTGCCCCTTCGCCAAAGCGGTCTACGTGCGACACCGGGTGCGGTTCGTGGTGAGCCGGGCGCGGCATCTGGACGGACTCTTGGAAGACCTGGATCGGGAGCTGGAGTTTCTGGCCGCCGCCGACCCCGCCGTGGTCGAGACGACCTTGCTCATCCATCCCACCTTGCTGCCGGACTTTCTCGATTTCAATGCCTTTCTCCCGCGAGCCGAGGCGGTGGTGGAGGAACACGACCTGCGAGGTGTGATCCAGATCGCCAGCTTTCATCCGGCCTTCCAGTTCGCGGGAACGCAACCCGGCGACCTCGGGAACTTCACCAACCGGGCGCCGTTTCCGACCCTGCACCTGCTGCGCGAGGCCAGCATCGACCGGGCGGTGGCCGCCTTCCCCGAAGCCGAAACCATTTATGAGCGCAATATCGAGACGCTCGACGCCTTAGGGCCGGCGGGATGGCGGGGTTTGTGGAGCCAGCCGTGAGCCGGGCGTGACCAACCGGCGGGGCTGTCGGACGGTGGAGATCAACGACCGGCCTCATCGCTATCCGGGTCTGAACGGCGCAACGGATATCCCTACGTGGATCGGCCCTGTCGTTCCTGGAGGTGGCGCACGATGGCACACCGCGCCTCGGCCTGGGTGGCGCGCTCGGTCAGGATCGCGACCTCGATACGCCAGGCGTTCAATGTCCGCTCGGCCTCGCCAGGCTCGGTCCGCTCGTTTGCGGCACGCGGCTGGATGACCTCCTGTTTACGCGCGATCCGCTCGCGTTCGCTCGGCATGCCCTGCCACTCGTGACCGAGGGTTTCGATCTGGCGATGCAAGATTCTGATCTCCTCATCCTGTTCCGCGCGCCGCGCGGCCCGTTCGGCGATCATCCCCTGGGCTTCCCGCGGGGACGCACGGGCTTCCTGGGATCCGCTCACGAAACAGACGCAAGCGTACGCGCCGCACACCGATGGCTGTGCGCCTGAAGAACGTGTGCGGCCTCTCATTACGGAGGAACTGGTGAGGCTGTCGATTGGAATGAAATCCACCTCCGCCAAACCGCACGACCGCATCGGGGCACGTCTCGCCCGCGGATGTCCTTGATCCACATCTGGTAGCCACGCGCTCCGGAGCCACGCTCAACCTGTGTCCGCCGCAGACGGCGCTCAAGAAGGCGCGAGCCGTCATCGAGCGCGAACGGCGTCTGGCGTGCTATCGCGGTGCGCCGCCGAGCGATCACTCAACCTGTGTTGGAATCCCCTCCCCCACCGAACCCCTCTCTCGCCGCCGGTCCAAGCGCGTTACCAGGAATGGAAATCCGAGGCGGATGCAAGCCTAGACTGGCCGCCGTGCGTGCCAGCCTCGGTCGGACATCTTCGGTATTTAACCAGGCGGATCGCCTCGCGAGGCGTCGCGCTCCTCTTGGCGCGCGCGCAACGCATAGGTCAGTGACTGCACCTCGTTCCACAGCGCCGTGCGCTCCTGATCGAGGCGCCGCTCGCGCGCGTTCGCCGCCGCGAGCGCTTGGCGCTGATCGTCGATTTGCACCAGCCAGCGTGCCGATTCGGCATCGTAGGCCGCCTGGGTCCGCTCCAGCAATCCCGTGAGGGTCTGGAGGCGCGCGTCTCGTTCCGCTAGTTCCTGCTGGTGAGTCGCCTGAAGCCCGCGCGCCTCTCGACAGGTCTCTTCCAGATGTTCGTGGTAGCGCGCCATGTTCGCGGCCGCCGGCTCCAGGCGCGCCACCGCCGCCTCGGCCCTCGCGGCGCGCTCCTGCCATTGGCCCTGTTCCGTGCGGGCCTGTTCGAGCGCGTCCTCCAGAGCGGCCAGACGCTCGCCCAGGGCCGCCTGTCTTGGCGTCACGGCGTCCAACTGCTCCCGGGCCTCGCTCAGCTGCCGCTCAAGCGCCTCGATATGACTGGCGGCGACCTGGGTCTGCTGTTGCTGCGCGATGAGCTCGGAGCGGGTGGCCGCCCATTGCGTTTGACCCTGCGCAAAAGCGACCTGGGCGGCTTGGTGCTCCTGCTCCAGCGCCAAACGCGACCGGGCGCCATCCGCGAGCTGCGCCGTCAAGCTTTCACGCTCTCCGTCCCACTGGTCGCGGGCGGTTTGACAGGCCAGTTGCCACAGTGTTGCCACCGCGTCTTGAAGCGCCTCCGGCAGCGTCGGGATCTGAAAGCGCCGCGCGGCCTCTTGGATCCAGTCATTCAAGCCGGCCTGAATCGCCTGCTGTCCGCCCTGCCCTTCCAGGCGCGCGCGGACCGCGGCGACGCTCGGGCGCTCGCCGGCCGCCGCCAGCGCACAGGCCGCCGCGTAGGCGCGGCGCCGGGTGTCTCCGTGGGCGCTCATGACGGGCCAGGGTTCGGATAGGTGAACGTGCCGAGCATGGCGGATCTCCTTGTCGGTCGTGGGAGGACAGGCTACATCATCGTTTTCCGTAAAGCGTTTATCAAAATATTCGTTACGCTTTTGATGATTATGAATCAAATTCGACAAGGGTGCTGATCGTGAGCGATCACGCGACCTGGACGTGGGTCCGATGCGGGCCAGCGCGGACCGATGGCCGTGGAACATTCTCGGCCGTGGCGGCGGAATCGGCTGGAAAAACCACGATGTATAGTTTTATATTATTTTATAACAGCATGTTATGAACGCATGGAGCCGCCGTGGCTGAGGCCGACGCGATACCGTGGAACGGTGAAAGGGAAAAATGTCGGATGACGAGAGGCCAGCGTACCGACCCTCGCTGGATGGCATCCTGACGTGGATCAGGACCTCCCGCACCAAGCGCCGATACAGGCTGAGCTCTTCGCAAACCAACATCCCTGAAGGTATATCCCATGGAAAGGGTCCATATGATCGGCTCGATAAACATCTCAAGCGAGGCGCTCAACCGAAGGCCGAATCAGGATGTCGTCATCGTCTTGAATCGGGAGCGTCCAGCAACGCTCCTGGTCGGTCTCGAACGGATCGGCGCGCTGGACGCCAAGGGCGTCCAATCCGCGCTGGCCAGCGTCCCATTTCGTGATGGCTACCTATCCTTGACGCGCGCCGCGCACCTTGGCCGCGTGTAGATCGACGCGAGCCTTGTCATCGTCTTGGCGCACCTGGATGACCTTTCCAGGTTGTCCGCGCTTTTCGGCGAGGTTCGGATGGCGCGCGTCGTGCTCGATGAGGTGTTGCCACGGTCCGCCTTAACCGATGTCGGGCGCATTCAGGCCGCGCTCGATCGAGATTGGTTGCGCCTGGTCGAACCGCAGCCAACCGCTCCGAGTCCGCCAGATCTCGACGAGGGCGGAACCGCTTGTCTCCGCGTGGCACAGGCGAGGGGCGAGCCGGCGGCGATGCCGATGGATGAGTGGGGCGGGCGCTGGCCCATGCACTGGATCTTTGGATCGCTGGAAAGGCGGCTGTGATTGGCCAAGCTCACGAATAAGGTTTGATCCAATCGGTGCGCGCCGTTTTCGAATAACTCGAGGCTGCGGACTTGCGGATCTCGGCGGCGGTGATTGCCGTCATGTTGCAACGGGGAGTGGGATGGATCCGATTGATGACGCCTCGGGCATCACTGTCGGCGAGATCACGGTCCCAGGCCTCGCACCGAGCGCTGGCGTGATGAGGCCGACGATCAGACCGGCGATAGCTGTTCGCACCCAGCTCGCGTCTGCCAGCCGCCCTCTTCGCTCCGCTGTTCGAGGGATCGGGCTGGCTGGGGCGCCCTGCTCCGGGACTCGGCTCTCGGCGCCTAGGCCAAGCCTCTACGAAGAATCATCATAATCCTCCGGTTGAAACACCGCCCTTCAGGGCGGAATCTTGAATTGAATAGCCATAGCCGTTGGCGCGTTGCAGCGCCCGGCAATGGCGGTGTGAAATACCATGCACGACGCCGGTCGGTGTCTGAATGTTGAAATTGCCGGTCGTGCGTATCACGACGCGCCCGAATTACACGCCGGTCTTCTTGCCTGTCGGCACGATGGCGATGACGCGGTCTCCTGTTTGGAAGTCCTTGATGCGCTTATGGCGTATCAGATAGCCACACGGAAAGCCGAACCAATTCAGGCCCGTGCGCTGGTAGCTGCCGCGCCCGGTCGCTTTGATCGCCAGCGTTGGGCGTTGCCATCTGTGCAAAGCGTCGACCTGACCCATGCAGGCGGCGTCGAGCGCATGGGTCTTGGGCACGTCCAGACGCGCACGGTTGAACTTGGTGCGCCCGCCGGAGGCGACCTCGACCGGCAGGCCGGTGGCCTTGAGCGCCGTAAACAGCGCCCAGCGAGTTGCATTGACTGCGGCGGCGTCTTTCAGCGGTGCCTTGGCTTGCGCCTGAATGCGCTTGAGGATGTCAGGTTTGCCCTTGAGAAAGACCGCGACCGACTGTGTGCCTTTCTTGTCATTGCACGGCGCGCAGGCCAGGGTCAGGTTGTTGATCCGGCTGCTGCCGCCCTTGCTACGTGGTTCGATATGCTCGATCTGGAGCGGGACATCTTTCGCGCAGCAATAGACACAGGTGCGAGGCCACTGTTCGAGCAGATACTCGCGGACCTCGTAGCCCGCCAGCGTCCCCTGCTGGTATTCGATGCTGGAGATTTTGGGTTCTGCATGGACTGCATGTCGAACCGTACCAATTCCTGGTTGAGTGCAGTGATCGGGGCCAGGCGGCGCAGACGCGCGACCCATGCGACCATCAACGGCCAAATCCACCCGCATCGCTAGCACAGACAGCTTGGGGTTCGTTGGCTCCGTTGCCGTTAAGCCCGACAACAATGATCGGTTTCTTGGACTGCTAGCAGTTTTATGTAACATCCGGGTAGAAGAATATTAAAAAAAGATTTAAGAACGATTAGATGTTCGGCGGAAATTTATTATTTTATTGAAATATATGAAATTATAGTGTGAAAAAAATGGGAACTCCTACCTCTTTGTACGAATCGATCTACTTCTATGCATGAATAGGCGTACTTCAATGCACGATAGTGTCTACTTCAATGCACAATTGTTCTACTTCGATGCACGAACGATCTACGGGGGCTGAAGGATCAGGTTGGCGAGAACCCGCCGGTAGAGATTCTGTACCTACCTCGATGCACGAATCATCGGTGCTGTGGTGTCGCCTCATGGCTGGCTGAAGTGGAGCGAGTCTACTTCGATGCACGATCGATTCTCGGTGGCGGAAGGATCGAAGAGGGCGAGATTGCGCTGATGGAGACTCGAACTCTACCTTGATGCACGAAGCATCGGTGGTTTGGGGTCACCTCATGGCTGGCTGAAGTGGAGTGAGTCTACCTCGATGCACGAACGATTCTCGGCGGCGGAAGGATCGAGAGGGCGAGATTGCGCTGGTGGAGACTCGAACTCTACCTTGATGCACGAAGCATCGGTGGTTTGGGGTCACCTCATGGCTGGCTGAAGTGGAGTGAGCCTACCTCGATGCACGATTCATTGGTGTCGGCACTGTGGGGGTCACCTTAGGTCTGGCTGAGGTGGAGCGAATCTACCTCGATGCACGAATGATCCTTGATGGCGGAAGGATCGGGCGGGCGAGAACGCGCTGGTGGAGACTCGGTGCCTACCTCGATGCACGATTCATTGGTGTCGGCACTGTGGGGGTCACCTTAGGTCTGGCTGAGGTGGAGCGAATCTACTTCGATGCATGAATGATTCTCGGTGGCGGAAGGATCGGGCAGGCCAAAAGATACTTCACGCAGTGGATCGAGCCGATTGCTCGAAGCGGTACACCGCCAAGGCTATCAGGAACCGTCCGCGCGGCGGGTGTACATCCCCAAACCCGACAAGCAGGACAAGCGCCCCATTGGCGTTCCCGGCGTCAGTGACCGGGCGCTTCAGCGCACGACAGCGGAAGTGTGATCGGCCATCGACGAGCAGGATTTTCTGCCGTGCTCCTTTGGTGGTCGACCTGGGATGGGCGCGCATCGGCGCTAGCGACAATCCACGAGGTGATCGCCGGACGCAAGGTGAGCTGGGTGGCGGAGGCGGATATGAAGAATCTCTTTGGCAGTTTGGACCACGGATGGCTCCTCCGATTCGTGCAAAATCGCGTTGGAGATCCGCGCTTGATCAGCCTGATCCGGCGTTAGCTCAAAGCGGGCATTCTGTAAGATGGGGCATTACATCCGAACTAGGATGGGACACCGCAAGGAGGATCGATCAGCGTACATCGCGAGGATGCCCTGCGGGTCTAGGACGCGCTACGCAAACGGTTGGGGAAGTTCGGTCTGGGCCTGGAGCCAAGCAAGACCAAGCTCGTCGAAATTGGACGCTTTGCCCAGACGCACACGCCCAAGCGGGGACACGCCCGGAGACGATCAAAATTCTGGGTTTCGCCCCCGACTGCACGCGCAATCAGAAGGGCCATTTCAAGGTCGGGCGTACCATGTCCAAACGTTCCTGATCGCGGGCACCCTGTTCCAGAGTACGCATCGGCCCCTGACGATGTGGTTCTTGGCCATCGATCTGATTAGCCAAGCCAAGCAAAGACTGGGTTGTCGGCCTTGGCGTTGAAGCGTCAATTGGGCGTTAGCGACCCCACGGCCTGGCTGATCCAGCATAAACTGGATACATGCGATGGTCGAGCGCGACAGTACCTACACCCTCAAGGGTGACGTCCAGGTGGACGACGCCTACCTGAGCGGTGAACTCACGGGCGCCGCCACCGGCCGTGGCTCGGAGAACAAGGTGCCCTTTGTGGCGGCGGTGTCCCTGAATCCTGACGGACATCCCCTTGACACCAAGATGACGCAAATCCCCGGCTTCACCCGCACGGCGATCGCCGTGCGGGCCGCGCGAGTGCTCGCACCAGGCTGCAAGGTCACCATGGATGGCTTGGCCTGCTTTGCGGGTGTCACCGACGCGGGTTGTCTGTCGCTATCAGGCGATCATCGTCGGCTCCCGCAAACCCAAAGACCTGCCCGAATTCCGTTGGGTCAACACCCTCTCGGGCAACCTCAAAACTAGCTTGGGTGGGGCTTATCATGCCTTCGACTTCGCCAAATATGGCGCGCTCTACCTTGGCGCCTTCGCCGACCGATTCAACCGGCGGTTTCATCTCGACACCCTTCCCAGCCGGCTGCTCGTTGTGGCCATTGCCGTCGGGCCGCGCCCGGAGCGCTGGATCCGTCTGGCTGAGGAATCTTGCTAATCAGGAGGGCATTAGCTGTGGGGAGGTTCAGGGCTAGCATCTCCCACACTCCATCAAATTATAGACAGCCGGTGAGTTGGTGTAGAGCTCGACCGGTATTTTTGGAAAAATTAATCGTAAAAAATTATATTTATTTTCAATATTTTACGGGCCTTTAAGTGCAAACGGTCTTGAAGACCGCTCAAGCCTCCAACGCACTGCTGCGCGCAGCACCTGGGATTGGACTCCCTCTGCCAATGGGTCCTGCCGACGCACTCTAGCCACTAATTTTTCCAGAGTTTCCTCGGATTCTTCAGATAGCAAGATCTGCTCAGAACACGCAGGAACAAAATGGGCCTCCCCAAGACCGACACTTGTCATTGCAGGATCCTCGGCTGCGAGCATAACTAGAGCCTCTCTGACCCAGCGACTTTTACCCTTCGCTCCATACACCGCTGACGACGCCTCACGCAGTGCCTTTTGCATTTCCTCTGTCATACGAACGGACGTCTTCACAGCGAGCTTTCCAGATCAGACAAAAACGATTTCCATGCCTTTGTGACCGCTCGATAATCAGTCCAGTCTAAGTCCGGCAGTTCGGTATCTCCTACTACACGACGCATAATCTCCCGTACCAACCCAGCATTCGATGTCACACCAAGAGTAACTTTGACTGCCGGCCGCCCTCGAGACTGTTTGATTGGAGGGTTGATTTCTCGCTCTGCTGCATCAAGAGCATCCTTCAGTGACATCCCATTCGACAAATGTAATAGCACAGATATCCGTCTTCGCTCGTCATTAATTGACGATATGGCCGCAGCCACTGCTAGGTCGCGAACGACTTGGCCTCCTACTACCGCTTCAAGGACATCTCTCGGGCCATTAGCCACTTGAAGATATCGCCGTGCTTGTCGTTCACTCATACCTATGAGATGACTAAATCGTTCAGCAGTCGCCTCGCCTTCCTCGTCCAACTCACCGAGTACAGCAATGACGTTACGCATTCTTGCAGCAAGATCCAGGTCATCGCGATGGAGGTTCTCCACGAGCTGCAATGTGCGAACCTTCCCTGGGCGTTGATCAGATATCCGCGCAGGGATATCTTTAAGACCAGCTAAACGAGCCGCCCAATAGCGACGTTCACCATACGCGATCCGATAACGCTCCCCATGCCTGAATATCCGAATTGGTTCTAGTACATCGTTCTCGATCATCGAATCAGCGAGATCCTTTAATCGTAAGAGGAGCCTTGTGCGCTCATCAGAATCATCACCGGATCGAGCATTCAATAACCACGCATCATCTGACAACAGCAAAAATTCGTGTTCGGATAGTCTCAATTGTCTAGGATTCTCTGGATCTGGTTCAATCCTAGCCAAGTCAACTCGGTCGTAGTGAAGATCACCATGCCCTGTTTGACCCCGGCGAACGATCTCTCCCATCGCTTCGGTCACTTGAGAAGGTCCAAATCGCATTTTTTTTGGCGTCGCCATGATAAATCCTTATTACCTAACTGATGTTACGCAGCCGCCGCTTTCAAGCGCCTGAGTTCGCCGAAAGCATGCTGAAGCGCCTCGACATAGAGCTTCGCGCGGAGTGCGAAATGGTTGAGCTTGTGGGCCCGCTTGAGGCATTCGAGC
>NZ_NRRG01000066.1 GCF_016583575.1 Thiocystis violacea
AGAACAGCAGGGCCTTGAAAATCGGCACATCGTCCCGTGAGGGCGACAGCCCGGCCAGAAGGCTGTCCCGATACTCCCGGTTCAACAGCAGACGACCGTTCTCCCGATCCACACGGAACACCTCCTGGCGATCGAAGGTCTCCCAGCGCAGATCGATCCGCTGGGTTGCGCTGGGGGATTCCGATTCGGGCGCGAACTGGCTCGCCACGAAATCCGGAAGCCCAGTGCCGGGGATCGGTGTCCGGCGCCTGAGCGCCTTCGCCTCCCTGGACCGATAGACCCGTTGCGCGGCCTGACGATACGCATCGAAGGAAACGCCGTCGCCATCCGAGGCATCAAAAACAGCTTCGACGAACCCCGGCGGCACGATCACCGATGATTTCTGCACATTGAGACTGAAACTGTCATCGAAGGATGGCGGCAGATCGATCCGCACCCGCGCCAGCGAACCGTGCGGCTCGGCTTCGTTCTGAATCAGCCCGTTCCAGCCGCCGGCCTGGATCAGGCGGTGGTTGCGATAGAAATAGAAACCCTGACGCGCCGCCGCCCGGTTGCCGAGCCGGTACTCAGCCTGCTCGTTGTTGGGCGGCCAGATAGGGCCGTCGAGCGGGATCTCGCCAACCCCGGCGAGGCGCATCCGGAACGTCCGCGGATAGCCTTCAAGGGGTGCGTCCGCGTAACCGAAGGGGTCAAGCGCGGGCACGGCGGCGCGGATCTGATGCTCTGGTTCTCCCTGTTCCTGCTAGTCGATCCGAATGCTCAGGGCGCCGTGCTGGATGAAGCGATGGAAATGCAGTCCAAGATGCAGTTCCAGCCGCCGGTAGAGTGCATTGAGGGTGTAGCGAAGCCCCCGGCTGGAGACCGGCCGCTTGTCGATGTCGTCCCACAGCACGAGGGTTCCCGACGCCCGCAGGTCGATCGGCGACCAGGGCGCATCGATCAGCGCCGCCGCCTGATGCCCCTCAAAGGTGTCACAGTCCCAGTGACGTCGGATCCCCTCCAGCGTCCAGCGCCGACCGACCGTCAGGCCGTCCCGCCGCGACACCACGGTCAGCTTGCGGGCATGGCTGAACGAGGACAGCTTGAGCCCCAGCCCGAATTTGCCGAGCGAGGTATGATCGACGCGCTCGGCCGACCCGAAGCGCATGGCGTTGCGCAGTTGATCCGCATCCATGCCGTCTCCGTCGTCGATCACCGCCACCCCGGTGATGCGCTCGCCACTCCATAGAAAACGGATCAGTACATTAGCCGCACCCGCGCTCAGGGCGTTATCGATCAGGTCGGAGAGCGCCTGTTCGAGGCTGTCGCCGATTTGCCTGAGCGCGACAATCAGACGGGCCGGATCGGGGGCGATCGGCTCGGAAGACCCGAGCGGCGTATCGCTGTATCCTGACCAATGTTCGGTGCCAGACCGTTGGTGAATAGCGGCCGGCGTTTCGCATGCACACTGATGATAACCGCTGCAATAGGCACTGCCGGCCTATCGCTTCGGCGCAGGCTGGCCGATCTGTCTCAAAAGTGGCCGGCGGTCCCGGGCGAACCAAACGCACAGCAAGCCGCGAAAGCGGACAGTTGTATCTGGAAGCCGACGCCATGCCCGCCACTATGACCACAAGCTGTTGGATACTGCGGGGAACGAAGCGTCCGACAATCGGGGGCTAGGTTGACGTCAGCCTAGCACGCGCTGCAAGGACGCCAGTCTATGACTCAACTCGATTGCGGACCGGTCGCGAGGTGACCACAGATGGCGGATGCTCCAATACTTGGCCCCGAGAACACGGTCGCGCATGGTGACCCAGGCGACGAAACCGCCAATCGTTATCGCTTTCAGTGGACTTGGGCGGCGGTCGTGTGCTGCATGCTCATGGACGACACGCAAGATGTTGAGGAGGTGTTCTGCGAGCACCACGAGGATGTTTTGCTCAAGCACCAGGATGGATCATTCACTGGGCACCAGGTAAAGACACGTCGTGGAGACCAACCGCTGTGGAAGGCGAAGGACGAAGACGTTCTCGCGGCATGCGTCCGTTTCGCTAAGCTGGAATCCGACTACCCAAGGAGGTTTCGGTGTTTCTGCTTCTTGACGAATCATCCGCTCCATTCGGAACGCAACGGACAAGATATTCGCCACGTACTACAGTCGATCAAGGATGCGGCGACAGTTGCGGACCTCCAACCGACCGTCGCCTCATGGTTCAGGCAAGTCGTTGAGGCTGCCTCTGTGACGGAGGCGATTGCATTTGCCGCAATGTCAAAAACCGAAGCCAAAGCAGATCTACCGAAGCTCCGTGATGCAGTCATTCGCCTAATTGATACCATCGCCCAATGCTGGGCTCCGGCGACCGACTGCTCATACGATGCGGTGAGGCGAGCGGCCCAAGCATTGATTGAAGAATGCAGCAGGGCCTCTTCGCTGGGTCATGAGCAGCTTCTCCCAGCGTATGTAATTGCAATCGTCAATGACAATTCTGATATGGCGGCACGGATTGACGGTAAGCGCATGACACTCGCTCGTGTTCAAAGCATCCTTGAGCATGGCCGCGATTCCTCCGCCACCTTGGCTGGCGATCCCGCTCGCTATATTGGGCCAGGAGAAGGGAGTACCGAGCTACTACACAAGAAGCTGGATGCAGGGGGATTCTCGGTGGTGTCGAGGAACTCTGCGGAGGATTTGCGCGACAAAGCCGACTACCTCGGAATCGCATGGACCAAGAAGTACGGATATGACAAGGGGCTCGAACGCTACGGCCACGTCTGCTCACTCGTGTTGAGCGACGCAGGACGATCATTCGACGCCACCCAAACCGAGACCGACGATTTCGGACCAGCAATGAGGGAAGAGCTGCGTCGCCGATTTCGCGAGAGACGGACAGCTAGCTATCAACTCTATGACTGCACCGACGATCACCTTGAAGGTATTGCCTTCTCGCTGACCGCTCAGTGTAAAGTCGTCTGGAGCCACGCCCGACCATGGGAGTCGCAGTGATGGATCTGGTCGAAACGATTGCTGAGCTCGACAATCAACCGGATTTGCACGCTGCTCGTCTCCTTGTGCTCATCGCAGCCTTCTCAGATATGGGGCAACGAGACACACTGGAGGGACTCACAAAGCTCGCCAAGCTCGATTTTCTTCTCCGTTACCCAGTTATGCTCGAGCGTGCCCTGGCCGCCAAGGGCCGCTCTACGCGCGATGTACAGCTTGCGGATCATGAGCGACTTAGTGTCGAGTCCCAGATGGTGCGCTATCGATTCGGGCCTTGGGATCACCGGTATCGCGAGTTCCTCAATATCCTTATCGGCAAGGGGCTCGTCACGGTGAGCGTGGAGGGACGCAAGGTCTTGATTGCGCTCACAGAACGCGGGCGGACACTGGCGTCGGAGTTGAGCGCGACTCCAGACTTTCAGGACTACGCGAAGCGTTCAGCCCTGTTGAAGCGCCACTTTGACGTAAAAGCAACGGTGCTGATGCGGTTCATCTATGAAACCTTCCCTGAAGTCGTGTCGCTTCGGTCTAATGAGAGAATCCCAACATGAATATCCGGCTGACTCATCTCGTGGTCAGAACCCGGCAGACGACCGAGCATATTCGCTTCTCGGAGGCCGTCACCTTCCTGTACGGTCCCGTTGGTACGGGTAAATCGACCGTCGCGCGCCTCATTGACTTCTGCTTCGGCGGCGACCTGGAGCGAACGCCAGCGATTCAGCAGGCGTTCGTCTCGACCGTCCTTGGGGCGAGACTCGGTGAATACGAGTGCACGCTTGAACGTGGGGCTGAAGACAATCTCGCGGTTCGCGTCACATGGAGTCGTGGAAAAGACGATTTCGGGTCAGTCAATGCGCCACTGTCCGCAGGTGAGATGCCGCTGCTGGATGCAGAGGTCTACAACCTCAGCGATCTCTTGTTCCATCTGTGCAGCGTAGAGCCCATCAAGGTTCTCAAGCGGAGTCGAGATCCAGACTCTCCAATGATCAGGCTCAGCTTCCGAGACATCTGGCGGTACTGCTATCTGGACCAGACTCACTTGGATTCGTCGTTCTTTCGCCTAGAGGATCCATTCCGAGGTCGGAAAAGCCAAGATGCGATGCGGTTCTTCACGGGTTTGCATTCGGAGCGCTTGAGTCAGTTGCAGGCGGACCTTTACCGTACAATTGCGGGTCAGCACGGCGCCCGGGAAGCGGTTGTGCAGATCCGTCGCTTTATGGCTCGGTTCGATCTCGGCTCTGAGTCGGAGCTCACAGACCAGATTGGGGCACGTGAACGCGAACTGCGAGTTGCTGAAGAACGGAAGCGGACGCTCGAAACAAACCGTGAGGCCAGTATTCATCCAACCGACGAGTTGAGGAGCAAGCTGCGCGACCTGAGCCGAATTGTCTCCGATTTACGAGAAGCCATCATTGCATCTCAGAGCATGCTCGCCGAACAAGAAGCACTTCGTGCCGAGCTGATTACTGCGAAAGTGAAGGCTGGTCGGGCTGAACAAGCGGGTCGAGTTCTCGACAGTGTCGATTACTCACGTTGCCCCCAGTGTGGCTCTGACATATCGAAGCGTCCGTCTGCTGTCGAACAGTGCCGTCTTTGTGGCACTCCTTCGATAGCCACAGAGGCTCGTCCAGGCTTCGACACTGAGGCAGTTCGGCGAGAACTCAATGATCGCATTGACCAGATCTCAGACTCAATGAACCGGAGGAAGCAAGCGCTGGAGCGGTCCGAGCGAGAATTCCAGAGAGCCGAAAGCGCAAAGCGGCTGCTAGATCGCCAGCTAGCGGACGGACTGCGACGCTACGACTCAGCATTTGTTGAGAGCATTCGCGAGGCCGACCGCGAGATTGCGACACTTGGGGAGCGTCTTCGGTCGCTTGCCCAACTCCAGGAGATGCCTCGGGCGATCAATGAACTGGAGGAAAAGGCAGGCGCATCGCAGGGACGTATCGATCAGCTGCGCTCGATGATCGAGGACGAGCGACATCGATTTCGCTTTGCTGACGAGAACGCCCGTGCAATTGCAAAGAAGTTCAAGGCGATCATGCTTGACGTGGGCTTCCCCGGTGTCTCAGACGAAGACGACGTGGTGCTGGACCCGCGCAACTGGAAGCCCATCGTCGTCCATTCTGAACAGAAGTGGGGCTTCTGGGAAACTGGCAGCGGTGGCAAGAAAACGCTGTTCAATGTTTGCTATGCATTAGCCGTTCACGAGGTGGCCCGAGAACGCGGAATGCCTGTTCCAAACATCTTGATCATTGACAGTCCAACGAAGAACATCAGCGACGACGAGAACCCTGAATTGGTGCAGTCACTGTATCGAGAGATATACCGGCTCGCGGCTGCTGGAAACGGC
The DNA here is from genome assembly GCF_016583575.1 of Thiocystis violacea. GTDB lineage: Bacteria > Pseudomonadota > Gammaproteobacteria > Chromatiales > Chromatiaceae > Thiocystis > Thiocystis violacea. The sequence goes on from NZ_NRRG01000066.1 coordinate 5,337, forward strand.
GCAGAGACGCAGTTCTTGCTAATTGATTCGGATCTTGTTGAACCCGAAGCTGAACTCGCAGGCTTTTCGCAAAAGCGGATGGCCGGCGAACCGGACGCACCAAGCCTGATCTCATACTATGTTGGGCCATGACGGATTGCGTACTCTCAGAGGCACACAAGCAGCGGGTTCATCCATACCATAACGCGATCTACGGCAAGAGCGCTTTTTGGCAACACGCATAACAACGGCATGCGGATCCTGGGTGCTGGCTATCCGGGGTTCTCTCGGTACCAAAGGTCCAGGCCAATCTGACCGCTCACCGCGTGCCCCGGTCGCACGCAGTCCTTTCGGTACCGACAGCTCATGTCCGACTGAACGGTTCCCATACACTCACGCCACCCGCCGAAACCCCTCGAACCGTTCAGCCAGATAGTCCCGATTCGGCCGATCCCCATCATGACGAGGAAGGCGTATGGTCTGGCCGTGTAATCCCTTGATCCCCGCCTCCAAGGTCGGCCCATCGTGCTGCCCGAGGACGGACTCGGCGATGACGATCCGCCCGTCTGGGTCGATGCCCAACAGATTTCGGTCGTAAGCGGTGTGGTGCAGGATCGAAAGACAGAGGCCATTGGTGATATCCGGCTGTCCGCGTTCGTCGCGGTCCGGGATGATGTGGGCGGCTTGCAGCAGTTCCGGGACCGGCAAACCGGATACCGAACAGCGCCGGTCATAGGCAGACAGGACCAGTTCGCGGAATTCGGCCTGATGCAGACGGACCTTCGCCTCGATGGTGCTGTAGCGGCGTTCGATGGGCGGGGTTGGCTCGCGCGCTTCGGACGGTTGCGTCGACTCATACTGGCCGGCGATCTCGCGCACTTCGGAGCGCTGGGCCAGCTCGAATTGGCTGCCGATCGCGACGGTACAGAACAGACAGCGCGGATTCCATTCCATCAGATAGCCGGGGTAGAGGATCTGATAGAGGCCCGGCACCAGCGCGTAGAAGTAGATCAAGGGCGACTGATCCTCGAACGCCTCGCGCAGACAGGTGTTGTCGCGGTTGCCGGGATCGTCGCCCTGAAACGCATAGGAAAAATAGCCATCGCCGACAAGCGCGTCATCATAGCGGGCGGTGCGGCCTTTCCGGGGTTTGGTGGTCTTGATACTGAGGACACCCCGGTTCATCTGTCTCGGTCGATGAATGCCGCGCGCCTTGCCGGCGAGATAAACCCGCTCGCCGTCGAACTCGAAACCCTCCTGAATCGCCTCCCAGGCAACGGCTCCGCCGAAATCGTGCATGAGCCGCGCGCAGCGGGCAAAGGCCGCCAGACGAATCTCGTGGTCGCTAACAGCCAATCGAATCGGCTCCTGTTCTTGACGCTGGACGGATCAATGTCGAAAGCGGCACGGACGGCCTCCTGAACAGGGAACACCCGCCAGCCACAGCCATCCGCGGGAGCAGGTTCAACGCCATCCGTCGGCCTCATGCGCCAGTACCGCCGGCTCATCTCCTTCGTGGTACCAATACACGCGCTTGTCTCCTTGACCGAGGTGTGTCCATTATGCCGCTTGCGTCCCGGACAAACCGCCTCATCATTTGACCGTCATCACGTTTTAGGGGTGGCGCTCCAATCGAGAGGATCGGCGCGTGGAGGATGGGCATCGCTCTCGCTCTGCCCATCCACGGATTGGAGCACTACCCAGTTTTCATCCATCCCTGGCTTTCAAGCACCGGGGCCTCGAGTTCGTTGCGTTCTTCAACCAGACCCGCGCCAAACCTTTCCGCTGGACCGGCATCGGCAAGCCACGGATGGCGTAATCGGATCGAGCCGGTACCCGAACCCCGAGCAAACGCCAAGGCCGGCGTTCGCTCGGTGCGCATGCCGTTTGGCAAGAGGGTCCCGACCGGTTATCTTCGCGTGCCAATGGATACACTCGTTCGCGTCACCGATCTCAGCCGTTCCTTCGGACGCCATCAGGTTCTGTCCCACGTCGATCTCTGTCTCGGGACGGGGCAGGTTTTGGGTCTGCTCGGACCCAACGGCGCCGGCAAGACCACCTGTCTGAGACTGCTCGGCGGGATGCTCGCGCCCACCAGCGGCCGGATCGAAATCCTGGGTGTCGACCTGAGGCGCCAGCCGCTTGAGGCGAAGCGTCATCTGGGTTATCTGCCGGAACGCCCGCCTCTGTATCCCGAGCTGCTGGTCGACGAATACCTGACCTACTGCGCGCGTCTGCGCCGGATCCCGAGAGGCGGGATCGCCGAGGCGGTGAAGGTTGCCAGGGAACGTTGCGGATTGGAGGACAGCGGCGGGCGGCTGATCGCGAAACTCTCGAAGGGCTACCGGCAACGACTCGGGATCGCCCAGGCGATTCTGCACAAGCCCAGGCTGCTGATCCTCGACGAACCAACCGAGGGGCTGGATCCCTTCCAGATGCGCGAGCTGCGCGGTCTGATTCGGGATCTGGCCAATGACGCGGGCATCATTCTGTCCAGCCATCTGCTGCCCGAGGTCCAGGCCGTCTGTGACCGGGTCGTCATCCTGCATCAGGGGCGGATCCAGTTGGACGCCAGAATGGCCGACGGACCACCCACCAACATCTGGCGCGTGAAGCTGCGCGAACGCACGAATGCCGAGCGTCTGACCGACCTGCCCCATGTCGTCGGCGCCGTCGCGATCGGGACGGGCGGATTCCGGATCGACCTCGACCGCGAGGGAACCTCGGCCGATCTGGCGCGCGCCATCGTGGAGGCGGACCTTGGTCTGCTCGAACTGACCCCCGAGCGCAGCGACCTGGAACGGGTCTTCTTCGATCTGATCGGGGCGGAGGAGCTGACATGATCGCGGTCATCGCCAGCCGGGAGGTTCGCAGCGGGCTGGTCACGCCGCTTCCCTGGGTCTTGCTCGGGGTAGGCCAGGTGGTGCTGGCCTGGATTTTCCTTCAGGTGATCGAGGACTTCAGCGGTCTCGGCGCGGAGGAGCGGGTCGCCTCGCTCACCCAGGAAATGACCATGAATCTGTTCGGATTCGCCGCCGTCATCGCCATGCTGGCGGCACCGCTGCTGGCAATGCGGATGCTGAGCGGCGAGTTCCGCGACGGCAGCTTCGACCTGCTCGATGCCGCTCCGGTCCGCCTGGGACAGATCCTGGTGGGTAAGTTCGTCGGCCTCATGGTCTTGCTCACGCCGCTGTGCCTGCTTCCGGCGGCCAACATCCTGCTGCTCGCCGGCGCGACCGAGATCGACGGCGGTCAGGTGGCGGCGGCTACCCTCGGCCTCTGGCTCGCGGCCCTGATGTTCGGCGCGATCGGACTCCATGCCTCCAGCCTGACCGCTCAGCCTGGAGCCGCCGTCCTGGTCGCCTTCGGGCTCCTGCTGTTCTTCTCCATCGTCGGACGCGCCGACGCGCTCTCGACCCAATCGCTCTCGCTGTTCGGCTGGATGTCCTGGAACGAGCACCTGTTCTGGTTTTTGCTGGGGGCCGTGCGGCTGGGCGATCTGGCCTATTTCATCCTCTTCACGGGCTTCTTTCTGGCGCTGACCCATCGCCGGCTCGCCAATCGTCGTCTGCAATGAATCGATTCCTCACTCACCTCCGGGAAGTGGCGCGCCGGATCGAGCGTCCGTTCGCCGACACGCTCTTCGTGCTCTTGCTGCTGGGCGTGGTGATCACCTCCGGATGGCTGATCGCCCGGAACGACCGCTATTGGGATTGGACCGCCTCGGCCAGCAATCTCCTGTCCCCGGAGAGTCGCGCGATTCTGGAGCGGCTGGAGGCGCCACTGCGGGTCACCGTCTTCGCGGACCCTCAAACCCCACTGGCGAGGGCGATCGGGCAACTCATCGATCGTTACGGCCATGAACGACCGGACCTGGAAATCACCTATCTGGATCCACGACGCTTCCCCGAGCAGGCGCGCGACGCGGATGTCTCCCTGCATGGTCAGATCCTGCTGGAATACCGGGGACGGCGCGAGACCCTGAGGGAAATCGGCGAGCGGGCCATCTCGGCCGCCATCGCCCGGCTGACCGAGACCCGGACGCCCTGGCTCGCGGTGATCGAGGGGCACGGCGAGCGCGCCATCGCCGGCGAGCGCGACGCCGACCTGGGACGCCTTGGAATGGAACTGAGCGACCAGGGCTTTCTGCTGCGACCACTGGATCTCGCGTCGATCAAAGAGATTCCAGACAATGCGCGCCTGGTGGTCCTCCCCCATCCCAAGCTTTCACTCTTTCCAGGCGAGGCCGAGGGGTTGACGCGGTTTCTCGATCGGGGCGGAAATCTGCTCTGGCTGCTGGATCCGGAACCCTTGAACGGGCTCGAGCCCTTGCTGGAATATCTGGGTTTGACCCTGTTGCCCGGCGTTGTCGTGGACGCCGCCGCGTCCAAGCTCGGCCTGACGAGTCCCGCCGCGGCGGTGATCGCGGAGTATCCGGACCATCCGCTGACGCGGGGCCTGTCCGAACCCGCCATGCTGACCGGGAGCCTCGCCTTCGACACCCAGATCGCGCCCGGTTGGACCCTATCGACCTATCTGACGACAGGTCCGCAAAGCTGGAACGAAACGGGCGCGATCGAGGGTCGGATCGACCGTGACGAGGTGGTCGGTGAGTTGGCCGGCCCCCTGCCGGTCGCCCTGGCTCTGACCCGAACCCTCCCCGACTCGGAGCACGAGCAGCGGGTGCTGATCGTGGGCGATGGGGATTTTCTCGGCAACGCCCATCTTGGACAGCATGGCAACCGCCAGCTCGGCTTACAGATGCTGCGCTGGCTGAACACCGGCGGGGAGTTACTGGAACTGCCGCCCTTGCCATCCGCCGCCGAGGCGCTGGAACTGGATACCAGCCGTCGGACACTACTCGGCGTGGGATCCCTGGTGCTATTTCCGGCGATTTTCCTGATTGGCGGACTGGCGGTGCGTTGGTATCGCTGGAGGGAGCGATGAGACGTCGTTGGCTGATCAATCTCATCCTCTTGCTGCTGCTGATCGGCCTGTCGGGCATGATTCGCGGCGAGCTGACCAAGGCCCGGGAGATTCCCAGGCTGACCGAGATCCTCGCCTCCGATCTCTATCGCATCGAGATCGCCCGCGAGGGCGAGCCCACCATCACCCTGATCCAGAATCTGACGGGCTGGCGGATGGAGACCCCGATGCGGGTGGACGCCGATGCCGAACTGGTCGGTCAATTGCTTGGGATTCTGGAGGCCCCCGTTCACCGCAGTTTTCCGCGAGAGAGCGCGGCCCTGGATCAGCTCGATCTGGCTCCGGTCCGGCTCCGGTTACGGCTGGACGCGCGTGAACTTGGCTTCGGCGGAATCGATCCGATCGGACAATCGCGTTATGTCGTTATCAATGACCTGGTGCATCTGATCGATGATCGATTCCATCATCTGTTGATCGCCCCGCCGATCCGCTATGTGTCGCCTGACCTGCTACCACGCGGATTCAGCCCGGTGTTCGGGCGCCTGGACGGGACGCCGCTCGCCCCCGAGACCCTGGCCGCGCTGGAGGCGATACGAGCGGAGCGGGTCGAGATCCTGTCCGAGGACATGACCGGCTCGGCCGTCGAACTCAAGGTCGCCGATGGGACCAGCCAGCGCTTCCTGGTCTCGGAGGATCGACGCCGCTGGGCGCGCCTGGACCAGCGGCTTCTCTATGTGCTGACGAAGGCGCCCGAGATGGTGGAAGATCCAGACGCGATCGACCCCACGCCGGCCGAGCCGCCCTTACCGGATCTCGATGCCGCGATGATGACGCCGGATCCGACGCTCCCAGCAACGCCTGTCGCGGATCCGTCAGAGCCTCCGATCCAGTCGGACATGGTGGATCCGTTCGCACCCCCGACGGGGTCCGACGGATCCGACCCGCCCGAAGTGGATCCGGACAGCCTCGTCCCCAGTGACGCCCCCGTCAGCGCGCCGCCCGTGGTGCGGCTGACCCCGGATGGGCGGTTGGAGCCAGAGGTCGCCAGACCCCGAAACAGGTTGCGTGGCGAGCCGGAGAAGATGCCGCCTCAAGGCTTCGGGCAGGATCCCTTCGCGCCCGACCCCGCCATGTATCCGGCGCCCAATGCCCCGGACGGGACACGCTGAATCCACCATGCCCGAGCTTCCCGAGGTCGAAACCAGCCTGCGTGGAATTCGACCGCATCTGGAGGGACAAAGCATCGATCGACTGCTGGTGCGCGAGGCGCGGCTTCGCTGGCCGGTCCCGGCGGACATGGCCGAACGGGTCGACGGACAGGCGATCCGCTCACTGAGCAGGCGGAGCAAATATCTGCTGATCGAGCTTGAACGCGGCACGCTCCTGATCCATCTGGGCATGTCCGGGAGTTTGCGGGTGGTGCCGGTCGACAGCCCGCTCAAGCGCCACGATCACCTGGATCTGATCCTATCGGACCGACGCTGTCTGCGTTTTCATGACCCGCGCCGTTTCGGCCTCTTTCTCTGGATTCCCCAATCGCCCCTGGTGGCGATAGCCGAACATCCACTGTTGCGCGACCTGGGTCCCGAACCCCTGGGGGCGGATTTCGATGGCGAGCGTCTGCATGACCTGAGCCGATCACGACGGATCGCGGTCAAGCCATTCATCATGGACGCGGCGGTGGTGGTCGGTGTCGGGAACATCTATGCCAACGAATCGCTCTTCCTGGCCGGCATCCATCCGGAACGCGCCTGCGGGCGGATCGGTCTGGATCGTTACCGCCGGCTGGCCGAGGTGATCCGCTCGGTCCTGAACGCGGCCATCGAGCAGGGCGGCACGACCTTGCGAGACTTCGTGCGCGAGGATGGACAACCCGGTTATTTTGCCCAGTCGCTTAGGGTGTACGGTCGGGAAGGCGAACCCTGCCAGGTCTGCGGCACGCCGATCCGCCAGCGTCGGATCGGCCAACGATCCAGCTTCTACTGTCCGCGTTGCCAGCATTGAACGGAGCGATCGGAGAGCCAACCATGCCCGACTGGTGGACCGAATACGGCAACGACTTTCTCTGGGTGGGCGTCGGCGTGGCACTGCTCGCCGCCTACCATCTCTATCTGGCCATCCGCGAACGACGCGAGCCGCTCAGCACGCTTCAGGGCGTCAACCGCTCGGCTCGACGGGCCTGGGTCCAGGTCATCATGGCCGACCCCAGTCTAGGCATCCTGGGGGTCCAGACCCTTCGCAACTCCACCATGACGGCCACCTTCCTGGCCTCGACCTCGGTCGTCCTCGTCATGGGCGTCCTGACCCTGAGCGGACAGGCCGATCGGATCGCCGAAAGCTGGCACGCCTCGAACCCGCTTGGCTCGCGTCACCCGATTCTTTGGGAGTTGAAACTGCTGGTACTGCTGGTCGATCTGCTGGTGGCCTTCTTCAGCTTCACCCTGTCGATCCGGCTCTACAACCACCTGGGTTTCCAGATTTCGCTCCCGCGCGAGCGTCGACCGGCGGTCATCGATCCGGAGCGGGTCGCCCGTCATCTCAACCGAGCCGGCGCCTTCTTCAGCGTCGGGATGCGCGCCTACTATCTCGCGGTCCCGCTGGTGTTCTGGTTGTTCGCGCCGCAACTGATGGCGGCGGCGAGCCTGATCCTTGTCATCGTCCTCTACTTCCTGGATCGCGCCCCAGACTCGGATGGCGAGGATTGACCCAGAACGAACCCTGAAAGGCCGGATGACTCAGAATAGTTTATGCGGATCTTGTGGAAGGGTGCGGAACGCCCCCGAAGGGTTGATACAGAATCTAGCAAGGCAGCATAAGCCACTGTCAATGCTGAGTTTGTGAAAATACAAAATCGATCATGGGCACAAATATGGGCACTCGGGGTTGCCCCCTCTTGGTGATCTCCCCGGCTTCGACGATTACGTCATCACTGCCACCGCCGCAAAGCCGTAGATATGTGCTTCAGGGAGGGCGCCCGTCCGCAAGCCTCGTAAATCGCGGATCGGATCTCGGCATTGCTTTTCCGCTGACTCTTGAGCCACAGCGCCATCATTCGGACGGCAGGGGGATATTCGGCGGACTCATCTTTTTGCATGAATGCCGTCTTCTGCCCGATAGGCGAGGGCATTTTTTCCAGCACGGCCACGCGCCCCGTCAGGGCGGCGATTTGCTCCCGTAGATCCGGGTTGTTCGTCGCGGAAATGGGCGATTCCCCTGAATCTGCCAAGCCCCCAAGCGCCCTAAGAAGCGTTGCGGTCATCGTCTCGTCTGATTGGCTCAATGCTCGGATCTTGGCCTTCGTTCCGTCTGGAACTCTGATAGCAATCTGTTCAGTCATCGTCTCGCCCCCTGTTTTCCATTGATCTAAAAGCATTTTATCAATTTCTAGCTACCTGTATAGCATCTAGCTATCAGCTATCACCCTGCTAGATCAACGGGGGAGGATCCTTGTGAACCTTCGCGGCGAACATTCCCGGCGCTGGGATGATCGATCCAGGGGGTCCGACGCCTCGCCCGGGGCTGGCCGTGGCGCCTGGGTGGCCGTCAGGAGGCTTCTTCCCGCCCTGGCTCGGGGACAGGCAACCCCAGTAAACAAAAGTCAACGAAAATACACTTCTTCCCGCTCTGGCGCGGGGACAGGCACAAAGACCGATCCATCTTTGTGCCGCACCACGAAGCCGCTTGGGTCTTCGGTCAGCATGAAGACATCCGCCCTCGGGCGGTCCTTCAATGCCTCGCCTAGCGTCGCCTCGACTTGGCGAATGTCGCCCGCGTCCATGCTGGGGAAATCCGCCTTAAAGCGATCCTGAACGCTCATGTCTGCCCTCCGAGATTCACATACAGAGTTTGGCGACTGACCCCATACGCCTTGGCCAGACTCGCCACGGATTCGCCCGCGTCTCGGCGTGACCGAGCCTCCGCGAGCTGTTCGGCCGTCATAGAGGCACGGCGCCCAAGATGCTTGCCCGCCGCGCGCGCCGCTTCAATCCCCTCACGCTGGCGAGACCGGATCAAGGCCCGCTCGAACTGCGCAAAGGCCCCCATCATCTGAAACATCAAGGTCTGCATCGGGTCCGTGCTGTCATTCGTAAAGGTCAGGTTTTCCTTGTGGAAGCGCACCGCCACACCCCCCGCGGTCAAGTCCTCCACCAGCTTTTGCAGGTCGAACAGGTTACGCGCAAGCCGATCGATACTGTGAACATGCAGCGTATCCCCGTCGCGCAGATAGTCTAGGCATTGCCGGAGCGCCGGCCGATTGTCCGTCTTGGCGCCGCTCACCTTGTCCTCGAACACCCGATCAAGGGTGATTCCTTCAAGCTGACGCGCCGTGGTCTGATCCCCGCTTGATACCCGTACATACCCGATAGTTTTGCCGCTCATGCCCGCCCCCGTAAGATTGTTGTTTCTGTCATGAAAGATTGTAGAGCTTTCCTGAAATCTGTCAATCAATCCGAATACAACCTTTTCTGACGGCTTATTTACAGGGTTTCGCGGGTTGGCGCGGATGTCAGGGAACGTATACTTTTCTGACGATCAGCGAAGCGGGGGCGATAGGGGATGAAATCCGGTGTCCTGGACCATCTCCGGTTGAGGAATCTATCCAGGGGGCGATCAGCATCAAATCGGTTTCCCGGTGGCCATCGGCAGAGGTCAATTCTCGTCGCGCACAAAAAACCCGCCACGCGGGCGGGTCTCGGGTTGAAGGCGGTCAAGGCTCCGGTTCCTCTAACGGGTGAGCCGTGCTGATAGGCTGCTACACTTGAAGATGCCGGAAGACGGAGAGATCACGGAAGCGTCGTTTCCGTGCTGGAATTGACCAGACACCACAGGGTTTTCTCCTGCCTCGTCGGCATTGCTCTGGGTACCGCGCCAGCACGCGCCCCCGCTTCGGCGGCATCCGCACTGGTCTTGAACGCGGTGCCTGGAGCACCTTCTTCTCCGCTGGCCACTCTCCCCGTACCAGCCGATCCACACCGACTAGCAGCAAGGCGTTCAGCGTCCCTCGGCCTCCTCATCCAGCCGCGCGATTACTTAACAAAACTTAACGAAATCGCCATGCCTGGTATTTTCGCCACTTTTTCCCACCGCCTTTTTCCTCCCGCATCCCGCGCGCCCCGTCGTGTCCACTTGCTCATGGGATTTTTTAGGACTCCGAATCCGCATCCCGCGCGCGCCTATCGTGTCCCTGACCTCCTAACCAGACCTGACACGGACCCACCGCCACCCGCGCGGCCCTATCGTGTCTCTCCCTGTAGAAACACCCAAACCCCTGCGGCATTTGCGAAAGTTGCGGCACTTCGCGCAAGCCATTGATTTAATAGGCCACCATATCGCCACAAGTGCCGCAACCCACTTGCGGCACATTGCGGCACTTGCGCGCGCGATCCGACCGCTTACGCACGGAGCGCCCGCCAATCCCGGCACCGATGTTCAGCCGATGGCCACAGCGCGGGGGGAATCAGGCTGGCGGGCGCCTCGATCCGGCAGCGCCCAAGCCCCGCCGTGGGGCTCGTCGTGCTCGGCGTGAAGTGCTGACAGCCATCGCAGGACACAGGAAGGGGATCGCTGGCACGGGCGGCTTGAGGTGGCGCGGGGCCATTCTCATCCAGGGGAGAGAGAGAAGGAGCAGCCGCGCCTGATACCGGGTCAGGCTCCGGCTCGGCCCTGACCGCCTGACCGGGATACCAACGCGCGAGGTCCGCCCGGCTGGCGGGTGGCGCGAAGGCATGCGACAGCCAGCCCTCGGGCTCCGGGTGCTGGATCCACCACAGCCGGGAGGTTTCGCCCGGTTCGGACGCGGCACACGTTTCGAGGGATACCCCTTCATCTACCGCAACTACCGCAACTACCGCAGCGGGCGCGGGTTGGATAAATCGATCAAGAACACTGCTCAAACCCCCCTCCTGGATAAAAAAAAGAAGTTCTTAAAAACTCTTGTGGGGTAATTGCGGTAATTGCGGTAATTGCGGTAGTTCCGACGCATCGTTGATCTGTCTGGCTTCGCAGCCCACGAACTACCGCAACCACAGTTGCGGTAAGTTGCGGTAGTTTATGGACTGCAAAGAAAGCATTGTTTTCGTTAATACAGTCGTCCCGCGAGCTTCGGGTTCAACTGGATTAGTTTTCGCCGTTTCACATCAAGGCGGCGGACGTGAAAGGCTTCCACCAAGCGATCAATGGCGTCATCACGGCGCGTGGTATCCCTGACGCGGTTCGGTCCCTTGTGAGTGATGTCGCCCAACGCGATACACCCCGCCTGATCGATGAGCGGTTCGCCGTCACGGCTCGCCAGTTCCCGCGCCTTCCCACAGAGCCAGGTGGAGAGTTCCCGCGCGTCCTGCGCCTCGGGCGGGGCGTCCGCATCCAGGAAAAGGCGTTTGGCTTCGTGCAAATGCCAGCCAGCCACGGCGATCCCGCCCGCCATGTAAGACGCCTCAACCAGCCGATCGACGCGCCCGCGATCGAACACGCTGAACACGGCGGCAATCCGCGCGGCGTTTTCCGCTGATTTGCTGGCGACATCAGCCACGGAGGCGAACTCTCCGAATTGACAGAGTTCTTGTTCAACGGCGTCGTGGAAGTCGATCCACAACTGCTTGGCCTCGGGTGACAGGTTCATCACGGGGGGCGCCAGGATCATCTTCGCCCCGCGATCCTCGCCGTCTTTGTCGATCGGGAGTTCCTGATCCAGGAGGGCGGTCACCGATTGCTCGAAGGCGATCATCGCGGGCCACGGGTCGGGGGGTGGTATGTACCAGCGGGTGCCATTCGTCGAGGGCGGCGAGGCGATTAAGAAGCGCGCGAGATAACCGATTTGGCGCGCGCCGCGATCGATCAAGGTGCTGAGCAGATCCGGCTGCATCATGAGTTTGGTGCTGAATCGCCGCCCCCGCACATGGGCGGCGCGGACTGATTTTCGCGTCTGAATATAATCGTCCGCACCCCACAGCCGGTTCAGCAGCGCCAGCATGCCGGTTGCGTTATCCTTCGAAAACCCCTGACCGCCGAGCACGATTGCCGCCTCATCACTGGCCGTACCCGTGCTGGGCCAGCCTTCAGCGATCGCGTCCGACAGAGACGCGGAGTTGAACTCCTCGTGCAGGTCACCGGGCATCGGGATGACAAAGAGCGGGTTCTGTTGCAGATCGATCAGGCGATCACGAAGGCGCGCCTTCTCGGCCTGTGATTTCTCGTCGTTCTTCGGCGCCAGCTTCTTGAGGGCGTCCTTTACCCCCCGCAAGTCCTCCTGATAATCCCCGACCATCGCCAGTGAGCGGCGGTAGTCATCGATGCGCTTTTCCCTTTCCTTGCGCACCCACGCCTTATGCGCGCCCCCAAAGTCCCGATCGGTACAGGTCTTCCGTCCGCCGCTCCCTGCGAAGTACATCAGATACAGCGACAGGGGGCTGACGAGTCGGCTATCGCGCGCCACATTGGCCAAACCTTGCGTGGCCAATGCCATCTGAAAGAGCGCGGAGCACGCCGGCATGGCCAGGGGGACGCGGTTATAAAGGGCGCTCTCCTGGATCGGGAGGCGCGCCACTTCGGGGAAGGCATGCAGCGGATAGGGCGCAGCCTCGGCGGCGCTGGCGATGTCAATGGGATCGGGCCAGGGGTAGCTGTCCTCGCCGAGCGTGGGCGGCGTTTCCGCGCGGCTCGTCTGCTCGTGGCGCGCGGTCGCCGTGCCCGCCCACCCGGGAGGCGGTTCCGCCCATCCTGGGAGATCCGCCGCCGTCTCGGGGCGAGCCTTGCCGGAGCGTGGAGCCCCATCGCCAGCCCCGCGATTCGGGCCGGATGCCTCTCCCTGGACGAGTGAGGGCCGCGCGCCCCGCTCGATCCAGCCTTGCGTTGTCGGGTCGATCCCCATCCGCGCGCACAGCCACCGCGCCGCCTCGCTCGCGGTCGCGGCCGTCCCCCACTCGACCACAAGATCGATGGGCGACTTTCCTCGTTCCTCTCCAAAGTCCCTGATGCCGGCCGGGAGGATCGAAATCGCCTCCTCAAGGTCGCGTCCAAGCTCGGCGGATTCGATTCGGAACCCATCGTGGTAAGCCCGCGCCTTCGGGAAGAGATGCGGCACCCAGTCCACCAGCCGTGCCATGGCCTTGGTGTTGACCTTGGCGAAGAACGAATCACCCGCGAGCGGGGGCGCGGCCCCGCCTAGTGCGCGGGTCACGGGCTTGCCATGCCGTGGGGCCAGTGTGCCGGTGACGAACCCCGCGAGGTCTTCAAGCTCGCCTCGGATCGCCTCCCCCGTGACGGTGAAATACCTCCCCGCCGCGTATGCCTCTATCCCGCTGGTGTTGGAGCCAAGCGACGCGAAGGACGCGCCCCGCCCGATGGCATGCGCGCCCTTGCCGGACGGCGAGGTTTCGACATAGCCCGGCAGCGTCTCGGCCAGCGCCGCCAGTTCGGGGCGGGCATCGATTCCATCCAGGTCGATCCCCTGCCAAAACTGCCCGAGCCCGTCCGGTCCCAGCGCGAAGCCCAAGCCCGTGAAGTTCCCGCCGCGCAAGACCTTCTCGGCCTCCGAGAAGGTGACGAGGCGCGCCCAATCCGCCGGCGTATCAAGCGCGCCTTGGCGGGGCTGTCCGTCCGCATAGTGCGGAATTTTTCGCGGTTTCTTCGATGGGTCACGATTGGCCACGCTCTTCCAAAGCAACCAGCGTTTGGCCGCGCGCATCGCGGCCGGGAGACATTGAAACGAGCGGTCGGACAGCGGAGCCGCTGATTGAGTCGTCGTCATGTCCGCGCCTCCCGACCGCACCGGATAAGATCCTCCGGCAGAGGGATCCTGTACGCGCCGCGCGGCGAGCGGACGGCCAAATACCGCCGGACTTTATCCCGGACAGTCAGCAACCCGCGCGCTTTACGCCAGCCGGGGCCTTGATCCGGCGCCAGCGTTGCGGTGCCCCGAATGAGACGGAGCGAGGGGGCCGAGGCCCCCGTAGCTCGGGGGCTGGTCATTATTCATTACCTCCCGAAACCGCCACGGCATGACGCCGCAGCGCACCTGCCAGCAGGGAAGTTGCCGTTGCCGAGAGATCGCGCCCTTCCGCCTCGGCAATGCGAGCCAGTTGCACGGCCTCGTGCTCGGACAGTTCCAGGATCATCCGGCGCGGGTTGTCGCCTCCGCAACCCAGCGCAGCGGGCACGCTGGCGTCAACCAGCCCATGGACCTGTTCGAGGGTGTAGATCGCGGCATAAAGCCGGCAGGATTCTGGATGCAGGCCCAAGTCGCCGCCGACATCCGTGAGTGTTTGCAGGGCCGTCCACAACATGCTGCTCGCAAGTTCCAGCGCGACATGAACCGGAGTTCCGGCGCGAACATCGAACACATGGGCGGCCGGGCCGGCAACGGGGATAGCGTAAAAAGCGGTGCGTGAGGTTTTCATGCGGTCAGTCTCCAAAAAGGGTTGGAAACCGACGTAGCGGGCAGACTGGCGCGAATCAGGGCCGGTGCAGGCGCACGGACCCAGGCTTGGGGTATACTTCGATTCGCGTCGGTGTCCGGTAACGTCGGACTTTATGCCGGGGATTGGCGTCCCCGGTGACGGCGCTTTTCAGCACCATCTGTTTTTAACGATACGCCTGAATCAAGATCGATTGCAACGCCGCCCCGGATCGCCCCCGGGGCGGCGTTTTTGTTTTTGGACCAGCGTTGCGCCCGCTTCTGGTGTCTCATCTGACGCCTCCCTGCGCCTTCCGGCCCTTCTCAACCTGCGCGGTCAGCCAGGCGTCTATCTCGGATTCGATCCAGCCGACGGCCTTCGCGCCTAGTGGGATGGGCGTCGGAAATGTCGGGTCGAAGTCGCGCGGTCGCTTGGGATCGCGCCGCATCTTGGCGTAAAGAGTGGAGCGCGAAAGCCCGGTTCGGGCCTCGACTTGCTTGCGCCGGATGATGGTCAGCGCGGGTTGGACGGTTGCGGCCATGCTCGTTGCCTGTCGGCGTTCGCCGGAAGATACCGGCATGGCTCGCTATTATTTTCATCAACCGTCGCGTGAGAAGCCCGTTAGCCGGTAAGGCTCTCGGCGTTCCGGAAAAGGTTACATTTTACTTGCACGGCTTACGCTTTGCCGGTAGAGGGTGGCTTTTCGCTGCTTTGCCAATATGCTTTCTTGCGGTACGGAACGAAACGCTTATATCTTTTGTGGCCGCCTCTGCGGCGGCATCTAGACTCTTGAAATTCGATGCGTTTTCTTTAAACCAAGCGATAATTGCTTCACTCCTTTCTCGATTTCCAGCATGGCGAACGTCCGCCCCTTTTCGTCCCAACTCTGAGAGCGACATTTGTCCAACACCTTCATGTTCATTCGCACCGTACCAACGCTCGATAAGCGCGCCCTCAGTACAGTGCATTTCACATTAAGATATTGATTATAATGACATCGCCATGAGATTCTGCCCCCAATGTCCTGATGTCTGAAATCCGTACCGTCAAACGGCTCCGAACCCTGCTCGCCACTCACCTGGACTG
>NZ_NRRG01000067.1 GCF_016583575.1 Thiocystis violacea
TATCCTTTTGTCTGTCGCCCGCAGCTTCTCGCCCAACCGCCCTTCCGTGGACCGATTCGTCCCCGCCCGGGCGCTATTCGCGTCGCTGAAATGAATTCCGGCATCGCTATTTGCCAAGAGGACGTTGCCGCGTCATTCAGATCACGGATTCAGGTACTACTGACAATATTTTCCAAACCGCCCAAGCGTGTTTTAATTTCACGTATATCATCACGAATCAATGCGATGTCCCCACGCATTGCTCGCAAGTGCTCCAGAACAAGATTCTCGACATTTTCAGTCACGGTGTTTTCCAGCAAAGAGGCATCATTGCTTAAAGTATAGCTTAGGCGCCAGCATCCGTGCCACGTCGTCACGTAAAATGGGTAGAGCGCAGCGAAACCCATCGAACCCCGCGCTAGCGTTTCAGGATCGCGCCCAACAAAAACACCCCCGGTTTCCCGAGGGCGTTCAAAGGTCAGGCGTTATCGCTGGGAATGATGGGTTTCGCTATCGCTCTACCCATCCTACCTCGCTCGCTAAGAGATCAATTCCAGACGTCGCTCAATGAGTTGGATCCGTTCAACAACATGATCGATGCTCATTTGTTGGCGAGCATAATCCGCCATCGTTTCGGCTTGATCACGTTTTACGGAAGACATGGCAACTTCGAGAGTGCTGAGACGGTGTTTGACATCTTTAAATTCAAAGTGCATTTCGGTGCGTAACGTCTGAATGTCGGAGCGTAAGGCACGCAAATGCTCCAACACCAAGTTATCCATATTTTCAGACATGGCAATTTTCCCAATCGGTTAACTTGGATAGAGTATAGCCACGTAGGATGGGTAGAGCGAAGCGAAACCCATCGAACCCACGCGCCGACATTTCAGAATCGCGCCCAACAAAAAACGCCCCCGGTTTCCCGAGGGCGATGTAGGGTGGGTAGAGCGCAGCGAAACCCACCGAACCCCGCGCCGACATTTCAGAATCGCGCCCAACAAAAAACGCCCCCGGTTTCCCGAGGGCGTTGTAGGGTGGCTAGAGCGCAGCGAAACCCACCGAACCCCGCGCCGACATTTCAGAATCGCGCCCAACAAAAAACGCCCCCGATTTCCCGAGGGCGTTGTAGGGTGGGTAGAGCGCAGCGAAACCCACCGAACCCCGCGCCGGCGTTTCAGAATCGCGCCCAACAAAAAACGCCCCCGGTTTCCCGAGGGCGTTGTAGGGTGGGTAGAGCGCAGCGAAACCCACCGAACCCCGCGCCGGCGTTTCAGAATCGCGCCCAACAAAAAACGCCCCCGGTTTCCCGAGGGCGTTCAAAGGTCAGGCGTTATCGCTGGGAACGATGGGTTTCGCTATCGCTCTACCCATCCTACCTCGCTATGAAGATCAAGCGAAGTAGTCGTTGACCGTCAGTGCTCCTTCGGTCAGAGCCAGCGAGCCGGTGATCTTGATCAATACATCGTCAGTCGCCGAGTAGGCAGCCGTACCGTCATTGACCAAGGCGTAGGTGTCACCGCTGTACTGGAATAGAACCGCTTCGTTGGCGCCTAACGGCACAGCGCCGGTCTGAGTCGCGCCATTCACATCGGATATTGCCAGATTAATCGCGGTGGCCAAGTTATTGGCACCCGCAGTTGCGGTGACATCACCGGCGTACCAAGCCTTCAGTGGTGCAGGTAGTTCTGCATTAGCGAAAGACAGCAAGTCGATCTTGTCGGCACCCTTGGTGAAGTCAGTGATGGTATCCAGTGCGTTGATGTTGGACTCGGAACTCGCACCAGCACCGGGGATGGCCAGTACACCATCTTGTGCTTCGGTATTCACCACACCGACATAGGGGGCAGCGAGAACGCCGTCATCATTGTCAGTAGAAGACGCGAGTAAGACGGGAGCCCCACCCACTTGGCCCGTAAGAGGGGAACCAGCAGCGATCTCGGTCGCGACAATGTTCGAAGCCAAGCCGCCTGGTCCCACCAGATTATCGGCAGCGATGGTCAGCTCATCGATCGCCGTTCCGGCAGCAAACTGAACATTCAACGTCAGGGTAGCCTGATCCCACGTCACGGTCGAACCTACCAAGCCAGCCTCAAGCGCAGCCGCAACACCCGCACCGTTACCAGCCACCAAGCTGACATCCACTGGCGTGGCGTTGATGGTGATTTCGTTGGTGTTGATAAAGTCATTAGCCGTGGCGAAGGCGATGTTGGTCGACGAGGCCACTGCTGGCACACCAGGTACCGTGATGTCGTCCAGTACGGTGAACGCTGCAATCGCCAAGTTCGTTCCAGCCGGGTCGGCCAGCAGAAGCTGATTGTCAGCAAGCGTTTCTTCAGTCACCGTGAACGCAGCAAACGTTGGGTCGGCAGCACGCACCGCAGCCTGTAGCGCGGCAGCAAGACCTGCTTCCGTGTTTGTCAACGTTAGGCCAGTGGCCGCGACAGGGATACCGTTCAGCGTAAAGCTGATGGAGCTGACATTTGCAGCATCAACTACATTCAAGTCGATGGTTGCGGGCGTTGGGGGTGCGATGAATTCCGCCGCCGTCAGATCACCGCCATTGGCGTCCGTGAAGCGCAAGGTATCGGCATCGACTGCGGTCACAGTGATACTGGGATCGATTTGAGCCTGCAGCGAGGTCTGAATGGCTTCTGCGTAGTCAGCGATGTCATTCGCGATCGAGAAAGCACCGTTGGTATCATCAACCGTATACGTGACCGGGGCGCCAGGACCGGCGGCCTTATCCGCATCATAGGTGATACTGAACGCCACCGGGTTGGTGGTATTGGTGATCGCCGTCAGGCCAGTCACATTGAGAATTTCAGGAATTGCCGGGGTCGCGCCCGCTGTGGCGTTACCAAAGGCCACCACAAAGACATCGTTGCCGCCGTTGCCGGTTACGGTATCCGCGCCAAGATGACCGCGAATGGTGTCAACCGCAGAGCCACCGATGATGATGTCGTTATCCTGGGAGGCGGTGACATTGAGCTTACCCGTGAAGGACGTGGCATCAATCGTGGAGCGCTCATTGACGAAATTCATGTTGATCGCAGTGTCACCCAGACGGAGATCCTGACCACCGGTGACGTTCACCTTGAAGTTGGTGGCGTTGATGACAGACATGTTGCCGATCGTGTTCTGAACAGCGTGCGTTGCGTCCATCTTGGTCGAGACGATGTTCAGGGTCTGCACGCCATTGATAACGTTGAAATTGGCAACGTCAGTACCACCAGCGGTCGAGAGCACTTCCAGGTTGGAAGTGGTTTGGCCGGTCTTCATGGACTGGTCGACCCAGCCGTAGTCACTGGCGACAACAATGCTGTTG
Organism: Thiocystis violacea; assembly: GCF_016583575.1. Lineage (GTDB taxonomy): Bacteria > Pseudomonadota > Gammaproteobacteria > Chromatiales > Chromatiaceae > Thiocystis > Thiocystis violacea. The sequence goes on from NZ_NRRG01000067.1 coordinate 3,305, forward strand.
TTATTGGAGAGATTGGTGAATGTGGCGCTTGTCGCCATGTTCCCAACCGTATTTTGCAGGCCAAACTTGGTCACGGAGGGCACGCGGGAAGCGTCGATATTCGCATCACCGTCAACCGTGAATTGCTCAAAACCGACCAGCTTGTTGATCGAGTCGCGCTGAGTGAGAGCGCCAGATGCTCCGGAATTGTCAAAGTCGTTTTGCAGCACGAAATTGTCGGTGCCGGTGCCGCCGTCAAAGGTGCTGACGTTGGTGGTCGCGGACGCCTGGAGGAACGTGTTGTTATTCACGGTCAGGCTATCGTTGCCCGAACCGCCAGTGAACGCCAGCTTGTTGGTCGCGTTCGCAATCGCCGTCGCGTCAACAATCACGGACGCCGTGGACGCCGCCGCATTCACCGTTCCCAGGTTGGCGGAAGTAACATTGAGCGTAGTCTTGCCAGTGGCTGCAACATTCAGAGTGCGCAGATCGCCGCCGCCATTGTCCAGCAGATTGAGATTGCTCACACCGCTGGATTGAACGCTCAAGACATCAATGTCGCTATTGGTCACATTACGCGCAACGGTCACCAGATTGCCCGTCGCCCCTTGGAGAACCAGAGTGGCCGCATCGGTGATTGAAGCATTGGTAGCGTCGGTGGTGTTAAATATAACACCGACGTCCCCAGCCAAGGCCGCGCCTTTCACGCCGGTGACGACTGCCATCTTCAGGTTGTTCGCCGTAACACCGCCCCCGGCATCTACCGTCACATGGGTGAGGCCACCCGTCACAAGGGGAGAGAGATCGGTCGGCGTCGCCGCCAAGGTGTCAGACGTCAGCACGGCCTGTTCAACGGAGTCGAACTTCGCGAGTTGCACGGATCCCAACGAGCCATCACCCAAAATGGTCACGGTATCCGTGCCAGCATTGCCCTTGATGTCGTCGCCCAAACCGAAGATTTCGGCTAAAGATGTCGTTAACTTGTTATGGTCAGCGGCCACGAAGGTGTCATCGCCATCGGTTCCAACCGGCGTATCGACACCTTGAGTGAGCGAACCTGTCTAGGAAAACGAAAACACCAAGCGGTTCAAGTCGTTACGCGCCGTTTTTCGGTCGGTTTTGACCACCACCCACCCATTTCCCAGCGGCAAGGTGGCACGATGGCTGACTCTGTCCCGAACGGTCGAACAGTGCCAATCGCATCACGTCGCTGAGCCACCCACCCACACCCCACTCACGGGGGCTATCAGGGGGCATCATCGGCCACGCCATACATCCGGTCATGCGCCGGCATGGCCCGTTTTCATCGCGTCCTCATCACCGCCTCACTCGGGTCGGTGACTGGCCGTATTTGGCCCAGAGACGGCCAACAAGGGTCGCTGTCGAGTCACCCCTCATCACCGGTCACCGGCGGGCGACCGGTCTCAAATTGACGCTCTCTGGCCTCACAGGCACTCCTGAACGTCCACCCTTCAGCGTGGACACGACCGTGTTTGAGGATGTCACGATCCTGAGCGTCAGACTCCGTCAATGGACCGGCGGCAGATCCTGACGGAGCGCACGCACCGCTTCAAGGGTGAGGCCGGTATAGCGCGCGATCACGTCCTCTTCCAACAGGCCATCCTGCAACATCGCCAAGGCCGTGGCACGCTTGGCCTCTTCCAGACCTTCCTCGCGCGCCTCCTTCAACAACGAGACCTCATCGTGCAAGGCGCGCTCACGCACGAACGCCAGACGCCGGGCCTCGTCGTCCGCGCTCAACTGCCGTACCCGGCTCAAGGCCTCCTGAATCGGGGCATGCTCAATCGTGGCCATGGTCTGCTCCTCCCGCCAATGCTCAAAAAACGTCACCCAACCGGCCAGCGGACCGGCGTTCGGCTTCAGTCGATCCGCTTTCTTCAATTCGATCAGGTTCAACTGTAGCAGGTTCCCCAGCGTGATCGACGGCTGGCGCGCGTCGCGCATCTCAAAGCGCCACAGCGCCTGATCGCGTTGCGCGGGCGTGTCGGTGAACAGATCGAAGTCCAGCAGGTGAATCCCGACCGCCGCGCGCAAGGTGCCATAGTCTTCACCCTGCCCCAACTGCTGTCCCAGCATTCGTGCCAGATAGTACAGCCCGCGCTGGTTCCAAGCGCCATAGCGGCGTACCTGGATCTCGATGTTGTAGCCGTGACCCTGCGCATCACGCGCCAGCACGTCGAGGATGATGTACTTGCCGCGCAACTCCTCGGCGTTGATGCCGGGATTGAGGATCTCGACGGTGTCGATCGCGGGCAGGTCGGGGCGTAGATCATTGATCAGCGCTACCAACAGCTCGGGGGCTTCGCCGAACAGGCGCTTGAAGACATAGTCGTTCTTGGGGTCGAGCAGATCGGGTGAGGACGGGGGCATGGGGCAAACAGCGGGCGGCAGACGGATGGATGTCGATCATACCGTGAGACGGTCGGCGACGGCGACGTGCAGCGGGGCGACGGTGGCCTAGAGGCGACCCAGGAGGGCGGCGTCGATCCCCACCCTCATCACCCGCCACGGTGCGCCACCCGTCCCAGGTGGTGGCCCGCTGGCCACACGGGGCGATCCCGCCATCAGGACCGTTGGTGTCAGACACCGACCGTCAGAGCCCCCCTTCCTCACGACCATATCATGTCTGTGATCCGGCCAGATCAATCCCTGACCTGACGTCGGAGTCCTGTCCCCGTGTCCGGGTGACGGTCTTCATTCCTCCCCGGAGATCATCCATGAAACGTCCCTCCCGTGCCCGCTTGCTACCGCCGGACACCCAGCGCACACGCACCTTGAGCGAGGCCGAGCAGACCTTGATTGACCAGGCGATCCGCTGTTTGGAACGTCAATATCTGGTCAAACAGGATGTGCTGACCAGCCCCGACGCCACCCGCGCCTATCTCCAGTTGCGACTGGCCGGGCTGACCTATGAAGTCTTCTCGCTGCTCCTGCTCGATAACCGTCATCGCGTGCTTCTCTACGAGGAGCTGTTTCGCGGCACCATCGATGGGGCGAGCGCTCATCCTCGCGAAGTGGTGCGCCGCGTCATCGAGACCAACGCCGCCGCCGTCATCTTCGCTCACAACCATCCGTCGGGCGTGGCCGAGCCGAGTCAGGCGGATCTGCGCCTCACCCAACGGCTCAAGGACGCCTTGGCCCTGATCGAGGTGCGCGTGCTCGACCATGTCATCGTCGGCGACGGCGCTGACGTGTCACTGGCCGAACGCGGGTGGTTGTAACCCGTGAGGCGGTAGGCATCCGCCTCCTTCCTACCATGCCGATCCTACCGCTGATCCGATCCGATGGATGTCTGACCGGATCCGATCTCAATCTGACCTGATCCGAAGCGGATCTGATCGGAATCTGACCGACACCTGATCGGACTTGATACGCCCTGTCCAGTTCGCTGGACAGGGCGTTTTTGTGTGTCCACCACCTGGAGTATCGACCGATGACGACCACCCCTGTGACGTCCCCCGAACCGATCACGCCGATCGACCAACACACCATCCCCAAACTCAGCCCGCGCGCCATCGGTGCCATGACCTATCAGATCGGTGTCGGGGAGTCCGGCACCGTCTACCTCGCCGTCACCGCCAACGAGGGCGGCGGGTACTTCAGTCGCGAATGGGTGCCACTCCCGCGTCTGCTGGAGCAGGTGGGCATTTATCTGGAGATGAGGGAGCCGTTCCCGACCCCGGTGCTGCGGACCGCCTATGTCAATCGCTCGATCAATAACGCGGGTTTTCTGGCCGCGATCCTGCGGCATGTCGGCTTGCTCCAACCGGGCGAGCCGCCGCACTGGCATGTCGTGGGAGAGGACTGGACGCTCTGGCAGGCGACCCAGCAGCAACGCTATGCCGCCGGTGAGCGCGTCGAGATCGGGGTGAAGGTGACGGCCTCGAACGCGAGGAAGCGTTCACGCACGCGAACCCGTCCGCGTCAGGCGGTGAATGCGGTCAGCGAGACCAACGAGACCAACAACGCCAGCGAGGCCAACGATGCCAGCGATGCCAGCGATGCCAACGAAACCCGCGAGACGGCGGCGTGAGTGTCACGGGTTGCGTGAGTGTCACGGGTTGCAACCGATCCTTCCTTTCCACCCGGAGTCCCGATGTCCCAGTCGTTCCTGTCCTTTCGTCAGTTCATGGCCCGCCAGATCGGTCATCCCGGCCTTGCCCAGCTCCTGATCGAGCTGAGTCTAGCCGTCCTGCAGCGTGCCGCCCCTCCATCCTCAATCACCTCGTTGCCGTCTGGAGCCGTCACCATGCCGACCCTCACCCACCCTCACCAGCGAGCACCGCGTTTCCCCCTCGGTCGTCTGGTGGCCACCCCGCACGCTTTATCCTAAAAAGAGCAGTTGCTACCCACCGCGGACCGTTTTCGGTCCACGGGATGATCCACGCTGGGGGCTGAGACGGCTAGGTCGTGGTCGGCAGGGCGATGGGCGGCTGTAATTCGCGACCCTGGAGGTACTTCACGAGGGCGCGCGAGAGGATGCGGTACCAGCGTTGCAGCGGAGTCAACTGCTCCGCAGTTGCACGCAGGCTTCTGAAGAACACCGCCAGCGCACGACAGGCGCTCTCCACCCGGTCGGCCTCGGCATGCGGGTGGGTGATGGTGAGGCGGGTTTGTCCGCCGTGGCGGGTCATACGAGCTGGGGCGGAGAGCAACAGCGGACGGCTGGTGATGGCCTCGGTGTGCTTCCAGGGGTTGGCCAGGCGCACGAATAGGCTCCACCAGTTGTAGGTCAGGGCCGTCAAGCGGGCCATGAAGCGACAGCGCTTGAGATCGCGGGTCGTGAAGCCACCCCAGCCCCAGTGGTTCTTGAGCTCATCGAAGGGATTTTCGCTGTCGGCGCGCTCGCGATAGAGTTGGGCGACGGTGAGGATCTCCGCCGTCAGCGAGGTCACCAGTACCGCGTATTCATAGACGATCGTCTCCTCGGTCACGATGGCTAAATGGGCTTGATACTCTACCGCTGCGCGCCTTGATCGCCTGATGGCGTTTCGCCCCGGTCGGAAGCCGTAGCTCGATTCGGAAAAATCCGCTTCGAAGATCGGTGAACGTACTTGATGTGAGGCGGGAGGGTCAGGGAAGGTCGGCGGCGAGGGTGCGGACGGATCGAGATTGGCCGCAGGTTGGTCAATAGACGTGCGAGACGGGTGGCTAGAGCCGTACCCTTGGGGTGAGTGAGGCAGGACGGTTAGACCGACCAGACTGGACGTCTCTGCGCTACCCGGCTCGACGAAGACGATTAACCCATTCGATTGTAGATCCCACGCGCCAAGTCATCAGGAATCGCACAATAAAAAACGCCCCCGGTTTCCCGAGGGCGTTCAAGTCTGTCTTCAAGGTCGGTGGTTTGATGGGTTTCGTGACCAGTCGGCGTCCGTTCCAATCATCGGCGTCATACCGTGGTCACTCTACCCATCCTACCTCGCTAATCAATGACCAGGCGGATGATGTTTGAGATACCAGATCAAAGCACCGCCGATCACATTAACGATCAGCAAGAGCATCAAGAGAGAAAGCACTGAACTGGTCATGGCGGATTCCCCGAGTCACGAACGTAAGACAACACCCAAACAGCCACAAATTCGATGTTGAAAAAACCGATGATCGACAGCGTGAGTTGCACCCAGGCAACAGGTTGAGCGATCAGCGCGGTGTAGCCAAAGACCGCAAACTGCGCCAAGGCAATCGCGTGCAAGGCGGCGGCAATATGTTTGAGTTGCTCTTTGTTCATTGGTTTGATCGTACCACCCCAAAAGGCGGCAAACAATCAATGCAATCCGTGTTTCAGAAGGCGTAGACGTAGGGTGGGTAGAGCGATAGCGAAACCCACCGAACCCCGCGCTGGCGTTTCAGGATCGCGCCCAACAAAAAACGCCCCCGGTTTCCCGAGGGCGTTCATGTCTTACATCAAGGTCGGTGGTTCGATGGGTTTCGTGACCAATCAGCATCCGTGCCAAAGGTCAGCGTCATACCGTGGTCACTCTACCCATCCTACCTTGCTACCCATCCTACCTTGCTGGCCCCTTTAATTTACTCAAGTTCCAACAACGGCAACAGCGGTTCCAGAAATTTCTCGTAATTGCGCCACCGTTCCTTGCTGGTGTGATAAACCGGCTGGCGCACCTGCCATTTGCTCACGGTCGCAACCGTGCGCGGCGTCCGATGGAATGCCAAGCAATCGGGGTGCCAGGGCAGACCGAGGAAGTCGACGATCCGCCGGCTCCAGCCTTCCACATCCGTAATCAGGGCTTCGTAGGACACCTCCAGCAGGCGGTCGGCGGGCAGGACCGTCCGCCAGTGGTCCATCAGACGCCGGTAGTGGCGATAGAAGTGGGCCAGGTCGTCAAGATCGTTGGCGTAGGTGTGGCGGGCGTGAAAATTCTGGAAATAGATCGACAGACAGGTGTCGATGGGATGTCGGCTGGCATGAATGATCCGGGCGTTGGGAAAGACGGCATGGATCAGCCCCAGGTATTGAAAGTTTCCGGGCATTTTATCGACGACCCGCCGCGGCCGCTCGCCCGCGCGCTGCGCCAGATTCGCCAGTGCGGCGACGGCGAGCCGGGCCAGGGGGAGTTCGTCGGGGGGCGCGTCGAGGCAGGCATCGCCGAGCGCGCGCGCCGGATCGCTCCAGAAACTCAGCTCACCCGCGCCGAAAACGTCCGGATGGGAGGCAAGAATCTGTTCCAACAGCGAGGTTCCCGACCGTGGCATACCCACGATAAACACGGGTAGTTCCGACGCACTGGCCTCGGGATGAGCCTGCCGGAGCGCCGCCGCGGACCAGGTTCGGCACAGACGCTCGACCTGCTGCTGCCGGGCGGCCGGATCGTAGGCTTGACCATAGCCGCGTTTCAGGCGGTTGGCCTGTCGGTAGTGTGCGAAGGCCTGGTCGTAGTCGCCTACGTCATCGCAGTATTTGCCCATGGCGTAACGCAGTTCGGACTCGCGGGCCGGCGGCAACCCCTTCGCCGCCAGGGCCAGTGCCTGATCCAGCCAGGCGGTGTTGGCGCGGGTCATCTTGCGCAGATGCGCCAGTTCGGCCCAGGCGCCCGAGAACTCGGGGTCACACGCCAGCGCCTGACGCAGCCGTTGCTCGGCGGTGGCGAAGTCGCCCTCGTTCTGAGCGATTTTAGCCCAGGCCACCCAGGCCTCGGCAAAGGTCGGACTCTGCGCGAGTGCCGTTTGCACGGCGGCGGCGGCCGGTGCGATCAACCCGAGATGGATGAGGACATTGCCAAGATTCAGGTAGGCCTTGGCGAAGCCGGGCTGGGCGCCGATGGCCTGCTCGAAACAGTGGCGGGCCTCGGCCAGCAAGCCGGCCTCCATGAGCACCATGCCCAGATTATTGAGGGCGGGAGGAAAACCGGGCTGCAAGGCCAGCGCCTGCCGGGCGCTGATCTCGGCTGCGGTCAGTTGGCCCTGTTGGAGCAGGGCCAGGCTCAGGTTGCTATGCGCGGAGGCCAGAGCGGGATGGAGGGCGATGGCACGGCGGCAATGGATTTCCGCTTCTGCGGCGCGGCCGATTTCCTGGAGGCTGTTGCCCAGATTGGCGTGGGCTTCGGCGTCGTCAGGCGTCAGCTCGACGGCCTGCCGCTTGGCGGCCAGCGCGGCCTCGGTTTGGCCGAGCGCGGTGAGGGTCGCGCCCAGCAGTTTCCAGCCAAAGGGATGGCGAGGATAGTCTTGGGTCAGGCGGGTCGCCAATTGCGCAGCGTCGGCGTGGCGGCCCGATTGATACGCCTGGAGCGCCTCGGTCATGGCCGCAGGCGCGGGTGTCCGCATCGGCGCTTTCGCGGCGTTTTTGTGATTCGCGGTGCGTTTTTTAGCCATTCATCATCCGGTCATGTACGTTCGTTCAGCTCCTCATGTCACAACAGCGACCACAACAATGTCGCCAGCAAGCCGGCCAGGATCCCCACAGCCAAACCCAGTCCTTGCTCGCGCAGGAGAGACGCGAAGCGAAATTTCCGAAAAGACCGGATCTTTTCAGGATCGACGTGTTCAAGCACTTGGTCAAACGCCAGCGCAGCGGCGTAATAGGCATCGACCGCCGCCCCTGGATCGATGCCGGTCGAGGAGATTTCAAGTTGTCTGGCCCGTCGGCCAAGACGTTCCGCATGCCGATAGGACTCCAGCAATGCGGATTCGGAGAGGTTGACACAAAAGCGCCGTAGCTGTTCGTCGCTGACGATCGCCGACAATTCGCGCTTTTTGTGCAGCCAGAGGATCTTTCCGGCATCCAGGGCGGCACGCTGCAGATGTCCCAAGGCTTTTTTCAGGTTGTCTTCAGTCGCTTCGGGTTTGGTCCGTGCCACTGCGAGATGAACAAACGCGGCCTCGAATTGAAACACAACCTGCGTGGGTTTTTCGCCGAGCGTTGCCACCAGGTCGGCATAGATGGGTTGAAGCGTTTCAAGCAGATAGCGATAGACATCTTGTTCGGTGATGCCAGACTCAACCACGCTCCCACCTCATCCGCGCCAATTCGTGATCGATCGCTTGATCGAGATCCGCATCGGCGGGCGCAACGGCGAAGACATTGCCATGTTCGGCAATCACATCCGCGTCATAGGAAGAAAGCCGCAGCGGCCGACGATAGCGATCCGCTACCGCTTGCTCGATTTCCAGCAGCGAATCGCTGTCTCGAATCGATTGACCAGTCAAGCGTTTAAAGAAATATCCGCGTTGCATCGTCGTAACCTCGTCTGACCGCTGTCTCTGCGCCGCATAAAAAACCCCAAGCGCGACGCAGCTCGGGGCGTTAATCGGCATCCATGCCGTAACGGGTTGACTTCAAGGCTGTCTTTAGGGTACCCGTAGCATCCTGAGTAAATTCCGCGCTGTTTCTTCGTCGTGAGCCGTCAAATTGTTGAGTATGAAAAGTGAGTGAGTGGCTGTGGTCTTCGAGTCGTAACGATCAGTGATGCGTGTTGCGGCGCCGACGTGGATGATGGCCGCGATGCAGTTGTTTCAATTCGCGAATAAAGTGTGCTTGACGTTGCGGATCGGGAAGGCTCGACTTGACGAAATGACGCATGACATTTTCATGGTGATTGGTTTTTCCGAGGATATGGCTGTTCGGTTCGATGTCGTAATCCTTGGAGAGTCGAACGATCAGGTCGCGTTTGTATTGCATGACGTGCTCCTGAAGCAAGCGACGGCGCAATACGAAAGGACAGGCGGAGTGATTGTTATGTTATGAATCGATTCTGTTCTGCGTTAAAAACGCCCCCGGTTTCCCAGGGGCGGTTGAAATCAATCATCAGGCGTTGGCATATGGGTTGGGTTGCCAAAAGCGCAACCCAACCTACGTCGCTATGCCAAGGGCCACTGCCCATCCTAACCCTGCTTGACAGCTAGCTCATATCACCAGTCGGCGTTTTTAGAACCCAGATCGTATCGCCATCCTTCGTTGGCGGCATCGTATTACCAATACCAATCGAACGTGTTTCTTCCGGCTTGCCTTTCGGATGCCAAACACCGCCTTGAGGACACTTTTCGCCAGTTTTGGCTGTCGCTCCAGCTTTTAGCATAATGATTACCTGCTCTGTTAATTAGTTAAAATTTATCTATTATCGTCACTAAGCTAATTTCAATGTATTATGGATAAGTTTGTTAGCACCCCCAAAACATGAGTGTTTATTTCAGGATTGAACGCCCCGGTCTCCCGAGGGCGTTCAAGTTCAAGCGTTGTTGAGGTCAACCAACAACATCGACCCCAACCGCGATCATGGTTAGATCACGAAGCCGTCGGCATTCAAGGTGGCGATTGCCGCCGTGCCAAGCAGCACGATAGCGGACTGCGAAACGGCTGCGGTATTGTCGCCGTCATAAACCACCAGGGTACTGGTGCCAGCGCCCGTATCGACGGTGAACACGCCGGTCGTGGCATTATAGTTGCCAAGCACCACGCCATACTGGCCATCGGACACCACACCGCTATTCGGCATGGTGATACTGGCCAGTGTCTGGGTGCCAGTAAACGCAAAGGTTTCACCTGCAGTAAGCGCGGTGTTACCAGTAGCCGTTACCACATCGCCTCTGGCACCGGCAAAGGTGAAGGTATCGCCCGTATCCAGGGTGTTGTTGGTCCCCAGGCTCACCGTCACCAACGGCGAGTCGCCGTCGCCGAATCTCAGGATATCATTAACCGCGCCTGCATTAGTGGACACCGTCACCGTATCCGCGCCCGCGCCGCCGGTGATCACATTGTCGCCTATAGCTAGATTATCCAGCGTGATGGTATCGTTGCCCGCACCGGTGCTGATGACGTTGTCGCCAACGGCCAACGTGCCGATGTTGATTGTATCCGCACCAATGCCGGTCTGGATGCTGCCATCGGCTGCGAGATTATAGCCCAGCGTGAGATTTCCCGTCAGCAGACGAGCATCGATAACGGCGCCAGTGACGACATCCGCAATCGCCAGATTCGCATTACCGCTGATCACGACCGACTGCGCAGCGTCGTTAGTCGTCAGCGTGCCAATACTATTAGCCGTATTGCCGGTCGAGCTGATCTTCAGGATATCGCCCGCGCCGCCGCTGGTTGCCGTAATACCGCCAGTGTCAGGAACAGCGCCATCAAGCAGCGAGACGCCGCCCGTCAAAGCAACATTGAGAGTTTCCACCCCAGCGGTAGCACTGAGGTGACCAACGGAGATCAGTTCTGCATTCGAGGTCACAACCACCGTTTGAGTATCGGTCAGTTTTGTCACGGTCAAACTGTCTCGATCTCCGACAGCCGGCTCTGCTGCGGCTGTAAACGTAATTGTTTGCAACCCGCCGACCAACGATGCATCCAAAGTAAAGATATCCGTATCGTCAGCAATAGAGGTATCAAGCACGGTGGCAATTTCCACCTGCTCAACCGAAGTGATCGCCCCTGCTGCCGAAGCAACTAGAGCACCTGCGGTCTGAGCCTGCGAAAACCGCAGAATATCCGTCCCGCCATTGCCTGTAATGACATCCAACGCACCGACCGTGAACTCAGCCGTTCCCGCCGCATTCGTGCCCAGGAACAGATCGCCAAAGGCCGTCCCGATCAGATTATCGTTGCCGGCGCTCAGATACTGCGTCGCCGCCACCTGAATCGGCACCGTCTTGGTCACCGGCGTGGTGCCGTCGGTGACGACGATGGTCAGCGTATCGGTACTGCCGCCCGCGCCAGATGCGGTGTACTGGATGGTATCCAGGATATTACTGAGATTGACCTGGCTACCCTGCGCGGTAATGGTGGCCGCATTGGTTCCCGGAACATACGTATTGCTGTAGGACAAGAGCGCGGCGGGATCCGTCAGCCGCACCAGCCCATTGCCCGCGCTGATCGTGACTGTCAGCAGCGTGGTGTCGGCATCGGCCACCGTATAGTCACCGAAGAGCCCGGCCGCCGTCACCGCACCCGGCTGCGCCGTCACGGTCGTGCCCTGCGCGCCCGGAATCGAGGTCACCACCGGCGCCTGATTGGTATCGTCGTTGGTGATGGTGCCGGTGGCCACATTCGCCGTCGCCAGAGCGATGCCGGCGGCCGCGCCATTCAGCGTGGGGCTGCTCAGGGTAACGGAAAAGGTCTCGTTCGGCTCGAAGGTGGTATCGCCGATCACCGGCACCGTGACGGTCTTGCTGGTCTCGCCGGCGGCGAAGGTCAGGGTGCCGGCGGCGGCGGTGTAGTCCGAACCGGCGGTCGCGGTGCCGTTGGCGGTGGCATAGTTCACGGTCACGGCGGAGGTCTGCGCCGCACTCAGATTGACCGTAAAGGTCATATTGGTGGTGCCGCTGTTACCTTCGATCAGCGACACGGCGGTCGAGGCGAAGGACAGGGTGGGGGTGGTCGGGGTGCCGTTGCTCGGAACCGAGAAATTCGGCGTGCCCGCCACGGCCGGTGCCCCGGCAGCCGGGACGCTTCCCCCCAACTGCGCAGCAAACTGCGCATAGGTCTGCGAGGGGGCGACATCGCCGCTGGTGGCATTGGCGCCGACCTGGAAGGTCATGTTGTTGGCGCCGAGCACCTGGACGATCGCCCCGTTGGACAGGGTCAACTGGGTCGCGTTGTTGGTGAACGAACTGGAGGCGATGGTCAGCCCATCGATGAGCTGGATGATGTTGGTTCCTTCGGTATCGGTGATCTGCGCCGTGGCGCCGGCTGTCATTGCGGAAGTAATGATATAAGTGTCGTTACCCGCGCCGCCCAGATAGTTGTTACCACCGGTGGGGACCATGATGTCGTTGCCAGCCGAACCAGGAATGTTTGCCATGTCAGTCATCTCCGTTGTTTCAGAATAAAAAGTGTTGCTGTCATCAAACCGCGCAAAACGGTGCCCCGACGTCGGGGCACCGGAAACCCCAAGGCGTTAGACGATCTCGGCGTTAATCTGCACCAGCCCTTGATCAAGGATGCCGGTCAGGGTGACGCCGCCCACGATACCGCCCCCATTGGGATCGAAGAAGAAGGCGGTGCTGCCGGGAGCCGGCAAGGCAAACGGATTCTCCGACGGCACGACCCCTGCCAAGGCCAGGAAAGCCGCTTCCGTGCTGGGCGTTGCGGTGGCAGTATTGTTGAACCGCAGAATATCCTGCGTCGCATCGAAGCCGGCAATGGTGGCTGCCGCACCTGCCGCTTGCGTCGTCGCACGACCGCCGGCGATATCGAAGTTGTAGACGAAGATGTCTACGCCTGCCGTCGCGGTGAAGGCACCGCCCGCCGTGACATCAACCGTCGTCTGCGCACCCGGCGGCACATCGGTGATCTCGACCGGCGCGGTCGGGGTCACCGTCAGCGCCCCGTTGGTGGGGTTGCTGAGGGCCACCTGGACGGTTTCACCCAGCTCCGGCGTGATGGCGTCGGTCAGGAAGGGCACCGTGACCTGCGCTGTGGTGGTGCCGGCGGCGAAGGTGACCACGTTGCCGGCGAAGGTCACACCGGCACCGCCGGTGACCGCCAGGGCACCGACATCAGCCGCCGTGGCACCGCCGCCGAGGACGGTGTCCAGGTTCACCGAGTAGTCCTGACCGGCCACCGCATTCGCCAGATTCAGGGTCCAGGTGCCGTTCGCCCCTTCGTCTGCCGTGGCCGCATCGGCCGTGAGCGTGAAGATCGGAGTCGCGACTGGCTCGACCACATTGGTGAAGGTGAAGTAGTCGTTGACGGCGTCATACTGGATCGTGCTGCCGGCACGATTGCCGAACAGGATCTCGAAGTCCTGCGTGGCGGTGAAGAGGCCGTCGCCGTTGAGGTCGATCTGGAGGGCAAGCGACCCATCCGCCTTATCGACCGCGATGACGTTGTTGTTGATGTCGAATTGTGCCGAGTCGGCCCGGTTGGTCAGCGTCTGGGGCGCCGCGACGCTGCTCAACACATAGCCGTTGGCCTTCAACTGGCTCTCGATGCCGGCGGTGAAGTTGATGCGATCACCTTCGCCAACATTCCAGACCGTATCGGCGGTGTCGGCGGTGACATCGCCGGAGCTGAGAGCGGTCGCGGTGTAGTTGATGGTGTTGTTGCGCTCGACGCTGGACCAACCCAACACGACCGTGTCACTGCCGGCGCCGGCGGTGATGTTGTCACCCTTGGCCAGCTCATTGACGGACGTGCCAGCGATAAAGTCATCGTTGGCGGTGCCGATGATCTGCGCACCTTCGCCGTGGATGTCGTAGCTCAGATCGACACTGAGGGTGGCGGCGCCGATCATCCCCGAGGCATCGACCTTGGTGACCGCGTTGGAGACCCAGTCGGTGGCCAGATACAGACTCTGGTCGCCGGTGACAGTGATGACTTCGAGGTCACCCGCGATCAGGTTGCCGATGCTGTTCTGCTCGTTAATCTGACTGGGCGAGCCATCGCTGAGCGACTGGAGGTTGAGGTTGTCGAGCCGGCTGAAGTTCAGCTCGGCGATATCGACACCGTCGACACCGCCGGCCGCGCGCGCGACGGCGTTATCCAGGATCAGCGTGACGGCGTCGCTGGTGCCGCCCTGAATGAAGCTCTTGGCGGTGAGGGTGGCGACATTGATCTCATCTGCCACTACCCGGATGGCACCGGTAGCGGTGTCGGGGATGTTGTTGACCGTGATGTCGGTGCCGGAATCCGGGTTCAGATGCACTTCGGAGAGGACGTTGTTCGGCAACAGGTTGTCGAGGTTGTAGGTCTGATTCGCACCCATGCCTTCGAAGATCTCGAAGTTTTTGACGTTCTGGGCATTGACCAGGGTCATCATGCCGCCGGCTTGAGAGCCATTGGCGATGCGGAAGGTATCCACACCGTCGCCGCCGTCGAGCTTGTCGGCCTGGGTCAGATTCTCATCCTGGACATCGACGCGATCCGTGCCCGCACCACCGGTGAAGGTGATGTTTTTGCCGAACGCATCATCAACGACCACCCGCAGACCGGCCGTGGTGGCGGTCTGGGCGCTGGCGTCGATGGTGGTGGTGTTTTGCAGCTCGGCTTCGATGGTCAGCATGCGGTCGCCGCTGGCCGTGAGCTTGGTCATGTCGGTCAACGCAGCCCGTGTCGCAATCTCAGCGTCGTCGGTCAGCCGTTCGATGGTGCTGTTGGCGGTCCCGCTAACATTGAAGTTCCAGGTGCTGAATTCGGTACCGCCGCCTTGACGGCTGGCACCCAGGTCATTAAGCACCGCGCCTTGCAGCGCGACATTCAGCTCGGTGGTGGCGACGGCGGGGGCGAAGCCGACGGTGTAGTCGTTGTCAACCACGCCGCCAATGACGCCGAGGGTGGCGAGATCCTGAACGTTGTTGATGTCCAGATCAGCGGTCGAGCGATCGCTCCACCACTCGGTGGTGCCCTTGGTGTTGATGGCGTTGATGGAGTTCACGCCGCCCGCAACCGAGTTCAGCGCCTGGGTATAAACCTGCTCGACCGAGGTCATATTCGGCGTAACGGATTGTCCAAGAACCGCAGCGGGACTGGTGTCGGCCAGACGCAGATTCATGCGGTCAATGCCGTCGCCGCCATTGATCACGTCGGATGAACCAAGGGTATGCACACCGCCCAAGGAGCCTTCGCCGGCGATGATCGTGTCGTTGCCGATGTTGCTGATGGTCCCAAGGGAGCCGATCAGACCGGGAATGGAGTCCACATCGGCCGTGAGCGTGAAGGTCTGCCCGGAAGTCGTCCCCGATAGATCGTTGAACTCAGCCTGCACGCCGTCCAGGGCCTCCTCCAGATGCGACGGAAAACCAATCTCCGGATCCTGGAAGGCACCATTCTTGACGAAGTCGATCAGCGCGCCGACATCGGCGGGGTCGGTCAACTGCTCGGCCAGGGTGGTGGTCTCCTCGGCCAGCACCGTCTTGTTGTCGAAGGTCGCCTTGTCCCATGGGGCGCTGTCGGCCACGCCCTCGACCAGCGCGATGACCAGGGTGGCGCGCACGCTGTCGGCGCTCATGCCGGAATCCAGCAGCTCCTCGTACTTGGCGAGCCAGAAGGCCAGACCGTCGTCATCCGGGGCGCGGTTGTAGATGTTCTGATAAGCGGCGGTGAGAAAATCTTCCGCGGCGGGATCCTCGCCATAGATGGCGACGAACTCCGTTTGTTCCGGGGAACCGAAGGAGGCGATCAGCTCGCTGACCGGCACGCCGATCGCCAAGCGGTCGGTCCAGAAGGTCAGACCCGCTGGGTCCGCCGGACGGCCGTAGTAAGCGATGTAGTATTGTTGGACGATTTGTTCGTTAGTCATTTGGGTCAATCTCCAGAGTGTTCAACCAACAGGAAGATGTTTTGTCGCTTTCGTACCAGCCCAACCGGCGCCGTGTCCCGATCGCGATCCAGGCAGAAGGGCACGCCCCATTAGCTCAGCGAGCTTTCGTGAGCTTAGCACAGTGTTTGTGGCTTGGATAGCACAGACAAGAAAATGTATTGAATATACAACAAGTGACGTTTTTTCGATCCCGGCGGCATGACCTGCGTTGCTCTCATGCTCGGTCCGTCTCCGATCATGGGTCGCGAAGCGCCTTTCTAGCCGATCCAGCCAGGCAATGCAAGGCGCTGGGGCGTCAGGGCCGCGGCGACGTGGCCGCACCGTGACCCAGTGCACGCCAGAGCTGGCGAGCACTGGCCTCCCAGGTCATCCAGGGCCGTTGGGTCGAGGGGATGGCGGTGCCCTCGGCGAGCTTGGGCAACCAGGCGGCGATGGCGTGCGCGAGATCCTCGGGCGCGGTTCCGGCGAACCAGGTGGCCTGTTGGCCCGCGACCTCGCGGAAGACGGGGAGATCACGGGCGAGAATGGGCAACTGGTGCCGCGCGGCCTCGATCAGTGGCAGGCCGAAGCCCTCGCCCTCGGAGACGGCCAGCAGGCCGCGGCTGGCGGCATAGACGGCCTCCAGATAGGTGTCGCTGATGCCCGGCAGCCAGAAGAAGCGGCGGCCCGACTCCGGGTGGCGGCGCAGGCGCTCCGCGAGGGTGTCGACCAGCCAGCCCTGCTTGCCGACGAAGACGAGGTTGAAGTCGTGGCCGCCGGCCCAGAGACGCTCGCAGGCCGCGAGGGTCTGGGCGTGACCCTTGCGCGGCTCGATGGTGGCGACCGAGAGCAGGGTGGCGCGGGCGCGCAGCGTGGCGAGTATCGACTCGGCCTCGGGCGGCAGGCCGTTGGTGGGCAGGCTGGCGGCCAGGTCGGCACCGAGATGGAAGTGACCGATGCGCGGGGCGGACTGGCGCTCCGGCGCCTGGGTCTGGACATAGGCGCGCAGATCCTCGGCGACGCTGTTGGAGATGGCCCAGAGTCCGTCGGCGACGGCGATGAGGGTGTGGAGCCAGGGCAGGAAGTGTGTGTGGACCTGCGGCAGGAACCAGTCCGGACGCTGCACCGGTAGCAGGTCGAAGACAATGAAATGCAGCTCCACGCCGCGCGCGCGCCAGTGTTCGAGCAGGCGTCGGGTGCGCGGAACCAGGCCGGGATTCAGTTCCAGCGCGAGCAGGCGGTCGCCGCGAGCGGGACAGACGACGGGGTCCGGTCCGGTGGGCGGCGGCCAGCCGAGATGGGTGGCGCACCAGTGGTCGGCGCAACGGTAAGCGACACCGTCATGGTAGATGGCCTGTACGTCATGGCCTGGCGGAGGTTCGGCGTGGAACTGGCCGAGCAGGGCGCGGGTGACACGCTCGATGCCGGTGCGCCGGTCGGTCTGGACCAGGACGGAGATGTCGAGCAGCAGGCGGGGTTGAGCGGGGTTGGTCATGGGTGGGGG